>CAJUGH010000002.1 GCA_910586215.1 uncultured Acetatifactor sp. | reverse complement strand
ATACACATCTGAAAAAAACAAGCCCTCCACAAATTTCTCTTCCGTCTTGGCCCTGTATTCATCCCCTTTGTACATGACAATTTTCTTCATTTCCCGTTTTCCTCCTTGTTTATCTTTGGAAGCCGTTGTATATCGCTTGTTTTCTTATTATTTGTGTCTTTGCATCATTCGGCTTGCTCAATCTGGCATGTGGTAATTTTTTATCGTATTTTAGGAAAAATCAAATCTCCTGCTACTTCTGGCGGGAGATTTGACCTTTGTTACAGCTATCACTGTCCTATTTCCCCGATCTGGCCCTGTCCTGTTCACGAAATCTACTATAACATTGGATATGACGTATCTGCACGTCCATAAACCTCAGTATCATCATCATCCTGTATTTCTCCCAATGCTCACCGAACCTTTCGCAACCTTCCACGTCCTTTTTCTTCACATAGTTCCAGTCCCAATCCCTGGCCTTCTGTCCCATCTGTGTCAGTTCTTCCTTGAACCGGATCATCCCCCCGATTTCTTCCTGGCCAAGATCGCATTCCCCGCTTCTTCCATACCGTCTGAGAATCTCTTCAAACGGCCTGCCAGACCATTCGCCTTCCATTTCAACCGCTATGATTACCGGCATCCATTCCATCATCCGGATGGGCTGAATCATCTGGGACAGTTCCCCTGCCTTCGCAAACTGGGCAAACCCCACTACCCTGGTATTCTTCGATGCATAGGAGGACAAGGCCAGTACACCGGCATCTGCCATCTGCAGGAAAAAGGCAATGCAATATCTGTCCTCCTGCCCTGTATATCCTTCCGATATCTGCCAGAGCAGGAAGCCGCATCCACGGACACGACGTTCCGAACGCTGTCTTGTGGGGTGATAAGATTTCCAGGACAGCGTATGGGCCGCACTTTCTTCCTCTTTTTCCCTGTCCCAGAAATAGTCCTCGATTCTCTCCCGTATGGCCTGTTTCTCTTTCTCTCCGGGTACTGTCCTGCCAGGCTCCATGCGGATCAGCTTCCTGTCTCTTTCCACAACACTGCATATGATCCGGGCAACATCCTCAGAAGAAAACCATTTCCCGGACAGGATTACCTTCAGAAATGCCTCTGTACCTTCCAGGCTGCCTGTATTATAATTCCGTGCCAGCTTCCTCACCTCATAGGCCTTGTCAACAGAATCCTGCCCGGATCCTGGTTCCATGCCCTCTGTCATGTCAATGCCGTTCTGCTCCCAGAACTCCTGTAACAGAACCTGCCCCAGTATCAAAGTGACCAGTTCATTGAATGTCCGCTTCCCCCACACATCCTGCAACCGGCACATCCATTCCAGATAGCGTTCATCCATTCCTCCGATGCGCAGTCCCTCCAGTATATGGCCGAATAATTTTTCCGTTTCCTCCCCGCTCAGGTTGGGCAGGAACACAAAGGGAAGGACCCGGTATCCCTCCTGGCCTGCATTCTTGATGATCCGCAGGGAGAAAACTGCCTTTATTTCCTCTCTGCCTACGAAATCTATCTTCGCATACTGCTTGGTACCCTGGTAGATGGTTTCCACATAATCCGTGCGATCCACCCTCTGAAACTGTTCCTCTGTGAGATGCCGGGAATATATATACACCGCATTTGCAATATCCGAATGTAGAATAAGGGTGGATATATTGCTGGAGAGCCTGTGCAGGGACAAGGGTTCCACCCTGCGCTTATACTGTAGTCTCAGTTGATACCTGCCTAACAGAAGCAGCGGCTTGTCTGAACGGACATAGGCATGGATCCGAATAGAGGCTGCAAAAGCATCCTTGATCTCTTCCTCCTCATACTGATCCAGCAGGGAAATAAGCCGGCTCTCCATCAGTTCAATGAAATGGTTGATATTCTTGCCATAGACTACTGTCTCATCGCACAGAAGGATACTTGGGAACCTGTGGTATCTCTCATACATCCTGGCCAGCTTTTCACAATGCAGGAAAAGGGAAGCATCCGTAAGGAAACAGGTCCTGCTGTTCTCCTCCATCTTCTTCCCTGTCAGTGCCTCCATGATCAGTGCCAGGATATAACTGCGCCGTACCACAAAGACAACATAGCTCCTGTCACTTTCCAAGGTGTCCTCATACCATTCCATGAGGCCGGCCAGATCTTCTTCGCCCAATATCTCCAGGGCTTCTTTCCTTAACAATGTCGTGTCCATCTATTCCCCTTGCGCCTTGTCTACAGAGATCCTCCCTGTAAATCCATCATGACAAAGTATATGAATCTCATGGTTTATGATATTCATCTTTGCCCTATGTGTAGTATGTCCAAAAACTTCTTGATCATCCTGTATTCTCTGCCCTGCCATTCACCCACAATAAAGCATATCTGATTCTATCATAGAATTCCTTATACGGCAATGGTTTCCGGGTGAACTTATCCAATTTTCGTTCTTTTATTATCCTTATTATAACTTTCCGGGATATTTTCCAGTTTTTCCCCTTGCAGCAGATTTACAGCCCTAATACTCCACCCCCACCAGGCACAGTCCCATTGCCGGGGCCGTAGGTCCCGCCTTTCTCCTCTCCTGCGTCTGAAGGCATTCCCGCACCTGTGCCACGCTCATCCGGCCATACCCCACCTCCAGCAGGGTTCCCACCATGATCCGCACCATATTCTGCAGAAAGCCTGTCCCATGGAACGTGAAGTGCAGGTACCCTCCTTCCCGGGTGATCTCGATCCGATCCACCAGGCGCACGGTGGATTTCTTCATCCGGGGATTGACGCAGAAATTCCGGAAATCATGCTCCCCCTTTAGTACTTCTGCAGCCTCCAGCATAGGCTCCAGCTCGGGGCGCTCCTCCAGGCGGGTATAATATCGCCGGTCGAAGACGGGCTTCACATCCCCCTCATAGCAGGTATAGCAGTATGTTTTTCCCGTACAGTTGTACCGTGCATGGAACCTGGGGGAAGCCTCCCTCACCTCCGTCACGGCAATGTCATCCGGCAGGTAACGGTTCAGGTAATCCCGGATCTCCTCCGGGGAAAGTGCCGTGTCCATGTGGGCATTTGCCACCATGCCCCTGGCGTGGACACCGGCATCGGTGCGGCCGGCGCCAGTCACTTCCACCTGGCTGCCCCCCTGGCACCCATCTTCCCCGTCACACATCCGGGTAAGCACCTCCTCCAGTTTTCCCTGGATGGTACTCTGCCCTGGCTGGCGCTGCCAGCCATAGTAGCGGGTGCCGTCATATTCCAGAATGAATTTATAGTTTTTCATGGACTACCTCCCTGTCCTTTGCTGTCCCATCTTTCCTGTCTCCTCTTAAGCAATCCTGTTCCTCCCTGCCTCCAGTTCCATCCCACTCCCCAGCTTCCGGTATACCGTCACATACATGGTCACAAAACACGCCAGCCCCCCTATGGCATTGGAGATGGGTTCCGCCAGGAACACGCCGTCCACCCCCAGTCCCAGGCGGGGCAGCAGCAGGGTCAGGGGTGCCACGATCACAGCCTTCCGCAGCAGGGAGAAGAAGATGGCCCGCTTGGAACAGCCCAGGGCCGTGAAGGCAGACTGCCCCGTGAACTGGAAAGCCATGAAAAAGAACCCGAAGAAATACAGGTGCAGTGCTCCTATCCCGGCCTCCAGCAGAGCCGCGTCCTCCGTGAACACGGACAACAACGGGCGGGGACTTACGATCACCACCAGCCAGGCCAGCACCGTATACAGGATTCCCAGAACTGCAGTGAAGCGGATGCCCTGGCGCACCTTTGTATACTGCTTTGCGCCATAATTGTATCCCAGTACGGGCTGGGCGCCGTTGGAAAGTCCGCTGACCGGCAGGGACAATATTTCCCGGACCGAAGACAGTACCGTCATCACCCCCACGTACAGGTCTCCTCCATATATTTTCAAGGTGGCATTGCACACCACCTGCACCAGACAGTTTGTGCCCTGCATAATGAAACCGGACAGGCCCAGGGCTGTGATCTCCCGGACCAGCTTCCAGTCTACGGACAGGTTGCAGGCCCGTATGCGTAGCAGGGCCATCCTGCCCCGGACCAGGAACCAGAGTACCCAGAGGCAGGATATGGCCTGGCTGATCATCGTGGCCAGGGCCGCCCCGCCCACCCCCATGTCCAGCCAGAAGATGAAGACCGGATCCAGCACCAGGTTCATCAGGGCGCCTGCCAGGGTTGTCACCATGCCCATCCTGGGAAATCCCTGGGCATTGATAAAGCCATTCAGTCCCGTGGCCAGCATGGTAAATGGCGTGCCCAGCAGATAGATCCGCAGGTAGGCATCTGCATACACATAGGAAGCGTCCCCTGCCCCGAACAGGTACAGGATCGGCCGCCGCAGCAGGTAACAGAATGCAAGCAGCACCAGGGAGGTGCCTGCCAGCATGGCAAAGGTATTCCCCAATATCTTCTCTGCCCGCTCCTCCTCCCCGGCTCCCCTGGCAATGGAAAACAGAGGGGTACCCCCTGTGCCATACAGGAAGGTAAAGGCAGAAACCAGCGTGGTCAGGGGAAAGGTCAGGCCGATCCCCGTAAGCGCCATGCTGTCTGCCCCTGGCAGATGGCCGATGTAGATCCTGTCCACTACATTATATAAGAGTTGTACCAGTTGCGCTGCAATCAAGGGAATGGACTGGCTGACAATGTTGCGCCAGACCTTCCCCCTGGAGAAATCATTTGCCATATTTTCAATCTTCACCTCCCTTCACACTTCCCGTCATGCCGCTTCAGCGGCACAAACAATCCGTGAGAAGAATGCCTGTTCTTGGCATTCTTCAGTGTGTAAAAGGTCTGCATAGCAGACCTAGAAATTCTTTGCGGGCGTACTTTGACCGCTTAGAATTTCTTTACACACTTTTAGCCTAACAGCAAACTTCCCCTCTTGCAAGAAAAATTTACGCTATTGTTCACTGGTGCTCCCGCCAGGTGTTTTCACGCGCTTTTCGCGTGACAAACCTAGGCAATCTTGATTGCCTTGACTGCTGTGCGCCAAAATGGGCTGTCCCTGCCCAATTCATGACAGTAGAATGCTTGCATTCTACTGTATGTGTGCATCATGTTGCTTTGAACGGCAGGGCCGTGAAAAGTAACGAATTTACCTATTTTCCCATTGAGAACAACAGAAAATTATAGTAAAATTAAAGGAAAAAAAGAAAGGACTTCCTGCATATGAACACCCTCCCAAACCTCCCTGTAGGCATAGAAAATTTTGAAAAGATCCGCAGAGGAGGATTCTACCATACAGAAGAAAAGGGATATACGGAGAGGCTACGTTTAGACGGCATGGAAATGATATTCAAATACGGAATCGCCTGTAGCAGGAAACGGTGTAACGTGCAAGGCAAACAGGAAAGCCTTCTGCATCCATCGGCACCACCCTGTATGTAGCCCGTAACAGTGTAGGATGGGCACTGAACCGTTACTGTAAGCCTGCATAAACATGCCGATACTTGGCATCGGCTTTGCACAATTACAAACTATCTGCACTTTTTCACACTCCAGCAAAAAATCAGTAGTTTTTGCCCGGCAAAGAGTGTATAGTGTTGTTTATGCTGCCAAAGACAGTATCCACCCTATCAACTTATGAAAGAAGGATTCCTCCCATGCATGCCGCCCGGAAAATAGATATGACAAAAGGTCCCATCCTAAAGCTGGTAATGCTGTTTGCCCTGCCCATCTGTATCGGCAATGTGCTGCAGCAACTCTACAACACGGTTGACACCATGGTCATCGGCAATTTCTGCAACTCCGTGTCCCTGGCCGCCGTAGGCACCAGCGGGCAGCCTGTGGAAGTCTTCCTGTGCATTTTCTTAGGAATAGGCACCGGGGTATCCATACTGGTGTCCCAATATACCGGAAGCGGGGACATGGGCCGCCTAAAGCGTCTGGTAGCCACCTCCTCCACTTTTCTGTATCTGTGTGCCATTCCGCTGACCATCGCAGGTCTGCTCCTTGGCCCGGCAATCCTTTCCTTTATGCAGGCGCCTAAAGACGCCTGGGACCTGGCAGTGTCCTACCTGCGCATTATTTTCCTGGGTACCCTGGGCAATATGGGGTACAACATGAATGCCGGAATCCTGCGGGGAGTAGGCGACAGCCGTGCCTCCCTGCTGTTCCTGCTGGTGTCCTGTGTGGTCAATATCGTGCTGGACGTGGTCTTCGTGGCAGGTCTTGGGATGGACGTGGCGGGAGCTGCCCTGGCCACCATCCTGGCCATGTACTGCTCCTGGATCTTCAGCATCTTCTATATCAAGAGAAAATATCCCGAACTGGAATATTCCGTACTGCCCCGGCGTGTGGACAGGGACATGCTTTCCTCCATCATCCGGGTGGGCCTTCCCCTTGGCCTGAACAATTCCATCTACTCCGTGGGACATGTACTCATGCAGGCCCTGGTCAATGCCCAGGGTTCTACCTTCATGGCTGCCTGTTCCGTGGCCACCAAGGTCACGGGCATTGCCAATGTGGCCATCTCTTCCTTCTCCACTGCGGCCACTACCTTTTCCGGCCAGAACCTGGGCAGCCAGGACTATATCCGCTTGAAAAAGGGCGGGCTGGCCATTCCCCTGTTCTCCGGAGTAGTGACCCTGGCTGCGGGACTGCTGGTCACATTTTTCTGCCGCCCCATCCTGTCCCTTTTTACCAAAGATTCTGCCGTGCTGGAACTGGCTGCCCTCTATATCTGGGTAGTGCTGCCCCTCACCTGGACTTTCGCTGTATTCAACGGCATCATCTGTTTTGTGAATGGCATGGGGGAGGTAAAATATCCCACCATTATCAATATCCTTATGCTCTGGGTGGTCCGTATCCCCAGCGCCTACTTGATTGGACAGATGCTTGACGGCAAGTATATCATGGCCTGCTACCCCATCAGCTTCATCTTCGGCATGCTGTGTATGTTCGCCTATTTTTTCACCAAAAAATGGAAACGGATCCGGCAGATGGCCGCAGTCCAGGGGGAATCTTCCACAGGGCAGATACCCCCTGCGTCCCCGGATCACCTACAGAACACCCACTGATTCTACAGGAGTAACCTTACATGAACCCTTCCCATACCTGCTCCATCTGCTACTATCTGGCCCCCATGGAGGGCATCACCACCTACAGCTTCCGCAATGCCTACCACCGGCATTACGGAGGCGTGGACAAATATTTTACTCCATTCATCAGCAGCCGCAGCCTGAATGCCCGGGAGCGAAATGAGATCCTGCCGGAGCACAATGAAGGGATGCAGCTGGTGCCCCAGATCCTAACCAACCGCGCAGAGGAATTCCTGGCCATCGCCGGGAGGATTGCCTTCTACGGTTACAAGACCGTGAACCTGAACCTGGGCTGTCCCTCCGGGACAGTGGTATCCAGACGGCGGGGTGCGGGATTCTTAAGCGTACCAGAAGACCTTGACCGGTTCCTGGACACCATTTACCAGAAGTGTCCCCTGGGCATCTCCATCAAGACCCGCATTGGCATATCTTCCCCGGAGGAATGGGATCCTCTTCTGGATATATTTATGAAATACCCCATAGAAGAACTGATCGTCCATCCCAGGCTCCAGCAGGAAGGATATGTGGGTTCCGTTCACAGGGAAGCCTATGGGAAAGCCCTAAAAGCCCTGGAAAAGGCATCTCCATCCCCTGCCTGTCCCGGTATCCCTGCCTGCCCCCACCGGATTCCCCTGTGCTACAACGGGGATATCCTATCAGTGGCCACCAGGGACAGTCTCCTGGAAGCCTTCCCGGAGACTGACACCATCATGATCGGCCGAGGCATCCTGCGCAACCCGGGACTCCTGCAGGAACTGAGGCATACGCCATACGCAGCCTCACGGCAGCGGGAGGAGCCGGCACTCCCCCATGGCCCGGCAGGAGCACTGGCATCCTGCGCAATACAGGATTCCACAGCCACGGTATCCGTTCCGGCCCTGGCCACCCTCAAAGCCTTCCATGCGGAATTGTTAGAGCGCTACAGACAGATAATGCCCGGAGATACTCCCACCCTGTACAAGATGAAAGAACTCTGGGCATATCTGAGCCACAGCTTTGAATCCCCTGACAAGTATCTGAAAAAGATCCGGAAGGCAGACCATCTGGCTGATTATCTTGGCGCCGTGAACGGTCTGTTTGGAAACTGTAGGTTCCTTGGATGATTCCGGACATCATGCATTTGCCAGTTCGCACAGTTCTGCCAGCACCTTGGGCAATTGTTCCTCCATATTTCCATCGCCGAACTGGCAGGTTCCCACTTTCCTGTGGCCACCACCGCCATACTTCAGCATCAAGCTGCCCACATCCACCTGGGAAGTACGGTTAAGGATGCTGTAGCCCACAGCCACGGAACAGCCCACTCCTCCCCTTCCGCTGACAATCCAGGCAGAGATATTCTGCTCCGGGTACATACTGTAGATCATGAAACGGTTCCCTGTGTAGATGGGATCCACCCCTCTGAGATCCGTGAGGATCACATTGCCTTCCACCCGGGTATGTGCCTTAACCATCTCCACGAATTTTGCGGTCTGCTCCTCATAGACTTCTATTCTCTCCCGCACATCCGGCAGGGCCAGGATCTCTTCCGTGCGCATCACACGACAGGCTTCCAGAAGTTTTTCCATCAGCTGATAGTTGGAGATGGTGAACTGTCTCCATCTGCCCAGACCTGTCCGGGGATCCATAAGGAAGCCCACCAGGATCCAGCCCTGGGGATGCATGATCTCATCCATGGTCAGGTTGCCGGAATCCACCCTGTCCACAGCCTCCATGATCTCATCGAACTGAGGGAAACGTTCCTTCCCGCCGTAGTATTCGTAGATAATCCTGGCACAGGACGGTGTCATGCGGCTCTCTCCCTTGTACTTTCCTGCCAGGGCAAGCCTCTCATGCTCACTGGAATGATGGTCGAACCACAGACCGCAGCCTTCCACAAAGGGCACATTGGCCAGACAGTCATTCTCATCAATCTCCACCAGGCCATCCTGCAGATCCTTAGGATGGGCGAACTTCCAACTGTCAATGATGCCTGCCTCCAGCAGCAGCGCACCGCACACCAGTCCGTCAAAATCAGAACGTGTCACGAGTCTCACTATCCATATCCTCCTGCTACAATGTATTTATGGTGAATATTCCGAAGGAATTGTTAAAGAATAAATTCTAATAGTTCCTTCGGAATTACCCATCTTATATTTATTTTTGTACATACTTCCCTACCACTTCCTCCTCGGAAAAATGGTATTTTACCCCCTGGATCTCCTGGTACTCCTCGTGGCCTTTTCCGATCAGCGCCACAATATCCCTGCTACCGCAATGATCCAGCAGATAGTGGATGGCTTCCTCCCTGTCTTCTATCACCTGGTAGGCGCCACCATATGCATCCAGGCCTTCGATAATGGCCTTGTTGATCTCCTCCACTGTCTCATACCTGGGATTGTCCGTGGTAAGGATGGTCAGGTCTGCATATTTCCCTGCCATGCTTCCCATGTCGAAACGCCGCTGCTTGGGCTTATTCCCTCCTGCCCCGAAGAGGCAGACCAGGCGGTCCGGGTGATACCCTTTCAGCATCTGTAGAAGGTTCTCCATGCTCAGGGCATTGTGGGCATAGTCAATGAGGAATGTGGAGATATGGGAGGCACTTTGCAGCACCTGGGTCCTGCCCTTGACGGAGACTTCCCGCAGGCCCTGACGGATACAGTCTGTACCAATCCCCAGTCCCCCGGTGATAGCGGCAGCTACCAGGGCATTCTCCACATTGAACCTGCCCGGCATCCCCAGGGCCATCTCCCCCTCCACCAGCCCGGACATATGGAAAGTTGCCCCCAGAAAACCAGGCTCCCAGAGATTCTCTATCTGGCTGGCATACAGGTCGGCTTCCCCTTTTGTGGACACGGTGACCAGGCCTTCCACAGACCTCTCTGCCAACATCTCCTGCCAATGGGGATCATCTATATTCACCACCGTATGCCTGGTCTGGTCACACAGTTTCTTCTTGCAGGCAAGATATTCTGCAAAATCAGCGTGCTCCCCCTCCCCGATATGGTCCGGGGAGATGTTGAGGAAGGCCCCATAGTCGAAGACAATGCCCCTGGTACGCCCCTGCTTCAGCCCCTGGGAGGATACTTCACAGACCGCATACCTGCAGCCCTCTTCCAGCATATGGGCGAACAGGGCCTGCAGTTCATAAGATTCCGGCGTGGTATTTCTCACCGGGATCTTCTCTGTCCCCACATAGGCCCCCATGGTGCCGATCATCCCCACCTTCTTCCCTGCCGTCTCCAGGATCTTCTTGATCATATGGGCGGTAGTGGTCTTGCCCTTGGTCCCGGTAAGTCCGATTGTCACCAGCTTCCTGGCCGGATACCCGAACCAGGTGGCCGAAATCTGTGCCAGGGCTGCCCGCGCATCCCGCACCATGACCACGGCTACTTCCTCTGAGGTCTTCTCCAGCACATCCACCCACCGTTCCACTACCACTGCCCTGGCTCCTGCCCGGACTGCGTCCAGAATGTAGTCTGCCCCGTCCTGGAACTGTCCGGGAATGCAGACAAACAGGGCACCGGGGGATGCCTTCCTGGAGTCATATACCACGGCCTCCACTTGTGTCTCCCGGTTCCCGGCAATGGAGATATAGTCCACGTCAGCCAACAACTCATTCAATTTCATACAGATATTCTCCCTGATATACCACATGGGAAGGCCCGGCCATATAGACCTCGTCCTGGTCGTCCCATTCCACCTGCAACTCCCCTCCGGGCTGCAGACAGGTCACTTTCCTGCCGCACAGGCCCAGGCGGCAGGCCACCACCACCGCAGAGCAGCATCCCGTGCCGCAGCCCAATGTCTCCCCGGTACCCCGCTCCCACTCCCGGATACGGATATATGCCGGATCCCGCACCTGGGCAAAGGTCACATTGGTGCGCTTAGGGAAACATGCCATATGCTCCACCAGGCTGCCGTATTTTTCCACATCCAGGTCTTCCAGGCATTCCTCATCCTCCACCAGGAGCACCGTGTGGGGGTTCCCCCAGGAGAGGGAGGATGCCCGGAAGAGCCTGTCATCCACCTGCAGGGGCTGATCCAGGAAGAGCCTCTTGTCTGTAAGCACCGGTACCTTGCCAGGATCCATTTCCGGCTTCCCGATGTCTGCCCGGATATTGCACACTTCCCCGTCCTCCACCATCAGCCACACCTTCTGGTCACCTCCGTAGGTCTCTATGGTCAGGAACTCCTTCCGGGTCAGAGCGTGGAAATAGACGAATTTTGCCACACTGCGCAAGGCGTTGCCGCACATCTCCGCCTCGGTTCCGTCCGGGTTGAAGATCCGCATCCTATAGTCGCACCTTTCCGAGGGACAGACCAGTACCATCCCGTCCGAACCCACCCCGAAATGCCTGTCTGATATCTTCTTCGCAAGGTCTCCCCAGTCCTCTACCTGCTCTCTTATGGCATTGATATAGACATAGTCATTGCCGTAAGCCTGCATTTTCGTAAAGGGAATCTTCTGCACTTTCCCCATCTTCCTTTTCCTCCATCTGCACCTGGTCTGCTGCCTGTTCCCGGTGGATTCCGGTCTTTTTTGCTGGCCTCCTGCATTTCGGCTCTACAGCAGGACCTTCCCACATTTCTGAAGTATGCTATGCCAGGGCCTGCTCCAGGTCTGCAATGATATCCTCCGGGTCTTCGATTCCCACGGAAAGCCTCAGGAACCTTTCATTGATTCCCAGCTTCTCCCGTACATCTGCCGGGGTGGACTCATGGGTCTGGGTCAGGGGATAGGTGATCAGGGACTCCGTTCCCCCCAGGCTCTCTGCAAACAGCACCATCTTCACTCCGGACAGGACACGGTGAACCGTCTCCACACTGTCCACTTCGAAAGAAATCATGCCTCCCACCCCGGCATAGTTCAGCTTGCTGATCCTGGGATGGGTCTTCAGCCGCTCGGCCACTTTCTTCCCATTCTGGTCATGGCGCTCCATCCGTAGGGACAGGGTCTTCAGCCCCCGCAGCACCAGCCAGGAGTCAAAGGGACCCAGCCCATTGCCCCGGGATTTCATCTGCAGCCGGAAATGGTCTGCCAGTTCCTTTGTTGACACCACCACGATTCCTGCAATCACGTCATTATGGCCACACAGATATTTTGTGCCGCTATGTACCACAATATCCGCCCCCATGGTCATAGGCTTCTGGAAATAAGGGGACAGGAAGGTGTTATCCACCACAAAGAGCAGCCCATGCCTCTTCGCCACCTCCGAAAGCTTTGGCAGGTCTGCCACTTTCATCATGGGATTGGTGGGCGTCTCCACGAACAGCATCTTCGTATTGGGCCTGATAGCCGCTTCCAGGGCTTCCAGGTCCGCCATGTCCAGATAGGTGAACTCACAGCCCAGCCTGCTGAAAATGTCCGAACAGATCCGGTAAGTCCCCCCATAGATATCATCGGAGAGAAGCACATGGTCCCCAGGTGCCAACAGTCCAAACACACCCATGTTGGCCGCCTGTCCGCTGGTAAAGGCAAAAGCCTCCAGCCCTTCCTCCAGAATGGCCATGGTCCTCTCCAGTTCCTGTCTGGTGGGATTCTGCAGCCGGGAATAATCAAACCCCGTGGAAACGCCAAAGCCCCTGTGACGGAAGGTAGCTGTCTGGAAGATAGGGAAACTCACGGAACCGGTGATGGGGTCGCAGCCCAGTGCCCCATGCACCACCTTTGAGTCAAAATGCAGGTTCTCCTTTCTGTCATATTCATCGTAATAGCAATCGTTCACCATTTCTATTGTCCAACCTTTCCCCGCTCGCGGATAATATGATGCTTCCTTGATTCCATGCAGTTTACGCACATGGAATCAAATGTGGAAGCAAATGTCCTTCTGCTTCCACATTATACAGGATATTTTCCTTTTCATGTCTTAAGTTTGTATAAAAATCCTGCCCGTTCCTACTCCGCAATCTGGTGCAGTTCCTCCGGCTCCCCCAGGGCCTGTTCATAACTCTCCAATATGGTCTTCTGGAGAAGTTCGCGCATGGCAGAGTTGATGGGGTGGGCAATATCCCTGTATTCCCCGTCCGTTGCCCGCTTGCTGGGCATGGCAATAAACAGTCCCTTTTCTCCTTTGATGACTTTGATGTCATGGATGGCGAACTCATTGTCCAGGGTAATGGACACAATCGCCTTCATCTTGCCATCCTTTGCAATCTTGCGTACCCGTACATCCGTAATATTCATTCGTACAAGCCTCCCTTACCGTAACATTTATCGTTTTGTAGTTCCTACATCATATATCTCTCGCTGCTCTCAACAACGATCCTGATGCGTCCGTCCTCCCCTGTATACCGGGAACCTGCCCGGATGGTATCATGGCTTTCCACGATACAGTTTTCTATGTAAGTATTGTCTCCAATATATACATCATTTAAGATAATGGAATTCCTGATCACGCAGTTATTTCCAATATAACTCTTCTTGAACACAACAGAATTCTCCACCACCCCGTTGACAATACAGCCACTGGAAACCAGGCTGTTGCGGACATCGGATCCCACGTTGTATTTTGCGGGAGGCAGGTCGTCTACCTTAGAATAAATGTCCGGATACTGCCTGAAGAAATAATCCCTCACCTCAGGCTGCAGGAAATCCATGTTGGTACCATAATAGTCTTCCACGGAGGCAATGTTCCGCCAGTAATCCCTAATCTTGTAACCGTAGATTCCCTTGATGTCCTTGTATCGGATCAGGATATCCCGCACAAAATCATACCGGTCCTCCTCGGCACATTTCTCAATCATCTCAATCAACTGCCTGCGCCGCAGGATGTAAATGCCGCAGGAGATGGTGCTGGTCTTGGCCTGGATGGGCTTCTCCTCGAATTCCTCGATCCTGCTCTCCTCGTTCATGCGCAGGGTACCGAACCGCTCCACATTCACTCCAGGTTCCATGTCCCGGCACACTACTGTGATATCTGCCTTCTTGCTGATATGGTACTCCAGGACCTTGTTGAAGTCCATCTTGTACACACAGTCCCCGGAAGCAATCACCACATATGGTTCATGGCTGCCCTTAAGGAACGAAAGGTTCTGGTAGATGGCATCTGCCGTTCCCCTGTACCAGTTGCTGTTGTCTGCCGTCACCACCGGGGTAAGCACATACAGGCCTCCCTGCTTGCGCCCAAAATCCCACCACTTGGAGGAACTTAGGTGCTCATTCAGGCTCCTGCCGTTGTACTGGGTAAACACTGCCACCTTCTGGATATGGGAATTGGACATGTTGCTCAAAGTAAAATCAATACTGCGGTAACTGCCTGCAATGGGCATGGCACAGATTGCCCGCTTCCGCGACAGTTCCTTCATCCTATGGTTGTTGCCCCCTGCCAATACGATTCCAATCGCCCTCACTGTCACTCACCTGCCTTAATCAATGTCCTGCCGCCCGGAAGCTGTAGTCCCTCGTAGTCCTCCACGCTGGTCACACCGGATATGACGGTGTTCTTCCCCACCTGGATCCCGTCCGGAATCACACTCTTCTCTCCTATGGTCACAAGTCCGTGGTCGTAGATATGGGGTGCAGTCTCATTGGGCCTCTCCTCCCCTGTCCCCAGGACCACTCCGTTCCCGATACACACATCTTCTGCCACAATGGCTTTGTCAAGCTGGCAATTGTCACCGATCCGGGTATGGTTCATGATAATGGAGTCCCTCACTACCGTCCCTTTCCCTATGGTGACACCACATCCAATCACGGAATTGTACACCTTACCATAGATGTCACTGCCCTCCCCTATGATACTGCACTCTGCCACACTGTCCGCAGACAGGTACTGGGGAGGCTGGATCTCGCTGCGGGTATAGATCTTCCAGTACTCCTCGTACAGGTTGAATTCCGGCACGATATCGATGAGTTCCATATTGGCCTCCCAGTAGGAATGCAGCGTACCCACATCCTTCCAGTAACCGGTGAACTCATAGGCATATAAGGGGGCACCTTTCCTGTGACAGTAGGGAATCACATGTTTGCCAAAATCCAGGGCCGGATGTTCCACCATGGCCACCAGCGCCTCCTTCAAAGTCTCCCAATTAAATATGTAGATTCCCATGCTGGCCAGGTTACTCCTGGGATGGGCCGGTTTCTCCTCAAATTCAGTGATCTTCCTGCTCTCATCGGTAATCATGATACCGAACCGGCCCGCCTCCTCCATGGGCACCGGCATCACCGCTATGGTCACTTCCGCGCCGTTGGCCTTGTGGAAATCCAGCATGATCTCATAATCCATCTTGTAAATATGATCTCCGGAGAGAATCAGCACATACTCCGGATGAAAACCCTCCATGTATTCCAGGTTCTGGTAGATGGCATTGGCCGTACCCGTATACCACTCGCTGCTGGTACTCTTCTCGTAGGGCGGCAGCACCGTGACACCGCCGATGTTGCGGTCTAGATCCCAGGGGATACCGATGCCAATATGGGTATTCAGCCTAAGAGGCTGATACTGGGTCAGCACCCCTACCGTATCCACCCCGGAATTGATACAGTTGGACAATGGGAAATCAATGATACGGTATTTCCCACCAAAGGCCACGGCAGGCTTTGCAATCTTGGAAGTCAATACCCCCAGCCGACTGCCCTGCCCTCCTGCCAGCAGCATGGCAATCATCTCTTTTTTAATCATATTTATACCCCCTTGCGTGCTTAAAGAGAGGTGTATACACACCCTCTTACAGACGTACCAGGCAGATACCCCCAATCCCGCCTATGATCGTTACTTTTCACGGTCTTGCCGTTCAAAGCATACAGATACCTATGCCATCCGGCCATTTCCTGCCTTGTTTAAGGACATTATATCATACTCCCCCTGGAAAGTGAATATTTTGCCTGTAAAAAGTTGTGGATTTTTCCTTTTCTCTATTTATATTTACCATATTTTTATGGGAAATAACTTAAATTTTTGTCGATTTCGTAAAATAAATGTTTTTATCAGATAATTATCTGACTCTATTTTTAGTTTGTTTTTTTCGGGCTATCTGTATATAATGTAGTATATAGGCGGGCACGCCGGCCTGCCAATTTGTTACTGTTCACTCCGTTCACGGCAACTATGCACTGCAGGGCAGTCAGGGCAGTCAACCCCCATGCTGCAAGCAGCAGGATACGTGACCCTCGCAGCAGTCGCCAAATGTGCATGCAAGCATACCCACTTGGCTCGTTGCCCGGGGCAATCAGGATTGCCTGGGTTTGTCACGTTGGAAATGCGTGAAAACACCTGGCGGTGGCACCAGTGGACAGTAACTCCAATTTATCCCAAAGGAGAACAGATATGTATCAGATAGACTTTTCCCATCCTTCATCCCTCTACTTTGTGGGCATAGGCGGCATCAGCATGAGCGGACTGGCCCAGATCCTGGCAGATGCCGGTTTCCGGGTATCCGGCTCTGACCGCACAAAGAGTGAACTGACGGGACACCTGGAAGTGCAAGGTATTACCGTATTCTATGGCCATAGAGAAAACAATATAACGGATGATATTGACTGCGTCATCTTCACCAGTGCCATTCATCCAGATAATCCGGAATACATTGCCGCCCATGAGAAGCATATTCCCTGCCTGACCAGGGCACAGCTCCTGGGACAGATCATGCGAAACTATAAGACTCCCATCGCCATCAGCGGCACCCATGGCAAGACCACCACCACTTCCATGGCCAGTGAGATCCTAATGGCCGCAGACATGGATCCCACCCTGTCCATCGGCGGCATCTTGAAATCCATCGGAAGCTGTGTGCGCGTGGGAGGTCCGGATATTTTCCTGACAGAGGCCTGTGAATATACCAACAGTTTCTTAAGCTTCTTCCCTAAGATCGGCATCATATTAAATATAGAAGAAGACCACCTGGACTTCTTCAAGGATCTGGCAGATATCCGCTCCTCCTTCCACCAGTTTGCCCTTCTGCTGCCCAAGGACGGGTATCTCATTCTAAATGGACAGATCCCCCATCTGGAGGAGATCACAAAAGGGGTGGACTGCCAGATCCTTACCTTCGGCCTGGAAGCCTTCTGTGATTACCACCCATCAAGTATATCTTTTGACGAGATGGGACACCCCCGGTTCATGCTCAACAGCCCCCAGGCCTCCCTTAGGGAATTTTCCCTGCAGGTACCCGGAGTACACAATCTCTATAATGCCATGGCGGCCATTGCCCTGGCAGACGTCCTGTCCATTCCCACCCAGACCACGGCACAGGCCCTGCATAAATTTGGCGGCACCAGCAGACGCTTTGAATACAAAGGCTCCATAGGCGGCATCACCATTGTGGATGACTATGCCCACCATCCCACAGAGGTCGCAGCTACCCTTAAGACAGCTGCCGGGATTCCCCACCGCGAAGTGTGGTGCGTCTTCCAGCCCCACACCTACTCCCGCACCAAGGTGTTCCTGAAGGAATTTGCCCAGGCCCTCTCCCTGGCAGACAGGGTCGTACTGGCAGATATCTATGCTGCCCGGGAGACCGACACCCTGGGCATCAGTTCCCAGGATCTTGCGCGGGAACTCCAGGCCCTGGGAACATCCTGTGCTTATTTTCCTTCCTTTGACGAGATTGAGAATTTCCTTCTGGCAAATTGCCAAAGCGGCGACCTGTTGATAACTATGGGGGCAGGAGATGTGCTGAAAATCGGGGAAAACCTACTTGGAAAATAGTTTTCCACACTATCCACAGGGAAAAGGTTCTTAGGAGCCTGTCTTCCCTGTGGATAGTTTCTTTCTCCCTGTGGATAACCCAGATGTTATGCAATTTCTGCAGAAAGCTTCTTTCTCCCTCTGTTTTGCCCGTTATCCCCTGCCTTGTCCATCTTTTTCCACATTTTCCACAATTTCCACATTTCCCCCCGGAAAATATAGCCCTTCATTTTTCGGGAAAATGCCTATTTTCTTTTGAAAGCCCTTATGCTATACTTTCCCTACTGTAAGATGCGTAAGCCGCAGATCTCTGGAAGGAAGTGTATGTGATGGCCTCTTTGACAATCTACCAGGACAGTCCCATGGACGTCACGATTGTACCCAATCTGTTCATTGACGAATATATGAAGGATGCAAATGATGCACAGATCAAGGTGTACCTGTACCTGCTGCGCATGACGCACTCCCGCCAGGCCATAAGCATACCCGGCATTGCTGACCAGTTCAATCACACGGAGAAGGATGTGCTCCGCTCCTTGAAATATTGGGAGAAGCACCGGCTCCTGGACCTGGACTATGACGGGGAGAAGAATCTGGTGGGAATCCATATCCGCGGCCTGGCTCCCGGGAAAGACACCCCGCCTGCCGTGTCCTGTGACAGTCCCATTCCGGTCCCACCCAGCGCCACAGGGCTGCAGCCTGCCCCGGCTGCAGCCCAGAAAGGGACAGGGGCTTCCGCAAAGGAGCCGCTTTCTGAACCCCCGGCCATTCCTACATTCGAGAAGCCCGTATACTCCGCAGACCAACTCAAGGCTTTTAAGGAGCGCCAGGACACCGCCCAGCTTCTCTTCATCGCGGAGTCCTATATCGGCAAGCCCCTGACACCTTCCGAGATGAAGACGATCCTGTATTTTACGGATGTACTCCATTTCTCTGATGACCTGACCGACTACCTGCTGCAATATTGTGTGGGCAGGGGGAAGAAAGATTTCAAATACATAGAGAAAGTGGCTGTGAACTGGGCTGCGGAAGGAATCACCACCCCCAGGGAAGCCCGGCAGTATTCCTCCCGCTATGACAAGAATGTATATACCATCATGAATGAACTGGGAAAGTCCGGCTCCCCTACAGGGAAGGAAGTGGAATATATCAACCGCTGGATCAAGGAATATGCCTTCCCCATGGATGTGATCTTCGAGGCATGCCAGCGCACGGTGCTGGCCACGGACAAGCACCGGTTCGAGTATGCAGAAGGGATCCTGTCCAGTTGGAAAGCCCAGAATGTACACCATAAGTCAGATATCCGCAAGGCCGATGACCTCTACCAGCAGAAACGGAAATCTGCCCCTGCCCAGGAGAGGATCAGGCAGACCGGGAACCGGTTCAACCAGTTTACCCAGAATACATATGATTTTGATGCCCTGGAGCAGGAACTTCTAAGCAATTGATGGTTCCCGCCCTTATAACCACCCACAGGAAAGGAACACGGACGTGGCACTTACAAACACCCAGTACGAATCCATCCTAAAAGGCTATGAAAAGACACAGGACCACAACCGCCGTCTCCTGGAATCCAGAAAAAACCAGGTATATGCTGCCATCCCGGAATACCGTGGCCTGGAGGATGCCATAGGCAGCCTGTCCCTGTCTGCAGCCAGGCTTCTGCTCGGAGGAGATGACTTTGCACATGCCCGGCTGCACAGTTCTCTGGAGGAAAACAGGCTTCACCGACAGCAACTTCTTGCAGAATATGGTTTCCCGGCAGACTACCTGGATCCCATCTACACCTGTCCCTGCTGCAAAGATACCGGGTATGTCCGGGAAGAAGGCGGACTCTCTGTAAAGTGCCACTGCTTCCGCAGAAAGGAACTGGAACTTCTCTATGACCAGTCAAACATCCGGGACATGGTGGCCAGGGAGAATTTTTCCACCCTGTCCTACGAATATTACCAGGGGGAGGATCTGGACCGGTTCCAGGCTGCCGTGGCCATTAGCCAGAAATTTGTAGAAAACTTCAAAGAAGACTATCGCAATTTGTTCTTTTATGGTACAGTAGGTACGGGTAAGAGCTTTTTGTCGGGATGCATTGCGGACTGCCTGCTTGGGGCGGGTTATTCCGTGATTTATTTCAGCGCTGCCAGTCTCTTTGAGACCCTGGCCCGCTACAGCTTCGGCTGGAAGGAGAAGGATTGCCTCCAGGATTTCTACCAGGATCTGTATGGCTGCGACCTGCTCATCATGGATGACCTGGGCACGGAGATCACCAACAGCTTCGTGACCTCCCAATTGTTCGCATGCCTCAATGAACGTGCCCTGCGGAAGAAATCGATCCTCATCTCCACCAATCTGAGCCTGGAGGAACTGAGGGACCGTTACTCCGACAGAATTTTCTCCCGGGTTACAAGCAACTTCACCTTATGTAAGTTCACAGGTCCGGATATCCGGATCTGTAAGAAACGCAGCAAATCCTAGAAAGGCAGGTCATGCATGGGCAACCGCGAAGAAAAAAGAAACCTTGAAACCATTCCCGTTGGATCTCTGGGCATCATTGCCCTGGAGGGCTGTAAGCCCCTGTGCGGCAAAGTGGACCAGTACCTGGTAAAATGGCGGACCGAACGGGAAAGTGAACATAAGGATTCCCTGGCCTTCTCCGGCTACCAGCGGGAATCCTATCTGCTGGATGCGAAGGTCCCGCGTTTTGGTTCCGGTGAAGCCAAAGGGGTCATCCAGGAATCTGTCCGGGGTACAGACCTGTACCTGTTGGTAGACGTATGCAATTACTCACTGACCTATTCCCTGTGCGGGCATGAGAATCACATGTCTCCCGATGACCATTACCAGGACTTGAAACGGCTGATCGCCGCAGTGGGCGGCAAGGCCCGCCGCATCACCGTCATCATGCCCTACCTCTATGAGAGCCGCCAGCACAAGAGAACTTCCAGGGAGTCCCTGGACTGTGCCCTGGCCCTCCAGGAACTGGTGCAGATGGGCGTAGACAATATCATCACCTTCGATGCCCATGATCCCAGGGTACAGAATGCCATTCCCCTGCACGGCTTCGAGACGGTACAGCCCGCCTACCAGTTTATCAAGGGCCTGCTGCGCACGGAGAAGCATCTGAAGATAGACTCAGACCATATGATGGTGATCAGCCCGGATGAAGGCGGTATGAGCCGTGCCATCTACATAGCCAATGTGCTGGGACTGGATATGGGTATGTTCTACAAGAGACGTGATTTTACCCAGATCGTAGACGGCCGCAACCCCATTGTGGCCCATGAATTCCTGGGCACCAGCGTGGAAGGCAAGGACATGATCATCATAGATGACATGATCTCTTCCGGGGAGAGCGTACTGGAAGTGGCTGCCCTCCTAAAAGAACGCAAAGCCGGCAAGATCTTCGTCTGTGCTACCTTCGGGCTGTTCACCAATGGACTGGACAAATTCGACCAGGCCTATAGGAACGGCATCATTGACAGGGTACTCACCACCAACCTTATCTATCAGACCCCACAACTTCTGGAAAGGGAGTGGTATGTGAACTGTGACATGAGCAAATATATCGCTTACATTATCGATACCCTGAACCATGACTCTTCCATCAGCGACCTGCTGAATCCCAATGAGAGAATCCAGAGTTATGTGACCAGGTATAAGAACGGGGAAATATAAAATACCTATATACATAAGGTATTCCAATCATGTCGGCGCAGCCGACAATGCCGCTTTAGCAGCACAAACAATCCGTGAACTCATAGCGCAAAAACCACGCAAAGCGCAAAATAGCGCTTGGAAGAATGCCAAAGGCAGGCATTCTTCCCGGAATGACTTAGGTTTTCTTAGGTCAAGTTCGAAGAGGGTGTGTAAACATCCCCCTTTTCTGGCCTTAGAAAATCTTCATTCCGTTCACACTTCCCGGTGGCCACCACCTTCACTTCGGTGCCGCACACATCCTCCGTCACCACATCCCCGATCCGGACCGGGGCCTGTAATTCTATCCCTTTGAGCACGCGGATGCAGTCCATGATCCTTCCCTTGGGAATATCGGCGGCTGTCTTCACGGAAACCACTGGCAGCACACCACCCCGGACCCGCACCAGGCTGGTGACAATGCGCCTTGGGTCAGTCAGTTCCTTGGTCACATAGTCGGCTCCTCTGGGGCAGGTATTCCCCGTGATATCCAGAATCTCCCCCTCCCGGATCCGGGCCGTCACATTGCACCCCAGAGGGCATCCGATGCAGACAAATTCCCTGGCCTCTTCCAGGCCGTCTTCTGTTGCCCCTGCTCCTGGATCTGCCCCGAACCTCCTGGAATCTTCCCCTGTCTTCCCTTCCATGTGCTGCCCTGTGCCTGCTGTCCCTGGGACTTCCCTGCCCTGCCCTATATCTGCTGCCTTCCAGGCTTCCATGCCCTGCCCTACATCTGTTGCCTTCCGGACTTCCATATCCTGCACCACTCCCGCTGTCCTTCTGCTGCCTGTATCCACTCTGCTACCCCCTTTGCCCGGTACCCTTCCATATCCATTGTTTCACATGTCCCCTCTTCTGCTTTGCATAGAAACCTTCATCCAATGACATATCCAAAGCCAATTCTTAGCAGTCCTTTATTCCCGCGAGCAATGGTCCGTAGCGCTGGTGGCGCTTGTCCAGCACGGACCGAAGCGAAGCGGAGAACACATACCCGCGCACTTTAGTGCGCTTAGCTAGCTGCGGGGTTGTTGACTGCCACTACAATCTCCTGCACCTCAGGTATCTGCTCCAGCCATGCCCGCTTCAATGCCACCTGCTCCATCTCTCCTGGTGTCAATACCCGTTTCCTGCGGCTGTACAGTACATGTCCCCCTGCGGATACTTCCACACAGACATCCCGGTACACATTTCCCACCCGGAAGCGCAATATTTGTTCCTCTTCCATGCGTCCTGGATCCACGGAAGATGGAACCGTATAACGGACACCGCCTGCTGCCCGGATGGGAACCTTCCCCACACCCTCTTCCAGGCTGCCCTGTAAGTAGGCGGCTGCCCTTTTCCCGGCCCAGGCTGCCTCCTCAGATACATAGTCCACCAGGTCATGGACATGCAGCACATTGCCGCAGGCAAATACCCCTTCCATGTCCGTCTCCAGGCTCTCATTTACGAAAGGGCCGTTGGTAGCCGGGTTCATCCCCACTCCCAGAGCTGCTGACAGTTCATTCTCCGGGATCAGCCCGCAGGACAGCAGCAGGGTATCACAGGGAACTTCTTCTTCCGTGCCGGGAATAGGCCTGCCCTGTTCATCCACCTGGGCCACCGTGACCCCTTCCACCCGCTCCTTTCCCTGAATATCTACCACCGTGGTCCGCAGCCTAAGCGGAATACCAAAGTCATCCAGACACTGGACAATGTTCCGCTTCAGTCCTCCCGAATAAGGCATCAGTTCTGCCACCAGCTTCACTTTCGCTCCCTCCAGGGTCATACGTCTGGCCATGATGAGACCAATGTCCCCGGAGCCAAGGATCACCACTTCCCGGCCCGGCAGCCTGCCTTCCATGTTCACATACCGCTGGGCCGTACCTGCGGAATAGACCCCGGCAGGCCGGTATCCCGGAATATTCAAGGCACCCCTGGGTCTCTCCCTGCATCCCATGGCCAGGATCAAGGCCCTGGCTTCTATGGTGTAGATACCTTCCTTCTGGTTCATGGCTGTCACCAGCACAGGGCAGGCACTGTGTACCCCCTGCCTTGCTAAGTCTACCACCATGGTGTGTAATTTGTACGGGATTCCCAGGGCCTGGACCTGCCGCACAAACCGGTCCGCATATTCCGGCCCTGTCAGTTCCTCCTTAAAGGTGTGAAGGCCGAATCCATTGTGGATACACTGGTTCAAGATTCCCCCCAGCCTGGCATCCCGCTCTAAGATCACCAGATCCTCCACCCCCGCTTCCCTGGCTGCTATGGCAGCAGCAAGTCCCGCAGGTCCTCCCCCGACTATCACCAGATCTTTCCTCATGCCCGTTTCCCTCCTGCTGCCCGTTTCCAGACTTCTACCATTCCCCTTTGTCTGCCAGGAATTCCGACCCCGGATCTGCTTTGCGGATCTCACCGGGATCCTTCTGCAATTCCCTGGCCAGGATCTCCACCACCCTGGGGGCACAGAACCCCGACTGACACCTGCCCATACCCGCCCTGGTCCGGCGCTTGATACCATCTACGGTAGTAGCACCCAGGGGCCTGTGGATGGCATCCACGATCTCTCCCTCTGTCACCAGTTCACAACGGCATATCACATTGGCATACAGGGGATTCTTTGCAATCAGCCGACGGCGCTCCTGCATGGATGCCTGTTCCATGTTGGGGATCCCCCTGCGCACAGCCACAAAATCTGGCTTCTTCCCAACGGACAGATACGCCCCCACCAGGCCGGCCAGATACCTGCCAATGGCCGGCGCCGCAGTCAGTCCCGGAGATGCGATTCCCGCCGCATCAAAGAAGCCAGGAGCATCTTCCACCTCTCCCAGGACAAAGTCCCCTCCTGCCTCCGCTGCCCGCAATCCCGCAAAGGAAGTGATCACCTGCCTGGCAGGAAATTCCCTCACACTGGTGGCCGCCTTCTTCAGTACCTCCTCCATGCCTTCCCGGGTAGTGTTCACCGCCTCCTTGTCCTCCATATCCCTTGCCGTGGGACCGGCCAGCAGATTCCCATGGACAGTGGGCGTCACCAGCACCCCTTTCCCATGGGCCGTGGGCAGTTGAAAAATGGTATGGCTCACCAGATTCCCCACCTGTTTATCCATCAGACAGTACTCACCCCTTCTGGGTGTAATGCGCAGCTTCCTTGCGCTTACCATATTGTGGAACCAGTCTGCGTAGACACCGGCAGCGTTGACCACGGCCCGGCCCTCATAGATCCCCTGGCTGGTGGAGAGCCGGTATCCGTCCTGGGTCTTCCGGATCCCTTCCACCCTGGTCTGCAGATGGAATTCCACCCCGTTTGCCGCTGCATTCTCCGCCAGGGCAATGGTCAGGCCAAAGGGACATACGATAGCCCCTGTAGGGGCATAGAGCGCTGCCACCGCCTGCCTGGAGACACCTGGCTCCAGCTTCTGCAGTTCCTCCTGTCCCAGGATCCGGATTCCCTTCACACCGTTTTCCTCCCCCTGCCTGCGAAGCTTCTCCAGCTTTTCCCTGTCACCCTCTGCAAAACACAGCACCAGGGAGCCATTTCTCCTGTAAGGGAAGTCCAGTTCCTTTGAGAGATCTTCCAGAATCCTGCTGCCCTCTACATTCATCCTGGCCTTCCAGGTGCCGGGGACGGCATCAAATCCAGCATGGGCAATGCCGCTGTTGGCCTTGGATGTGCCCTCACATACATCACTGGCCCTCTCCAGGACCTTCACTTTGCAGTCGAGCCGTGCCAGTTCCCTGGCGATTGCACAGCCTGTTACCCCTGCGCCTATGATGATCACATCTGTCATGCCTGCACCTCCTAGGAACCGTGAATCCTCTGTTACTGTTTTCTTTGTTCACAGCAGCCGTCATTTCCTCCATTCTAACATAGCGCCACTGCTGCCGCAATGATTTTGGCAGGTTTTCGCGTATATTGCACACGTAAACAGTCTCGGATTTTATGTGCAGAATTCGCACAAAAACACCTGGCGGCACCACCCCGTGAACAGTAACAGGCATGAAACAGAATCTTGACAGGCGCCATGGCATACCTTTATAATTGACATAGGTAAAGCATACGGAAGGATTTTGAGAGAAAACCAGGAGAACTTCCGAACATTACACATAGAAAGGTGTACCTATGAACAAGAAAAAAGCAGTGGTTTCCCTGGGGCATGAGGCCCTGGGATGCAATACGGAAGCACAGCAGGATGCCGTGCGCATCACCGCCAGGGCCCTGGCTGACCTGGTGGAGGCAGGCTATCAGCTTACCATCACCCACAGCAATGGGCCACAGGTCAGTATGATCCACAAGGCCATGACCCATCTGTGCCATATCTCTGCCGACTATACCCCTGCGCCCATGTGTGTCTGTTCTGCCATGAGTCAGGGCTATGTGGGGTATGACATCCAGAATGCCCTGCGGTCAGAACTGCTCTCCCGGGGCATCTCCAAGCCTGTAAGCACCATCCTGACCCAGGTTACAGTAGACCCTTACGATGAGGCCTTCTATGCCCCTACCAAAGCCATCGGCCGCTACATGCGCAAGGAGGAGGCCGATGCCGAACTGGGCAAGGGAAATCATGTGAAAGAGACTCCTGGAAAAGGGTTCCGCCGGATCGTGGCAGCCCCGAAACCTCTTGATATCGTGGAGATTGATGCCATCCGCACCCTGGCTGAAGCCGGCCAGGTGGTCATTGCCTGCGGCGGCGGCGGGATCCCTGTGATCGAACAGAAGCATTTATTGAAAGGTGCCTCTGCCGTCATCGAGAAGGATGCCATTGCCGGGAAGCTGGCAGCGGACTTAGGCTGTGATGAACTGATCCTCCTTACAAGTGTGGAATGTGTCTACCAGGACTATGGCACACCGGCCAGTACTCCCATTCCTGCCATGACCGTTGCCCAGGTACAGGATCTCATGGCCCAGGGGCAATTTGAGGCCGGCACCATGCTCCCAAAGGTGGAAGCCGCCATCCGTTACCTGGAAAAGGTACCCACAGGACGGGTACTGATCACTTGCCTGTCCAAGGTAAAAGAAGCCATAAAGGGCCGGGCCGGAACCCTTATCACAGCGGTCTGAGCCATTCCTGCGGGCTTCAGACCTCCCAGCCTGCCATGCGGTCCCTACCCCTCTCCCCCGGTACCCAGCACCGCAAGCAGCGCACCCAGGATGATGCCGAAGTCCGCCAGGTTGAATACCACACGCCGAAGTCCCTGCCATTTCACCCCGAAGCTCAGATAGTCCACCACGTATTTCCGCCGCAATCTGTCATAGGTATTGCTGAACGCGCCTCCCAGAAGCAGGGCCAGCCCCGTGCGCAGCACCCCGTTCCCCCTCTGTCCCAGGCTTGCCAGGAACCCAATGAGCACCACTGCCGTGAGCACCAGGGACAGGGCCGCCACCAGGGGACGTCTTCCCGATCCCATATTCAGCAGGATCCCCCTGTTATGGTGCTTCCTGATCAGGATCCGGCCTCCCAGGCAGGCCCGCTCTCTTTGATCCGCATCGCTGTTTTCAATCCGCTTTTTCATCCACTGGTCTGACCCGAACACCAGGGTTGCCAGCAACATATACAGATACCTCATACACTTCCTCACTTATCCTGTTTCTGCCTAATCTGCATCACTGTCTTCATGATATCACAGATTGCCACATAGCACAATGCCATCCCAAGTGTTACTGTTCACTCCTTTCACAGCAAGTTACTTTTCTCTAATTTTTCCATTGCCAGCTTCCCATGGGAACAAAAGCGTGGTAGAATAGCCAGAAGAAACTGATATTGCAGGATGGGGCATCCGCATCCTGCGGGGAACAGAAAAGCTGCTTACAAGCAAGACAAAAGCAAACCGGGGTATGTCAGACATGGCTTATCAACTCGCAGTCTGTGATGACAATGCCACAGACATACAATACCTCTTAAACCTCCTGGAGCAATGGGCCAGACAAAACGGCACACTGCTACATATCGACACCTTCCCCTCAGCAGAAGCCTTTTTATTTCGTTATGAGGAGCAGAGAGCTATGACATCCTGCTGCTGGACATTGAGATGGGCAGGATGGACGGTGTGACCCTGTCCAGAACCATCCGCCGGGAAAATGAGTCGGTACAGATCGTCTTCATCACCGGCTATTCTGATTATATTGCGGAAGGATACGATGTGTCGGCCCTGCACTATCTGATGAACCCCCTCCAGAAGGAAAAGTTCTTCCAGGTCATGGACCGCAGCCTGGGACTGCTGCGCGTGGACAGCATTGTGGAGCGGCTGGACGAAGCCCTGTCCCTTAGGGAAACCCTGGCCTTGAATTACAGGGCCTTCCGGCTGCTGGGGAAACGGTGCCCCGGTGTCTATCTTCTCTACTTTATCAGTTCCGTGACAGACGCCGCTTCCCCCTATTTCACCACCGCTGCCTTAGACCCCATAGCCGAGATGGAGATCTACCAGCAGTTCGACCAGATCGCCCGGGACAAGACCGCCATCTATATCAGCCACAGACTCTCTTCCTGCCGTTTCTGTGATGAAATCGCAGTGTTTGAGGAGGGCAGATTCATACAGCAGGGTGCCCATGACACCCTGCTGCAGGAAAAAGACGGCCTTTACCACCGGCTGTGGAACGCCCAGGCCCAGTATTACCGGAAATGACTGCGGAATCCTTCCATCCACGCATCCTTGATCAAGGCATGGCCTGCCGGGGTGGGATGTACCCCATCCCGCAGCCAGAAGTCCTCAGGGGCAGTCCTGGCCGCCTCGTCAAAGCGCTCCTGGAGAGGGATGAAGAGCAGCCCGTTTCGCTCTGCCACCTGCCTGGCCTGCCCTGCCCGCTTCCCGGTCTCTATGCGGAAGGTGTCCCACTGGCCTATAGTGGCGCTGGCCTTCAGGACAAAGGGTTCCAGGATCATGATCTTTACCTCTGGCAGGGCTTCTTTTACTTCCTCCACCAGCATCTGATAGATCCTGCCGTATTTCTCTGCATCCACCCCATTGCGTTCCCCCACTTCATGCCACACGTCATTGATGCCGATGAGAATGCTCAAGTAGTCCGGATGCAGGTTGATGATATCCTTCTTGATCCTGGCGTAGAGATCTACCACCCGGTTTCCGCTGACACCTCTGTTGTACGCCAGGAACTGTCCCGGATAAGCCACTCCCAGTTCCCCTGCCGTGAAGGCAGGGTACCCCATCCCCAGATTCTCCTCGTCCTCCCGGATGCGCAGTGCATCCGTAATGGAATCTCCCTGGAACAGGATGATCTTCCTCTCTGCCTTACTGTTCATCTGCAGGTTCCCCTTTCCCGGATATCACTACCCCGTCAAATGCCACATAGGGCAGCACCGTACTGCCATCTGCCACAGTTTCCTTGGAAATGGCCACCAGATGGTTCAACAGTTCTGCCAGGTTGCCGTTGATCATGGTCTCGCTGATAGCTCCCTTTATCTGACCGTCCTCCACCAGGAAGCTGTTCTTGGCAACCCCGGAGAAATCCCCGTTGGTACTGGGCTGGCCCCCGGAGAAACGTCCTACGATAATACCCTTTTTGATATCCTTGATCATGTCCTCATAGGCCACGTCCCCGCCTTCCATGACAAGGGAATAGGCGCTGTTGGCTGCCGGGGACAGTCCTGCCTTGTTGGCCACATACAGGGAAAGCATGAAGGACTGTAGGACACCATCCTTGATCAGGTCATAGTCCCGGCCCCGGAATCCGTCCCCGGTGTAGTGGGGACCGCATACAATGCGGGGATCTTCCGGGCTGATGGACAGGGTGATACGTTCGTCAGCCACCTTCTGCTGCAATTTGTCCAGCCAGATGCTGGTCTTCTCCAGGATCACCCCATCGGACACGAAATTACCCAGGATGCTGTACAGGAAAGAGGCCAGGCTGCTGGGCGGCAGTACAACGGTTCCCTCAAATTTCCCTGTCATGGGTACAGTGGAAAGCTGGGCTTCCACATCTGCCAGGTCCTTTTCCAGACTGCCCAGTTCCATGAAAGGACGGTCCAGGCTGTCCGTGAGGATGTCTGTGCCAAAAAAGGAGGTGGACACCTCCCCCTCATGTCCGGAGTACATCAGGGAGATGGCATAGGAACCCTTGTAGGTCTCAAACTCCGTTCCATTGGTATTCTGATAGATCACATGTACCTTGTCGTGATGTACGATCATTTGCTCCATCAGGATCCGGGGATGACGCTCCTTGATCTGACGCATCAGTTCTTTTGTCCGTTCAAAGAACAGGTCAATATCCGGCTCATAAGCCCCGTCCCGGAAGCATTCCGGCTCCTGCCTGGGCGCAATGTCATAGGCCTCATCCGCTATACCGGACTGGGCTGATTTGATGCACTCTTCCACAGCCTCCTTCAAGGCTTTTTCCTCAAAGCTGTTGATGGCAATGGTCCCCTTCTTCTGATCCTTGTAGGCCGTGATGGCCACACTGTGGTCAAAGAGGGTGCGGAACAGGGAAAATTCCCCGCCGTCCACGTTAAATTCATGGGTCTCTTTCTCCCCCACCGTGTATTGTGCCTTAGAAACCCCGGCAGCTTCCAGGGATGTTTTCACTTTCTCTGCGATCTGTCTGATATCTTCCATTGTCACCGTCCTCCTATCATTACCTTACAGCGCAGGGCCGGTCCGCCCATTCCCACAGGCATGGGCTGCTTCTTCCCGCAGACCCCGGCACTGGTCCAGGTCATGGTATCCGATACCCTGTCCACTGTCTTCAGCATGTCAAAGGCCACACCGGAGATAGTGGTGTCCAGAAGGGCACGGCCCAGCCTGCCGCCCTTGATCTCATAGCCCATGTTGACACCGAACATAAATTCCCCTGTGGTATCTGCCTGGCCGTTGTTGGTATCAATCAGGTAATAGCCATCCTCCACCGAGGCAATGATGTCCTCCAATTTGTCTGTCCCTGGCAGCACCGCCGTATTGCGCATGCGGATCAGCGGTTCATCGGAGAAACCAAAGGCCCTTGCATTTCCCTGGGGCTTCATACCAAAATGTTCTGCACTCTCCCTGCTGTTCATATACCCGGTAAGGATTCCCTTGTCAATGAGCACCGCATCCTCCGCGGGGGTACCTTCATCATCCAGATACACGGGCAATGGTACCTGTTCTCCCAGGGCTGTGTGGGCATAATCCACCAGTGTAACCAGTTCGGATGCCACCTGCTTATGCAGGGCAGGACCAGCCACGGAGCCGCCCAGCACCAGGTCAGCCTCCACCGTATGTCCCACCGCCTCATGGGCCAGCATACCGGACAGGATACCGCCCAGCACCACGGTCTTATAGCCTGCCTCCGGGTAGATCCCTTCCCGCTTCTGCATCAGCTTCCTATAGACCTCATCAATTTCCGGATACAGCAGGGCCGGATCCGTGAAGGTCTCCCCAAATACTCCCATCCCGCCTATGGCCCGGTACAACTCAATGGGCACCCCGGCAGTGGTCTCCGTGTTCAGGAATACATACACATAGCTTCTGGGGGAACAGATATGCCCGCTGCAGCCATCCGATGTGACCAGCAGCTTCTCCATGGAATCCTCCATACACACAATGGAGCGGCTGGTAAGATCCGGATATTTCTTCGTGATATAGGCATCTACTTCCCTGGCAAATTCAATGTAGCGCTTCTGCTCTGTGTCCTGGATAACCTGGCCCCTCGGGATCTCACGGGCCGGAATCACAGGCAGCGGACCCTTTCCCTTACCCACATGGCGATCCATGAACAGGGCATTCTCCGTGGCCGCCTTCAGTACGGCTTCCGCGGCCTGTCCGGAGCACTCTGCCATGGAAGAGAACCCATAGACCCCGTTCTGGTATACCCTGGCACAGGTTCCGGCACTCTGGGTGCGCACATTGCCTGTGAGATTGCCCTGGACCAGGGCAACACGCCGATTGCGGCTCTCCTGTGCCCTCAGTTCGGTGTGTACACCGGGTGAAAAGAGGGATTTTTTCCCTGAAATGTAATCTTCCAGCATGATTTTACCTCCTAGTAAGTGTGTAAATTCTTGGCAGCAGCCAAGGCAGATCGCTGGGCATATACTTCACTTTTCTATTGTAAAGCGGTACGGCGTGAAATACAAGAAATAGTTTCTTAGATTTTGTTTATATGTATTTTTACATATTTTTTCATCACCATCTTTTGATGGCATTTCCAGGATATGTGAACTTTCTGCCACGAAATATTTATGATTTGTTAAAAATTTCTTCAATCCTTCGTCATATTTATTGTGTAAGATAAGTCTGTAAACAACAAAACAGACTTTTCCCTCTTTTTCTTTTCATACTTTTTGCCAGCAGGCATATGCCTGCTGGCCCTCCTTTTTTCCGGGGGTATTGTGTCCAGTCTTTTGACGGTCTGCACAAAATCAGAGGAAACTTTTCTATTTTTACACATTTTCCTGGGAAGCTTTTTATATACGGAAAAAGACAGTGCAGCCTTTTAGCCTACACTGTCTTTTCTTTTTCTGTCTCCATTCCATACAGAGACCACTATAACAATGTAACAAATACTCCGTCACGCACCCTTGTCGTATTTTGCTACATCCACATGCTGCACGGTTCCCACATTCCCATTCTCATAGAGGAAAACGCCCGAGTTGCGGATGGCTCCTTTTGTCCGTCCATCCTCCCCCTTCATGGTGAAATCCGTGGACACATTCTGGAGGCAGATAGCCCCTACGCCCTTGTCAGCCAGCTTGTAGAGCACATCGTTGCCGTTCTCATCCTTGCACCAGATCTTTAACTGGGACCAGATGGCATCGTTCTCATCGATCCATCCGTTCCCATCCTCGTCATACTGGGCCAGATCCTTGAAACCATTGCCGCTGGCCGTGCCAAACAGTTCATTCCCGTCATTGATCACGCCGTCCCCGTTCTTGTCCAGGGCCAGGTATCCACTTCCTGCCCCAAGCTGGGATACCTCATCCAGGACGCCGTCCCCGTCAATGTCAAAATAGAAGTTCTGGTCTGAGAGCTGCGCCACATCCGTATCCAGGTTGATCACCAGGGGATCACACATGCTAAAGGCATCCAGTTCCATATTCTGCTCATAGTACTGCTGGAACTGACGGCTCATGCCCACATTCACATTGAACTGGATCTGTCTGCCGTCCGAGGTGCGCACCGTACCCACTGTAGAGAATGCCGTATCCTCGGCCTCTATGTCTATGATGCCTTCCGTGTAATTCAGCACCTTCATGTTGGTAGCGAATAGTCCCTCTCCCATGGACAGGAAGCTGTCCCCTGTCTGGGAATCCTTCCCGTTCTGGTTCCCGGTCTGGGACAGGCTGCCCTCCTGTGACACTGCCGTGTTTTGTGTGGCGGCATTCGTCTGGTTCACCAGGCTCTGGATGGAACTGGAAAGATCCTGGCTGCTGCCATACCCTCCCAGCCTTGACCACTGCCCAAAACGGTTCCGCCTGAAGGAGAACAACATGTCAAAAATATAACGGATGCTCTGCTGCTGGATCTCCATATAAGTCTGGCTGACAGAACTTCTCACTGTAATCCGGGTACTTGTTGCCTGGAAGCGGGCCTGCCAGTCCTCCATGGTGGTCATTGTCTGGCTGGAAAATCCCGTTCCCTGTTTTTTCCCCTGGCTGCCTGCGTTTGCTGCATTCCCGGTATTACCGCCGATGGCAGCGTGCAGGGCCTGGTTGCCCTGGGACAGACCCTCCCGATAGTCCGTTATCGTAAAGCGTCTCATTGTAGTATTTGAAGCACGATAGCTTCTGGCGGATTCCATTCCTACTGTGCTGGAATCAATCTTCAATCCTCTTCTCGCTCCTTTATGTCCACCCCTCCTGCCACATTCCACAGACGCATCTTCCCTGTTGCCGCCTGCGCATGCCGCAAAAATTTTTCACAGCCTCCATCCCTGTAGGCCTTCCCTATTACGGAATCCTGCCATACCCTGGCATCCTTTTGTTTTCCTTTCCCTTCTGCCCCAGGTAAAACAGCCCTCCGGCAGAAGATTCCGGGCGAAGAAATCCTCCAATATCCCTTGACAGCGATCCCACATAGACAAAAAAGGATGGCTCCATACGCGGGAAAATCCTTTTCCCGTTCTGTTACCATCCGTGGTGTCCATATATACTTGGCAGGCGGCTGGCCTAACCGCCTCTCCTGTATAAAATATATCGACACAAATATTATTTACTTTAGGAACCGTTCAGAAATAACGCTTCAAGAGTTATTTCTGACAATGCCGGACGGCCATTTTACTGGGGTCTCACCGGCGCCTTCCCGGCCGGCTGCCCCTTGGCCTGGGCTGCCCTGGCCGCCATGATACCGGCCACCATCTCCCTGGGTACCAGGACATTGGCTCCCAGGGGATTGATCACGAACCCGGCTGCCTGGCTCAGGTTCCCCTTGGAGTCCTTGGCAAACAGCATCCCCGCATAGTCCTGGAATTTCAAGGCAAAAAACGGAAGTTCCTGGCCGCTTTTTTCCTTCCAGGCCCTGTATTCCTGGCTGTCCGTGAATGCCATGAAGAACCGCTTGCCGTCCGGCGCAGTGAGCATGGGGAACTGCACCTTGCTGCCCGGGGCTATGGCCAGCTTCCCCTCTGCCCCCTCCACAGGGGCCGGCTCTATGATGGAGGGAGATAAAAGCTGTGCCTTCACCAGTTCCTCCACAAACATGTTCCGATGGCCGGGGGTGTCCTCTGCCTTCAGCAGTTCCAGGCATCCCACCAGCATAGGATTCGATACCGATTGGTTGAATTCCATAATGACTCCTCCCTATATGTCCAGGTACCCCGCTTCTTATACCTGTTATACCCGGTTATAATTGATCAGGCATCCCTTCAGGATGATCTCTCGCTCCTCATCTGTCAGTTCGCCCAGACGCAGGTCAAAGGCCTTCAGTCCCTCTTCTCCCACCACATAGGCAGGGATCACCTCATCCTTCTCCTCCACTGCCTTCCTGATTCCCGGAATAAAGAGATAATCCAGGTTGCAGAAGGGAAGTTCTCCCTCCTCAATCAGGAAAGGAAGCATACCCCAGTTGATCAGGTTGGAACGGTAACGCTTAGTGGCGTATTCATGGGCGATATTGGCCCAGCCACCCAGTACCTTCTGGCAGGATGCCGCCTGCTCCCTGGCAGAACCGTCCCCAGGTTTCACGGCAAATATGGTGGAGCCAAAGCCCGTGTTGGTATGGTTCGCTTCCGGGAACCTCTCCTTTACCGTCCCCATCACCTCCTTCAGCATGGGCAACACCTGGCAGGGATGACCGCCTGCCATCCTCTCCTCCTCTGCCCTGTGGATCTCTTTGGCCCGTCCCACATACTCCGGATCCTTGCGGCTTAAGGTAAATTCCGCAAGTCCCAGGGGATTGGACCGGTAGGAGGACGTCTCCCCGGAGGGAATCAGTTCATCAGTGGTGGTGACAGGGTCATGGATCTCGGACACCACCCTGAGCATTAGGTTCTCCGGCAGCGCTCCCATGGCCGGCCAGTCCTTGATATTGGGTCCGAACTGGATCTCCACATCCGGATCTGCCACACCGTGGGAGTCAAATACCCGGTTGGCATAGATCTTACTGTCAAAATGATACTTATATCTTCCCAGTTCCCCGTCAAAATCAGTGGCCGGGGTCAGCACACCCTTGTTGGCCGCAGTGGCGGCTATGGAGCGGGCATCCATCAGGGCCACAGAAGAGATCTGGCCGTTCTGGAGCTTACTGCCCTCCCGGTTGGGGAAGTTCCTGGTGGAATGCCGGATGCTGAAGGCATTGTTGGCAGGGGTATCCCCGGCACCGAAGCAGGGCCCGCAGAAGGCCGTCTTCATCACGGCGCCCGTCTCCAGGATGGTAGCCGCGCAGCCATTCCGGATCAGTTCCATGTATACGGGCATGGAGGCCGGGTACACGCTCAAGGTGAAACCGTCCGAACCAATATAACTGCCTTTTAAGATATCGGCGGCGGCACAGATATTCTCAAAGCCGCCCCCCGCACACCCGGCGATGATCCCCTGGTCCACCAGGAACCTGCCATTCTTTACCTTGTCCTGCAGGCTGTAGGCCACAGCCCCGTCCAGGCTCACCATGGCACGTTTTTCCGTCTCATGGAGGATGTCCCCCAGATTGGCATTCAGTTCCTCGATGGTGTAGGTATTGCTGGGGTGGAAGGGCATGGCAATCATAGGACGCACCTTGGACAGGTCCACCTTGATCATGCCGTCATAATAAGCCACCTGGCCGGGCTTCAGTTCCCTGTAGGCGTCCACCCGTCCGTGTATGTCATAGAATTCCCGTATGGTGTCATCGGTCTGCCAGATGGAGGACAGACAGGTGGTCTCCGTGGTCATCACATCAACACCGATCCTGAAGTCTGCGCTCAGGGAAGCCACACCAGGGCCTACGAACTCCATCACCTTGTTCTTCACATAGCCGTTCTGGAAGACCGCACCGATCAAGGCAAGGGCCACATCCTGGGGACCCACTCCCTTCACCGGGGCACCCTCCAGGTATACGCCCACCACACCGGGCAGGTTGATATCATAAGTCTGGTTCAGCAGCTGCTTCACAAGTTCCGGGCCGCCCTCCCCCATGGCCATGGTGCCCAGGGCGCCATACCGGGTGTGGGAATCGCTGCCCAGGATCATGCCGCCGCCCTCTGCCAGCATCTCCCTGGCAAACTGGTGGATCACTGCCTGGTGAGGCGGCACATAGACTCCGCCATATTTCTTGGCACAGGACAGGCCGAACATATGGTCATCCTCATTGATGGTGCCGCCTACTGCACACAGGGAATTGTGGCAGTTGGTGAGCACATAGGGCATGGGGAACCGGGTCAGCCCGGATGCCCTGGCTGTCTGGATGATCCCCACAAAGGTAATATCATGGCTGGTGAGCTTGTCGAACCGGATCTTCAGCTTGTCCATGTTGCCGGAAGTATTGTGCTCCTCTAAAATACCGTATGCCATGGTATTCTTCCTGGCTTCCTCTTTCGCAACCGCCTTACCTGTCCTGGCCGCTATGGCCGCACCTGCCTGTTCCCCTTCTTCTACAATTTCGGTGCCGCCTACCAGATAGGCGCCGCCCTGTAACAGTTCTATCATAAACAATCCTCCTTGTCTCCTATGGTAGTGTCAACTTTATATACCCAAATTCGGCTCAACCCTAGTAAAATCAACGGTTTCAGAGGCTATGTGCCTTTATATCTTCCCTTTCTTTGGCTTACCCAACCAGCATTTTATTTCGGAAGACCTGTCAAAGCCGGCTGAAAGCCCGTTTATTTCAGCCTTAACAGGGATTCCATAAGCAAACTATAATGGGCAAGCCAACGGGAAAAAAATTATTTTCCCATATACCGTTTTACAACGCCAATTCTATATATGATATAGTTTTATATCAATATCATGCGGTTATTAATATAAAAATCAAAGTGCATCTGCAATTTGTTTTAACCTGCCGACATTTCTAAAAATATGCGCTGGGTATGCATCTGCAAACTTATCTTCCATAACATTATATACCCTAGTCCAATAATCGCAAAATATAGGTTCTATCTTTTTTACAAGATATTCATAATTCAAATATTGTTCTCCAAATTCATCTATTTCTTTTACTTGCGATAATACTAGATGCAGCAAAAATCTGTTGCCATGTACAAGCACCAATCTTCTGCGGCCATTAGAATTTGATTCATGCTTTTTTAAACATGTATCAACTGCACGTAAAACAAGAACCCCATTATATAACGAAAAACTATTTGTAGATCCGTTAAATAATAATTTATATGGTACCTTGTCAATATTTTCCGTTAATGCGCCAATATTTCTTTTTGTTAATGCTACAACTGATAGATCGTTCAAAAAACAAGCTTGTGCAATTATTGCTTCATCCAGCGAAATCTGACGATTTGGATCCTCAATTTTTGCACCAGCTTTATACAAATACTGAATCCCTCCAAAGCTTAATTCCATTCTAAGTCGATCTTGTTGCACATCCAGAGACACAAAATCTTTGCCATCAATTCTATTTTGCGTGTTTGAAAATTTTGTAATTTGTGTTACTTGATCTTCATCAGAATCACCTAAATCAATCATTTGAATAAATATTTTTGCAGATGAAATTACTTCTGGTGCTTCCAAAAATACCGAACCAATAACCCCCGTAGTCTGCGCACCATTTACTACTGAAACTCCATCCAATACAAACAGTCCTGTTGTACGATCCGTACTATATGCCGCCTTTCTTGTAATTTTATTACACAATATCTTAATTCCATTATTATAATAAAAGAATTTATCTGGTTCGGTTTTTAAGACATCTCTTATTCCTTGATTTACTTCTGTACTTCCCTTATAGTAACGAATATTTTTTGCAAAAAGCCTATTGCCATATTGCGTATACCATTCTCCCAACGCAGATGCAGGGATTGTCCCATAATACGCTTTATAAGGAGTATCTATTGACCCCCAATTGCTTAACAGAACATCATCTAATGTAATATCATTTCTTCCCTGTCCATTCGCTAAATAATCATAAATATCTTGATTTTTGATTTCACTAAAAATAAGAAGTTCTGTAGAATCATCTTCATTCACTTGAAAAAGCAACTCTTTAATAGGACGCTTTGCATAATCTGCCATACTTTGGTTCCCAGTATGACAATAGATCATTTCCACTTGATAATCCATGTCTTTTAAGGCAACCTCAATATCCTGCTTTTTTGATGCAAGCTTAGAATTGCATCCATCAGTGTCAAAATTTATAAGTCTTTTTATTCCTTGAGAAAAAATATTTGCTTCCTCTTGTGATATAGATCCTATTCCATCTTTTCTCCATTTACTCTGGATAAGAAATAATTTTTTTTGCGATACGTCATTATATACAGCATCTATTCCCATATCATGATATCCATCAGTAATACTTTGTGCTGCTACATCTGCATCTGTTCCACAACACATTGTTATTGCCAATGCCGCTAAAGCTCTTGTATAATATTCATTTGAAATATTCTCTATATTTGTAATATCTGATAAATCAATTTTTTCATTAAACATTTCATCAAGTTTCTGTTGAATGCGTACTATTCGTAAATTTGTCGGCATTTTAACCTCTTTCTGTAAACTACATTTCTATACTATTTTGTCATTTACTTTGGCAACCGTATGATTAGAATAAGTATCCCAATCGGGTTCGTAATCAGCTGTTGCCTGATTTCCCCACATATCCCATTCTTCTCGTACTCCTCTTGCAAAAAGTTCAATACGGGGTCCTTGACTACATGCTTCAATCACAGGAATTATCTCGTCTGGTTTCCGACTATGCTCCCTTTTCATTGCCCTAATCAGATTGACTTGTGAACGGGCTGGTTGTAATGTTCGATTGGGATTACTATTTTTCTTAATCCCAAATAAAATAAGTTCCGTTACATTTCGAAAATAAAAACCAACTCCCCTTCCATCAGGCCATCCGTCTTTTCTCACTTTTTCCCACACAATATTACCTTTGTACTCAAACCCCCAACTGTCCATAACTGCCAGTCCATCTGGTAAAAGAGCATTTGGTACCCATAAATATAAATGAGCCTTTTCCCCTGAAATATCTGCTACAGGCAGTGCTTTTATATCTTCAATTGTCATTGTGCCATACCGGGTAAGTCTTTTATGCTCAGGAGCAACTTTACCTGTCCTATTCTGAAACTGCCAAGGAGGATCCGCATATATTGTATTATATTTTTTCCCTTTGGTGTATGTCTTTAAGTCCTGTATAGTACTGGCTAAGTCTGCCATATCCTTCCACACATTCCTTTCTAATACCTATTGCCAGAATCGGACAACCACCATTGCGGCGCGAGTCAAGCCTATGCGTTAACTTCCCAATCCATGTGGTACTGGCACCATATTTTTTTATTAAAAATTGACCGTTTTCATCTTTTTCTTGTTTAAAAATATCATTAAGTTCTTCAGCTCTTGTTACAATAACGCCTACATCTATCAAGCCACAGTCAAAATAAGTTCTCATTGCTAACAAATCGCGGTCAAATGTCTGATCCTTACTATTCCACTCCAAGTCAAATGCAACTCTGTTTTTTAAAAAATCAATATTATGCCCGTCAACATATCCTTCTATTGTTTCTGTCTCGTATGGCTTATCTGCAAACCGTCCCCTCCTTTGTGCTGTTTGCCTTGGATATTTCTTAACAGTAAGGTCACCACTGATCCGTATTTCCCGCCATCCGTATGGATACAAAACATCATCAAATTTTTTAGGAATTGGAGATTCATTTCCACCGGCTTTTTTTATATCATTTATCGTTAGCCTTAACTGATACAAACAATCTTGTAGTTCCTTCCACTCCTCTGGGAATGCATCGTTTAGTATTTCTAAGGCATGTCCATAATTATAAAACTCAAATTTATCTATAATTTCTTTATCAATGTATTTTTCAATATTCATTTCAAACCCTCGAATATTTGTTGTGTACTGGTATATTGGAACCTACAAGCATATTTGTATAAAGAATTGGAACACACATACAGTTGTCTTGCTGTATGTGTGTTCCATATACTTATTGCTACAGCACCACCTTGTCCAGATGCCAGATCTCATCCACATACTGTTGTATGGTCCTGTCAGAGGTGAACTTACCTGAGCAGGCCACATTCAGGATGGCACTCTTCGCCCAGCCTTCCTTATCCCTGTAGGCCGCTTCCACCTTTTCCTGGGCGTCCGCATAAGAACGGAAATCCTTCAAGATGAAGTAGGTGTCCGCCTTGGAGGTGGACAGGGTATTCAGCAGGGAGTTATACAGAGGCCGGAACAGTTCCCTGTCCTTGGCATAAGTGCCATTTACCAGCTGATCCAGGATCCTGTGGATATCCTTGTCATTGTTGTAGATCTCCATGGGATTGTAACCACCATGGTTCTCATAACGGATCACCTCATCGGAGGACAAGCCGAAGATAAAGGCGTTCTCCTGTCCTACCTCCTCCACGATCTCTACATTGGCGCCATCCATGGTTCCCAGGGTCAGTGCGCCGTTTAACATGAACTTCATATTGCCAGTGCCGGATGCCTCCTTACTGGCCGTGGAGATCTGCTCGGACACATCGGATGCTGCGAAGATAATCTCCGCATTGGACACATTGTAATTCTCAATGAATACCACTTTGATCTTCCCGCCAATAGAGGCATCGTTATTCACCACATCTGCCACGGCATTGATCAGCTTGATTGTCAGCTTCGCGTTGCGGTATCCTGCCGCCGCCTTGGCACCGAAGATAAAGGTTCTGGGGAAGAACTCTTTCTCCGGGTGATCCTTCAGTTCGTTGTACAGGTACATCACATGGAGGATGTTGAGAAGCTGTCTCTTGTACTCATGGAGGCGTTTCACCTGTACATCGAAGATAGAGTTGGGATCCACCTGGATGTCATTGTGTTCCTTGATATATTCTGCCAGACGCAGTTTGTTCTGGTACTTGATCTCCATGAACTCCTTCTGGGCCTTGGGATCCTCTGCCAGGGACTTTAGTCCGGCGATCTGAGGCAGGTCTGTGACCCAGCCGTCCCCTACCTTGGAAGTCACCCAGTCTGCCAGCAGCGGGTTGCCGTGCAGCAGGAATCTTCTCTGGGTAATCCCGTTTGTCTTATTGTTGAAACGCTCCGGGAACATCTCATAGAAATCATGCAGTTCTTCATTCTTCAGGATCTCTGTGTGGAGCCTGGCCACACCATTCACGGAATAGCCGGCTACAATGGCCATATGGGCCATCTTCACCTGTCCATCGTAGAGAATGGCCATCTTGCGGATCTTCTCCTGTACATCCACACCGTAGATGCCGGAATACTTCTCCTCAATCTGACGGACAAAACGGCGGTTGATCTCCTCCACGATCTGGTAGATCCTGGGCAACAGCCTGGAGAACAGATCAATAGGCCATTTTTCCAGGGCTTCTGCCATGATGGTGTGGTTGGTATAGGCACATGTCTTCGTGGTGATCTCCCAGGCCTCCTCCCAGGAGAGTTTGAACTCATCCAGCAGGATCCGCATCAGTTCCGGAATGGCCACCGTAGGATGGGTATCGTTGAGCTGGAAGGTCACCTTCTCATAAAAGTGATGGATGTCATCGTGTTTGCGCATATATTTGGCCACTGCTTCCTGGACGGAGGCAGAGATGAAGAAGTACTGCTGCTTCAAGCGCAGTTCCTTACCTGCATAATGATTGTCGTTGGGATAGAGCACTTCCACAATATTCCTGGCCAGGTTCTCCTGCTCTACCGCCTTCAAGTAGTCCCCCTTGTCAAAAGAGTCAAGCTGGAAGCCATCCACCGGCTCTGCGTCCCAGATCCGCAGGGTGTTCACGATCCCGTTGCCATACCCTACAATGGGAAGATCAAAAGGAATGGCCTTCACCGCCTGGTAGCCCTCCTGGACAAAATAGTTCTTCCCATCCTCCCCGAAACGTACATTCACATAGCCGCCAAACTTCACAATCTTGGCATACTCCGGCCTGCGCAGTTCGAAGGGATTGCCCTCTGCCAGCCAGTTATCCGGTACCTCTACCTGATAACCGTCCCGGATCTGCTGTTTGAACATGCCGTAGCGGTAGCGGATGCCACAGCCGTATGCCGGATATCCCAGCGTAGCCAGGGAATCCAGGAAACATGCTGCCAGACGGCCAAGGCCGCCATTGCCCAGGGCTGCATCCGGCTCCTGGTCCTCCACCAGGTTAAGGTCAAGCCCCATCTCCTCCAGGGCCTCCCTGGCAGGACCATAAGCCTGCATATTGATCAGGCTGTTGCCCAGGGCCCGGCCCATAAGGAATTCCATGGACATATAATACACCATCTTGGGATCCTGCTTCTCATAAGCCTTCTGGGTGTCCATCCAGTTACCGATGATCCTGTCCTTGATGGCCAGGGAAGCGGCCTGGAAAATCTGCCTGGGCGTAGCCTCCGCCAGGTCCTTGCGGTACAGCGTCTTCACATTATAGTCCACGCTTCTCTTGAACAGATCCTTGTCGAATTTGGGTGCTTCCTCTGCCTTTGCTTTCGTATCTGTTGTCTCAGTATCCACTGTTACCGTTTCTGCTTTGGCTGCCTCTGCCTTTAACAGTTCATCCTTCTTTACCACTGTCTTCGTTGTCTCTGTCATTGATTCTGTCTCCACCTTTGCTATGGTTTCTATTTTGTCCTGCCGGATTCCGTTTTCTGCCTTCGCCTCCATTTCAGCCGAATGGCCCTGCACTTCATTTTACTACTATTTTCCAATTTTCTCAATAGAAATTACAACCTTTTCTCCGTTTACGTTCCATTCCCTGCTCACTGCAAAGGTCTGGTCTGCCGCCACGGCATCTGCCAGCACCTTGGCGCAGATACCCTCCGCGTTCCGGGACACCAGGTCATAGAGCTTTCCATTGTCCACAAGGGACAGCCGGATCCGGTCCATGACCTCGAAGCCGGCCTCCTTGCGCATGGTCTGGATCTTGCTGATGATCTCGTAGACGAAGCCCTCCTCCACCAACTCTTCCGTTAAATTGGTATCAAGGACCACCGTCATCCGCATATCTTCCTGGGATACATACCCCTCCTTCTGGGCCATGTCGATGAGCAGGTCCTCCTCGGACAGTTCTACGGCCACGCCATCCACCTCAAAGGACAGACAGCCCTTCTCCTTCAGTTCGTCCATGGCCGCATTCCCGTCCAGGCCGGCCAGCACCTTCCGGATCCCCCCAAGCTGCTTCCCATACCTGGGGCCAACCGTGCGAAGCTGGGGTTTGAAGGTATAAGAGGTAAATTCCCTCACATCATCCGTATAGAGGATCTCCTTAATATTCAGCTCCTCCCGGATAATGGCCGTGTAGAATTCGTCCAGGCCGACAGATGTGCCGTCCCCGGAAAAGTCAGCCTTGATATACATCCTGGCAATGGGCTGGCGGTTCTTCAGCCCCGCATCGTTCCGGCAGGCACGGCCCATGACCACCGCGTCCAGCACATCCTCCATGTCCTTCTCCAGCTTCCTGTCAATAAAAGTCTCCTCAGACACCGGGAAATCGCACAGATGGATGCTCTCCGGTGCCTCCTTGTCCACGCTCCGCACCAGGTTCTGGTAGATCTCCTCTGTCATGAAGGGAATCATGGGCGCCGCCGCCTTACAGATGGTCACAAGGGCCGTGTACAGGGTCATATAGGCATCTATCTTATCCTTCTCCATTCCCTTTGCCCAGAAACGCTCCCGGCTGCGGCGCACATACCAGTTGCTCATCTCGTCCACGAAGTCCTGGAGGGCCTTTGCAGCCTCGGGGATCCGGTAATTTTCCAGGTTCCGGTCCACTTCGCCCACCACAGAGTGAAGCCTGGACAACAGCCATTTGTCCATCACCGGAAGCTTCCCATACTCCAAGCTATACTTCGTGGGGTCAAACTGGTCAATGTTCGCATACAGCACATAAAAAGCATAGGTATTCCAGAGGGTTCCCATGAATTTGCGCTGTCCTTCCGTCACTGCCTTGCCGGAAAAACGTTTGGGGAGCCAGGGAGCCGCACTGGTATAGAAATACCACCTGACGGCATCGGCTCCGTAGGTCTGCAGGGCCTCAAAAGGATCCACCGCATTGCCCTTGGACTTACTCATCTTCTGACCGTTCTCATCCTGCACCAGCCCCAGCACAATCACGTTCTCATAGGGTGCCTTGTTGAAGAGCAGGGTGGACTCTGCCAGAAGGGAATAGAACCATCCCCGGGTCTGGTCCACTGCCTCGGAGATAAACTGGGCAGGGAACTGGGCCTCGAACAACTCCTTGTTCTCAAAGGGATAATGATGCTGGGCAAAGGGCATGGCCCCGGAGTCGAACCAGCAGTCGATCACCTCCGGCACCCGGTGCATGGTACCACCGCATTCGGGGCAGGGAATGGTGATGGCATCGATGTAAGGCCTGTGGAATTCCACGGTCTGTGCCTCCTTGCTGCCGCTTGCCTCGCACAGTTCCTTCCTGCTGCCAATGGCCTGCATATGGCCGCAGGCACATTCCCAGATATTTAGCGGGGTTCCCCAGTACCGGTTCCTGGACACACCCCAGTCCTGGATATTCTCCAGCCAGTTGCCAAACCGTCCCTCCCCGATGGACTCCGGGATCCAGTTGATGGTCTTGTTGTTGCGCACCAGATCGTCCTTCACCGCTGTCATCCTGATGAACCAGGACTCCCTGGCATAGTAGATCAGCGGTGTGTCACATCTCCAGCAGAAGGGATAATCATGCTCGAACTTGGGAGCGGAGAATAATTTCCCCTCCTTGTCCAGATCCCTTATGATCTCCGGATCCGCATCCTTCACAAATTTCCCGGCGTAGGGCGTCTCTTCCGTCATATCTCCCTTGCTGTCCACAAACTGCACCAGGGGCAGGCCGTATTTCCGTCCCACATTGGCATCGTCCTCACCGAAGGCCGGGGCAATGTGTACGATACCGGTACCATCGGACATGGTCACATATGTGTCGCAGGTCACATAGTGGGCCTTTTTACCCTGTCTGGAAGCCTCCTCTCCCGCACAGGCAAACAGCGGCTCATACTCCCGGTATTCCAGATCCTTCCCCGTGTATGTGGCAAGCACCTCATAGGCAGGCTTTCCTTCCTCTGCAAGGCCTCCCAGGACCTGGTCCAGAAGGGCCTGGGCCATATAATAGGTATAGCCGTCTGCCGCCTTCACCTTCACGTAGGTCTCAGAGGGGTTCACGCACAGGGCCACATTGGAGGGCAGGGTCCAGGGAGTGGTGGTCCAGGCCAGGAAATAGGCATCCTCCCCCACACATTTGAAGCGGGCCACCGCAGAACGCTCCTTCACGGCCTTGTATCCCTGGGCCACCTCATGGCTGGAGAGGGGAGTACCGCACCTGGGACAGTAGGGAACAATCTTAAAACCCTTATATAAAAGCCCCTTGTCCCAGATGGTCTTAAGTGCCCACCACTCAGACTCGATAAAATTGTCATCATAGGTCACATACGGGTCATCCATGTCAGCCCAGAAGCCCACCGTGGAAGAGAAATCCTCCCACATGCCCTTGTATTTCCAGACACTCTCCTTGCACTTGTCGATAAAGGGGGCAAGGCCATATTCCTCGATCTGCTCCTTGCCATCCAGACCTAAGAGCTTCTCTACCTCCAGTTCCACGGGCAGGCCATGGGTGTCCCATCCCGCCTTCCGGGGCACCATATACCCCTTCATGGTACGGTACCTGGGGATCATATCCTTGATGGTCCTGGTCTCCACATGACCGATATGGGGCTTCCCATTGGCAGTGGGCGGGCCGTCATAGAATGTATAGGTAGGACCGTCCTTACGGCTTGCAATGCTCTTCTCAAAGATATGGTTTTCCTTCCAAAACTGCTCCACAGCCTTTTCCCGCTCCACGAAATGCAAATCGGATGACACCTGTCTGTACATATTCTGATTCTCCCTTTCTCTTATCATTCTACTGGAAAGCCTATCTACCACACAAAAAAGACCCCGCCCTGTATAAGGACGAAGCCGCCTGGCTGCTTCTCTCCCCGGACAGCCCTCTCTTCCATCGCTCTTCCACCGGCATTTGCTGTCTGTGCCTTGCTGTCTGTGCCCAATTCCTGCCGTGAAGCCATTATAGACCAGTACTTTTTTATTTGTCAAGCCCAACCTGCACAAAGGGTAAAAATTCGGCAACAACTAGGTTGCTGTTCCCATCCGCCCATTGACAAAGTTCCTTTTCCCGCATATGCTTAAAACAGTATCCAGATACCCTTGAAAATGATCCGGAACGGAAATCAGAAAAAGATTACTGTTCACTCCGTTCACAGCAGCAGAAAAAGTACCTATCCACAACCGCCCGCGAAAGAAGAGGCCGCTTATGTACCATATCCTAATAAATCCCGCTTCCCGCTCCGGCAGGGGCCATAAAATATGGAAGGAACAGGTGGAGCCTGCCCTGCGCCGGGGCAATATCCCATACCGACCCTATTTTTCCGCAAAGCCCGGAGATGTAACCAGGCTTGCCGAAGAGATAGCCCGGTCAGCGGATACTCTGCCCATACACTTGATTGTCCTGGGCGGGGACGGCACCATGAACGAAGTCCTGCAGGGACTGCCTGATACCTCCCGGGCCATCCTGGGCTACATCCCCACCGGCTCCAGCAATGACCTGGCCAGGGCACTGCATATCCCCACGGATCCCACAAAGGCCCTGGATTTGATCCTCCATACGGGTTGTCCCACCTCCCTGGACATGGGCACTGTCACCTATCCGGACGGCAGTGTGCGCCATTTCTGTGTGAGCTGCGGCATAGGCTATGATGCAGCCGTATGCGAAGAAGTGCTGCGCTCCCGGATGAAGAAAGTGCTGAACCGGCTGGGACTGGGCAAGCTTATATATCTGGGGGTTGCCTTGAAACAGCTTTTTGCTGCCAGGTCCATCTCCGGCAGGCTCACCCTGGACGGGGAAGCCCCCATTGATATTGGCAACATGCTGTTCACTTGCTGCATGAACCACCGTTTTGAGGGCGGCGGCTTTATGTTTGCACCAGCTGCGAACCCTGCCGATGGGATCCTGGATCTGTGTTCTGTGGGGGATCTGTCCAAGCTGCTGATCCTTTTTGCCCTCCCCACTGCTTTCCGGGGAAAGCATTACCGCTTCCAAGGTGTGAATCCCTACCGGGCACGCTCCGTCCTCATAGAGACCGGATCCCCCATGTGGGTACACACAGACGGGGAGGTAGTGCGCAAGGCTTCCCGGATCCAGGTATCCTGCAGACAGCACGGCATCTGGCTCATTACGCCCACACCTTAAGGTTTTCTAAAGATTTTTTAAGAAGTGAAAAAAACCATTGCATTTTATTTTTTTCTGACTATACTAGAAAAATGTACAGGAACAGATGAAACAGACAAGGTACTGTGAACAAAATGAACCGTGTTACGGTTCACTCCCAGTAACTGAACTATAACTGAGTCGGATCAGAAATGAGAGGCATGGTTGACAATGAAAGCATCAGACAAAATAAAAGACATCTTCCAACGGTACAAACATGGAATTCCCCTGTTGGCATATATGGTCTTCTACCTGTCCTGGTTCGCATGGCTGGAACGCGCCAACACCAAAAATTTCCAGGAGATCCACATGCCCATAGATGACTATATTCCCTTCTGTGAGGTGTTTGTCATCCCTTACTTTTTATGGTTTGCCTATGTGTCCGTAGTGGTGCTCTTCCTGTTCTTTAGGAACAAGCAGGATTATTACAAGGCATGTGCCTTCCTGTTCACTGGCATGACCATCTTCCTGGTGGTCTCCACCCTGTGGCCCAACGGCCACTACCTGCGTCCGGCAGTCATGCCCAGGGACAATATCTTCACGGACATGGTGGCCGCCTTGTGGCGCACGGATACCCCTACCAATCTCTGGCCCAGCATCCATGTGTTCAACTCCATGGGCGCCCACTTTGCAGTCATGCATAACAAGGAGCTGGCAGATAAGCGCTATATCCGTATCGGTTCCTTCCTGCTGGCAGTATCCATCATCCTGTCCACCGTATTCATCAAGCAGCACTCCATGTTTGATGTGATCACAGGCCTGGTAATGGGCGGTGTCCTCTATGTGTGTGTGTACAGAAGGGAACTGGTCTTTGTAGGCAGAACCCAGCGCGGCAAGGGAACACCCCAGATTGGGTAGTGACACAGACACAGTCTAAAACCCCCGGTCCTCCGGGGGTTTTCCTTTTGCCCATATGCGGTAACGGTTCAACGGCCTGTCGGGATTGTTACGGTAAGCATCTGACGGAACCTGGATATCAATTGAACTTGAATATCTTCTGGCAGATGCGGTAACTCTCCACGGAGATCATACGCCCGCCCCGTCCCGGCAGATTCATGGTGCCTCCCATGATACCGTTGCGCATCCACACATAAAGCTTCTTATCCTTGTCCTTCAAGTACTGCCACAGTTCCTTCTTCTTCTCCAGGTTCTCCTCTGTGCCAGACCGGATCAATAGCACGCTGGACACCGTGGTAATGATCTCCAGGTAATTGCGCATATACTGGTAGAGACGCTTGTTCTTCTGGATCTCCGTCTTCTGATCCACCAGGTAGTCAATCATCAGCTTGTTCACCCTGATCTGCTGGTCGATCCGGGAGATCATCACCTGTTCGTTGACAGACTGATCTTCCCTGCCGATATAATAGCGGTAGAAGTTCACGTCCAGGTAGTACAGGTTCTTCACATAGGGCAACGGCTCAAACACATACAGATTATCCACATAGAAGGTGTGCTCCGGCAGCCTGATCCCGCATTCCTTCAGCAGTCTGGTGCGGAAGATCACGGAATGCATCAGGATGTAATGCCCCTTCTGGAAATGATGGCAGTCCTCCCAGGTAAACATCTCCCCCTGTGGCAGGGTATGACGGTAGTGGATGACCTTCTTGCGCTTCTCCCCCTCCTTCTCGTACACATAGTTGCAGATCAGCATGTCCAGGGTGCTGCTGCCCCCTGCCAGTTCCCGCAGGGTGTCCAGCACCTTGAAATAGGCCTCCTGCTTTACCCAGTCATCGCTGTCCACCACCTTGAAGTAAAGTCCCGTGGCATTGGCAATCCCCGCATTCACTGCAGAGCCATGGCCCCCATTCTCCTTGTGTACCGCCCGCACAATGGTGGGATAGAGGGCAGCATATTCATCGGCAATCTCCGCTGTCCGGTCCCTGGTGGAGCCATCGTCCACAATGATAATCTCCACGTCCTCCCCGCCGCACAACAAGGATTCGATGCATTTCCTCATATAATTTTCAGAGTTGTAGCATGGTATTGCAATAGATAACAATTTCACGGCTTATTCTCCTCCTCATACTTCCAATGTTTCAATTCAATATTCAGATATTTGGTATAGGCTGCAAAGGCCGAAGGGATGGGGTAGGCTGTTTCTATCTCCCCTGGAGGGACATACAGCCAGTCCTTCACCCCCTCTCCCGGATGTCCCTGTTCCAGTTCGTCTACCTGGATCATATACCCCTTCATATGCCATTCCCTGTGGGTAAAGATATGTTTTGCATCTTCAAGGGGCTGGATCCGCAGGACCCGGATTCCATTGGCAGACAGGTATGCCACCACCTCCTCCGGGGTATGGAAGCCTTCCATGGAGGGAAACTCATACATGCCTCCCAGCAGTCCCCTGGAAGGTCTCCTGCGGATAGCTGCCCGCATCTGGTCCCTGACTACCAGGATGGTTTTCTCCTCCACGGTCCTGGCCTTTTTGGGGGCCTTCCTGGGATAGGACTGCTCCACGCCATGCAGATGGGCCATACACAGGCCCGCCAGGGGACATGCCTGGCACAGGGGCATCCCATTGGGAATACAGACACAGGCACCCAGTTCCATCATGGCCTGGTTAAAATCCCCCGGACGATCCACAGGCATCACATCCCGCAAATCCTGTTCCACCGCCGCCTTCACCTTCGGTTCTGTGATCAGTCTGCCGTCCTCCCTAATACGGGATATCACCCGCAGCACATTCCCGTCCACAGCCGGTACCGGCCTGCCAAAGGCGATAGAGGCAATGGCCCCTGCTGTATAACTGCCTATACCGGTCAGCTTCAGAAGTTCCTCATAGGTGTCCGGCATAATGCCGCCATAGTCCTGACAGATCTGGATGGCTGCCTTCTGCAGGTTCCTGGCCCTGTTGTAATAGCCCAGTCCTTCCCAGAGCTTCAAGAGGGTTCCCTCCTCCACCCGGGCCAGGGCACCCACATGGGGCAGCACACCCATAAAACGTTCAAAATATGGCTTCACAGCCTCCACCCTGGTCTGCTGGAGCATGATCTCCGACACCCACACCCGGTATGGTGTGGCTTCCTCCCGCCAGGGCAGAATCCGTCTGTTCTCATCATACCACTTTAGAAGCGGTTTGGGAATGGCCTGCAAGGCCCCCATTTTTAAGGTTTTCTTAACAGGAGCAGAATTTTTTCCAAAATCTCCCTGTCCCAGGTCCACGGGAACCCTCTTTCCAAGTTCCATGGTGCTCTCCGTCACATGACAGTCATAGGCCAGTATCTCCACCCCTTCCCTGGCAGCATCGCAAAGGGCCTGGGCAAAGGCCGGATGGGTATCCCAGTTGGGGGTAAAATACTCCACCCCCTCCATCTGGATCACAAACAACACAAAAGCGCGGTACCCGTCATGCTTTGCAGCCACCAGCTCTCCCACATGCTTCACCGCCCTCTCAGAAGGTGCATCAGGAAAGCGGACGATACCTTCCTCCTCCAGTGTCACACCCTTTACCTCTATGAATATCTTTTCCCCATCTGCCTCCACATAAAAGTCAAAACGGGAATTCCCATATTTTGTCTCCGGGCGCACCAGGGAGGGAGCGGCAAACAGTCCCCCCTCCTTCAGCCACTGTGCCACTGCCCGGTTAGGTGCCTGGGAATCCATATTGATCAGCCGCTTCCCTTTCTGTACTGCCACCAAGTCATAGCCCGTCCTTCGGCCAGGGACATTGCTCCTGTCCAGATAGACCTGGGCGCCCGGAACCAACAGTTCCCTGCACCTGCCCGTATTCTTCACATGTACGGTCTCTACGCCTCCATCCACCTTAACTTTGGCCACAAAGCGGTTGGGACGCTCCAGGAAAATGCCGGTTGTTATATTGTTGTATTGCATCTCGTTCTCCTATAAATCCATAAGGTACCCTGGCTGCCGGCACATGCTGGGCTGCCGCCTGGGTATGCACAGACTGGTCATCAAAAAAGATCTGGGCGCCAAAAGCCTTCAGCACCTCCTTCTTCTCCAGTCCCCCCAGGAAAAAGACTTCATCCACCCGCACGTTCCAGGCCCGCATGGTACGGATCACCCGCTCATGGGCCGGGGCTGAGCGTGAGGTCACAAGGGCCGTCCGAATAGGACAGTCCTGGATTCCAAGATGGCTTTGCAAATCTGAAAGCTTCTTCAGGAACCGTGCAAAAGGCCCTTCTGCCAGCGGCTCCCTGGCCCGTCTTCTCTCATTCTCCTCAAAGGCATCCAGTCCCTGCTCCCTGAAAATCCGCTCTGATTCATCCGTAAACAGCACTGCATCCCCGTCAAAGGCCATGCGGACCTGTCCCTCCATCCGGCCTTCCGGAATAACCGTGGAAGAACCGTCTCCCCCTGCGCCACAGTTTCCACCCAGACTGTCCCTGTCTGCATGTCTCCTGCCCTTTCTTCTGGATGCAGCGCACATGGCGATCACCTGGCCGGATCCTTTTGTACCCTCTGTACGGGCTGTACCAGACTGGCCAGGGCCATAGGGCGATGATGTCCACGCATCCATCTGCCCCTGTCCCCCGCCTGCCAGGCCAGTGCAGATAATGCCTGCTGCAATGCCACTGTCTATGGCACTCTGCACATCCTCCTCACAGGCCGAGAGAAACAGGTCCGTATGGAAAGCCTCCAGATACGGTGCCAGGGAGGCCCCGCTGACCAGCACCGACCTGGTGATGGGCAGCCCGTAGTGGGCGATGGTGTTGAATACCCGCAGGGAAGTGTCCGGACTGTTCCGGGACATAACGATGATCTCCACCAGATCCTCCCCGCACCGCTCGTTTAAGCCTGCCAGGGATCTGATCAGTTCAAAGCCAGGTCCAGGCTTTAAGATATCCTGTTCGTGTTCCACCTGGTACCTGCAATATGCCTCTACCCCGCAGTGTTCGAATATATCATTTTCAACCGTCAGGTCAAAAAGTGCCCTGGAAGAAACCCCTATCACCATCTTCCTGTCAAGCCTGTATGCCATATGCTGCTCCTTTCCTCCAGATGCCAATGGCTGTCTGCCCTACACAGACAATAGGGGATTCCCACATTCCAGATCCTGCATTCTAAAGGGAGGCAACACCTGGTTCCTATCTGTTCAAGCGGTTGCACTCATATCTCTGCATGGTCACCAGGCAGTTCTTCAAGGCTTCATACCGCTCCTCCACGCCGCCTTCCCCTACCTCCACATCGCAGGCAATGGCCATAGTGGTAAGCATGTCGTCCGTGATCCTGTGATGCAGCCCTGCCATAATGTTCAGGCGTTGTTCGTAAGTGTCCGCATCCAGGAACTCCAGTACCATGGGATCCAGCGCAAGTTCTGCCTCCGTAGGCTCCTCCCCGCCGATCCCACCAGATACCTTGGACGTACTGCCATCTGCCATGGACATTGCAGGTGCCGGCGCATCTGATTCCTTCCGCTGTCTTGCCCCCTCCGGACCCTGCAGTTCGAACCTGAACTCCTGGTCCGCATCGGGATACTTCTCCCGGTCCAGCCTCTGGGTAAACATGGCAAGCGGCCTGGCATACGTCCTAAAGTCCCCATACAATGCCTGGTAGACCACCAGCAGTTCCCCTGTCTCCGTGTGCTCCGCTATGGCCGTGATCTGATACAGGTTTCCCTTAAAATGCTTATAAATCTCCTGTGGTTTTGGAATAAATGACATTTGCCCAAGACTCCTTTCCTTCATAAAGAGAGTATACCCCCATTTGGACAAAATGTCATGTGAATCCTGTCCCCCATGTAAAAAGATTTGCATGGAATTTATATACCCCACCTTACATGATGGCGAGTCCTTTAAAACTCCCTTAAAAATCAGTTTTTCACTTCCCCGTGGTCTTCCCTGTACACATGGGAAAAAGCCTTCCAGGTTTTCCCCATCCCTTCCTGGAAAGGGGTGTACGTCATTCCCAGTTCTGTCTTGCTCCTGGTGTTGGACACCAGTTCTGTCTCTGCCCCGGTGGCCGGGAAAGGAATGGGATACCCACCCCGGGCTGCCTGTTCCAGGGTCATGGGAAGCCTGTCAGCACCAGGCCCTGCTGCCTCTGCAAGGGCCTGGAAGAAGCCCTCATAGTCCAGGATCTCATCCTGGACCAGATTGTAGGCCCGGCCGTATGTCTTCCCATCGGCCAGGCATGCCAGGATGGCATGGGCTGCATCCTTCACATAGACAAACTGGAACCTGCCGTCCGCATCCGTGTACCGGGGAATCACATGGTATTGCAGGGCAATTCGGATGAATTCCGATTCCCTGGGCGCATAATTGTAGGGACCATACAGGATCCCTGGCCGCAGGACCGTGCCTCCGGTTCCCTTCCGGGCACATTCCCGTGCAAGTTCCTGTTCCAATGCCACTTTCCCTGCAATATACTCTCCCGCCTCTCCTGGAAAACGGCGGTTCTCAAAGGCGGTATCCTCCCCCTTGCTGCCTCCTATGCCCCTGCGGTATACGTCCACTGTACTGATCAGGATGTACTGTCCTGTGCTTCCTCCCAGGTTCTCCAGGACACAGGCTATGTCCCCCGGCTGGTAGGCACAGAAATCTATGACTGCGTCATACTGCCCCCTGCATCCTGCCCACACCTGGGGATCATGACGCTCTCCCACCCGGTGTATCACCCCGAACTGCTCCAGGGAGTACGTCCCCCTGTTAACAACTGTGATCTCATGATGCTTCGATGCAACCATCAGAAACACCCTGCCATAAAAGTAACTGCCGCCAATTACCAGCAAATTCATACCTGCCTCCCTGTGCATACCCATACTCCTACAACCCCACTTGCTTTTTTCCGCCAGCCGTTATATGATTGTGGAAATGAAAGTTATCTGTTTGGAAACTACCTGGCCAGTACTCCGTACTTGAAGTTCCTGTACAGATTTTCAATACAAAGTACCAGAATCTATATTCTATCATATCTATCATAGAAACTATAAAGATGCCGCGAAACCGCAGAAAGGGAAAAACCATGGACCGACAGAATCTCACATTAATGACAGATCTCTATGAACTTACCATGATGCAGGGGTATTTCCGTCACAAGGACCGTAATGAGACCGTCATCTTCGATGCCTTCTACCGGAATAACCCCTGTGGCGGCGGATACGCCATTGCAGCCGGGCTGGAACAGGTCATCCAGTATATCAAGGAACTTTGCTTTGACAGGGAAGACATCGACTATCTGGCTTCCCTGGGCATCTTCGGGGAAGATTTCCTGGAATACCTGGCTGCCTTCCGCTTTTCCGGGGATATCTATGCCATCCCGGAGGGAACCGTAATGTTCCCCAGGGAACCTGTGGTAAAGGTCATTGCTCCCATCATGGAAGCCCAGCTTGTGGAGACTGCCATCTTGAATATCATCAACCACCAGAGCCTGATCGCCACCAAAGCCGCCCGGGTCTGCTATGCCGCCAAGGGGGACGGCATCATGGAGTTCGGCCTGCGCAGGGCACAGGGTCCTGATGCAGGAACCTATGGTGCCAGGGCTGCCATGATCGGCGGCTGTATCGGCACCAGCAATGTACTTTGCGGACAACTCTTTGGCGTACCTGTAAAGGGTACCCATGCCCATAGCTGGATCATGAGCTTTCCTGATGAGTACTCTGCTTTCAAGACTTATGCGGATATGTACCCTGATGCCTGCATCCTGCTGGTGGACACTTATGACACCTTGAAATCCGGGGTTCCCAATGCCATCCGGGTGTTCAGCGAAATGCGTAACGCCGGCATCCCCCTCACCTTCTACGGCATCCGCTTAGACAGCGGCGACCTGGCCTATCTCTCCAAGAAAGCCCGGAAAATGCTGGATGAAGCAGGTTTCCCTGACGCAGTGATTTCCGCCTCCAATGATCTGGACGAATACTTGATTGACAGCCTGAAGACCCAGGGAGCTGCCATCACCTCCTGGGGTGTGGGAACCAACCTGATCACCTCCAAAGACAATCCTTCCTTCGGGGGCGTATACAAACTGGCTGCCATCAAGGCCCCGGACGGAAGCTTCACTCCCAAGATCAAACTCTCCGAGAACACGGAGAAAGTCACCAATCCCGGCAACAAGAAAATCTTCCGCATCTATGACAAAGACACCCGCAAGATCAAGGCTGACCTTATCTGCCTGGAAGAAGAATCCTACAGCGAGCAGGACGATCTGCTGCTGTTCGACCCTTACGAACCCTGGAAGAAGACAAAGCTGGCAGGGGGCACCTACACCCTGCGCCCCCTGATGGAACAGATCTTCTGTCAGGGCACCTGCTGCTATACCTCTCCCAGGGTCATGGATATCCGTACCTACTGCCAGGAGGAACTGGACACCTTGTGGGAGGAGACAAAACGCCTTGTCAACCCCCACCAGGTATATGTGGATCTGTCCCAGAAGCTGTATGACACCAAACTGGCTCTTCTGGAAGAGATGAGCCGCCAGTAGAGGCTTCCCTACTGTTCCATCTGGCGCCCCAGGAACCCTGCTGCAGACTGTACCAGCTTCTGCTCCACTTCCCCCATACGCGCCTTGTTGTCATTTTCCAGCAGTACCACGCTGCCTATAATGTCTCCCTCACAGAGAATAGGTGCAATGGCCTCATGCTGATAGTCCTCCGTTCCCTCCTCGCACACATGGATGAAGTTCCTGTCCCCTTTGGAGGCCATCAGCAGTTCCCTATTGTGTACCTTCTCCTCCAGCTGCCTGCTCACGGACTTATTCACCAGATGTTTGTAGCCGCCCGCCGCTGCAATGAACTGGTCCCTGTCCGCGATCAATGCAGCATGGCCTGAGACCTGGGCCAGGCTCTCCGCATACTGTTTTGCAAAGGTAGTCATCTCCCCAATGGGGGAATATTTCTTCAGGATGACCTGACCCTCCCTGTCCGTGAAGATCTCCAGCGGATCTGACTCCCGGATATGAAGGGTCCTGCGGATCTCCTTCGGTATCACAATACGGCCCAGGTCATCTATTCTTCTAACAATTCCTGTTGCTTTCATATTATATTTTCTCCTCCATCTACAAATATATCAGCCTTGTCTTACAATCCCCTTTTCTTGCGGAAAAAGACGACCATGTATTTCTAGTATTTGTAAATGTTGGGTTATTATACATGAAAAGGAACCGAAGAACTACCTAATAGGACATAGTGTTTTTATACAATGCCAGTTCTTCATTTTCAAACACACAAGTCATCCCCATGTCCTCCAGTATCTTTCGAATTTCCCCTGCAGGATGAACCATGATATAGCCGGCTTTGATATGATTCGGATCATCATAATAATCCCTATAATCAAGGCTGATCCCCACGCCTGGCGGCATGGCAAACAGCAGTCCATAATATGTGCTGACACCTTGTTCCGGATATTGTGTACTTCTGTCTGCCGTAGGCATAGCCACAACGCTTTCATAAGAGATTTCCTCTGTCACCTCTACGACCTCAGAAAATATCTTCTCCAATGAATCCATGTAAGCCACATAGTCCTCATTCTGGTAGGGTAACGCATCAGCCCCTTTCGTCTGTACGATAGATACAATGCAAACCAATGCCAGGACTGCTCCCATAGAGAAATGAACTTCTACTACCAGCAATACCGCATTGACTACAATCAGAGCCAAAATATGCCTTCCACCGACACCTAGATCATACATTTCAATGATGCTAAGCAATATCATCACGTTGCCTATCAAGGTAATCGTAAACATCCGTGGCGGTTTCTTGTGCTGGCAGATATTCCGTATGCAGACAAACAGCATAGTTGCCAATTCAATAAACAATAGCAAATAATACCACCCCACCCCGCTACCTTTATAGCGCATGGCATACCACATCAATCGCGCGATTTCCATAAAACCATCAAAAACTTTTGCAAAAGCCCCTAAAATGCCAGCAGAATATAGCTTTTCAAAAGAAAAGATATTATTAAAATAGGTGGAACAGAAAAAATGATTGTACAAGAAAAATACCGCTATGGTTCCCACTGCCAGCACCGGAAGAACCATAATCCATTTTTTTCTCCGGTCTTGCACCGCTTTCCAGAAAGGAATCAAAAAAAGTACCGCAAAATATGGTCTTGCCAGAGTCAGCATACAGATCATAAAAGTGCAGAATCCTAATACAAACTGATCCCTTTGCATAGCAGAAAGACCTGTACGGTCACGTATTTTTTCAGATAAAAGGTATTCTCCGCATGCTGTGACAAGTATCAACTGCATAATGACAGAGGCTTCTACAACCCCAGATAAAACATATCGATTTATAAACTGATTCGTCACCCAGAAAATTGACAAAGCCCCCATCTCTTTTCCTGTGAGATGCATGACCTTAAACAGTACCACAAAAGCTATCATGCAGAAAAAAATATTGGCAAATATTGGCGAACTGTAATTCCAGCCAAATATACCTCCCCATACTACATAAGGTATGAGCGGGATCATCCCCCATACCCCCAAGGATCCATATAATGCCCTGGATTGATTATATCCAAAAAAACCCCGCGGCATACCATAGGACAAAATGCCTTCTATTTGTTTATAATAAGTGATTTCGTCACTCCATCCCCCCAATGGTATATAAACATCCCCTATCCACCGGCCATCTTTTAAACAAAAAAGTATGGCAGACAAAAGTGGCACCATACAAAAAACGATTACAAAAACAGTTCTAATCATTTTTTTCTTCGAAACATGCATTCCCATAAACTACCTGTCCATTTCCGCAATCCGCCCCGTAGACTTATGCTCCTTAATGATCCCTTCAATCTCCTTCAAGTCCGTGGAAAGCAGGTCGCCAGGGATGGTATTCTTCAAGGCGCTGACCGCATTTCCATATTCCAGTGCCCTCTGGTATTCTCCCTCGTGGGACAGCAACCCATACAGCACACCAGATATGTAGGCATCCCCGCTGCCAATCCGGTCCACCACTTCAATGTCCGCATAAGGAGCCTCTTCATAGAAGGTGTCCTCCTTTGCACAGTAGATGATGGAGCCGAAAGTGTGCCGCTTGGGGCTGTGTACTATGCGCTGGGTGGATGCCACGATGGAGATGGGATACGCTTCCGTAAAACTCTTCATGATACTTTTTGCATCACCCTCCTTTAGGAAAGTGAGCCTGGCTGTGTCCTCCGAGCAGAAAAAAATGTCCACATAGGGCAGGATCGACTCAATACATGCCTTTGCCTCCGGTCCTGTCCACAGATTGCCCCTGAAATTCACATCAAAGGAAATGATGGTCCCCTGTGCCTTGAACCGTCTGATCATCTCCACAGCCGTGTCCCGCACTTCAGGGCTTAAAGCCAGGGTGATACCGCTTGTATGGAAGCAATGGGTAGCGCTGTACAGGGAATCTTCGTAGTCGTCCACGGAAATCTTGTTCATGGAAGTGTTCTTCCTGTCATAGACGATGCGTGGCTTCCTGGGATAGGCACCATTCTCATAGTAGTATACGCCCAGTCTGGCATCCTTGTCCCCATCGTACACCAGATAGTCATCGCTGACCCCACAGAGACGGACACGGTTCTTGATATAAATTCCCAGATCATTGGCTGGCAGCTTGGACAATATGCCACAGCGCAGTCCCAGCATGGCAGCACCGGTAGCAGAGTTCAGCTCTGCACCCCCTGCCTGTTTGCTCAAAGTGTCACCCCGGGTAATCCGCTCATTGTCTGGCGGAGACAGCCTTAACATAATCTCTCCCAGCGTAAGCAAATCGAATGGTCTCTTCATGCGCTTGTCCTCCCTTTGCCTCTTATGTATCTTTTATGATATCATACTTTTCTCACATCCGTAAAGGCAAATGTGCGGTTACATGGCTCATATGCCATCCACACCCGGCTGTAGACCGCAGGTCAGCCTGCGCTGCCGGCCTCTCATGCCTCCAGTCAGGACCAGTCCCATTCCTCCACATACTCCCTGTAATCCGCCTCACTGGCAAACAGGATATAGACGCCCTCCACCAGTCCCATGTAACCGCTTGCTGTGTAATAGCCCTTCATAATGATACCTCCTGTCCCAGGGTCTTCCCCTGTCCTGTTCCGAACTGTTTTGTTCTAAAACAGAAGATATCATATTTTAAGTCCCTTAAAACTCTCTCAAAAAGAATATCTGTTCGTCTATCACTCAGAAGGTAGTTTCCCGCTTTGTGGCAGAAGTATCTCCATGTCCCGGAGTAGTTCTTCTGTCTTCTCTAATAGCAACTCCTCGTCTGTCTCTATCAAGCCGGTCTTTTTATACCGGTAAGTGAAAAAGGGCGTGCCGTAGGCCGTGAAGGTAAGGTTATACCCATACCGTCCCAGAAGCTGCGGAATCCCGGTCACATCCACCTGTGCATCCGGCCGGAAAGTGAAGGTAATCCTCTCGTTTTTCCCCTTGACCTCTGTCAGATACAGCCTATGGGCAGCCACCCGGACCAGGGCGATCCGAAGCAGGTTCTCCACAGATTTCGGGATGGCGCCAAAACGATCTAAGAGTTCATCCTGCATGTCATCCCGCTCCCTGCCATTCTCGATCCCTGCAATCCGCTTGTAAATATCCAGCTTCTGGGCCTCATTCATGATATATTCCGGTGGGATGAATGCATCTACATCCAGGTCAATGGTGGTGGCAAAATCCTCCGCTACCGCAATGCCTTTCTGGTTCTGCACCGCCTCGTTGAGCATCTTGCAATACAGATCGTATCCCACAGCCTCCATATGCCCATGCTGTTGTATCCCCAGCAGATTCCCGGCACCCCGGATCTCCAGGTCCCGCATGGCAATACGGAAACCACTGCCCAGATCTGTGAATTCCCGTATGGCAGCCAGACGTTTTTCCGCTACCTCCTTTAGCATTTTGTCCCTCTTATACATCAAGAAGGCATAAGCCGTGCGGTTGGAGCGGCCCACCCTGCCACGCAGCTGGTAGAGCTGGGAGAGTCCCAGGTTGTCAGAGTCATGGATGATCATGGTATTCACATTGGAGATGTCCAGGCCCGTCTCAATGATGGTAGTGGACACCAGCACGTCAATCTCACCACCGATAAAGTCGAACATGATCTGTTCCAGCTCCTGTTCCTTCATCTGCCCATGGGCAAAAGCCACCGTGGCTTCCGGCACCAGCTTTGCAATCTGGGCGGCAACATCTGCAATGTTGTTCACCCGGTTGTATACATAGTAAACCTGGCCTCCCCTGGCCATTTCCCGACAGACAGCCTCTCTAATCAGTTCCTCATTGTATTCACAGACAAAGGTCTGTATGGGCTGACGGTCCTCCGGGGCCTCTTCCAGTACACTCATATCCCGGATGCCGATAAGGCTCATGTGCAGGGTTCTGGGGATAGGCGTTGCCGTCAAGGTCAGCACATCCACATTTTCCCGCAGTTTCTTGATCTTTTCCTTGTGGGCCACTCCGAAACGCTGTTCCTCGTCAATGACCAGAAGCCCCAGATCCTTAAACTTCACATCTCCCGACAATACCCGGTGGGTGCCGATCACAATATCCACCAGGCCTTTCTCCAGATCCTTCAAGGTCGTCTTGATCTGGGCCGGGGTACGGAAACGGCTCATCAGCTCCACCCGCACAGGATAGTCCTTCATCCTCTGTACAAAAGTGGTAAAATGCTGCTGGGCCAGAATGGTGGTGGGCACCAGGTACACCACTTGCTTTCCCTCCTGTACAGCCTTGAAAGCTGCCCGGATGGCGATCTCTGTCTTGCCGTAACCCACATCCCCGCAGATCAGCCGATCCATAATCCGGGTACTCTCCATATCTGCCTTGGTGTCCGCTATGGCATGGAGCTGGTCCTCCGTCTCCTCAAAGGGAAACATTTCCTCGAATTCCTTCTGCCACACGGTGTCCTGGGCATACTGGTACCCCTGGCTGGCCTGGCGCAGGGCATACAGCTCCACCAGGTCTTTCGCCACCTGGCTGACTGCACTGCGCACCTTGGTCTTGGTCCGGTCCCACTCCTTGCTGCCCAGCTTGTTCAGTCTGGGCTTCCTGGCATCGGCGGATGCGTATTTCTGGATCACATCCAGTCCCGTAGCCAGCACATACAGGTTCCCCCCGTCCCGGTACTCGATCTTAATATAGTCCTTCACCACCTTGTCCATCTCCACCTTCTCAATTCCCTGGTAGATTCCCAGACCATGGCTCTCATGGACCACATAATCCCCTACCTTCAGATCATTGAAATCCTTGATCTTCTGTCCCTGGTAATGTTTCCTTCCCTTCTTCTGCTTCTTCTGTCCTCCGAAAATATCCGTCTCGGACACCACCACGAATTTCAGCAGCGGATACTCAAACCCCTTGTTCACATGACCATAGTAGGTGACCACCTCTCCTGGCTGCACTTCCCGGAAAGGATCCTCCGTGTAAAGGGCTGTCAGTTCCTGATCCCTAAGGTCTTCTGCCAGACGTCTGGCCCTGGTCCTGGAGCCGGAGAGTAGCAATACCCGGTAACCATTCCTGCGAAACTGCTTCAGGTCTTTCACCAATGTCTCGAAGCTGTTATTGTAAGGAGCCACACTGCGTGCCGCCACATCCACTTTCCTGTCCGTTTTGAAATACCCGCCCCGGCTGTCCATGGTGGAAACCGTAACGACACTGCCTCCGTACAGCTTGGCGGCCGCCTGTTCCCCTGAATAGAGCAGATCCATCTGCCCCGGCAGGATATAGCCCTTCTGCACACGCTGTTCCATACTTTCCCGGAATTCCAGTTCCACCGCATCTGCCTGTTCCTTCAGCCGCATGGGTTCCTCCAGGAAAAACAAGGGCTTATACCCCGGCACATTTCCCCTGGGGAACTGTGCTGCCATATGCAGCAGAAACTCTGGCAATGTCACTGTCTTGTCATAAAAATACCGGATGTAGCCTTCCAGGTTCACTGCACTCTTACACTCCAGCAGCTGTTCTCTCAGCTCCTTCACCTGGGTGGCAATCCTGTGGGCCTCCTCGGGCCTCTGGGAATCCCGAAACAACTTCTCCTGTTTCTTCGCTTCCCGCTCCAGGCGCTCTAAGCCCTGCCGGATCCGGTCTTCCTCCAGCACAAACTCCGTAGCCGGGAACACACTGATCCCCTCCAGCTTCTCAATGGAGCGCTGGCTAAGTACATCGAAGCTACGGATGGATTCAATCTCATCCCCCCACAATTCTATGCGGTAAGGATTCTCCTCTGTCAAGTCAAAGATATCCACAATACCACCACGGATGGAAAACTGTCCGGGACCCTCTACCTGGTAATTATTCTCATAACCAAAAGACACCAGTCTCTTTGCCAGTTCCTTCTCCTGCAGTGTCCCGCCCTGGTGTAGCCGTATCACATCTTTTTCGGCATCCCACATGACCTGGGGCGTCATCAAGGCCGCATAGGTAGTGACAATGGTAATGGGCCTGCGCTCCATAAGACGGCGCAGAGTCTTCACCCGCTCTTTCACCAGCTGGTTCCCATGGATATCTGCCTGGAAAAAGATCAGATCCTTGGCCGGATACAACATCACATCCCTGGAATAAAACTGGTATTCCTCATAGATCTCCCGGGCCTTCAGATCACTGTATGTCACAATGAGCCGTATCTTCGCTTCCTCCGAAAGTCCATAGATCAAATGCAGCTTCTGGGAATCCACACAGCCAGTCAGTGCCACAGATCCAGTCCCCTTGCGCAGGATATCCTTCCATGTATCAAATTCAGCCAGCTCCCGCAAAGGCGCCAACAATGCCTGCATATTCACACCCTCCTATACGCCTTCATACGTACCCGTCAACTCCCTGCTGCTTTGCAGCTTTTATGTTCCTGGATATCACGGCTGTGGATTCTGTTTTCTGTTATACGCATTCATAGCAGCATCCACATCCTGGGCCAGGATCATTCGGATAGCCTCCGCCGCCCGGACCACAGCCTCATCCATGGCTTTCCGCTCTCCCGCCGGAAAATGCCCCAGCACATAGTCTGCCAGATCGTATCCTCTGGGCTTCTCTCCCACACCCATTTTTACCCGGATAAAGCTGTCATGTCCCAGATGGGCTATGATATTCTTCAGACCATTGTGTCCTCCTGCGCTTCCCTTCTTCCGGATCCGTATCTGTCCTACGTCCAGGCTCACATCATCGGATATGACGATCAGTTCCGTCTTCTCATCCGCCTTATAGTAGTCTAGCAGACTGCGCACACTCTCGCCGCTTAAGTTCATAAAAGTCTGGGGCTTTGCCAGCACACATTTCCTGTCTGCCACAAATCCCTTCCCAATGATGGCTTTGTGCTTCTTCTCCAGCACCCCGATGTGCTCTTTATCTGCCAGATACTCTATTACGTCAAAGCCGATGTTATGTCTGGTATTCTCATATGCCTTACCTGGATTCCCAAGGCCCACAATCATATACATTCTCCCGTTCTCCTGCCTTTATTCTCTCTATTCTTAGCCTGCCCTTGTTCTTTTTGTTCTTTTTGTTCTTATTTCTTTTAATGCTTATTCTTTTTTGCCCTTGTTCCTTTTTCCTTGTTCCTATTCTTTTCTTATGCGTATTACCTGCCCTTTATATGCTTCTTAAGCACCCATACTTTCTTCCCATCCTATTTTCGCATCTTTTCCGGAAAAAAACAAGTATATAACCTGTCTGGCAGGCATAAATGGCTTGGATTACAGTCATTTTTATGGTAAAATGTTGGAACATGAGGGTTGTTGCAATGGCTGGCTCCGTTTAGACATATGTGGATTCCAGAACCATTCAAAAAGATTGCACACCCTGGAAGGGACTGCCATATCATGAGATACCAGATCAGACATGCGCTTGTACAGTATGGCGCAGATACCATATTAGAAAATATCAATTTTGAGATCCATGACAGTGAGAAGATTGCCGTGGTGGGCAGGAACGGCTGCGGAAAGACCACCCTGCTGAAACTCATCACGGGAGATCTTCAGATGAGTAATCTTGACAGCGATGAAGAATGCGGCATTACCATGGCCGGGAAACAGGAGATCGGATTTCTGCGCCAGGTGAGCTTTACAGATGGTACGGTTACCGTGGAGGAGGAGATCAAAAAAGTCTTCGCCCCCATATTCGCCTGCGAGGATCGTATGAAGGAGATCGAAGAGCTGCTGAAGACAGATTCCACAAAGGCCCTGTTAGGGGAATACGACCGGCTCCAGAAGCAGATGGAAGCCCTAAGGGGCTATACCTGGCGCCAGGACATGGAGATCATGTTCCAGAAGTTCGGTTTCGACCTGGCGGATCTGAAACGCCCCATTGGCAGCTTTTCCGGAGGCCAGCAGACCAAGGTGGCTTTCATCAAACTATTGCTTGGCAGGCCGGACATCATGTTACTGGATGAGCCAACCAACCATCTGGACCTGCCCACCATCGAATGGCTGGAGGATTACCTGAAGACCTACGACCGGGCAGTGGTCATTGTATCCCATGACCGTATGTTTTTAGACCGGGTTATTGATGTGACCTATGAGATCGAATACCACCGGATGAAGCGCTATCCCGGCAACTATTCTGCTTTCATGCGCCAGAAAGAATCTGACCTGGTCAAGCAGGAGAAAGATTATGAGGAGCAGCAGCAGGAAATCAAAAGGCTTACAGACTGGATCGAAAAGTGGAAGAACACACCTTCCAAGGTGGCGGCCACCCGCTCCAAGCGTATGGCCATCGAACACATGGTTAAGATTGAAAAGCCAAGACGTTTTGACACCAGGGCTTTCCGCGCTCTCTTTGAACCCAGGATCCAGAGCTATTCCGAAGTATTGACTGCCAAAAACCTGTCCATCGGGTATGATACAGAGCTGAGCAAGGTCTCTTTTGCACTGCGCAAGGGAGAACGGCTGGCCATCATCGGGGAGAACGGCAAGGGAAAATCCACCCTGCTGAAGACCCTGGTGGGCCTTGTACATGCCCTGGGCGGCAGCTTTGCCTTTGGGAGCAATGTGGAATGGGGCTATTTCGACCAGCAGCTTGCCGTGAAAGGTCCCATGGATCCGGAACAGACCGTGCTGGACAATTTCTGGGAAGAATACCCCAAGCTGTTGCGTGAACAGGTTCGAAGCGCCCTGGGCAGCTTCCTGTTCTCCCAGGAGGATGTGGAGAAGAAAATGGGACAACTCTCAGGAGGGGAAAAAGTGCGCCTGGCTCTGTGCAAGATGTTCCAGACCCGGCCCAACCTGCTGATCCTGGACGAGCCGACCAACCATATGGACATCATTGGGAAAGAGGCCCTGGAGCAGATGCTGGCCGCTTTCTCCGGTACGGTGCTCTTCGTATCCCATGACCGCTTTTTTATCCGGCAGATTGCCACTGGTATTCTGGAATTCGAAGGAAACCAGGTCACACAGTACAATGGCACCTATGAGGACTATCTCCAGGAAAAGCGCAAACGCGCAGGCTTAAGCGGAAGCATTCATGATCAGAAAGGCAGCCCCGCTTCTTCTGCCGGGACACGTTTTTCCCAGGAGAGCAATACCCGGTCCTCCCAGGATGGTACCACAGCTTCCACTGGTGGGAATACACCCACCCTATCCGATGTATTTGACAAAAAGACTTATTACAATCCAGGGAAAATGAAATCCCGCCTGACCAGACAGCTGGAAAAGTACGAGGAACAGCTGGCCGTAAGTGAACAGAAGGCAGATGAAATCAAACTACAGCTCATGGATCCCGCACTTGGCTCTGATTATGAGAAACTCATGGAGCTTCAGACTCAGCTAGACACAGAGGAACACAACCAGGAGACCCTTCTGGAGCGCATGATGGAGACAGAGAGCGCCCTGCAGGAACTGGAAGAAACATAATATCCTCCCTGTTCCCACTTGCATATACCACTGCCAGTTACAGACCTTTTCCTGTTTTGATCACAAAAAGCGAACAAATTCGCCTTCTCTTAATGTATGCAGTAAAATAACGCCGCTGAAAACGGCGTTATTTTACTGTAGGGCAGAGATTTGACGTTTACCCTATGGAGTTGTCTTACGTTTTTCCTTTATACCATAATTCAGATAATGGTAATAATAACTTTTTAAGTCATCGCCAAATGCATTCTCCAGATCCTGATACTTACTTCTATAAAAATGCACATTGAAATTCTCCTGTGCCAAACGGCCCTCTTTCATTCCATAGGTTATAAAATGATTTAAGACTGCCTTTTCGTCATTTCCAAATGCTTTCTTAATATCCGCATATGTGTTTACATAATACTCAAAGTTATAGATCGGTGCATAATCCATACCTTTGTATACGGTTACTCCTGCTTTACCGTTTTTCGTTCCGTTTCCGTACCAGATACCGGTTCCACCACTATTTCCGCTTCCGCCGCTGCTTCCGCTTCCACCATTGTTTCCACTTCCGCCGCTGCTTCCGCTTCCGCCGCTGCTTCCGCTTCCACCATTGTTTCCACTTCCACCATTGTTTCCACTTCCACCATTGTTTCCGCTTCCGCTTCCGTCCGTATCAGTGCCACTCTGAACCGCACAGGATATAACGCCATTGCTTGCATCTGTGGGAATGTATTCTGCCTTAAGGTCTACCGTCTTGCCTCCTGTTGACCAAGAGGTATTGGTCAGAACATGAGCCACCAGACTATACAGCACATCCGCGTACGTGGTATTCTTAATTTCAAGAGTAAAGTTTGTCTCTCCTGCGTCAATACGCCTTTGTACAGCCTCTTTCTGCGGATCCGCCCACTTTGCTATTGTACCTGTCTTAATAAAATAATTATTCTCCAGTGAGTTGGATTCATAGCCTGCAACAGGCTTATGATCTGAATGTACTATAGATGTAATTGCATCATTCAGCCCAAAGTACAAATGCTTCAGATCAACCTTGGGATCCTCGTATCCGGCATCATTCCATGTGGTATCTATCTGATACCATTTCCCATCCAGCTTCACTGCGGTCCAGACGTGCCCATTGCCTGTGATTCTGCCAGTGGCAATCCCCACCTTATTCAACAGCATCACATAGGCTCTGTGATAGGCCTCGCAAGTACCTTTTTCTCTTGCAAGGGCTCCTTCTGCGGAGCAAAAAGAGCCGGAATCGTCATAGCTGCATTTGTCAACCAGCCAGTCGTTCAACCATACGGCCTTGTCAAAATCAGTCGTACACTGCGCCACACACTCCCCGGCAGCCCTCTCTACAATTTCCTCCACAGAAGGGTAAGAAGGATCCTGAATATTTAACACAATTCCATTGAACCCCGTATCCATAGTGCCAAATGAACTGTCCAGCGCATTGAATCTGATATAATACGTCCCGGAAGCATAAAATGTAAATTCCCAGGTATCCTTGGTACTATATGCACCGTTTTGACCATAGCTTACATCATATACGCTTACGTATCCCGTTCCGTCATAAACCTGTAGGGAATGTATCCTATATTTCATATCTGCCACTGTAGCGCCGGTGCTGTCATTCACGGTTTCAAACTGAAACCGGACAGGCGTACCGCAAGTAATGGCAGTAGGATATGTGACACTAAAAGTAAGGCCATTCTTTTTCACTTCCTTGGTTGTTGTGACTGAATTTGCCTGTACTGCATCACTTCCTGCAACTGTGTCAGCAAAAACCGTCATGGAGCAGGGCAGCGCCAGAAGAAACATCAGCATACCACCTGACAAAAGCTTGAAAATTTGTTTCTTCATTCATATCCTCCTTATGGATAATCTGTTTCTGTACTTATGGATACCTTCCGTAGACATTAAAGCATTTTTCCATTCCTATTGCAATTCCTCTGCCGCGAAGTCAATACTTACAATGTTTCCAATGGACATATTCCTATACAGTTTTGCGTTCCTTCCGGGCACCTGTCATTTCTTACTGTCCATAAACTGGGGCAGGTTCACCGCTCCCTTACTCATGTTCCTGTAATAGTCATACGCAGCCTTAGAAGTCCTTCTGTTGTCCCCGATGTGGCCCTTGGCCTTCTGGAAATATGCCTCCACCAGCTTCTTGTTCCGGGCCTCCTGGGCCTGGATCATAACGCTTTTATCTGTGACTTCCGTCACCAGTCCCTGCAGCCGCCTGATCTGCTCCGCATATTTCGCCCGGTTATCCGCCAGCTCTGCTGCCACTTTCTCATACAGGCTCTCAAATCCGTTGTCCAGGCTCTCCAGTTGCTGGATCAAGGATCCTTTCTCCTCTATGTAAGCATCAAACTGATTCATATCTACAGTATCGCCCTGGAAGATCTCCTGCTGCCGCAGATTATACTGCTGGATCTGTTCCATGACCTGCAACTTCGTCCGGAGGCTCTCCTCCAATACGGTCAGATAGTTCTCTGTCATACCCCTGACTCCTTGTTCTTCTTTATGATTTCCCTCCAGGTCTCCCTCATGGTGCGAAGATGCTGATTGACCTCCTCCAGAATCTCCTTATCCTTCTTGATATTAGCCTCCACAAGTCTCTGGTTCAAGTAAGTGTACACTCTGTCAAAATCTTCTGCCACCGGATATTTCATATCCAGGGTCTGGCGGAAATAGTCAATGATGCGCTCTGTCTTCGTGATGTTTGTATGCGCCTTCTGTATGTCCTTATTTTCCACTGCCACAATGGCCATGTTGCAGAACTTGATGGCTCCGTCATAGAGCATCATGGTCAGCTCTGCCGGGGAAGCTGTCAAGACCTTGCTGTTGTTATACTGTGCATAAGCATTTGGTAATGGCATATCCGCATCCTGCCTTTCTGTCATCCAAAATCCATTATTGTCTGTAGCATAGGCTTACCCTTGATCTGGGGTGTCTTTGCACACCTGAATCCAGCTGGTAGCGCAATATTCTTCTGTCAGACATTGTACCACACATTCCCGGATAAAGTCAAATAAGACAGCAAACCCCACAGCACCTTACCTGGTGCTGCGGGGATCCCGATTGCCTGGAAGATTCCGGATGTTCCTTCCACAGCAGCTCTTTCTATGCATAGCTGCCGCCAATTACATTCCGCCGCCCAGCAGACTTGTCACTGCACTGGCACTCTTCTGCATCTTGGCCATAGCGCTCTCCATAGCAGCAAATTTGGCATACCACTGGTCTTCGTAAGCTGTCAGCTTCTTCTCCAGATCCTTGATTTTAGAGGTATAATCATCATATTCCTCCTTCATCTTCTTGTCTTCATAGATCGTAAATGCAGAACTGTACTCTGTGGGAGCCATCAGTTCCTGCATCTTGCCATACAGGTTCTTGGACAGGGTGGTAAAAAAGCTAACAACCGTATCCGGGTCACTGGATATCATACCCCTAAGCTTATCAGCGTTGGATGAAGTATTCACATCATCGCTGTCACCGTCAATGTGATATGCATTTTTCTCATTGTCAGCCGCCGTAAAATAGCTCAGAGTCTCAATGCCAAAATTGCTTAAGTACATCATCTTGCCATCTACTTCTACACCTGACACCATGATCTCTTTCATGGCACTGGATAAAGTTCCCAGTGTGCCGTCCCTGCGAAGCAAAGCACTCTTGACCTTTTTCTCCCACTCCTCGATCTCTTCCTCGGTCATGGACTCTTTCTCTTCGCTGGTGAGAGGCTCATATCCCCTGGCGGAATCCGCATTGTAGAGCTTATCCATCTCATTGATCAGCTCATTGTACTCCTTGAAGAAATTCTTCACCATATCGTAAATGCCATCTGTATCATCCTGGGTGGTGATGGTCACCGTCTCTCCATCCGCCGTTTTGGCATTTACATTCAATGTCAGCCCATTGATCTCAAAACTATTTCTGGAAGAGGTATATTCCACGCCATTCAACAGGATCTTGGCATCTGACGGGGCATTCTTCTTGGCACCGTCTGCCTCAGACAGGCCCAGTGCCTTGATCAGCGCTTCGCTGCCATCCGCATTTCCTGCGTCATCCTTAACAGCTGTAATCTTAAAATCATTTTCCAGACCGGTTTCTTTGGAGGCAATGAAGAATCTCTGGTTTTTCTCATCAAAAGACGCGGTTACCCCTGCTCCATTCAGCTGACTGAGCAATTCACCAACTGTTGTGGCAGAATTTACCGTAATCTCTTTTGTCTGGGCATTCTCCCCTTCCCCTACGGTTACCTGGAAGCTGCTCTCGCCAGAAACTCCAAGACGTCCCAACGTGGTGCTCTTGTCAAATCCCCCTTTGCCATCCCCTACAGCAGCACCTGTAAGATAAGCTGACTTGGCCAGTTCCTTCACTTCCAGGCTCTGCACACTGTTCATGGCTCCCTCGCCGGTGATCACAGACACCACATTGCTGTTGGACACTTTGGTTGTCTTCTTCATAAAGGAACCTTCAAAACGCATGTTCCCCAGCGCCCCGTCAAACAGTTTGCGCACCTTGGTATTCAGTGTCTTCCAGGCATCCTGCTTCCACTCCAGCTTCTTCTGGGCCTTCTTCGCATCGTCCACCTTTGTCTTCCGGGCCGATACCAGTTGGGAGATCATCGTCTCCGTGTCCATGCCGGACATCAGTCCTGTCAGTCTCATTGCCATACTCTTCACCTCTCCAATCTGATGTTTAACGTTTTTCGTCTACCAGAATCCCTGCCAGATCCCACACTTTCGCGATCATATCCAGGGTTTTCTCAGGAGGAAGTTCCCGGATCACTTCCTTTGTAGTCTTGTCTACGATCTTGATGGTGACACGGTTGGTATCCTCATGGATGCCGAATACCGCCTCAGAATTACCCAGGGTCTTATTGATCTGTTCTACTGCCTTGCGGATCTGGTCATGGGTCGCCTGCTGCTGGTCCTTACCCTTCTCCCCGCTGTCAGCCTGCCCCTTCTCCCGGGTATTCTCCACCACATTTGTAGTCTTGTCAACCTGCTCTGCCGCCTGCACACTGCTTGTCGCACTGCTCTCCGGTCTCTCTGTCTTGACAGGGGCCTGTGTCCTTTGTACGACACTTCCCTGTGCCTGCATGGTCATAACGCTTGAAATCGGTTCAATTGCCATTTTCGCCCACCTCCATGTGAATTCTGTTTTTAAGATATTATGGGATATTCTCTACACATCCCTTTCCTATATCTACTTGCTTTATCGGTAGTTTTTCTTAAAAAATTAACAGGGATGCCCAAAAAAATGCGGCCTCCCTGCCATACCTATACAGTCATATCCTGGCTGCTGCCCCAGACAGCCTGCCATTATCTGCACTTTACTTTTTGAGAAGATTCTGCAGGGCTTCCATGCCGCCTGCATCCACCGCCTCCTGGTTGGCGTTCTGAATCTGCATATACACTTCCTTCCGGTATACAGGCACCTCCTTGGGAGCCGTGATGCCTATCTTCACCTGGTCACCTTTCACTTCCAGGATGGTGACTTCGATATTGTTGTTGATCACGATAGCTTCATTCTTTTTCCGCGATAACGCCAGCATCCCGCTACTCTCCTTTCCGCGCCTGTAGGATATCATAGATGGGGAATTTCACGGGATACGTCCCTTTCTCCACGATCACCTGGCAGGCCTTGTTTTCCTCCACGTTGATGACAAACGGTCCCTGGAGGTTAACGCTCATCTTGGTCAGATCCCCGGGAATGGTCACAGTCACCAGCACCAGGATGTTGTCCATGGTGACATGACCTGCAGCAGCCAGCAGTTCATCATCCACCTCCGGGTCGTAATCCGGTTTTACCACAAGCGGATCCATCACCGGCATGGCGAACCCCGGCTCATCCAGGGACTGCAGGAAACGGATCCCCACGTCCGTCCCCTTCTCCTCATCGTGGAGCAGGGCGAACCGTTTCAGTTCCGGAAATCCAACGATACCATTTTCAAAAAGAATAATTTTGTCTTCTGCGATGTCAATCTCACCGAAAATCTTCGTATTAATCTTCATCATTACCCCACTTTCCGTTACCTTACACCGGAATTTTCTGCCGGTCTGTTATGGAATACCTCCTTATACAGGCCAGGATCTTCCTGCCACCATTTATGCATCCCCGGCCTTAAGATTCCCCGCCGCACACATCAGATGAAGTTCAGCAGCGAAGTCTGCATGACCTTACCAGTAGCCAGCAGGGAAGCATTGTAGGTCAGATCTGCACTGTTAAGCTTGATCAACACCTCCGTAATATCAATATCCTCGTTGGTACTCTTCAAGGTCTCGAAGGAAGTCTTCTGGCTCTGGCTGCGGTTCTTGAACAGTTCCAGCTTGCTGCCTCTGTTTCCGCAGTTGGTCATACACAGGTTGGCATCATCCAGATAACCCTGGAAAGCCGTGATCCCTTCCTCAAAGAGTTTCTGCTCCTTGTTCTTGGCATAGGTCAAAGCCTTGCCCACTGCGTCCAGCTGGTCTGTAAGCTGTTTGGTCTTTACCTCATCCCCTTCCGCATCTTTCAACAAGGATTTCAGGCTGGCTTCCACCCCTTCCAGATCCAACACATTCTGCATGGCCGTCATGATGTCATCTACCTCTCTGCCGATCCCATGCTTAAAGCATTCATCTGCGGTGGAGTTCACCCGGATTCTCTGGTTGAAGCCCACATCGTACTCAATCTCCTGGTGCTTGGTCCCGTCAGTAAGGTAGGACTTGTTGTAGGCAATCTCCTTCTCTGGATCGCCGGGATTGGCCGTACAAGCAAAATAATGTTCCGGACGCAGGTCCCCTTCCACCCAGTGCTCTTTCTGGTAAGTGACACGGATTTCCCCTTCGTTGGCGGTTGTGGCATCACTATCCTTCACTGACATCAAGTCATTGTATCGGTTCTTCCCCATGAGCAGTTCCCCTGTCTCGGGAACATAGATCAAGGCATCATCATCAGCCGCAGCCGTAGCATAAGGGTCGGGATTGTCATAGGGATGCATGGTAGTAATGGCATCTGCAGCCGCTCCACCTGCCCCCCATGTGACATCCAGATACTGTCCTGGATTCGCCGGATTTTCCTTCTTAAAAGAGATGGATACCTGGGAACCATCCGCCGAGCAATCCCCGTAGGCGAGCCGCAGTCTGTAGGCTTCCGTCTTCGAAATGTCGGTATCCTTCACATCCATGCCTGCATCCATGTAGTTGCTGGAATTCAAGTTCAGCAGTTGGTCCGTATTCACTTTGACCACACTGTCCAGAGCACTGGTATCCACCTGTTCCGTGATGGTATAGGGAATGGTCTGTTCCCTGTCAAAGCTCAATGGCGTATCCGTGCGGAAACCTGTAAATATATACCGTCCTGCATAGTCTGCATCTCCAGTACTATAAACCCCTTCTGCCAGCCCCTTCAGCTGCTCCAGGATAATCTGGCGGTTCTTGGTCTCCAGAGGGGAATTAGATCCCTTGTCACACTGCTTGATCATATCTGTTAAGATTCCAGTCAGATTCTTTAAGGAGTCCTCCGTGAGATCCAGCCAGCTCTCCGCATCAGGAATATTCTTGCTGTAATACTGGGTGACCTCTGTCACATTGCTGCGCAGCCGGAGGGCCCTAATGGCAACGACCGGGTCATCGGAAGGCCTGTTGATCTTCTTCTGGGTGGACATCTGGGTACTTAATTTGTCCTGGTATATCTTGTTGGTATTGATATTGGAAAGATTATTCCGCTGCATAATCTTGTTCGTAATTCTCATGTTTATACCTCCCTACGCGCCTTAACGTCACAAACCATATTTTATACACCAGTCTGCAGGATCAGCCTGTCATAGATTTCCGTCAGTGTCTGGATCATCCTGGAGGCCAGATTATATCCGTTCTGGTATTTCACCAGGTTCACGGCTTCCTCGTCCTCATCCACACCTGATATGGAGATCCTCTGCATGTCAATGGTGCCGGATATATCGCTGAAACTCTTATAGAAGATATTGGCACGATTTGTATTCAAGGCCACATCGGACAGGATACACTGCAGGAACTCGGAGGCAGAACAGCCCCGGTAGGACATCTTCTCCTTGTCGGTGGCCAGCCGCTTCAGATCCTCCAGCAAGTCGTTCTGTTCTACACCGTCTGCCTTATCGTAGCGGGTGGCCAGCAGGCCCGGATCTTTCTCCATGGCATCCACAATGCTTGCATTCTTAGCAGTCATCTGGTAATAACTGTCGTCATCGTCCCCCACTGTAAAGGCAGACTCTTTCTTCGCCTGGGCTTCTGCCTCGGCCTGTGTCATTCCCGGATTGGCATTCAGCAGTTCATCTGTCCGTTTCTTCACCCTCTCCTGGTACACCTCATAGGTAAAAGTGTCATACCGGTAATCACTGGGAAACTCATACTGCTTGTCATCTGTAGCCCAGTCTGCAGTGAACATATGAATCCCAGGTTCGCTGTTGGTTCCATACCCCTGCTTAAGGATATCATTGAACTTCTGGGAGAAGGTACGCAGCCATTCGTTCATCTGCTGCATATAATAGGGAACGCCCTGGTAGGAGATATCCTCCCCGATGGAGGCACTCTTTCCCACCTTGTCATTGGTGACAGGCCAGGGATTCAGTTCCTTCTCTTGAGAGAGGGCAAAGGTATAGCTGTAAACTGCCTCCCCGTTGTCGTCATAACTGATAGTGTACTCCCAGGAATCATAATAGAACTCCTGGTTCCACAGGGTGATCTTGCCTCCCTGGTCGGATAGGTTACACTTGTTCAAATCCATGAGATAGCTTTTCCCCACCTGGATGGTGACAGTCTGGGCACCCACGGCATTCTGGCCGATCTCAGACACAATCCCGTTAAAATTCTCCCCGTTGTTGCCGTCCCGCAGTTCCACCAGGCCTTTCAGTGCACCGCCCATGGAAGCATTGTAGAGGTTGAACTCCTCACCGTTCTCCCAGTACACATCATACAGGCCGTCAATGTCTGTCTGGTTCACTTTTTCATTGGACTTCCTGGCCACACACTCTAAGCGGTTGTATTCATTGTCATCCACCAGGACCTGGCCACCGGCAATCTTCACTACAAAGTGGTTCCCCCCGGTCTCCCTGTCCGGGTTGTTGGTGTCAACAATGGGAGTCTCCTTCACTTCCACATCCACCACCTGGGAGAGCTGATCCAGGAGAAGCGCCCGCCTGTCCCGCAGTTCATTGGCCTTCACGCCAGTCAGTTCAATGGTATTGATCTGTTTGTTCAAAGTGGCGATCTCCCCTGCCAGGGAATTGATCTCATCTATCTTCTGCTTGATTTCCTCATTCACATCATCCTGGACCTTCTCCAGGTTCCCGGCAAGACCGTTAAAATATTCCAGCAAGGCCCCCGCATTTCCCACAAACTGGGATTTGCCGTCTGCGGAGTCCGGATTCTTCATCAGTTCCTGCAGTCCCGTGATCATGAACTGGTTGAACACTGTCTTGAAACCCGCATTCTTGCCATTGTCGTCAAAATAAGTCTCTATCTGCTGCATATAGTACTGCTTCTGGTCGTACTCTCCCACCTTTGCATTGTTCCTCCAATACCGGTGGTCATAGAATTCATCCCGGATCCGTTCCACGGACAGGGTCTCCACACCTGCCCCGGCACAGCCATAACTCTGGAAGATCCGCAGGGCCTGGGCTGCCTGCTGGTTCACCTTCTGCCTGCTGTATCCTTCTGTCTGCACGTTTGCAATATTATTGGAGGTCGTGTTCAGCGCCGCATTGCTGGCCAGCAGCCCCGTATATGCTATATTTAATCCGAAAAACTGTGAAGGCATTTCTTCCGTCCCCTTTCCTTGCGGCCACAATTCCACGGGATCATCCCGCCTGTGGCTGATACCTGCTCCCGCCCTGGCAAATCCTTTATTTCCTATGGGTACCGCCCGGACCGCCTCAAAAAGCTTCTACTTAGGCACCCAGTGTAGTGATGATATGTTCCAGCATTTCGCTGATCACATTGATGTACCGGCTGGACGCATTGTAGGCATTCTGGAACCTGACCATATTGGACAATTCTTCATCGGAAGACACACCGATGACCTGCTCCCTGGCACTACAGATGGATTCCACAGTGCTGACCTGGTTGGTGTAGATGCTGCAGCTCATATAGCCGGTATTGGCCACCTGGGACACCAGATCCTTGTAATAATTCCCCAGGGTGGTCCGCTTCTCCACATTGGGATTCAGCTTATAGGACTGTTCTGTGAATACGTCCTTCAGCTTCTCTGCCGTCTCCACATCCTCAGAGCCATCCTTCTTCCGGAATCCCAGGACAGAAGGCTTCTGCATCAGTTCAATGTCAATGCCCAGGTTCTTCACGGTGTAAAGGGAATCCGTCACTTCAAGGTCTTCCTCATTGTATACCCAGTACTCTCCTGTGTTACCATCCTTATCCGTGGCCGTCACCTTCTGGTACCCTGCCGTAGCGATCTTGGAAAATAGCTGGATAGGACTTCCGTCTTCCCTGCGCATATAGCCATCAGGATCCACCTTGCAATACTGTACATTCTGCAGGGTAGACCCGTCTGCCAGGGTAAGATCCCCTTTGACTACCCCTGCAGCATCTGCCAGGACTTCATTCATCCTGGTGGCCACACTGTGGATCAGCTGGTCAAATTCTGCCTGGACATTCATGACCAGTGACTGTGATATCTTCTTGTCATAATAATCCCCGCCACGGGCCAGGTCCGTATAATCCGCCCTGTGATCGCCACGGGCCAGAAGTATGGCCTTCAAGCCGCCGATATCCGTGTTCAAGTCTGTGGAAATCTCCCGCTCCAGGTCAAATACCTCAGCTCCCACAGGGTCATATTCCTTGCTGCCGTTCGGCATAAGCTTATAAGTGGCATTCTGGGGCCAGAAGGGTGTGTAGAACCCTGTGGTGGTATCCTCATGGAGACCGATCTCATAGCAGATCCCCGCCTTCACGAAGTCCACGCCCTCTATCTGTACGGACACATCCCCATTGATGTCCTCCTTGTAGGACATGTCCGTGAGTTTACCCAATTCATCCAGGATCTGGTTCCTGGCATCCCTGAGGTCATTGGCATGCTCAATACCGCCTGCCTCGATGGCCCGTATCTTGTCATTGAGCACCAGGAGCTGCTGGCCGTATTTGTTGATCTTGTTAACCTCACTCTTTACACGGGCATTCAGATTGTCCTGGTATGCCGACAGTCCGTCGTACACGGCACCGGCACGCTCAATGAACTCAGAAGCCCGCTGTACCAGCATCCCCTGGGTCACAGAACTGGCCGGATCCTTGGCCAGCTCCTGGACTGCCGTCCACAGGTCTGAGAGAGTGGTCTGGAATGCTTCCCCATTCATTTCCCCAAGCTGGCCTTCAATCTCTTCCAGCACTTCCGTATTCACTTCATAGAACATACTCCGTCCGGACTCCTTGCGGAAGGATTTGTCCAGGAAATAATCCCTGACCTGTTTTACCCGGGTATAGTTGACTCCCAGGCCGTACTGTTTGTTATTCACAGCCTTGGGATCCACAGATAACGTGATATATGGTTTGCCGGTAAGCTGAACCTGCTGCCGCACATAACCAGTGGTATCTACATTAGACAGATTATGCGCTGTGGTATTCAGCGCATTTTGATGTGTCTGTAATCCGGATGCTCCTATATATAAACTACCCATTAATGGCATAACTATCACCTCACATATTCACAGGGCACTGCGCCCTAAGGCTACTGCTTCGCGTCAAATCCCCTGCTGGACACCCCCATGGTATCACCACTGCTGTAGGCCCCTCTGGTATAATTGGCTGTCTCCGGCGCCAGCTTGGCGGCCTGGAGCATGCCCATCTCAAAATTCACCAGTTCCAGTGCCTCGGCCAGCAGTTCCCTGTTCTGCTCATTGACCCGCTGCAATCCCCGGACAGCAGTGCGCAGCCTGTCATGGACACCTGCAAGCAGTGCCTGCTCTGCGGGCCTGCCTGCCAGCATTCCGATCAGATTTGACAGCTTCATGTTCGCAACATCCCTGTTCAACACATTGGCGATATCTGCAACGACCTCCGTCCTGCTTTTCTCCAGGCGGTTGATCCTGCCTACCACTTCCTGTTCCTCATCCGTGATCTGTTGTAATTTTTCTAAATCGCCGCTCACAATGACTGGCGTTTTTTTCTGGGATAACTCCAGAAGTCCCTCGTACTGGATACTCTCCTCTTCCAGCACTCCTATCAGGTTTTCCATCAGACTGGCCACGGGGCTTCCTACCTCATTTCTTCATACTTCTGCAACAGCTTCTCCGCAAAAGTCCCATTGTCCACGGAGTAGGTGCCTTCCTGGATCCTTGCCTTGATCGGGGCTGTCAGCTCCTCCCTGATATCCGGGGCACCTGCCACTGCTGCCTTCACTGCCTGAAAATCCTTACCCACACTGCTGATCTGCACCTGGTCTGTGCGTGATGCACTTCCTGCCTGCTTTGCCTTCGTTGTCTTCTGCGTCTGGTAAAGCTGCTGTACCTGGGTATATGCCTCTATACGCATCGAGATCCCTCCTCTCCACCGTTCTCATACTTATCATTTGCAATTCTTATTATGTTTATCGGCAGGCATCGGAATAACTTTAGTGGATCGGCAAATTTTACGCAAAAGCATCCTGGCGTTACTTTTCACGGCCCTGCTGTTCGAAGGAATATCTCAGCCATCCTGTCCGCACAGAATGGCCGCCACCTTCCCCCAGTCACCGTCCATGACCTGGTAAGTAGGCCGGTATCTTCCCTGGTACCTGGGTGATGTAGCCGTGTGGATATAGAGGCTGTCCATTCCCGCCAGACAGGCACCGCCAATATCAGTCATCTCATCATTGCCCACCATCAGACATTCGCCAGCCAGCAGCCCATACCGCTTTAAAAGTCTGTCAAAAAAGGCAGGGGAGGGTTTCCTGCATCCCTCCTCCGAGGAGAGCAGGATCCCGTCGAAGCATTCTGACAATCCTGTCATCTCCAGTTCCGGCCTGGTAAAGTCACCCTGGGCATTGGAGAGCAGGTACCTCTCCTTCCCCCTGGCAGCCAGTTCCCGGAGGGTCTCCTTCACCCCGTCGTACACGCGCAGGTACTGCCTGGACAGGGTGCGGAAGAACAGGGCAGTCATCCGGGCCATTCCCCCGTCACAGGGCACCCCCTTTTCCAGATAGAGCTGTCCGAAGACTTTCCTTAGATCCGGTTCTGCGTTCTCCTGCACGACCAGAGCCAGAAACCTGACTTTCAGGTCCCTGGCTCCATATCTTGCCCCAAGGCTGGTATAAAGTTCACTCATCTTCGTCCAGAGAAACCTCTTATCCTCGTTGGTCCTGATATCCACCAGGGTGCCATACAGGTCAAAAATGTATGCTTTATACATGTCTTTCCTCCTCCAGTCTTTCGTATACCCGCAGGATCTCCCCCACACTCCAGCCCTGGGCAAAGCAGCCGGTTCCCGGGCAGGCCATCCCGGCAGGATCCTGCCCCGGCACAGCCTGGCTCTCCCCGGAATCCAGTTCCAGGACTTCCTCCAGCCTGTGGATCATATTGTATCTATGGTTGGGGGAATGGACGCAGGACATAAGCACCGCCTGGTCATTCCGGCTGCAGGAAGCCACTATGCTTAAGGAAGAAAATCCTCCCAGCCCATTTGTCATCAGATAGCAGTTCTCCTCCCCCCGTTCCAGGGTCTTCCAATCCTGTTTCCCATAGGAAAATCTTATCATAGCTGCCCTCCCCGCATCGCTGTCTGCCCTGTTCACCGTCCGCTTTCTTCCCCTTTCCCCGGCACACCGCAATATCCAGTGTACTGTTCCATTCCCATGTCAGCATCTATATCCCAGTACCATACCAGTGCATGCCCCTACCGTCACCTGGCCATTCCCTTCCGGCGCCACCTCCTTCCGGCAGTCTGCCAGGGCACCATCTGCCAGGATCACCCAGCACCCTGGCCGTCCCCACCTTGGTAACCCGGCCTGTACCGGCTGCCCTGAGGCATTATACACCACATAAAGCTCCTGCCAGATCTCCTGGGTGGATCCACCGCCATCCTGCTGCTTCCGGGACGAACCGCCCTCCTCATCCAGTGTTTCCCGGGCGGGTCCCTTCCTGTCCGCAGGTCTGTTGTCCATCCAGTAAGCCACAACACCCTCTGCCAGGATCTGGCGATCCAGGACCCTCTTCCAGGCTTCCCCGCTTTTGTCACACAACCCCGGCTGTCCCTTGCGCAGGCGGATCAGCCCCCGGTAATATTCCACCAGTTCAGAGAATTCACGGGTCTGCTGCCATTTTAGCATATTCACTTTGGGGCAGGAACGGTAACTGTTCCCATCTCCCAGTTTGGTCCGGCCGAATTCCTCCCCGGCCTGCAGGAACAGATGTCCCTGGCAGGTGAAATAGAGCAATGCCGCCAATTTGTTGGCACGCAGCACGTCTGCATAGACTTTCGTATAATCTGCCCCATTGCCATGCAGGGTCATCACCAGCTTATCCCAGAGGGTAAAATTGTCATGGGCCGACACATAATTTACCACCTGGGCACAGCTTCTGGGATGGAAGTCAGAAGCATCCTCCCCACTGGCCGCCGGTTTCCTGTTCACCCCGGTCTGTGTCATAGGCCGATTCCCCAAAGTTTCCATGCCCGGCCCGCACCAGCCTGTCACAGCCCGGAGTACCTTCTCCTCCAGTCCTTTCCCGCCGTTGACAAAACCAGGCTTCTCCTCATGGAACACATGTCCCTTAATGGCATCCCTGGTGTCATCGGAGAACATAGCGATCCCCTCATCCAGGTATGCCACATTTTCCTTCAAGGCTGCCCGGGTCCGTTTCTCCATAGGGGATTCTCCTGCCCGCCATGGCTCCCCGTAGAGCAGTTTTTCCCCTACACCGAACTCCCGGTCCAGTTCCCGGCGGATGCGGTTCATCAGTTCCACCGTCAGAAGTCCCATAAGGTCGAACCGGAAACCGTCCACATGGTACTCCCGTGCCCAGTACAGCACGGAATTGACAATGTAATTGTCCACCATCTGCCGGCCCACCGCAATATCGCTGCCGCAGGCAGAGCCATTGGAGAGATTGCCGTCCGGAAATCTACGGCAGAAATACCCCGGTGCCGTCCGCTCCAGCCAGGAGTCCGCCCGCAGGGTGTGATTGTACACCACATCCATGACCACCCGTATCCCAGCCCGGTGCAGGGCCTGGATCATTTCCTTGCACTCCCGGATCCGTACGGTGCCGTCATGTACGTCCGTGGCATAAGAGCCTTCCGGCACGTTGTAATTCACTGGATCATACCCCCAGTTAAACTGTTCCTGCCCTCCTGCCTCGTCCAGCCAGCCATAATCAAAAAATGGCAGCAGGTGTACATGGGTGATCCCCAGCTTCTGCAGGTATGCCACACCTGTCTCAAAGGTACCTTCTTCTGCTTTCCCTGTAGCCTGCACGGTAAATGCCTTATATTTTCCCCGGTATTCCTCCGGCACCCCACTGTGGGGATCATAGGAGAAATCCTTGATATGAAGCTCATAGATAATATTCTCTGCCTGCAGGGCCGGACTCCTGTCCTGCCTAAACCCTTCGGGATCCGTACGCCTAAGGTCCACCACCATGCTGCGGTACCCGTTGCAGCCGCAGCCCACCGCACAGGGATCTGCCGTCCGGGCTACCTCCCCCGCAGTCCACACCAGATATTCGTAATATATACCGTGAAGATCTTCCTCTATCCATAACTCCCAGACCCCGCGCTCCCTTCGGGCAGGCTCTAAGATACGGCAGGGTGCGCCGGTGCCGTTTCCTTCCCGGTAGAGACGCAGTTCGATCCTGTCAGCAAAAGGTGCCCACAGCTTAAAGCAGGTACTCCTCCCATCGCAGGCCGCCCCAAGGTCCGACCCGTCATAGCCAAACCGCCTGTCAAACGCTTCCGTATATTGAAAACACTCCATATGCCCCATCTCCTTTCAGCCGGCCATACAGGAGAGGGGCTGCTGCCATAAGTCCCCTCCCAGGCAACAGCCCCCATCCTTTCTTATTCACTCTGTCCAGATCCCGGAACACAAATTTGGCTTCGCGGGAAAAGCTGTCTAAACTGTCATCCCAGCGCAACTCCACATCTGCCTGTTGCGTCTTAACCCTTGACAGCCCCCGACAGTCCTTCCACATAGCATCGCTGGGTCAGTACAAACAGGATGGCTATGGGAATGGAGATCAGGACACACCCTGCATAGAACTGGGTGTAAAAAGTCTCCACATACTCTTTCTCCAGCATGGTCCATAGTCCGATGGCAATGGTGTAATACTTGGTGTCATTCCCCATGATAACCTTTGCGAAGATATAATCCACCCAGGGACCCATGAATGTGGTGATTAACGTATAGGTAATGATGGGTTTCGACATGGGAATCGTCACATGGATAAAGGTATCCCACTTGGTGGCGCCGTCAATGTACGCCGCCTCATCTATGGTCTTGGGAATCGTGTCGAAGAATCCCTTGGCCATATAGAATCCCAGGCCTGCGCCACCGGAATACACCATCACCAGTGCCACCTGTTTCAGTACTCCCGTCTCCAGGAAGCCAAGCCCCTTCAAGATATAGTATACCGCTATCATGGACATAAAGCCAGGAAACATTCCCAGGATCAGTGCAATATTCATGAAGGGCTTGCGCATCTTGAAGCGCAGACGGCTCATGCAGTACGACACACAGAGCACGAAAAATGCCGCAATGATAGTACTGCACACCGCAATGACAAATGTATTCGTAAACCATCTGAAAAAGTCGATCTGGCTGGTGGGCTTGAACAGGTTGGCATAATTGTCCAGGGTAAACCCTTTCGGCCAGATATAACTCTTATAAGAGCCGCTTTCTTTCCGGAAAGAGGTAAGCACCACATAAAATATGGGAAGCACCCAGATAAAACTGAGTATGGCCAAAAGAGTATGGCATAATGTATTGGTAACAAATCTTTTTGCTCTCATTATTGGAACGCCCCCTCATCTTTGTAGGAACCGGTATGCCGGTAGGTCAACAGTGACAAAGTAGCCAGAATAATGAATACCAGGATACCGATGACAGCACCCAGGTTGTAATCTTTCTGGGTAATCGTCAGCCGGTACAGCCAGGTGACCAGCAGATCCGTCTTACCTGCGTAATAGTAATCCAAAGTATCCGGTCCTCCTCCGGACAGCAGGAAGATCACGTTAAAATTGTTAATATTGCCGGTGAAGGACGTGATCAGGTTCGGGGTCATCACAAACACAATATAGGGCAGGGTAATCTTCCGGAAAATCACAGGAACGCTTGCCCCGTCAATCCTGGCCGCCTCATACAGGTCAGCGGGAATGTTCTGCAGGATGCCTGTGGTGGACAGCATGGTAAAGGGAATACCGATCCATAGGTTGATACAGATAATGGTGATTTTGGCCAGAGTGGGATCCGTGAAAAACGGAATGGACTCCGTGGCGCCTATCACCCCGATATGGCGCAGCAGCACATTCACAGGACCATTGGCATTGAAGATGGTCCGCATACTCAGCAGGGACACAAACTGGGGAACTGCCACAGACAGCACAAACATGAATCTCCAGAACCCTTTGATCCTGGTGCCCTTGCGGTTGATCAGAAGGGCCAGCATGATGCCGAAAATGAAACAGCTGAAAGTGGCAAATATGGCCCAGATCAAGGTCCATCCCAGCACAGGCCAGAAGGTGGCTGCCAGCTTGCTGCCCTGTCCCAGCATGGTCTTGAAATTCTCAAATCCTACCCAGGAAAACAGGTTTCCAGGCGGCTGGTGCTCATGGTCATAGCTGGTGAAAGCGATCAGGATCATGAATACCAGCGGGATAATGGTGAATACCAGGATGCCCACAATGGGGAAAGCCAGCAGCATGGTATGTATATTCTCTTCCCGGACAGAACGCAGGTCGTCCCTAAACTTCGGAACCTCCATCCCTCTCTCTTTGCGCACCTGGGTACAATAAGCACTCTTTGCAGACATACATGCCACAAAAACGGCGGCCAGGGTCAAGGCAAAGGTAATCACGCCGTAGAGCAGAAACAGCATGGAATTGTCCCCTGTGGTGTATTCGTATATGCCCAGGGCTTCATTGTACACCTGCCCCTGTTCCCTGGTACCCAGAGTGGTGAAATTCACAATTGACTGGATCCCGAACGAAACCATGTAATAGAGATATGCAATTTCCGTTGCCAGGAAGACACCTCCCCTGACAAACTGCCTGTTCAGAAGATTGCCCAGGCCAAACACAAAAAGGGAACACTTTGTAACTGCATTTCCCTTTTTCACCGCCTCCAGGACACTGGCATCACTGGGTCTTGCGGAATCCATCTGCACTTTCTTCTTGCTAAAAGCCCCCATATGAAACCTCCTCATAATCTGCAAGAACCAGGGGAGCCGGGTCAGCTCCCCCGCCTTGGGAATCTGTTTCCTTTATTCGGCTGTCATGGCCTCCACAAAGGCATCCAGCTTCTCCTGCACATTGTCCTTGTTGAGCACCCCGCTCCTGATCTCGGTAGGGATGGCATTGGCATAGGTCCAGTACCTGGTGGAGAACACGCTGTGGGAGGGCTGCATGACACTGGCCTCATTGGACTCCTTGACGATCACTGCTGCCAGGGGATCATTGGTGACTGCATCACTGGCGCTGGCCGTCAGGTTGGTGGGAACCTGGGCGGATTTCTCATAGCGCAGCATCTGGTTGGCCTCATTGCCAAGGAAGGTTGCAAAAGCAATGGCAGGTGCCATGCTCTTGGAGTGTGCATTCACACCAATGCACTTGGAACCGTAGAATCCCATCATCTGGTAATCATTTCCATCGGGATTGAAGGTAGGAATGATGCCGATGCCCAGGTCATCCCCCAGGACCTTGGCGTAATTCTCATAATTCCAGGAACCGTCAAACCACACGCCCAGCCTGTGGTCCTCAATCAGCTCGCTGACAGCGATCTCCCCATCATAGGCACATTTGGGGTTGTTAATCAAATCAATCAAGTAGTTGGTCACAGCCACACCCGTGGCGTTGTTCCAGTCCACACCTGCTGTCAGGTCATTTCCCTCCGGCCCAAACACGGTGAGACCGGCCCCGTAGTAATATGCGCCCAGCTTCCAGCCGCCTGCGGACTCAAAGTAGAAATTATACACATCATCGGCCGTCTCCTTGGCCATGATCTTCTCCAGGGATGTCACGTCACTCTCATCCATGATGGTCTTGTCATAAAACAGGAAAAAAGTATTATGGGTGAAAGGAATGGCATATGTGGCATCCCCCACCATGGCCGTTGCCCGGACCGCCTCCGAGTTCGTGTCCTTCACCATAGCCTCCGCTGCGCCGCCAAGCTGTGCGATTGCTCCGGTATCCACCAGTTCGATCAGCTGGTCAGAGGAGAACAGAAACACGTCAGCCGCAGCGTCCACATCCTTCAGAATCTCTGTCTTACAATTGTCTTCCCCCACAATCTCTGTGGTCCAGGTAATATTCCACTCTGGATGTTCTGCTGCAAATGCTGTCTGCTGCTCCTCCATAATCCCGGAATCTACCTGGTTCTGGGGACACCATACCTTCAGTGCCACATCTGTCACCTCGCTGTTTTCTCCCGTGCTGCCACCAGGTGTACTGCTTCCTTCCCCACTGCCCTCATTGCCACATCCCGTGAATAAAGCCAGGGCCATAGCGGCTGTCAGCACACATGCCAATGCCTTCCTCTTCATAATGGAATCCTCCTTGTTATGTAGTTGCGAAACTTGTTTCGCTTACTTGCTTCCCCTTAAAATTAGCACAAATCACCTTGTGAGTCAACCACAATTTTCGGTATGTTTTTGACTTTTTTCTCTGTTTTTTCACTTATTTTGTGCATTTTGTATAGTTTTTCCTTATCGAAACCACCATAAGTTTCGAAACTCACTCCTGCCCATTTTTCGCTGTCATGCTGAAATAATGAAAAGGAATTCCAGCATTTTCCTCTGCCCCCCCTTGAATGGACAAATGAAAAGTTTAGGAAACAGGCCTTTTTGCCCACGGATCTCCCGGTGCCACGGTTCACGGGATAAGGTTTTCATTGTCAAAAGTCACGAAATATATTATACTGGTTTCGAACCAGACCTGCCCGGGGCGGGCCGGCAAAGGACCGGAAATATACAAGAGGAGAATGGTATGGCTACGATAGCAGATATTGCCGCGAAACTGGGCATTTCAAAGAGTACCGTTTCAAAAGCGTTGAACAACGCCACAGACATAAGTGCTTCCATGCGGCAGCGGGTCCTGGAGACTGCCGCACAGATGGGATACATGGGCCGACGGCTGGCCCGGACAGAGAAAAAGCTTTGTATCCTAATTGCAAATATGGATTACGAGACACCCAACCAGTTTGGACACGATATTGTGCTGGGGTTTAGGCAGATGGCAGAAGCGGAAGGCTGGACAGTGGATGTTGTCCCCATGGATAAGGAATTCCAGAAACTGACCCCCTATGGGGTATTTATGCTGGATCACGGCTACCAGGCTGCCTACATACTGGGGTTCTCCCTGCTGGATCCCTGGATGGTGGATTTCAAGACTTCCCAGATCCCCACAGTGCTCTATGACAACTATATCAGGAGCAACCCCTATATTGCCTCTGTGGGCTGTGACAGCCAGGAAGGCTTTGACTTGGCCGTGAAGCACCTGGTAAGCCTGGGCCACAAAAAGATCGGTCTGATCTCCGGCCCCCTGGACTCCTATATCCTACGGGCCAGGTACAATGCCTATCTGCGTGCCATGGAGAAATACGGCCTGGAAATCGGCGAAAATTATATCGGCATGGGCTATTATGTGGCTGAATCCACCAGGACATACATCCCGAAGCTACTGGAGCAGGGGATTACAGCTATCCTCTTCTCCCATGACATCCGGGCCATCTCTGCCATGACAGAGTGTAGTGACCGGGGGATACAGATTCCCAGGGACTTAAGCCTCATCGGTTTTGACGACCTTCCCATGACAGCCTACACGGAGCCACCCTTGACCACCATCCGGCAGGACCGGATCGCCCTGGGCGGATGCGGCTACTATGCCATAAGCTGCCTGTTAAGCGGGCTGCCCATCGGTTCCATCCTCCTGCGCGCACCCTTGATCGTGCGGGGTTCCACCGGCCCGGCACCTGTTGCGTGATCCTGGCCATATCCCAAAGGGCATGACGCCCGCAGACCGCGGGTGCAGGTGTCTGGATCGCCGGACCACAATCGTGCAGAGACATTCCGAACACAATATCCCAGGGACAAAAGATCCCTGGACACCTGTTCCGACATCATCCCGTATAAGTGTCATACAATGATACGATGTTCTCCCTGGCATCATATAAAATAATCTCTTCACACCCCACTGGCAGCACCACCACAAAAGGCTTGCCCGGATCCACCTGGATGGTCTCCTGGGCATTCCCTGGATTGCCTACCACAATCTTGCACACACGATCCTGGTTCAGGGACAGAAGTGCAATCCCCTTGTCCTCATACACGATTCCTTTCACACTTTCCCCCATATAGGCATCCCTTCCGCCCTGGCGGAAAAAGTAACCAAAGGACAGCCCTTCATGGGTGAGATAGATGGAATAGGTGTAGTCCTCTTTGTCCGGGTCATAGAACAACATAGCGCATAGATCCTCGTTCTTCGCCTGGGCCACCTGCCAGTCCTCCTCAATGTGCTGTTGTCTCCTGGCATCCTGTTCCAGCTTATCCCCGGATACCCCAAAGATACCTGCCTTCCACACAATCAGAAAGGCCAGCAGGATGATGATGGGGATACTTCCAAATACCAGTATTTTCTCTGCTGCTTTCATGTTTCTCTTTCCTCTCTTTCTCTGCTGCTTACGGACTTACTTCCATCTTGGCCGCCCGGGAAAAAATGTCATAAAGAGTATAGCAAAAACCGTTGCCTGTTGCAATCTTGCGTCTGAATATTAAGAAATTCCTAACTATTTATGCCCTTTTTCTGTTCGGTTTATGCTGTTTTAGTCTGTTGGTCTGCCAGGTTGCGACAAATTTCACGCGTTACTGTGCACGGCTACGCCGGAAAAAGCTTGACATTTCTGCCCACCCACGTATAATAAATTTCTGGGAAAGCCAGACAGGCCATGGTCCAGCTTCCCAAAACCAATCCCCGGTGAGTTCGAAACCATCCTCACCCAACCGTCCTGGCACTGCCAGGGACGGCCAAAAAACAAAACTAAGGAGACAATTGCATGAAAAAGACGACTCTTGCTGTGACCCAGGCGGCTCTTATAGCCGCCCTCTATGTGGTACTGACCCTGTTGGCCAACGCCCTGGGTCTGGCCAATTATGCCATCCAGCTCCGTTTCTCGGAGGCCCTCACCGTTTTGCCCTTCTTCCTGCCAGCTGCCGTACCGGGACTGTTCGCAGGCTGTATCTTAAGCAACCTGCTCACAGGATGTCTGCCCCTGGATGTGGTGTTCGGAAGCCTGGCTACCCTGCTTGGGGCCCTTGGCACCCTGTTTCTGGGCAGAAGCTACCGCGCCGCCACAGACAGCAGGACTTCCAGGGCACCTCTCTGGTGGGCTGCCCCCATCCCGCCCATTGTGGCCAACACCCTGATCGTGCCTTTTGTGCTGGCCTATGTGTATCGGTTTGATGGATCCATCCCTTATTTTATGCTCACCGTGGGAATCGGCGAGATCTTGTCCTGCGGGGTACTGGGGCTGTTGCTGTTCAAGCTGCTGGAGCGGTACCGTAAATATATTTTCTTCTGAGTATTACATATAGCACTCCGAAACAGTACCGCAAACAACGGAAGCATTCCGGATGTAGCCTGCCAGGATTTGGCAAGTCACCTGATATAGGTGATAAAGCAGTTCCCATTGTCCTCAAGCCATTCCCCGGTGTCTGCCATTCCCCTCTTCTCCAGTTTTCCTGTAGAAGGTTCCATCACCACCACACTGGTCTCATTGAACCCCGTGACCAGGACCGCCTCCCCGTTCCTCAACATGGCCAGGACGGGAAGGTCCTGGTTCACATAGTAGAGCATGGCATCCAGGCTGCAGCCAGTGAGATCCAGGATGCGGGCATCCGGCAGATTGTCCTCCAGGATGTCCAGGACCGATTCCCCCTGATCCAGCAGGTATGCCGAATTGCGCACCAGTCCCTCCAGTTGGAAGATGGTATCCAGGCATACTGCCAGGCTATCCTGCCCTTCTGCCCTTTCCGGTGCCTTGATGGCCATGATCTGGTTCCTGGTGGAGCGGTTGCCCCTGAGCCACACAAGATCCCCTTTTCCGTCAATGACCACCCCTGGCAGGGCATAAGCCATATTGACTGCCCCGGCAGGGGATGTGAAGATACCTGCCACACCATAAGGTCCGTAGACATAGTAACGAACGAGGGTCTTCTGCCCCGGCAGTTCCAGTTCCCTGCCCCCCTCATACACCACTTCCTTGGGATTCAGGATCTTAATACTCTTGCTGTCAATGGTCTTCCTGGTCTGGATCTGTACATATCTCTCATATATATCAATATCCGCTGTAACCAGCACATTTTTCCCGGATTCACTCTCTCTGTTATTCATGATATGGTCCGGACTCGTCTCCACATAAGTATCCGATTCCAGCCTGGCCATCCGCGTCAAGGTGATCTGGTTGTGCTCCACTGCACAGGCTGTCACATAGATACCCTCCTCCTGATACTCTTTCAGCAACTCCCCAGCAGAATTGCAGATCCCGATTTTGTACATGGGGAAGAAGATCCTGCCGGAATTCTCCTGGTAGATGTCTGCCTCCCTGGCCACTCCGTATATGATATCCTCCTCCATGAATCCCAGGGGACGGATGCATTCCCCCTCTTCCACCAGAATCGTCTTCTGGACATCATTGTTCAGGTTCCTGATGTTCAGCGTCCTGTTCCTGTAGGGATCTTCCCCCTCGGACCAGACCGCAATCTTGTGGTTCTCCGACACATGGAGGCTATCATCCTGGGTCACCCCAAAGAGCCTGGACCAGGTTCTCTCCACCAGGTCGATACGGTACACGGCATCGTCCAACTCCAGGTATAATTTCTGGTCCCGGTTCAGGCACAGGAGCTGATCCATCTGGGCTGCAAGCACCGAGAAGGATTTCCGGTAAGGGATATACACCAGTTCCTCCAGGGTGTTCATGGAATGGTTGTACGTGTAGAGCCGGATTCCCACCTGTCCCTCATATTTCCCCCGGTTCATATACCCATACAGGGCGAACTGCACATTCCCACCCTCATCCACGTCCAGGATCTTGATGGCATGCTGGCCGTACAGGGTACGTGCATCGGCGTTCTCCTCATCATAGAAACTAAAAATCACGGTGAGCTTGTTGTTGTTCACATTGTAGCCAAACAGCCGGCCAGCCACCTCAAACACCACCACATTACCGTCTTCACTCTCCATCATGGGAATATCCGTGCCCGTGATTCCCAGCAGGATCTTGTCATTGGCATACATTTCCTCTGCCTGGGGCACCTGGGTCATAGTCCTCTCATAATCCAGCAGGTACATCCGCTCCGCGGTATAACGGACCCGGTAATGCTCCTGTACCATGTAATAGGTGGTCTGCTTTCCTTCGGAAGTGGACACCATATAATCTACCAGCAGGGAGGCAGTCTGGTCTGCAATCTCTGTCAGGCGCACCACTGGCTCTGCCACCTCCTGCACAGGAAGTTTCCCCCAGGTAATCTGCTGGAAACTGCTGTGAATATTCACCCTGTGGAAAGAACTGTTGTCCTCCAGCCTGGCATCGGTCTCCAGATAAATTGCCAGTTCCCTGGCAGCCTCCTTGTCATAGAGCCTATCATGGAAATCCTTCACATACGCAAGCTTCTCGGCCCCATGGAGGTTATCTCCCCACACCACCCTGGTGTAGTAATATACCTTCTGGCTGCCGTTCAGTTCCAGTATCAAGGCAAGGGAGTAAGGTTTGTCCTTCTCGATCAGGTCTTTCAAGGCAACCTCCCCGCTGATCCTGTCCCCTCCCTGCCTGTATCCCGTAATCTGGGTATTCTCAATCAGCCGGCCTCCGTCCGTACTGCGCACCTCTATGGAGATTCCTGTCACATTCCGGCCAAAAGTGTCCACCACGAAGCCGGTGTCCCGGCCCTCCCCCAGTACTGTCACCGTATCCCGCATAAACGGAATCTCCATGGTCTGGGTGTACCCATGTAACTGGTTGTATACATATCCGTCCATCTCCATGGATACCAGGGGCAGGGTGGCCGGCGGCATCTCCATGGTCAGATTGTCATGGCCCTGGTTCATGATCCTGCTTATGACCAGCAATGCCACCACAAAGGTAGCAAAAAAAACGGACAGTTTGATTGCGCTTCTCTTCATTCTGCCTTCTTCCTTCCAGTCAGCAGCCCCACTACAAAAAACGGGGCATAGATTCATCGTGACACTCTCCCGGCTCCCCGTCCTTCAGCAGTTCCTGCAATGTAGGCCTCACCTGCAGGAAATCCATCACCTGGCCCAGGGAGGATGCCTTTCCCCTGGGCCGCATTCCGCCCCGCTTCACAGCCCGGATCAGGATATTCTTGGGTGTATGTTCCATATCGATAAATTCCAGGATCTGGGTATCATACCCACACTGCTCCAGCAATCCCGCCCGCAGGGCATCTGTCACCAGGGCTGCCATGCGTTCCTTCACCAGTCCGTATCTCAGGATGGGCTGCAGCATGTCACAGTGGATCTGGCTGTTCAGTTCATGCTGGCAGCATGGTACGGCAAGGATCACTTCTGCCCCCCATTTCACCGCCTTCTCCAGGCAATAGTCCGTGGCCTTGTCACAGGCATGCAGGGACACCACCATGTCCACCTTCTCCCCGCCCTGGAAGCCGCGGATATCCCCCTGCTCAAAATGCAGCCTGTCATAGTGCAGCCGCCTGGCCAGTTCCTGGCAGTGCCGGATCACCGTCTCCTTCAGGTCCAGGCCGGTAATCTGGACATCCCTGCCCTGGAGCCTGCACAGATAATCATACATGGCAAATGTAAGGTACGATTTTCCACAGCCAAAGTCCACGATCCGTATGGTTCTGTCCGTAGGAAGCCTGTCCACCACATCCTCTATAAATTCCAGGAACCGGTTGATCTGGCGGAATTTATCATATTTTGCCTTCACCACCTTCCCTTCAGGTGTCTGGACTCCAAGCTTCACCAGAAAGTCCACCGGCTGTCCTTCCCTTAAAATGTATTGTTTCGAACGGTTATGGTCCAGGGCACGGAACTCCACACCGGTGCCATTCCCGCCAGGCACACGTCCTTTCCCTGTACCACCCTCCGTATTTTTCTCTCTCCGCTTTATGGTTACATTCCCCTTCTTCCCCGACAGAACAGTGATGTCTTCTGATCCCGTGTCCACCTGGGCCTGCCTGTACTGCTGCATATGCTGTTCCAGGCGCAGGGCCATCTGGGAGGCCTCCAGGTTGACATGGAATACCTGGTTCCCCTGATAAAGGGTCTCCTGGAACCAAAGGGCCTCTCCCAGCCGCACAGGGCGCACTTTCACCCGGGTACCTTTCCAGGATGTCTTTCTGGCATTGCTCAGTACCATATCATGCAGGTCCTGGTTCAAGACCTGTAGGAAGAATTCCTGTAAATTCATTTCCATAGCCATCTGTCTGCCTCCTGCAGGACACACCTGTCCTACGGAATCCGTACAGCCGTTCCACCCACAGCCACAGGGAGGATCCTGTTCCCCCAAGTTTAAGGGAAAGTGCCTCCCAGGGCCTTCCCTGGAGGGCCTTTCCCGGAGGCCTCCCGGGGCTTTTCCCTGGGTTCCTTTCCGGGGGCCTTTCCAGGGCCTTCCCCGGGAACTGGCACGGTGCTCAGTACAGGATCCCGCATTTGCCGCGTCTCCCGCCATGTCTACGTTTATAGATTTCATCCAGAAGCAGCACTGCCACCATATCCTGGGTGGGTGGATGCTCCTCCTCATTCCGGAGCACCCGGCAGATGCTGTCTGCCAGGTGCTGGAGACAGCATCTGTCCGGATACTCGTCATAGATCATGCTGCCTTCATAATCTGTCTTGTCCAGGATCTGGGCTATCCTGCGCTGGTACCGCTTTACATCCGCAGGGTACATCTGCTGCAGGTATTCCATGTCCTGTAAGACCATCTCTTCCCTGGCGGGATCCAGGCAGCCCGGATACGCCATATAAAAAGGAAGGGGCCGCTCATTCCAGCCCCTTGCTTTCTCCGGCATTGGCTGTAACAGTTTCGAGTGTAATTCCATAGAAATACCTCTCATCCACTTTCTTACAGCATATGCGCACGTTCTTCTAATTGTTCCGCTATTTCAGTACCTCAATACGGGCCATTGCCCTCTGCAGGGCCGTCTCTGCCCTTGCCACATCCGTCTCCGGAGTCCTGCCGTGCAGTCTCTCTTCTGCACGATCCCTGGCGGCAACTGCCCTGTTGGAATCAATCTCCTCAGGCCATTCCACGATCTCAGCCAGAATCGTCACACCATCCGGCAGGATCTCTGCAAACCCGGCATGGAGCGCCGCTTCCTTCTCCCCTTCTGCCTCATGGATGCACAGAATGCCAGGCTTCAGGATCACCGTAAGCGGAATATGGCCTGGCAGCACACCGATCTCCCCCTCTGTGGTGTTGAATTCCACCATCTCCACCTGTCCTTCATAGAAGGTGCGGTCAGGTGTAACCACATGCAGAAGGAAGCTTTTATTCTCTGCCATAAGCCCTCCTCCTTATTTTACCTTGGCCAGCACATCATCAATACCACCCACGCTTAGGAAGTAACTCTCCGGAATGTCGTCATGTTTCCCTTCCAGGATCTCCTTGAATCCGCGGATGGTCTCATTGATAGGCACATATTTGCCCTCCAGGCCGGTAAACTGACCTGCCACGAAGAAAGGCTGGGACAGGAATCTCTGGACCTTACGGGCGCGGGATACTACCAGCTTATCTTCCTCGGACAGTTCGTCCATACCCAGGATGGCAATGATGTCCTGCAATTCCTTGTATCTCTGGAGGATCTCCTGGACACCCCGGGCAGTGCGGTAATGCTCCTCACCCACAATCCGGGGATCCAGGATACGGGAGGTAGACTCCAGGGGATCCACTGCCGGATAGATTCCCAGTTCCACAATGGCACGGGACAACACCGTGGTGGCATCCAGATGGGCGAATGTGGTGGCCGGTGCCGGGTCTGTCAAGTCATCCGCAGGCACATACACGGCCTGTACGGATGTAATGGAACCGTTCCTGGTGGAAGTGATCCTCTCCTGCAGGGCACCCATTTCCGTCTGCAGGGTAGGCTGGTAACCCACCGCCGAAGGCATACGTCCCAGCAGGGCAGACACCTCACTGCCGGCCTGGGTAAACCTAAAGATATTATCGATGAACAGCAGCACGTCCTTACCGCCCTTGTCACGGAAGTACTCTGCCATGGTCAGCCCTGTAAGGCCTACACGCATCCTGGCTCCGGGTGGCTCATTCATCTGTCCGAAGACCATGGTGGTCTTGTCGATAACCCCGGACTCCGTCATCTCGTGGTAAAGGTCATTCCCCTCACGGGTGCGCTCTCCCACGCCGGTAAACACGGAGAATCCGCCATGCTCCGTGGCAATGTTCCGGATCAGTTCCTGGATCAGCACGGTCTTGCCCACCCCGGCGCCACCGAACAGTCCGATCTTTCCGCCCTTCTGGTACGGGCAGAGCAGGTCTACCACTTTGATGCCTGTCTCCAGCAGTTCTGCCTCCGTGGACTGCTCCTCGAATGCAGGCGCCGGCCTGTGGATGGGTTCATAAGACACCCCCTCGGGAGCAGGCTTATTGTCTATGGGCTGTCCCAGCACGTTGAATATCCGGCCCAGGGTCTTCTCCCCCACAGGCACGGAAATGGGAGCACCCGTGGCAACCGCATCCATTCCCCTTACCAGGCCGTCCGTACTGCCCATGGCGATGCACCTTACCGTATCATCCCCCAAGTGCTGGGAGACCTCCACGGTCAGGAACTGGCCGTCCGACCCGTCCTTTCCGGTAGGAATACGAATTGCTTCGTTAATCTCAGGCAGCTTACCCTGGTCAAAACGGATATCAAGAACCGCACCCACGACCTGAGTAACCTTGCCTCTGTTCTCTCCTGCCATTTCTACCTCTTTCCTGCCCGCCTGCGCGGGCATTCTTTCTATAGCAAATTTCCAAATATGCCGATGCAATCAGCACAAACCAATCGCACGGAATCTTCGATCCAATGGAATCTTCGATCCAACGGAATCTTCGATCCAACGGAATCTTCGATTCCGGGAAGAACGCTGCCCTTGCGTTCTTCTGTGCGAAGAAGCTCTGCTCGCAGAGCGTGAAATCACTTGGCGAGGTATTTTTCGAGCTTAGTGATTTCCTTCGCACTTAGCCAAGGGCATCCGCCCCGGCTATGATCTCTGTCAGTTCCTGCGTAATGGATCCCTGACGTGCCCTGTTATATTTCAGTGCAAGATCGTTGATGATTTCCTCCGCATTGCTGGTTGCATTGTCCATGGCCTGCATACGCGCACCATTTTCACTGGCCACTGACTCCATCAGCGCGCCATAGATCAAGCTGGTGACATACTTAGGGATGATCATGTCCAGGGCCTCTATATCCTCCGGTTCAAAGTTCATGATGGCCTCGGCCTTTCCGGACCGCTCCTCCACTTCACCCTGTACCACGGGCAGGAGCTTCAGCAATGTGGGCACATGGCTCACCGTGTTTTTAAACGCAGTGTAGGCCAGATAGATCTCACCCACCTCACCTTTGGAAAAGGCCTCCAGCAGCTTCTCACAGATGCGCATGGCGTCTGCATATACCGGACTTTCCACAATCTCATTGCTGCAGGGCCGCACCTCATAGCCGCTGCGCACAAAGGCTTCCCTTCCCTTGTTACCAATGGTATAGACCACCACATCTTCTTTCTGCCACTGGGGATGCCTGGTAACCAGCTTGACCACGTTGGAATTGTATCCTCCGGCCAGTCCCCTGTTGGAAGTGATAACCACCACCGCCTTCTTTTTGGAAGTTCCAGCCGTCAGATATCTGTGCTCTACGTGTCCCACACGCTTCAGAATGCTATTCACCGTGTCAAACATATAGGTAAAATATGTCTTGGAACGCTCTGCGTTGCCCCTGGCCCGCTGTAGTTTCACAGTGGACACCAGCTTCATGGCCTTGGTAATCTGCTGCGTGCCCTGTATGCTGCTTCTGCGGCGTTTTATATCACGCATTGATGCCATAATTCTGTCCTCGTTTCCTGTATGCAGTCACTAGAACTGCTTCTTAAACTCCTCAATGGCCTTCTGGAGCACGCCTTCCATCTCATCCGTGATCACCTTATCCCTGGCAATGCCACCGGGCACTTCGGGATACTTGGTATCCAGGAACTCGAAGAATTCCTTCTCGAACCTGGTAATGGCATCCACCGGCACATCCAGCAGGTATTTGTGGGTCACGGCATAGATAATGATAACCTGGTACTGCACCGGCATGGGAGCATACTGGGGCTGCTTCAGCACTTCCTTGATGCGCTCACCCTGGGCCAGCTTCTCCTTAGTGTCTGCATCCAGTTCGGAGCCGAACTGTGCAAAGCTGGCAAGCTCCCTGTACTGGGCCAGTTCGGTACGGATAGGCGCTGCAATCTTCTTCATTGCCTTGATCTGCGCAGCACCACCCACCCTGGACACGGAAAGTCCCGCATTCACCGCAGGGCGGAAGCCGGAATTGAACATCTCCGTCTCCAGATAGATCTGGCCATCGGTGATGGATATCACATTGGTAGGAATGTAAGCAGACACATCCCCGGCCTGGGTCTCAATAATGGGAAGGGCTGTCAGGGAACCACCACCATACTCCTCATTCATCCTGGCAGCACGCTCCAGGAGCCTGGAATGCAGATAGAACACATCACCAGGATATGCCTCGCGCCCGGGGGGACGTCTCAGCAGCAAGGAGAGTGTGCGGTATGCGGTAGCATGTTTGCTCAAGTCATCATACACCACCAGCACATCCCCGCCCTGTTCCATCCACTCTTCTCCGATTGCGCAGCCCGAATAAGGGGCAATGTACTGCAGGGGAGCCAGGTCACTGGCCGTAGATACCACCACGGTAGTGTATGCCATGGCACCATGCTCTTCCAGGGTCTTCACGATATTGGCAATGGTAGATGCTTTCTGGCCGATGGCCACGTAGATACAATTCACACCCTGCCCCTTCTGGTTGATAATGGTATCAATGGCAATTGCCGTCTTACCAGTCTGTCTGTCACCGATGATCAGCTCACGCTGTCCCCTGCCGATTGGCACCATGGCGTCAATGGCCTTGATTCCTGTCTGGAGAGGCGTATCCACGCTCTTCCTGGTGATAACACCGCTGGCCACACGTTCTATTTTACGGTACTTTGTGGTCTGGATGGGGCCTTTGCCGTCAATGGGCTGGCCCAGTGCATTCACAACACGTCCCAGCATGGCATCGCCCACCGGCACTTCCACCACCCTTCCGGTGGTCTTCACTGTGTCACCCTCGTTGATATTCCTGGCACTGCCAAGCAGCACGACACCAACGTTATCTTCCTCCAGATTCAGCACCATGCCATACACTTCACCGGGGAACTCCAGAAGCTCACCCTGCATGGCATTTTCCAGTCCATGGACCCGGGCGATGCCGTCTGCCACCTGGATGACCGTGCCCACATCGGACACATCCAGGGTAGCAGCGTACCGCTTGATCTGATCCTTGATAACTGAACTTATTTCTTCCGGTCTTAAATTCATGGATCTGTCGCACCTTTCCTCCAGCCGGTCACCCAAGCTGGATTTGTAATAGTTGTCTCGTCAAAGCTTCTAACTTCGTGCGGATACTGCTATCCACCACTCTGTCACCTATACGTATGATCATCCCGCCAATGACGGAAGGGTCTACGCTGTAATGCATCTCCATCTTACAGTACTGGGAAGTCTCAAGCAACCTGCCCTCCACCGCCGCCTTCTGGCTGTCTGTGAGGGGAACCGCCGAGGTCACATAGGCGATACCGATCTTTTGCTGCTCTTTCACCAGATCCGTGAAATAGGCAAAAATATCCCCCAGGTCACCATACCGCTCCTTGGACACAACGATCTCCAGGAAATTCGCCAGTTCCTCACTGACATGTCCCCGGAACACATGATCCATCACCTGGAGCTTCTCCTGCTTCGGAATCCCTGGATGCCGCATCAGCACATCGAACTTGGGGTTCTGTGTGAGGATCTCCCTGACACAGGCAATCTCCTCCATCAGTCCGGCCGCCTTCTCCCCGCCGGATTCCATCGCCACTCCGAACAAGGCTTCCCCATATGTCTGTGATACTAACTTAGCCATGTCTTCTCACCCATTTCCTTCAAGGTCTCATCGATCAACTGATCCTGCACGGAAGCATCGATGGAAGCGGATACTACCTTGCCGGCCATCAGGGATGCAACGGAAATCATCTCTTTCTTCACTTCATCAGCCATCTTCTGCTTCTCCAGTTCCGCCTCCACGCGTGCCCTGTCCAGAATCCGGGCTGCCTCTTCCTTGGCCTGGGCAATGATCTGGTTCTCATTCCCCAGGGCCTTCCTGCGGGCCTCGCTCAGGATGCCCTCCGCCTCTTTATCAATTTCCTTGAGCTTTGTCTCATACTCCTCTTTCAGACACCTGGCTTCCTCCATGTCCTGCTTCGCCGTCTCCAGCTCGCCCTGGATCTTCATCTTACGGTCGTTCAAGAGCTTTCTGGCAGGATTGAACAGGAAGTAACTCATGATCAGGAACAGGACAAAGATTGCAATGATCATCAGGCAGGAATCAGCAATCAGTTGCCAGTCCAGGTCGAACAGCCTGGACAATGACTGACCCTCTGTTAAAAGTATCATTCTTTGTCTCCTTTCCGCCTCCTAAAAAGGTGCGTTTTTCTATGCGCCCTATCCTTAAGGCAGGAGAGGTTTTACGAACATCAGCAGGATGGCAACCAGCAGGCCATACAGACCGGTGGTCTCAGCCACTGCCTGGCCAAGAAGCATGGTGGACCTGATCTCTGACTGTGCGCCGGGGTTGCGGCCTACAGCGGCAGCTGCATGACCTGCTGCGATACCCTGTCCTACACCAGGTCCGATACCGGCGATAACTGCCAGACCTGCGCCAATTGCGGAACATCCTAAGATAAAGTTTTCATTGAAATCCATTCTTTTTTCCTCCTAAAAATAATGATGAAATGTTTTCTTCCCAGCCCAGGCCTTAACGCCTAACGCCATCACCGATCTCATTAGAAATGTACGTCATGGTCAACATACAGAACACATATGTCTGAATTGCTCCTGAGAACAAATCAAAGTACACATGCAGTACCGCCGGCCAGGCCGTTGCAAACCATCCCAGCAGTCCATAAAGCAGCGCCATCATCGCCGTGCCTGACAGCACATTGGCGAACAGACGCAGGGACAGGGATATGGGAACCGCGATGTTGCTGATCAGGTTGATCGGCATCCAGATCGGCAGCCAGGGCGGCAGCGGCGAACACAGGTCTGTCCAGATCGTCTTCGGGGTCTGGTACTTGATCTTGTTATAATGGATCAGCACAAAGGTAATCAGTGCCATGGGCAGCGTCACGCCATAATCTGCCGTGGGCGGCCTCAGCCCCAGAAGTCCCGATATATTGCTGAACAGGATGAAGATAAATATCGTCCCGATATAGTTATAATACCGGGTGGATACCTTATCCATGGAACTTCCCACCATGCCATCCAGCTTATCCACAATCAGTTCTATCACATTCTGGAAGGTGCCCGGCACTTCGGACGCCCTGCGGATACATCTGTTGGCAGCAATGGCAAATCCTGTAAGGATCAGCAGTACGATCAGGATACACACATGTGATGTTGTTATCCACACCTTGTGACCGAAAAAGGAATACTGGAATACCCCGTGAATCATAAAGTCAACATCGGCGCCCCCGGATAACAATATGCCATGCTCCATACTCTCACCTCCTCTTTTTTTATATTTTTGCCTTTATCAGGACTCTTTCGGAAGAATCTCTTTCGGAAGAATCTCTTCCGGCGCAGCAGTCTCCTCCTCAGCCCGTGGAACCGGATCTGCCTCAGAAAAAAGCCTGTTGCATAGTTTATGGGTAAACGGCTGTAGGTATGCCGCTACTTTCATACTCATATATCCCAGAAAAACCACCAGCGGATCCATGGCCTTGGTAACCGCTGCCACCGCCAGCACAAACACTATCATTATGTATCGGAACAGGTATCCCCTGGTCACCAGCTTCTCCGCATCCCCGCCACATTCCAGGGCGCGGTCCAGTGTACGTGCCATGTGGATGCTTCCTGCAAAAGCAAAGGCAACACCAAACCACAGGCTCACGGCATAATAGCTTTGACCCTGCACGAAAAAAGCACCTGCAATCTGGCAGACAATGCCAAATGCAAGCATTCCTATATGCATTTCCAGAAGTGTCCTATCCCTTTTTTTCAGTATCTCTATGATCTTCATCAGATATGCCGCTCCCACGGGTTTCCTTCCCATCACCGTATATCTTCTGCACCATGCGATAGACACTCTGCCCACCCGCTATGACTCCCAGTATAAACAGAATGACTGTGATATAAGAAGTCCCCAGCTTTCTGTCCAGCCAGACCCCCAATGCACAGGCCAGGCCAATGGAAACGATCATATTCAGACCCAGCTGGGTAACCAGGGCCAGGGACTGGAACACTTTGCGTCCGTCTTTCTTGTCCCGTTTCATACTCCTATATTCCTTCCAACAGGATACATTATAACTAAGATTATGTAAATTGTCTAGAGCGTGTTTCCCAGAAAATTTTTGCATACAAATTTTTAGCTGCAAGAACATAATTGACTTCCGGACAGCACCGTTGTAGTATGGTAAAAAGCGCTTTTAACTGCAAGGGCACACAGCCCGGAAAGGAGCCTGTCATGGATGTTACCAGACTGTACCGCCGTAGGATCATACCCGCCGAAGACATTCTGCTGAAGGATGACATCATTGTCACCCAGAACGATGAAGTCATCATCACCAAGTGGCTTACCCTGCACCCCAAGAGCAAATTCTCCCATGGCTGTTCCTGCTATTTCCTGCAGGAGGGAATCAAGGTCAGCAAGATCTATCGTTCTGACAATTCCCTTCTCTACTGGTACTGTGATATCGTTGATTACTCTTATGGGGAGGAACCAGGTACCTTGACTGTCATAGACCTGCTGGCTGATGTGATCCTCTATCCCGATGGGAATGTGGTAGTCGCTGACCTGGATGAACTGGCAGAAGCCCTGGAGAGGGACCTGATCACAAAAGAGCAGATGACCCGCTGCCTGCGCAGCCTGGACCACCTGCTCTCCATGATATACCGCGATAAATTTGACAGGCTGAAATCCCGCCTGGACGAACTGGGACTTTAGATCGTCTCAGTAGAACACATGGCCTCCGATATTGATCCCTGTCAGTCCCTCTATGGGTGTCCGGAAATAAACGCAGGTACCTACATTGGTGACACCTGACATGGCCTCCTGGGCCGCCTGGTAACATTTTGGAGTGGCCTTGTTCTCTGCCAGGGCCAGGGCCAGGCGTCCGCTGGCCACCGGGGAGAACTGCTTGTTCTGGTAGATTACTCCCAGCACCGTATCCGGGTATTTGGAACTGAGGACCCGGTTGATGACCACGCTGCCCACCGCAAGCTGTCCCGCGTAGGGTTCCCCGCCTGCCTCACAGTAGATTAGGTTGGCCAGGAGATAGAGATCGTCCTCTGCAAAATTCACCTCCGAAATATCCCGCCAGGTGGCATTGGCTGCCGCCTGGGACAGGGCCAGTTCCGTCCTAAGCTTCTCCCACAGGGCCTCCAGGTCTTCCTCCGCCTTCTTCAGATCTGCCTCATATTGCAAGGCTCTCTGTTCCGCCTCCGAGATCTGGCCTGCATACTGGGCTATGGAATTAGATGTCTGGCTGATCAGTCCTGCCACCCTGCTCTTCTCTGCCTCTGCAGCCGCCTTCAGGTTGTCCAGTTCTGCCTTCTCTGCCACAAGCCTGGCTTCCTGCTCCTCGATGAGGATGCGGTTCGCCTTGAATTCCTCCAGCATTTTCTGTTCATAGGCAGCTATACTCTCATAGTAGTCCGCCGCATTCAGCATATCAGAGAGGCTTTTCTCCTTCAGCAGGGCACTTCCCACATTCTGGTTCCGGTTCTCATACATAAGCCGCACACGGTCCACCATGCACTCCTGCTGCCATTTTTCCGTCTCCCTGGCTTCTTCCAGGGCAGCCTGGGTCTCCTGGATCTGGGCTTCCTTGTCCAGGACCTGCTGTTCTAAGTCCTCCAGGTTGGCCACCACCTGGGACAGGTTGGCATTCAGGTTCTTCAGTTCCTTCTGCAGGTCTCCCTGCTCCCCCTTCAGGCCTTCCAGGTTATCCTGTTCCTGGTCCAGCTTATCCTTGATATTCTCTTTCTCGTTTTCCTTGTCCTTGATCTGCTGCTGGGTGGTGGAGGTGGCCTGCACCACAAAACTGTCAGGGGCAGCCCACACTGCCCCGGACAGAATCGATATTGCCAGTAAACATGCTACCCTTCCGCGCCCCTTCAAAGCCAGATGTCCTCCCTATAGTCATAACATGAAAGTCCCTGCCGGCATCGCAGATGCCTTATCAACATGGTCATATCCCTCATTACCCGCAGGAATACATACTGTTTACAGCCGGATATGAATCTGCTTCCCGGACCTGGAATAAGGGACATACGTAACTCCGGCAGCATCAAACATTTTCTTGGCTGCCCGATTGGCTGGGCTGCCATCGTATTTGTCGCTGTCGTACACCACTGTCCGGATCCCCGCCTGGATGATGGCCTTGGCACATTCATTGCAGGGGAACAGGGACACATAGAGCTTCGTGCCCTCCAGGGATCCGCCCCGGTAATTGAGAATGGCATTCAGTTCCCCATGGGTCACATAAGGGTACTTGGTCTGGGCCTCCTCCCCCTCCTTGTCCCAGGGGAACGCATCATCGGAACAGCCTGTAGGGAACCCATTGTATCCCATGGAAAGGATCTTGTTGTCACTGCTCACAATACAGGCTCCCACCTGGGTACTGGGATCCTTGGACCGCATCCCGGCCAGGTATGCCACACCCATGAAATATTCGTCCCAGCTGATATAATCCGTTCTCTTCCCTTGCATATCCTTCTCCCTTACTTCGTGCCAAAGATACGATCCCCTGCATCTCCCAGTCCCGGCACAATATACCCATGGTCGTTCAGCTTCTCATCCATGGCCCCCACATACAGATCCACATCCGGGTGGGCCGCCTGCATGGCCTCCACACCTTCCGGTGCGGCAATGATACACATAAAATGGATATTCCTGCAGCCCTTGTCCTTCAGCATCTGGATGGCTGCAATGGAGGACCCGCCTGTAGCCAGCATGGGATCCACCACAAACACTTCCCGCTCTGCACAGTCTGCCGGAAGCTTACAGTAATATTCCACCGGCTTCAAGGTCTCTGGATCCCTGTACAGTCCGATATGTCCCACCTTGGCAGCCGGGATGAGCTGTAGTACACCGTCCACCATACCCAGTCCCGCCCGCAGGATCGGCACAATGGCCATCTTCTTCCCCTTCAGTTCCTTGGCCGTTGCCTTACAGATAGGGGTCTCGATCTCCACATCCTCCACCTGCAGGGATCTGGTTGCCTCGTAGCAGATCAGCATGGCGATCTCACTGATGGTCTGCCTAAAATCCTTGGTCCCTGTCTCCTTCCTGCGGATTAAGCCGATTTTGTGCTGGATCAGCGGATGATCCATAATGAATACCTTTGACATGCTGCTTCTTCCTCCTGTAAATATGGTTTACGCCTCTATAGCCCGGATCCTTCTGCAATGCTTCTCTTCCCCGGAAAATGCAGTATCCAGAAAGGTGTCCACGATCTCCATGGCCAGGTTGTCCCCCAGGATACCGCCTCCCATGGCCAGCACATTGGCATCATTGTGAAGCCTGGTCATCTTGGCGGAAAAAGTATCGGCGCACAGGGCACAGCGGATACCAGGCACCTTGTTGGCTGTGATGCTGATGCCGATACCCGTGGTACAGATCACGATTCCTCTCTCGTATTCCCCGGCGGCCACGGCCTGCGCCACAGCCCTGCCGTATACAGGATAGTCGCAGCTCTCCTTCCCATGGCATCCCATATCCCTGCAGGGGATTCCCCTTCCCTCCAGATGGGCAATCACTTTCTGCTTCAAGTCATATCCCCCGTGATCACTTCCGATTCCAATCATCTTCCCAGATCCCTCCTCCAGTTCTCTTTTTATATTTCACTCTTAATAGGATACTGGACAGAAACAATGCGGTGTCCCGCTGCCTTCAACAGCCTGTTCATAATGGCACTCCCTAGTTTCCCGTCTCCGAAGCCCTCGGAGTAGATCCTGTCCACCTTCTCCTGGTCAAATTCCCGCAGCACCAGGTACAGGTTCCTGGCAATGCCCTCCTCATCCTGGCGGCTCCCCACACATTTCACCACATCTGCCCGGTACAGCCCCTGCTGCTCCCTGGTGGTAATAATACCGGTCTTCCATCCTGCGGCATGATCTGCCTGTACCTGCCGGTTGATCCAGGCCGTCACCTGCTCCCTGCCCCCCTCCACAATGGCCAGTTCCCCCCTTGGCGCATAATGGCGGTATTTCATCCCCGGTGCCCTGGGTGCCTGTCCGCTGTCCGTCTGCAGGATGGCCCGGTCCGTCTCCACCTGCCCCAGCACCCCTTTCAGAAGTTCTTCTGTAATATATCCGGGGCGCAGGATCTGGGGAGGTGACACAGTCAGGTCCACAATGGTGGATTCCAGGCCGATCCCCACTTCTCCGCCGTCCACGATCATATCAATCCTGCCGGACATGTCTTCTATCACGTGGGCCGCAATGGTGGGACTGGGCCTGCCGGAGGCATTGGCACTGGGCGCTGCCACATAACCGCCACTGTAGGCGATCAGCCGCCTGGCCACCGGGTGGGACGGCATACGCACTGCCACTGTGTCCAGGCCCCCTGTGGTCTCATAAGGTACCTCCCTTGACTTGGGCAGGATCATGGTCAAGGGACCTGGCCAGAAGCTTTCCGCCAGCTTCACCGCCTCCCCTGGTATGCGCTCCACAATCCGTCCCATATCTTCCAGGCGGCTGATATGCACGATCAGCGGATTGTCCGAAGGCCGTCCCTTGGCGGCATATATCTTCCGGGAGGACTCCCCGTTCAAGGCATCCCCTCCCAGTCCGTATACGGTCTCCGTGGGGAATGCCACCAGTCCTCCGCCCTTTATGATCTCACCGGCCCTGCGCAGGGCTTCCTCTTCCCAGGCCAGGCATTCCTCTCCCTGTCCAATCCGAATAAGTTCTGTCTCCATGATCTGCAATCCCTCTGTTACTGTTCCCTCCGTTCACAGTAACATTCCTCTACATTCTTCTTGAGTATATCATACTTTTCATGAAAGTAACAGTATTACTTTTCATGAGGTGGACTTTGGCCGGATTTTGGGGTATAATGTTGACGCAGAAGAACATTGTGTCAACTTCTGATTCCATGTGCGCTGGAGCGCACGAAATCATGGTATAATAATGGGACGGGGCAGGATACGCCCGCACAAAACCGATAAGGAAACGAGCGCATGAGGTATAGATATGGATTTTTTCAGGGAACTGGCAGACAATAAAATCTTCATGACTGCTGCCGCGGGGTGGCTGGTGGCGCAGGTCCTCAAGACTTTGATGCATCTGATCCTGGTACGGGAGTTCAAGGCAGAGCGGCTGGTGGGCAGCGGGGGCATGCCAAGTTCCCACTCCTCCACGGTATGCGCCCTGGCCGCCGCTGCGGGATATGAGTTCGGTGTGGGCAGCTTCGAATTCGCCATCTCCCTGCTGCTGGCCATTGTGGTCATGTACGATGCCATGGGTGTCCGCAGGGAAACCGGCATCCAGGCTAAGCTGCTCAATGACATACTGCGCACTTTTGAAGATATGGGACGAAGCGAGATCTCTGCCCATGACAAACTGAAGGAATTCGTGGGGCATACCCCCTTCCAGGTACTGATCGGTGCCATTCTGGGTGTTTTCATTGCATTCCTGGCATACCAGGTTTATTAAAAAATCTTAATTTTGCCGTGACTTTGGTGACTGCCCTGTCATCCTATGGTAAAATATGGGGCAGGAAGCCGAAACACAAAGGACGTAGGAGAACGTAATATGAACAAAGTAAAACCCTGGCTGCTTGTGGCCCTCCTGGCCATGTGCCTGACCGGCTGCGGCCCAGACCATACATCCGAGACGGAGCCTTCCACTTCGGAATCTGAATCTGCCACACCACCCCAGGTGACGATACCAGAAGCATCATCCCCGGATCCCACTTCCCCGGGGGTTGCCCCGGTGGACGATACCCTTCCACCCAGGGAAGGCATGGTGCGCAGCCGCCTTACCAATGAGTGGGTGGATCCCACCGTGGCCTCCACCAGACCCATAGCTGTCATAATACCAAATGAGATTGCCGCAATCCCCCACTACAACCTCTCTGAAGCCTCTGTCCTCTATGAGGCCAACACAGAAGGTCGTACCACCAGGCTGATGGCCGTCTATGAGGACTGGGAAAAGCTGGATAAGATAGGCAACATCCGGAGTCTCCGCTCCTACTACGCCTACTGGGCCTTCGAGTGGGATGCTTTCATCGTCCATTACGGAGGACCCTTCTTCATCAATGACCTGATGGCACAGCCCAATACCCAGCACGTGGATGGCCTGGGAACGGATGGCAGCGCCTTCTTCCGTTCCAATGACCGGGAAAAACCCCACAATGTCTATACCACAGGCAGCAACCTGGCAGATGCCATCCAGAGGAAAGAATATCCCCTGGAATACCGGGATCTGTGTGAGAAGGACCATTACCGCTTCACTCCCAAGGCCAGTCCCAATACCCTGGCCCAGTATGGCAAGGAGGCGAAGAATGCCACCTATATTGACATGTCAGGATGCTATCCCTTGACCAGGTGCTATTTTGAGTACAATGAAAGCGACGGTCTATATTACCGATCCCAGCATCTGGCTGGCGGCACGGATGGCCCCCATGTGGATGCAGCAACCGGACAGCAGCTGGCTTTTAAGAACATCCTGGTGCAGACCGTGAAATGGGAGGATCTGGGACTGGACCAGGGCTATATGGTCTTCCAGTGCCATGATACCACCCATGACGGCTGGTTCTTCACCAATGGCAAGGGAATCCATGTGACCTGGGAGAAGACTACGGACTATGGCGCCACAAAATACTATGATGACAACGGCAATGAAGTAATCTTAAACACTGGAAAGACCATGGTCTGTGTGATCCAGGACGGGAATAATTTTACATTCCGGTAATGAAAATGACGGCTACCCAGCCCATTGGTAGCCGCCATTTTCTGTCTCCGTCTGCATTATTTGTACTGCACATCCCATAGATTTATAGTCATGCACGATAATCCCCTAGTCCTTAACCAGTTCCAGCCGGTTCACGGCAGAGAAGATTGCCCTCACAGAAGCCCTGGTGATATTGGAACTTACCCCCACACCATAAGTGACCCTGCCCGTGTCCCCGTCCAGAAGGTGGATATAGGCTGCCGCCTGGGAGTTGGCACCGCTCTGCAGGGCGTGCTCCTCGTAATCCAGCACCTTGATGGAAAGAGCCAGTTCATGGTTCAGTCCACGCTGTACCGCATCTATGGGGCCATTTCCCACGGCAGTGAAGGTCTTCGGCACCCCGCGGAGGGTATACTCCACCTCCACCCTGGTGTCAAAATCGGTCTTCACCTGGCCACTGATATCCGTGATATGCAGCCTGCGGAAATGAACCGGTTCTTTCCGGTTCAAGTAGGTCTCCCGGAAGCTGTCCATGATCTGGTCCGGTGTCACCTCGCCCTGCTTCTCGGAGATAGCCTGTATCACATTGGCAAATTCCTTATGCATGGCCTTGGGCAGCTTGAAGCCAAAATAGGTGTCCATGATAAAGGCCACGCCGCCCTTGCCGGACTGGGAATTGATCCGCACAATGGGTTCGTATTCCCTTCCAATATCCGAAGGGTCGATGGGCAGGTAAGGTACCTGCCATATCTTGCTTCCCCGTTCCTTCATGGCATGGACACCCTTGTTGATGGCATCCTGGTGGGAGCCGGAAAAAGCCGTGAACACCAGCTTTCCCGCATAAGGGTGCCTGGGATGGACGGGCAGCTTACAGCAGCGCTCATAGATCTCAATGATATCATTGACCCGCTCTAAGTTCAGACCAGGATCAATTCCCTGGGAAAACATGTTGTAGGCAATGTTCACGATATCCACGTTTCCCGTGCGTTCCCCATTGCCAAACAGGGTTCCCTCCACACGGTCAGCTCCTGCCAGCAGCGCCAGTTCCGCACTGGCCACCCCTGTTCCCCTGTCATTGTGGGGATGGACACTGACCACCACACTCTCCCTGTTGTCCAGGTGCCGGATCATCCATTCAATCTGGTCTGCATAGACATTTGGTGTGTTCATCTCCACCGTGGAAGGCAGATTGATAATCATGGGATTTGCCGGATCTGGCTGCCAGGTATGGATCACTGCATTGCAGATCTCCAGGGCATAGTCCAGTTCCGTACCGGTGAAGCTTTCCGGGGAGTATTCCAGGATAATCTTTCCGGGAAAGGCCTCTGCCCGTTCCTTCACCATCTGGGTACCCTTTACAGCTATCTGCGTAATATGCTCCTTGTCCATGTGGAACACCACATCCCTCTGGAGGGTAGAGGTGGAATTGTAAATATGTACAATAGCCTGCTTACAACCTTGTATGGATTCGAAGGTTCTGTCAATCAGTTCCTCCCGGCACTGGGTCAGCACCTGCACCACCACGTCATCCGGGATCAGCCTTCGGTCTACCAGCTGTCGCAGGAAATCATATTCAATCTGGCTGGCTGCCGGGAAACCAATCTCTATCTCCTTGAATCCCAGTCCGATCAGGAACTGAAACATCTCTATCTTCTCTTCCACAATCATAGGGTCAATCAAGGCCTGGTTGCCGTCCCTGAGATCTACACTGCACCACACCGGTGCCTTGGTAATCTCCCTGGAAGGCCATTCCCGCTCCGGATATTCTACCACAGGATTCTTCTGATATTTCTTATAATTCAACATAGTACTTTCCTATTCCCCCAATCCGCTTTCCACTGCCTGGACAAGTGTATCCAGCGCTTCCTGCTCATCCTCTCCCTCACAGACAAATTCTATTTCATCCCCGCATTTCACGCAGGCTCCCAATACGCTCAGCACACTTTTGGCATTGGCAGTATTATCCCTAAACGTGAAAGTGATCAGTGACTTGAACTGCATTGCTTCCTTGCACAAAATACCCGCTGGCCTCAGATGAAGGCCGGTCGGATTCTTGATTGTTACTTTCTGGCTTACCATTTACCTTCCCTCCGTTCTCTAGTCACACGTGAAGCGCCGCCTGCCATCTGCCTGCCTTCTGCCACGTGCAGGGTCAGACGATCACTTCCTGGATCAGGTTCGCCAGTTTTTCGGCCTGGCTGCTGATCTCCTGCTGGTCTTTTCCTTCTATCATCACGCGCACCAGGGGTTCCGTCCCGGAAGGCCTGATCAGCACCCTTCCTTCCCCGGCAAAGCGCTCTTCCAGTTCCTTAATGGCATCTGCCACCTGGGGATATTCCATATAGCTTTCCTTCTTATGGTTCGGCACCCTGGCATTCACCAGGGCCTGGGGCAGCACCTCCATCACTGTTGCCAGTTCAGACAGGCTCTTCCCGGTCTCAGCCATGACCTGCAGCAGATGCAGGGCACTAAGCAGACCGTCCCCGGTGGTATTCTCGTCCAGGAAGATGATATGTCCGGACTGTTCTCCTCCCAGGCTGGCTCCGATCTCCTTCATGCGCTCTAACACATACCTGTCTCCTACCTTGGTCTTCTCAATGTGCAGTCCCTTCTCCTTCCCCATCAGGAAGAAACCAAGGTTGCTCATCACCGTAGCTACAATGGTGTCATCCTTCAAGATCCCTTTCTCCTTCATGTAACAGCCGATAATAGCCATGATCTGGTCACCATCCACCACCTGGCCATTCTCATCCACAGCCATAAGCCTGTCAGCATCCCCGTCAAAAGCCAGGCCCACGCTGGCCTTCTCCCGCACCACCCGCCCCTGGAGTTCCTCCATATGGGTGGAGCCGCAGTTTAAATTGATATTGGTGCCATCCGGGTTATTGTGGATGGCAATCACATCCCCCCCCAGATCCCTAAGTGCTTCCACGGAAGTCACATAGGATGCCCCCTCTGCGCAGTCTACCACGATCTTCATCCCACGCAGGTCCACAGGTACTGATGTGATGGAATGGTTGATATACTCTTCCCGGGCATCTGTGCGGTATTTGATCTTGCCCACACCTGTGCCGATGGGAAAGTTTACATCTGCCATGTTGCTATGGATCAAGCCTTCAATTTCATCCTCCAGGACATCCGGCAGCTTGTAGCCGTCTCCATCGAAAAACTTGATGCCATTGGACTCCACCGGATTGTGGGAAGCTGAGATCACCACCCCTGCATCCACCCTGTACTTCTTCGTTAGGTACGCCACCGCAGGGGTGGGCAGGATCCCCAGATAGATACAATTCGCCCCAACGGAACAGGCACCGGCCATCAATGCATTGGCCAGCATATCCCCCGAAATACGTGTGTCACATCCCACCATGATGGTAGGCTTATGTTTCTTCTCCTTGGTAAGTACATAGGCCCCTGCCTGACCGAGCTGCATTGCCAGAAGTGGTGTCAGTTCTTCGTTGGCAACCCCTCTTACACCGTCTGTCCCAAATAATCTGGCCATCTTCTACAAATCCTCCCCTTCATCCTCTTTCACTATGGTTACCCTTGCCTCCGGCTGCTGCTCCACCACAACATTATCCGGCAATATAAATCGAATGGGAATCGAATAAAGTCCTGCGGAAAGTTCCTCCATCTCTTCTTCTGCCATCCATGCGGCAATATCCACATTGCCTGTAAGACCCTCTGCAGACACTGCACGGACTGCCGCTTCCAGCCCGGAAATCCGTAACACATAAGCCCCGTCCTGAACCACCTGTTCTACCACGAAACCCTCCGGCACATTACTGATAGACAGACGGGATCCCGGTATCTCCAGGTTTCTTACCACCTTAGGCTCAATATGGATGGTGACTGTCACATTCCCGTTGAAACTCGCATCTGCGAGGCTCACATTGTCTGGCAGATAGTCTTTGATATTGATCACCTTCACCACATCCTCGGTAGCGCCACTGATGTCCAGCACTTCCGGTGGAATGACCACCCTGGCAACCTGGGACAGGGCGTAGGATGTGCCTGCCAGCATCACCCGGGACGGCTCATAGGTCACTTCTCCTGTCTCCAGGAATCCATCTGCCGGTTCCCCTGTCTTACCAAACTGCAAAGGCACTTCCTTCAGCGCAAGCACAGGAACAGATACATGGACATGGGCCTCACTCAGTTTCACGTTGGATAACTCCAGCCGGTTGTCGTCCACATCGTACAACATGATATCGCCATTCAAAGACATGTCAGAAGACGCCCCCGATACATCCACAGTGATCTGTGCATAGCTGATCTTCTCCACTGCCGTCTGGGGACCTGTCACTTCGATCCTGTTCAAGTCTAACTGGATCCTGCCCACCATATAGCCTTCCTCCGGCTCCCCGGTGGTGGTACAGCTTACACGCACCAGCTTGCTGGCTTTCTCATCTACACTGAGCTTTACTACACTGGAGGAAGGAATCCCTTCAATGGTATACTCTGATCCCGCATTCAATACAGAATATGTGATAGGTATGGTATTAATGTCTGTCAGCCTGCTCACATCAGCCTCAGCTATGATATCGGAGGCCTGTATGTCCTTGATGATACTCTTGGGGGCACGCACGGATACCCGCACCCGGTTGGTGTTGTCCAGTACCTCATACACTTTGTTCCCTTCTTCCAGCAGTTCCGTATTCACCAGGGTCACCGGAATATTGGAGAAGGTCTGCGTCTCCTTGGGATCATTGATAGCCACCACCAGGAACCAGAGAATACAGGCAAGCAGCAGGGAGGCAATCTTTAGCCCCCAGTTACGAAATATTCTTTTTCTCATTCTTACTCCTGCCCTTTCCCATCCATATGTGTCTGCCCTTGGCCTTCTTCTCCTCTGAGCCTCCCTCCAGCATCTGAAGCAGCCTGGTCTTCAAGGCTTCCCCTGTAAGGTTCCTGGTCAGTTCCCCCTCATAGGCCACACTGATATGTCCTGTCTCCTCAGAGACAATCACTGTCACGGAGTCTGTGGCTTCCGATATACCCACACCTGCCCGGTGCCTGGTTCCCAGTTCTTTGCTCAGCCCCAGGTTGTCAGACAGGGGCAGATAGCAGGTAGCCGATGTCACCCGGTTACCACGGACAATCACGGCACCGTCATGAAGCGGTGTGTTATGTTCAAATATATTGATCAGAAGCTGACTGGTCACAATGCCATCCACCTCAATGCCTGTGCGCTCATAATCTTTCAGCGCCACCGTCTGCTCGATCACGATCAGCGCCCCCGTCTTCACCTTGCCCATCTCCATACAGGCCTTGGTGATCTCATTCACTGTCTTCTCCGAAAAAGCGCTATTCTCCCGGCGGGAGGCATCGGAAAATAGTGCTGACGGAAAGAAATTCTTCTTCCCCAGGTCCTCCAGGGCATGGCGCAGTTCCGGCTGCATGACCACAATGATGGCTGTCACCACGAAACCAAGGGCATTCTGTGCCACCCATAGAATGGTAGTCATATCCAGGAAGAAGGCCACCACCAGGAACACAAAGATCAAGATCAGCCCCCGCAACAGCAGCCACGCCCTGGTAGTCTTCATCCAGTCCAGGATATAGTATAGCAGCACCGTGATAATCAGGATCTCCAGGACATCACGCCAGTCTATTGTAGGTGCATAACTTTTTACATAATCGACTGCAGTATCAAACCATTGCATCTTCTTCTAGTCTCACTTTTCTGTTTCCATGTTAATGCCTTTGGATGCCTTGACAGGGCTATCGTCATGAATCCTTGCGGGGACTTTCCGGGATAATCTGTCAGAACAGGTCTTCCTGTTCTTTCGTCTGGCCATCGGTATTCCTGTGTCTGGCAGTGTTCCCCACTGTCACACTCCTGGCCCGGCCTGAAGTCCGGGAACCGGCAGAAGACTTACGCCCCCCTGGTGTCCTCTCCGTGGTCACATTCACTGGCCTGTGCTGTCCGGTCTGCCTGGCAGGACTTGCCGCATCACGGCTGGCAGGTGTCCCTGTCCTGGCATGCTGTGACTGGGCATTGATCTTCTTCACCGTCTTGGTGGAGACAGCCACTGTCATCTTGGGAATCGCCTTCACATAATAATAATATTCATCATCCTCGAATTGTACCTTCTCCGTGCGGTTATAATCCACACAGAACCGGAATAATTCCACCACCTTAGCCACTGCCAGGCCCAGGATAGAGCCAAGCAGGACACCGCCTACCGACACATTGATGTCGTAGATCAGGTCTCCAACCAGCAGGACCACTATATTGGTCATGGCACCCGATACCATGGCAATGGTCCAGGCATAACCCACTGACATCCTGCGGATCAGATAGACCACCAGGATGGCAATGGCAAATGCTGCAATCATCACCATCATGGATTTGTTCCCCACGATGCCGTCTATGATAAGCCGGATCTTGCCCACAATGTCGGAATCTTCCAGGGTCTTGACCGCAGGTGCATTGTCGATCACCGTCTGGAACAGGAAATGCACGCATATACCACACCCCACGGACACAATGGACACAGGGCTGCAGGTAAGACCCACCACCAGAGGTACCACATAGGGAATCTTCATGGCAAAGAGCAGCGGCGTGAGCACCACCACCAGGGAGTCTTTAGGCGCGAACCGAAAGAACAGCAGGAACATTACCAGGTACACACACAGCCCCACCAGAGCCACTTCCATGGACAGGGCATACATGTGCAGCAGGCTGAACAGGGTTGCAAACAGGATGATGCAGCCCGTTGGCAGAAAGGAACACATCAGCGCCACAATCAGCACGATGGCAATATTGTCCAGCCGGGTCATATATCCCATCCGGCCATTCAGTGTATTCAGCACCAGGAACGCCAATAAGAACTTAATCACAGGCAGGATGAAGATCTCATACCTGCTGTATAGAAATTTAACTTTTTCCCGTATTTCCAGTAAACCAGTCATACCATCCTCCAAAAATGCCATTTTCCCCTTCTGTCCAGAGACAGACACTGCTTACACGTCCTGTCCGCTGTACAGGGAAGCCAGTTTCTTTAAATTCTGGTAATAGCACTTTAAACTTTTTTTCGCCCTCACATACCGGTAGGTACTGACCACATAGGTAAGCACCCCATATCCCGCCACCGTGACGGCATAATAGAACAACACCTTCTTGGCAAAGGCAATCAGGTCGATCTCATACAGATCCTGCATGAACACTTCAAAGTCATAAAAAATGTACAGCGCGAACACAACCCCAAAGGCAATCGTACCGCTGATAATTGCCTTCAGCACCTGGACGGCAACATAGTCGCTGCGGAAATAATTGCCAATCTTTACATTTTTCCTACCTTCTCCCTCCTCATAGGAAGCCATGTGTGTCATCAGGATAATGCGCTCCTCATTCAGCATGCCGCTCCTCCTATTTCAAGAACCTCATCCTGGGTCCGTCCTCATCCTTCTTCTGGGGCTGGGCCGGCTTAGATTTTCCCTTGTCCAGGACGCTGCTGAGGTTCCTCGCCATACTGTTCTTGCATTTTTCACAGAACTTGCCACTGCGTATGGATGCGCCGCAGTTGTCACAGCTCAAGGTAATGGCAGAATCCGGCGTCACTTCCAGCCGGTCTTCCCTCAGCCACTGCCTGATCTGTGCCGGATCCACATCACAGGCTTCTGCCACTTCGTTGATGCTGGCTCCCTTGTTCTCCCGGATATAGTCCTTCACTTCCTGGAACTTAGCCTCTGCGCTCTCCTTGCACATGGGGCAGATCACAGGTCCGGAGACATAGTTAAAAATACGGCCACAACTCTTACAATTCCTAATGTTCATAGTATCCTCCATTTATCCCCGACTGTATACAGGATTTTGATTGATTCCTGCGGGCAATGGTCCGTAGCGCTGGTGGCGCTTGTTTAGGACGGACCGAAGCGGAGACCCAAGCGGCTGCCCATAGAGATACAAGGATCTCTGTGGCATTTGGTGAATGCCGCGGGACCACGTACCACATTGCCTGCAAAGCCATCTCATGGCTGGCCTGTCCCGCCTCAGACCCCTGCACCACAGGCCAATGTGATAAAATATACATCCTGCACTCCTCCCGCAAGCAGCACCTCCGCTACCGCATCCATGGTGCTTCCGGTGGTGTAGATGTCATCGATAACTACAATTTTTTTTAATTTTACATCATTTGCCGGCATATTAAAAGCCCTTTTCAAATTATTTTGCCGTTCTTTCGGATTTAATTGCTTTAAGGGCCTGGTATTCCTCACCCGGCATACCAGTTTTCCATATACTGGTATCCCAAGACGCCTTCCGATATCCCTTGCCAGCAACTCTGCCTGGTTATAGCCCCTTGCCGCCATCCGGGCCGGGTGCAGGGGTACGGGAAGCAGTCCGTCCGGGGCAATTTCCCTTATGAAATCCCCCAGCCCAGCCACTATCTCCTGTCCAAAAAACGCTGTATACTCCCGTCTGCCACGGTATTTGAAACGATAGATGGATGCTGCCACAGAACTGTACTCATACATGGCCCTGCCCCTCACAAAAGCATGTTCCCTGCGGGTACAGTCCCCGCAATATTCCCCTTCCCCAGAAAGCTTCTTGCCGCATTTCATGCACCAGGGTTCCCGGATGGGCTGTAAGTGTCCCCGGCAGGCTGGACAGATCTGCTTTCCAAAGGGCAATACCCTGTCGCACACCGGACAGTGGGACGGATAGAGCAATTCCACCAGCGCCGCACAGGTTTTCCCAAAGACGCCTTTCCATGGTTTTTTCTTCCCTCTTCCTCCCAGTCCCTGTCTCCACATCTCTCTTTCCTTCAATCTGCAGGCTCCTTCCCCCATCCTTTGCGCATTCCGTCATTCCCTTCCTGGATCTTCCGGTATTCTGCCTACGTCTTCCCAACCATCCGGCTGTAATTCCCCGCATCCCCGGATCCTGTCCTTCAACGCCGTATACCGCCTGTTCTCGCTGACATTGTCAATCATCCCCCGCACCGTATCACTGCTGCCCAATATGGTGACGCAGCTTCTGGCCCTGGTGATGGCCGTATAGAGCAGGTTGCGGTTAAACAGCATCCGCGGACCAGCCAGCAGGGGCAGGATCACTGCGGGGTACTCGCTGCCCTGTGACTTATGGATGGTAATAGCATAGGATAATTCCAGTTCCTCCAGCAGGGAAAAAGGATATGTGACCCTGCGCTGTTCATCATACACCACTACCATGCTGGAGGACTCCTCATGAATCTCCAGGACCCGGCCCATATCCCCGTTGAAGACCCCGGTTCCTCTATCCACAGGAATGCCATACCGGCTCACTACTTCCCACTCCAGCTGGTAGTTATTCTTCACCTGCATGACTTTGTCCCCCTCCCGGTAAATGGTATCGCCGGACAGATGTTCCTTCTTCCCGGGATCCGGAGGATTCAGGTACCGCTGGAGGATACCGTTCAAGGTCTCGCACCCCAGGCTTCCCTTCCGCATGGGGGTCAGCACCTGGATGTCAAAAGGAGTTGCCTTCACATATTTTGGCAGTTTCTCGTTTATGAGCTGAATCATATGTTTGTATATGACATTGACGTCTTTCCTCTCCAGCAGAAAAAAATCCATGGATTTGTTGTCCAGGGCAATCTGCTGCCCGTTGTTGATCCGATGGGCATTGACCACAATGTCGCTTTCTTTTGCCTGACGGAAGATCTTCTTCAGTTCCACCGTGGGAAAGGCACCGCTCTCGATCAAATCCCGCAGCACCTGGCCTGGACCTACGCTGGGCAGCTGGTTCACATCCCCCACCAGGACCAGCCTGCATCCAGGTACCACCGCTTTTAATAGGGCCTGAAACAACTGGATATCCACCATGGACATCTCATCAATGATAATCACATCCGCTTCCAGGGGATTTGTCTCATTTCTCTCAAACCGTACCTTCCTGGAATCTTCATCGGAAAGGGCACTGTTCAGTTCCAGCAGGCGGTGGATGGTCTTCGCCTCATATCCCGTGGCCTCTGTCATACGCTTTGCCGCCCGCCCTGTGGGCGCAGCCAGCAAGATGTCCAGGCCTTCTGCCTCAAAATACCGTATGATCATGTTGATGGTAGTGGTCTTGCCGGTTCCCGGCCCACCCGCCAGGATAAACAGGCCGTTCTGGATACATTCCTTTACCGCTGCAAGCTGCAGGCCGTCCAGTTCCATCTTCAATTCCCTGCCCAATTCCTCCAGACGCTTCTCCAGGGCTGTCTCCCGGGGAAGGGCATCCTCACCTGCCAGGGAAATATCCAGCCCGGTAAGCATCCTGGCACAGTTCAGTTCCGCGTAATAATAGGAAGAAGCAAACGCACAGTTTTCCTTGATGACGATCTTCTTGTCCATCATCATATTACCAAGCTGTATGCGGATCTCTTCCTCGGGCACATTCAACAACTGGTGTGCGCGGCTGGCCAGCATGTCCACGGGCAGGTAACAATGGCCTTCCCCTACCGCGGACAGCAATGTGTAGAGCACTCCGCTCCTAATCCGGTAGTCGCTGTCTGCGGGGATGCCAATCCTGGCTGCCAGGGAATCTGCCATCCGGAACCCTACCCCAGTGATGTCCTCTGCAAGCCGGTAAGGATTCTCTTTCATGACCTTGTACAGTTCCATCCCGTACCTGTTATATATCTTCACGGCCAGGGCATTGGAGATCCCATACTGCTGCAGATATACCAGGGCATCCCGCAGTTCCTTCTTCTCCTCCATCTGGGCGGCAATCTCCATGGCCTTCTGTTCGCTGATGCCCCGGATCTCTGCCAGGCGCTCCGGCTCCTCCTCTATGATCCGGAAAGTATCGTCTCCGAACTTCTTCACGATCCGGCCTGCCAGGGCCGCCCCTACGCCCTTGATGGCACCGGAGGCCAGATAGCGTTCCATGCCGGCCCTGTCCCTGGGTGCCACCACCTGAAAGCTGCTGATCTTAAACTGTGTCCCGTACACCGGATGATCCACATATTCCCCCTGGGCCTCCAGGGTTTCTCCCTGGCTTAAACCCTTGCAGCTGCCTGTGCATGTGATCTCCACGCCATCCACCATCAGGTTCATGACCGTGTAACCGTTTTCACTGTTCTGGAATATGATTGATGTTACGTATCCGTTTACCGTATCCATGGGATGAACTCCTGTTTCCCTACGCACAATAAGGCTGCCTCTCCCAGCAGCCTTGTTGTATCTTATTCCTGTGGGCATATCCCTTTACCGCTTTCGGTCCTATATGGCAAGAAACCCACTTATGATAGATTGTTGTTAAATTGTATTTTCTCGTTACTACATACTTTCGTATGCGTATGGATTGCGTTTTACATATATATGCCGTCACATTCAAATTCAGATAAAGTCCCTACACAGCCATACCAGCCTGCAATGCCTTCTCCACCTGCCGGTTCATGTCCGCCTGGGATCCGTCTGCCCCGGCTGCTGTGCCTTCCTTGTTGTCTTTCTTCAGATCCACATCCTCCAGCCCGTAATTGCGGCGCATCTGTTCATAAAGCATCCTGGCCAGGCCCACACCGCCATTCTGCTGTGTGGTCTGTTCTGCCAGTCCCTGGATCATCTGGTCCTTGTAATAATCCATCAAAGTAGCATTGGCTCCCGTGCCTTCTGTTCCAAAGGATGTGGTCTTCATCATGGCTTTATACATCTGTTCCACAAAATATGCCTCGAACTGCCTGCAGGCATCCATAAGTTCCTCTTCGGTAGCCTTCACATAATCCGGGTTCTTCAATTGTTCCTGCAGCTTATTGGCGCTCTGGCTGGCCATGGAGGCATACATATCACTATACATGGAGGTAACACTGCTATAATCCATCTTCGCTTCCCTTTCCTATTTCCTGTCTACCGTCTTGTTACTGTTCACTCCGTTTACAGCAACATAGGCACACAAAACGCCAAATGCAGGCGTTCAATGAGTTCGCAGAACTCTATGCGCATGACAGTCTCGGGTTTGTCACGCTGGAAACGCGTGAAAACACCTCGCGGTGGCACCTGTGAACAGTAACGCTGCCTTTACCTTCTCAAGTTGTTCGCCTGCTGTAACATCTCATCAGATGCCGTGATCGCCTTGGAGTTCAGTTCATATGCCCTCTGGGTCACAATCATGCTTACCATCTCATCTGCCACCTGGACATTGGAGCCTTCCAGATAGCCCTGGATAATATCACTCTTTTTCACCGCATTGTTGGTGGCTTCATTGATGGGCTGTCCGCTGGCTGCTGACTGGGCGTAAAGGCTGTCTGCCAGCTTCTCCAGGCCATTGGGGTTATTGAACTGGAACAGGCCAATGGTGATGCCGATGGGACGGGGATTGCTGGTCTCATCCGGATAGCACAGCTGGCCGTCCTTGGACACACTTACCTGGCTGAGCACATAGTTCTGGTTCAATATAATGGGGCGTCCATTGGTGTCAAGCACCGGCAGTCCGTCTGTGGTGGCCAGCATATTGCCTGTGGTGGCCAGGGTAAACTTCAAGTTGCCGTTGCGGGTGTAGTATGTATTGCCATCTGATCCCCGCACTGCGAAAAATCCCTTGCCATCAATGGCAAACGCCGTATCACTCTCGGAAGCTATCATGTTGCCCTCCCGGAAAATAGAAGTGATAGCCGAATTCCGCACACCCAGTCCTACCTGGGCACTGGTAGGTTTCAGTTCCCCGTTGGCTGTAGTGGTCTTCGTCTGCAGGGTCTGATACAGCAAGGTCTTGAATTCATTTACCTGGGTCTTGTATCCATGGGTGCTGACATTGGAGAGGTTGTGGGCAATGGTGTCGAAATTAACCTGCTGTGCCCGCATACCTGTAGCTGCTGTCCATAAACTCCGTAACATATCGTCCTTCCTTTCTTACTGCACTTCCCCCTGGCTGGTGCTGCCGTCAGTGCTATCAAAGATGCCAGTCTTTTCATTCTGTTTACAGCTTACCAAGCTGGTTCACTGCTATTTCCAGGGAACTGTCATAGGTCTGTATGATCTTCTGGTTGCTCTCATAGGCCCTGGTCACAGAGATCATGTCCACCATCTCCGTCACTGTGTTTACATTGGACATCTCCAGGTAGCCGGAGCGGATATTCACATCCGCAGTCCTGGTCCTGGCCCCCTCCACAGGCCGGTAATAGTTCTCCCCGTACTTTTCCAGGTAATTGTAATCTTCAAAGTCAGTGACCTGGATCCTGGCCACGGCTGTGCCATTCTGATAGATGGTGCCATCCCCCTCGATCCTGGAATCCAGCAGGGTATTCAGCCGGATCCTGCGGTTCTGGGTGTCCAGCAGATAATCTCCCTCATTTGTCACCAGGTACCCTTCCCTGGTCAGGGTAAACTGTCCCGCCCGGGTATACATGGTGGATGTCTCCCCTGCCTTATTGGTAAACTCTACATTGAAAAAGCCGTCCCCCTCAATAGCCAGATCATAGGTATTGTCTGTAATCCGCATGGGACCTCCTGTGTAATCCGTATAATTCTCCCCTATTTTCACACCAGGATTGTTGGTTCCAAGGCGCTGGACATTCTGCAGGCCCACGGAACTGTCCTTGATCTTCAGCGTCAGGAGATCCGCAAAGGCCATACTGGTAGCGCCTTCCTTCTTATACCCGATTGTGGTGGCATTGGCCAGGTTGTTGGTCAAGGTATCCATCCTATGCTGTTCATTGAGCATACCGGTGTATGCTATATAGAGACCTTTTAGCATCTGTTTCCTCCCCTGTGATATCTGTCACTTCTGGTCAATTGTCCCTGTAACCAGATAAAAATTCCACATATTTTCCTGTCCCCACAGCCACGGCTGTCATGGGATCCTCCGCAGTCATGGTATTGATGCCTGTCTTGGCAGAGATCAGTTCCTCCAGCCCCCTGAGCAGGCTGCCCCCGCCAGTGAGTACAATCCCCCGGTCTGCAATGTCAGCCGCAAGTTCCGGAGGCGTCTTCTCCAGGACACTGTGTATAGTCTCCACGATCTGGGACGTGGTCTCTTTCAAGGCCTCCTCCGTCTCCTCGGAAGATACCTTCACGGTCTTTGGCAGGCCTGTGACCAGGTTCCGTCCCCTCACATCCATATAGTCAACCTCGGGACGCTTGTATGCCGACCCGATCTTGATCTTCAGATCTTCTGCTGTGCGCTCACCGATCAGCAGGTTATGTTTCTTGCGCATGTACCGCACAATGGCTTCATCAAAGTCATCTCCTGCAATCTTGATGGAGGCGCTGACCACCGTCCCTCCCAGGGAGATCACCGCAATGTCAGAGGTACCACCGCCAATATCCACGATCATGTTCCCACAGGGCTTGGAGATATCTATGCCTGCACCGATGGCGGCCGCAATGGGTTCCTCAATAATGGATACTTCCCGGGCACCGGCCTGGTAAGTGGCATCCTCCACGGCCTTCTTCTCCACCTCCGTGACACCGCTGGGTACACAGACAGCGATCCGGGGCTTCCGGAATGTCCTTCTCCCCAGCGCTTTCTGGATGAAATACTTCATCATCTTCTCCGTGACCGTATAGTCCGAGATCACACCCTGTCGCAAGGGTCTCACTGCTATAATATTCCCCGGGGTACGCCCCAGCATCAGCCGGGCATCCTCCCCGATCGCCTTAATCTTGTTCGTATCCCTGTCAAAAGCCACTACAGACGGCTCCTTCAAAACCACGCCTTTTCCCCGGATGTATACTAAAATGCTGGCTGTACCTAAATCAATCCCGATATCTGTGCACTGCATGCTGCATATCCCCTTTCTGATGGATTCCCATTCCCATATCCCTACACAAAGTCATACATGGTGTATTATAACCGAAAAAACACCATTTTCATAGGGGGTCATGAAAATTTTTCACAAGGGTTCATAAAAATTTAAAGAAATAACACAAACACGGAGAAAAGAACGGTTCCCTCCGTCCATTTCTCCGCATCCTTGCTATCTTATCTTTATATCGGCCCGGCATCAGGGAAACTTTAGTGCCTGGAAAAATATTCATGATTCTTCCCGCCCTGTGGTCATTCAGGCATGTCCTGGCTTTCACCCTATTCCAGCATTTTCTTCACATACATTCCTGTATAGGACTTCTCATTCCCTGCCACTTCCTCCGGGGTACCCCGGGCGATCACCGTGCCACCTTTGTCCCCGCCCTCTGGTCCGATGTCTATGATGTAATCTGCCGTCTTGATCACATCCAGGTTGTGCTCAATCACCACCACTGTGTTGCCACCGTCTGCCAGCCGGTGCAGGATCTCCACCAGCTTGTGTACGTCTGCAAAATGAAGCCCTGTGGTAGGCTCGTCCAGGATATAGATGGTCTTCCCCGTACTTCTCCTGGAAAGTTCTGCCGCCAGCTTGATCCGCTGGGCCTCCCCGCCGGACAAAGTGGTGGAGGGCTGTCCAAGCTTCACATAGGATAGTCCCACATCATACAGGGTCTCGATCTTCCTGCGGATGGAGGGCACATTCTCGAAGAATCCCAAAGCTTCCTCCACGGTCATATCCAGCACGTCAAAGATACTCTTTCCCTTATACTTTACGTCCAGGGTCTCCCGGTTGTACCTTTTTCCGCCGCAGACCTCGCAGGGCACATACACATCCGGCAGGAAGTGCATCTCGATCTTGATGATGCCGTCACCGCCACAGGCCTCACACCGGCCTCCCTTCACGTTAAAGCTGAATCTCCCCTTGCCATAGCCCTTTGCCTTGGCATCTGCCGTGGAGGCAAACAAGTCCCGGATCTGGTCGAACACCCCCGTATAGGTAGCCGGGTTGGACCTGGGAGTCCTGCCAATGGGGGACTGGTCGATGGCAATCACCTTGTCCAGTTGTTCCAGGCCCTGGATGTCCCTGTGCTTCCCCGGAATGCATCTGGCCCTGTTCAAGTCCCTGGCCAGGCGCTTGTAGAGGATCTCGTTGACCAGGGAGCTTTTTCCGGATCCCGACACTCCCGTGACACAGGTCATGACACCCAGAGGGAATTCCACATCAATGTTCTTCAAGTTGTTCTCCCTGGCCCCCAGGACTTTCAGTTGGCCTGTAGGTACCCTGCGCTTCCCGGGAACAGGTATCTTCAGTTCCCCGCTTAAATATTTGCCCGTGATGGATTCCGGTATCTGCATGATCTCCTGGGCCGTGCCACATGCCACCACCTCACCGCCATGGGATCCTGCCCCAGGGCCGATATCCACCACATAATCTGCCTCCCGCATGGTATCCTCATCATGTTCCACTACGATCAGCGTATTCCCCAGGTCCCGAAGGTGCTTTAAGGTGGCCAGCAGCTTGTCATTGTCCCTCTGGTGGAGTCCGATACTGGGTTCATCCAGGATGTAACACACTCCTACCAGGCCGGAACCGATCTGGGTAGCCAGCCTTATCCGCTGGGCCTCCCCGCCGGAAAGGGTTCCCGTGCCCCTGGCCAGGGACAGGTATTCCAGTCCCACATCCACCAGGAATCCCACCCGTGCCTTGATCTCCTTCAGAAGTTGTTTTCCGATAAACTGCTGCTGGCTGGTGAGCCTCATGCCCTCCAGGAATCCGTGCAGTTCCCGGATGGACATGGCAGTAATCTCATAGATATTCCGGTCACAGACCGTCACCGCCAGGGATTCCTTCTTCAGACGCATCCCCTTGCATTCCTTGCAGGGAGTGACGCGCATATAAGTCTCATACTCCTGCTTCATGGTCTCGGAGAATGTCTCCTTGTACTTCCTCTCCACATTGCGCACCAGGCCTTCAAAGGCCACAGGGTAGACCCCCTTCCCCCGCTGTCCCTGGTAATGGACTTCCACTTCTCTCCCGCCTGTACCATGAATGAGGATCTCCTTCACTTCCTCCGGATAGTCCCCAAAGGGCGTGTCCAGGTCAAAATGATACGCCTTTCCCAGGGCCTGGAGCAGGGCATTGGTAAAGCTTCCCTTGTCCGTGCAGGACTGCCATCCCGTTACGGTAATGGCCCCCTGGCTGATGCTCAGCCGCTTATCCGGGATCATCAGATCCACATCGAATTCCATCTTGTATCCCAGGCCAAAGCACTCCGGACAGGCACCAAAAGGATTGTTGAAGGAAAAGCTCCTGGGTTCGATTTCACTGATACCGATGCCGCAGTCCGGACAGGAGAAACTCTGGCTGAAGGTCATAGGTTCCCCACCTATGATGTCCACTACCAGCAGCCCATCCGACAGGACCAGCACATTCTCGATAGAATCTGCCAGCCGGCGTTCGATTCCACCCTTCACCACCAGCCTGTCCACAATGATATCGATGTTGTGCTTGATATTCTTATCCAGGGAGATCTCTTCTGTCAGTTCATAGAGGCTGCCGTCCACCCGTACCCGCACATAGCCGCTTTTCCTGGCCCGGTCCAGCACCTTGGCATGCTCGCCTTTCCGGCCCCGTACCACTGGTGCCAGAAGCTGTAGCCGGGTACCTTCCGGCAGTTCCATGATCTGATCCACCATCTGGTCTACCGTCTGCTTCGTGATCTCCCTGCCACACTTCGGACAGTGGGGAATGCCGATCCTGGCGTAGAGCAGGCGGAAGTAGTCATAGATCTCCGTCACGGTCCCCACAGTAGAGCGGGGGTTGCGGTTGGTAGATTTCTGGTCAATGGAAATAGCCGGGGAAAGCCCGTCAATACGCTCTACATTGGGCTTCTCCATCTGTCCCAGGAACTGTCTTGCATAGGAAGACAGGGACTCCATATAGCGCCTCTGGCCCTCTGCATAAATAGTGTCAAAGGCCAGGGAAGATTTGCCGGAACCCGACATGCCTGTGAGAACCACCAGTTCATTCCTGGGAATGTCCACGTCTATATTCTTCAGATTGTGTTCACATGCTCCCCGGATCTTGATGTACTCCCTTGGGCGCATTTTCTTGATTTCTTCCATTTCGATTCTGCCTCTTTCTTCGATTGCTTTGCTATGTCCTTCCCCTATGTGTCCAGATCCCGCAGTTTCTCCTTCAGTTCCACCATCTTGTCCCGCAGTTCTGCCGCAGCTTCAAAGTTTAAGTCCGCCGCAGCCCGCTGCATCTTCTTCTGTACATCTGCAATCAGCTTCTCCAGTTCCTTGCGGTCCATGGACTCCGGATCCTTCTCAAACCGCAGTTCCTCCTTGGCAATCACCCTGGAGATGCTGATCAAGTCACGCACCGCCTTCTTGATGGTGGTAGGCGTGATCCCGTGCTCCTCATTATACTGCATCTGGATCTTGCGGCGGCGGCTGGTCTCGTCCAGGGCCATCCGCATGGAATCCGTGATGGTATCTGCATACATGATCACATGGCCCTCTGCATTCCTGGCTGCCCGGCCAATGGTCTGTATCAATGATGTGCCGCTGCGCAGGAACCCTTCCTTGTCTGCATCCAGGATGGCCACCAGGGAGATCTCCGGAATGTCCAGGCCCTCCCTGAGCAGGTTGATCCCCACTAACACATCAAATACATCCAGGCGCATATCCCGGATAATCTCTGCCCGCTCCAGGGTATCAATGTCTGAGTGAAGATATTTTACCCGGATCCCCACCTCCCGCATATAGTCCGTAAGGTCTTCCGCCATACGCTTGGTCAAGGTGGTGATCAGCACCTTGTTGTGCTTCTCCACCTCCTTATTCACTGCTCCGATGAGGTCATCGATCTGCCCCTCCACCGGGCGCACATCCACCTCCGGATCCAATAGCCCCGTAGGGCGTATGATCTGTTCCGTGCGCAGCAGTTCATGGGCTGCCTCATAGTCCGAGGGTGTGGCTGAAACGAACAGCATCTGGTCAATGTGGGACTCAAACTCCTCAAAGTTAAGAGGCCTGTTGTCCAGGGCAGAGGGCAGCCGGAAACCATAGTCCACCAGGGTCAGCTTCCTGGAACGGTCTCCCGCATACATACCCCGGATCTGGGGAATTGTCATATGAGACTCATCAATAATGATCAGATAGTCGTCCCGGAAGAAATCCATCAGTGTCATAGGTGGTTCTCCCGGTCCAGACCCGTTCAAATGCCGGGAATAGTTCTCTATGCCGGAACAGAACCCTGTCTCCCGCAGCATCTCAATGTCAAAATTGGTCCGCTCCGCAATGCGCTGGGCTTCAATGAGCTTGTCCTCCCCCTTGAAGAAGCGCACCCTCTCTTCCATCTCCTTCTCTATGTTGTCACAGGCCACCTTGATCTTCTCCTGGGACACCACATAGTGGGATGCCGGGAAAATGGCGATATGGTTCAATGCGGAATGGATCCTGCCGGACAGTGGCTCCACCTCTGCGATCCTGTCAATCTCATCCCCGAAGAACTCCACCCGGATCAGATAATCCCCGCCCTGGGCCGGATATACCTCTATCACATCGCCCCGGACCCGGAAACACCCTCTCTGCAAATCTATCTCATTCCTGGTATACTGGATATCCACCAGTTCCCGCAGTACCTGGTCCCTGTCCTTCACCATACCGGGCCTCAAGGACACCACCATATCCTGGTATTCATCGGGGCTGCCCAGGCCGTAGATGCAGGACACACTGGCCACCACCACCACATCCCGCCGCTCGGTCAGGGATACCGTGGCAGACAGCCGCAGCTTGTCTATCTCATCGTTGATGGAAGAATCCTTGGCGATATAGGTGTCAGAGGAGGGGACGTAGGCCTCGGGCTGGTAATAATCATAGTAGGACACAAAGTATTCTACTGCGTTTTCCGGGAAAAATTCCTTGAACTCGCCGTAGAGCTGACCGGCCAGGGTCTTATTGTGGGCGATGACCAGGGTGGGTTTGTTCAAGGCAGCAATCACGTTGGCCATGGTGAAGGTCTTCCCGGAACCCGTAACCCCCAGAAGGGTCTGGAACTGGTTGCCTTCCTGGAATCCCTTTACCAGTTCAGCTATGGCTGCGGGCTGGTCGCCGGTGGGCTTGTATTCGGAATGAAGCTTGAACGGTTTCTGTTCCATGAAAGTCTTCGGTTCGTTCTGCATGAAATATCACCTCCATAATTCAGCGGAAAAGTTCACATATCCAACCGAACAGCACAAAAGTAACTCTGATTATACCATACAGCATTTTATTTGTATAGATGCAAACAGCAATTTTCAGAACATTTGTTCCGAATTCTTGTTCTGCCTACCTATTCGGTCTTTCCATGCGAAAAGGGAAGCTTTCCCATTTTAGCGGAAATCCTTCCCTTTGCTTTCATCTTCTATTCAATCAGCCCTGCTGCACGAGCCGCTTCCCGGATTCTATTCTGTGATTGCGTTCAATGCTTTATACTATTCCATCAGTCCCTTAAGCACTTCCTTTGCCTTCTCCAGCTGATTGTCCGGGTGATCCTCACTGCCATAGTAAGCCTCCCCGTCAAACTCACATAGCACGTCAGGCTCTATGCCCAGGCCGTGAATATTATTCCCCTTGGGGGTAAAGTAGGCGCTGATAGTCATCTTCACCGCGGAGCCGTCCCGGAAAGGCATAACCTGTTGGACGATACCTTTTCCGAAAGTAGTGGTTCCCACCAGGGTCCCAATGCCGTAATCCTTGATAGCCCCTGCCATGATCTCGGAGGCACTGGCCGAGTTCATGTCCACCAGTACCACCAGGGGCACCTCCAGTTCCCGCTCCCCGTCACAGGTATATTCGTTGCGCTGGCCTTTCTTATTCTCTGTGTATACGATCATTCCCTTGGGCAGGATCATCCGGCACATTTCTACCACCGAATCCAGGTTCCCGCCTGGATTCGCCCGCAGGTCCAGGATCAGTCCTTTCATGCCGGATCCCCTGGACACGGCCAGTGCCTCTGCAAACTGATCCACTGTCACATCATCGAATTCTGTCACCTGGATATAGGCCATTCCGTCTTCCAGCATCTCCTGGTTCACGGTGGTAGCCTCCACCTTGGCCCTGGTGATTGTCACCTCTAGGAATCCCGTGGCCCCTTCCCGCACGATGGTCAGAACCACGTCCGTGCCCTCCGGACCCTTGATCATGGACACAGCCTCCGTCAGGCTCAGTCCGTAAGTGGACTCCCCATCCACCTCATAGATCAAGTCATTGGCCCTAAGGTCAGCCGCTTCAGCCGGTGCCCCCTCGATCACGCCGCTGATCTTGGGAAAACCTGTCTCTGCATCCAGCCCCACATAAGCGCCAATGCCGTAGAAGATTCCTTCTGCCTGCTGCATAAAAATTTCCAGGTCTTCTGCGGAATAATATTCGGAGTAGATGTCCCCCAAGGATGCCAGCATCCCCCTGTAGATGCCTGTCTGTATCTCTTCGTTGGTCACTTCCCCCAGGTAGAAATTCTCATGGATCAAGTTCTCCAGGGACTGTAATTTGGAGAGCAGCTTCTCATCAATGGCAGATCCCTCCTGCAGGGATGCCGGCTTGGATCCCCGGTTTTCCACCATGTCCTGGAAGTTCACGCCCAGATACACCACGGCCAGGATCAGCAGCGCCCCTGCCAGTCCCGATATGAGTCCCGCCAGAAACAGTCCACCGCCGCTGCCCTTTACCGGTTTCTGGGGGTCTGGAATATTCCCCCCGGATACATGATCGAAATATTGTCCGTTTTTGTCCATTATACTCTCCTCCCTTCCTCTGGCACATAGCTGCCTTCTCCCTGTTCTCCCAGGCGGCCACTATCCTTTTACCACCCTTAGGAACTGTTGAAAAATAAATCTTCACAGTTCCTTACTGGCTCAGGTAGTTCCATGGCGAGACATAAGTGCCGTTCTGCCGCACGCTGAAATGCAGGTGATTCCCTGTGGACCGTCCGGTGCTTCCCACTGCGGCAATGGTACTGCCCCGGCTCACCACATCATCCTTCTGCACATACAGGGCAGAGGCATGCATATAGATGGTATACAGCCCGCTGCCATGGTCTATCATCACATAATTCCCCATGGTGGCACTGTAAGATGCTGCCACCACGATCCCATCATAAGCTGCATAGATGGCAGTCCCCTTGGGTGCTGCAAAATCCACCCCATTGTGGAACTGCTCCACTCCCAGGGTTGGGTGGATCCGCATGCCATATTCATCTGATACCTTGGTGAAGGAGGCCAGGGGAAATTTGAACACCCCGTTGTCATAGACCAGCACCTTGCCGCTGTTTGCCAGGATCTGCCTCTTCTCTGCCTCCACGGCTGCCTCCAGTGCGGCAATGGTCTCTTCCTCTGCCTTGATATCCGCCTCGTACTCCTGTATGGCCTTTTCCTTATTGCCAATATCCGTCTCATAGTTCAAGATATCCTGGTTCTTCTGCTCGATCAGTTCCTCCAGGTTCTTCTGCTCTGTCTCCACACCGGCCTTGGTCTCATCCAGGATCTCTTTCTCCAGTTCCAGCTGTTCCTTGCACAGTTCCACATACTCCCTGGTAGCCTTGAAATCCAGCCACATCCTGTTCTCATAAGAAACCACCTTTTCCACAAAATCTGCCCGGTTCAGGAAATCGGAGAAACTCTCTGCCCCCAGCAGGAGTTCAACCATCTGGACATTTCCAGTCTCATAGATATATCTTATGTGTTCCGTCATGGTTTCTTGCTGTTTTTCTTCCCGGGCAATGGCATTTTCCAGTTCCACCTGGGTATCTGACAGTTCCTGTTCCTTGGCAGCGATCTGCGCCTGCAGTTCCTCAATCTTCTGCTCAATCTCTGCCAATGAGGCATCCAGCTTCGCCACATAATTCTTCAAGTTGGAGCGCTGGGCCTCCAGTTCCCCCTTCAGCTTCTGCAGGTCAGTGAGCCCGCTTTTCAAGGCATCCTTCTGCTCCTGGGCCTTCCTAATCTGCTCTTCCTTCTCCCGGATACTGTCAGAGGTAATGGAGGACATGGACATGGCCTCCGCTGGAAAAGCGGAGGTTCCCATCACAAGCATAACACAGATTGCTACACATAACATCTGACAAATTTTAACTGTCTTCTTCCCCATAGGATTCCCGTCCTTACCCAATCTTTGCATTGTCCCAGGAAATACGCTCCACCAGCGCCTTTCCAGCCATCCAGTCAGCCTATGGGACGCACCCGTCCGGCTGCATACCCTACAGGCCCAGAATAGTATTCCAATCCATCTCAAACGCGCAGATGCTTCCTAACCGTGGTAATACTACCCAGAAAACCGATCCCTACACCCACAGCCAGGGAAACCGGCGTCAGAGTCTGGAAGATCTGATCTACCGACAGGAAATTCAAGAACTTGCTCAGCACATTGAAATTCTCCACCACGTAGCTTAGTACATAATTATAGAAGACGTAGATCAGCCACAGCGGTATGGCCGCTCCCACCAGGCCGATAATCATGCCCTCCAGCACGAAGGGAGAACGGACGAAAAAGTCTGTGGCACCGATATATTTCATGATATTGATCTCCTCAGAACGGACGGAGATGCCAATGGCCACCGTATTGCTGATCAGGAAGATACTCACTGCCAGCAGAATGGCGATAATGGCCACAGACACATAGGCCACCAGCAGATTGGTGCCATTCAGTATGTCTGCCACCTCCTTGGCGTCATTGATCTTGCGCACCTCCGGCATGGAGTCCAGCCAGGTCACAAGGGTATCATGCATGGATACATCGCTCAGGTACACCTCATAGTTGTCCCAGCCCTCCAGGGGATTCTCCGGGAATCCCTCCTGGTAGTCCTCCCCGAACCGGGAAGGTCCGAAATCTGCCCAGGCTTCCTCCGCACTGACGAACTGCACTCTGGACACTTCCACGCGCCTGGCAATCAATTGTCCGATCTCCTCCATGCGCAGGTCCGTGGGAATCACATGCTCCCCTTCACAGTCGTCCACTGCATTGTGAAAGAAAACCGTGATGCAGACGCCCTCCTCTGTAATATGTAGGACGCTCTGGAAATTCGCCACAATGGCATAAAAGATGCCGAACAGGAACAGGCAGGCAGATATGGTGGCAATGGAGGCCAGGGAATACCATTTGTTGCGGAAGACATTGGCAAAGCCCTGCCGGATGGTATAGAACAAAGTACTAATCTTCATCGATGTACTCGCCCCCTTCCTCATCGCTGACAATGACACCTTTTTTCATGGTTACCACGCGCTTGCGCATGGCATTCACGATCTCCCGGTTGTGGGTGACCACCACCACAGTGGTCCCCCTCTCATTGATCTCCTCCAGAAGCCGCATGATCTCCCAGGAATTCTTGGGATCCAGGTTCCCGGTGGGTTCATCTGCCAGCAGGATGGATGGGCTGTTGATCAAGGCCCTGGCCAGGGCCACCCGCTGCTGTTCCCCACCGGAAAGCTGCTTTGTCTTGGCCTTATACTTTCCCGCCAGTCCCACCGTGGCCAGGATGGCAGGCACATTCCTTCTGATCTCTGCAGAGGGTGTCTGCACCACCCTCTGGGCAAAAGCAACATTCTCATACACATTCCGATCGTTTAGAAGCCGGAAGTCCTGGAATACCACACCGATGTTCCGGCGGAACCTGGGCACCTGCCTGTGCTTTAGCTTCGCCAAGTCATTCCCCATCACATAGACGGCGCCCTCGGTGGCCACAAGCTCCCGCAGCAGAAGCTTAATCAAGGTGGACTTCCCGGAACCACTGTCCCCCACGATAAATACGAATTCTCCCCTGCCAATTCCCAGGGTAATGCCATTCAAGGCCGGGGAACCGGTGGAATATATCTTGCGGACATTATCCAGGTAGATAACACCCTTCTCCTGTATCATTTTTTCCCGTCTTCTTCTCAACAGGTCTTTCTTCGCCATCCTTGCCTCCGTCTGGGATTAAATGTTCACTCCGTTCACAGCAACTATGTACACAAAAAGGGCGAAACCAGCCCATTTTGGCGCATGGCAGTCTCGGGTTTGTCATGCAAAAGGCGCATGAAAACACCTCGCGGCAGCACCAGTGAACAGTAACGATTAAAAGTCTGTATTTTCCATATATCTCATATATTTCACTACCATAAGTGCAATCTTGAAGGTAATTGCATCCTCGAAGATACGCAGGTCCAGGCCCGTGCTCTTCTGGAGCTTATCCAGGCGGTACACCAGTGTATTCCTATGTATGAACAATTGTCTCGATGTCTCAGAGACATTCAGGCTGTTCTCAAAAAACTTATAAATGGTGGTCAGTGTCTCCTCATCAAAGTCATCGGGACTCTTGCCCCCGAAGATCTCCCGGATAAACATCTTACACAAGGGAATGGGCAGCTGATAGATGAGACGGCCGATTCCAAGCTCACTGTACGCGATAATGTCCCGGTCCCCGAAGAAAATCTTCCCCACATCCAGGGCCATCTTCGCCTCCTTGAAGGAACGGCTGACTTCCTTGATCTCCTGTATCACAGTGCCGTAAGCAATCCGGATGTCCCGGATCCCCTCCTTCTGCAGGAAGCCTTCCAGGGATCTGGCGCATTTCTCCACTTCCTTCAAGGCATCGGCATCTGCCAGTTCCTTCACCACGATCACATTGCTCTCATCCACTGCCGTCACGAAGTCCTTGCTATTGGTTCCCAGGTGTGTCCTGGCCAGTTCCAGCACATTGCTGTCACGTCCATTTCCAGATTCCACAATCATCACTACCCGGGGTACCTCTGTCTGGATATGAAGCTTCTTGGAACGGCTGTAGATATCCACCAGCAGGAGATTATCCAGAAGCAGGTTCTTCACAAAATTATCCTTGTCAAAACGCTCCTTGTAAGCCACCAGAAGGTTCTGCACCTGGAAGGCTGCCATCTTACCAATCATGTAGACATCTTCCCCAGTGCCTCCTGCCACCAGCACATACTCCAGCTGCTGTTCGTCATATATCTTAAAATACTGATACCCCTGGATCTCCTGGGAATCGGCCGGGGAGGCGGCAAATTCTGCGGCAGCCCTGGAATTATTCCCCATGTCGGTGGTGGAAGCCACTTCCTTGCCATCCACATCCAGGACACAGAATTCCACCCTGGCTATGGCTTTCAGCCCTTCAATTGTATTCTGCAATATCTGATTTGAGATCATATCCCCCTGCTCCTTTGCCTTAATGTCTCCTGTCCCAGGATCCGGACCTTTCTCCATTCATCTTGCCATACATTACAAATGTACAAAAAATATGACAAAAAAGCAATAGGTTTTTAGGATTTTTCACAAAAAAACTGCCTGACCTATCCCTATCAGGCAGTTCCCGATGTAGCTTCCGTAAATGTGTTACTGTTCACTCCGTTCACAGCAACTATGCACACAAAATGCCAAATGCCGGCGTTTTGGCGCGAGGCAGTCTCGGATTTGTCACGCTGGAAGCGCATGAAAACACCTCGCGGTGGCACCTGTGAACAGTAACGTATATGTTATACCCGCATGTCAAAGTATGCACCTACAGCAGGATTCACGCTTCGCTCCATAGCTGCTGCGTCTATCAGTTCCACAAGCTGTTCCCCCAGTGCTTCATTGGTGTCCATCTGTCTGGCCAGTACTGCCGTCCCGATCTGAGACTGCAGGGAAACCTGCTTCATTGCAGTTGCCACACCTGCGATATCCATCTGTCTGCCTCCCTTCTGCCGGTTCATCCCTGCTGCTTCCAGCCTGCCCCCGGCTTCGGATTTCTCTTATTCTACCACATTCTGCTATACAATGCCATAGCATCTTTTTTCTTTCCGTTTTTTTAACAAAGCATTCCTATTTCGGTCAGTTTTCCTTCTTTTTCCGAATGCATCCCGTGCCAATCTCAATCCTGCCTTCCTTTAACAGTCTCCCCACGGCCCGTTTGAACTCATTTTTGCTCATGTCGGTCTCCTGACGGATCACTTCTGGGGAGGCCTTGTCGCTGAATGGCAGTACCCCCTCATAACTGTCAAGCAGGGACAGCAATGCCTGCGCATCCTTGTCCATCTGCAGGTACGCCTTCTCCCGGATGCTCAAGGTCAGCTTCCCGTCTTCCCGCACCTGGACAACCCTGCAGGATACATCGGTGCCCAGTTCCACATCCCCATACAGTTCCCTCTTGGGAATCAGACCCGAATACAGGTTATCCACTGCCACAAAGGCGCCAAAATTATCGCTATGTTCATAGACGCGTCCCCTGACATGGTCTCCTGTCTTATAAGGACTGTCTGTCCGCAGGTTCTCATATACATTCATGGTGGCACAGAGCCTGTCACTCTTGTCAATATAGAGGGACACCAGCACCTTCCCCCCCTTGTGTACCTGGCCCCGTTGTTCCTTGAAGGGCAGGAACAGATCCTTCTCCAGACCCCAGTCCAGAAAAGCGCCGATCCGTCCCTCCTGGACCACCGTCAGTTCTGCAACCTGCCCCAGGGCCAGCCCAGGTTCCCTGGTGGTAGCAATCATCCGGTCCTCAGAATCACGGTACAGGAATACCTCTACCACATCCCCTACCTGGCTGTCGCCTGGCACCTGTCTGTTTGGCAGCAGTACCTTCACCTCATCTTCCGGTTTTTCTGCCAGATAGACCCCAAATTCCACTTTTTTAACAATGACCAGCTTCTGCTTCTCTCCTAACAGGATCATGACCACACCTCCCAGCCCGCACCCTGCGGACATTTTCTACTATTCCCTTGAAGATCCCCCGGAAAATTCCACCGACACGTAAGGTGCCCCCGCCTCATCCCTAAGCGCCACATATACCACATTGTCTCCCACTGCCACATAGGGCTTCAGCACATCCTCCAGATAAGCCTGCTTCTTATATTCTGCCCGCATCTGTCCGATCCCGAAATCCTCCGGCAGATAATCCATGGCAATATCAATAAACTGCTGGTTGTTCACATGCTGGTTGGTATCCAGGTGATGCTTTTTCACAGGTATGGGGGCATATTCTGCTCCCCCGGGAAGGACGGCGATTTTCCGCGGCGCATACGCCATGGACAGCTTCTCCCCCAGACAGTACCCCTCCACCATCTCCCGGGGAACCATGCAAGGCTTGCCCGTCCGGGTGTCCAGCAGGCTCCAGATGGAGTTGGCAACTGCAGCATAGCTGCCATCCTCACCCATCATGGCAAAATTCCGATATCCCAGGAATCCCTTCATATCATAGGGCTGGGTGCCAATGGTCACATGTTCACAGAGCCTGGGGTACCGGTTCACCACGATCTGCCAGGAGGAAAGTACCCATACCAGATGCCTCTTATGCAGATACCCAAGCCCCAGTCCCAGATCTTCGGAGTGAAAAGTGGAACTGTCCTGGAAATAATTGATCAGGGAAGCCATGGTCAGTTTCCCCTGCGAATCTGTCTCGCTGTACCGGATGCGACTGTCAAATGTATACATATCTCTGTATCCTATCTCTGTTTCCCGTGGCCGCTGCACCTGCGTGATGCCATCTGCCTGGTGAAGGGCCTGTACGGGCATCCATGGGGCCTGCCTGGATCCAGCCATACCCCCACTTACGCAAACAACTGCCATCCAATGACCGCCATCCAGATGATGCAGTATACCAGTATACCAGAATTGAGCATCACTGTACGGAACCGCTTTCCTTTCGGCAATACGGCCTTGTCTGCCCCCAGGCGGAAGCGCCCTTTACAGGCAAACACAATAAACAGCACCCCGCCTGCCAAAGCACATCCCAGCACCACAAAAACATATCCCAGAAGCAGGATCCACCCTGCCATGTGGTCTGCCAGGTACCCCATCATATCCTGCAGGTTCCCAGCAGATGCCGCTTCCATATAGGCATCCATATCTGCCAGCCGTACCACCTGGGTACTGACCACTCCTCCAAAAAAATTAATCAACATATGAAGGGCTATGGTGATCTTCAGCTTCCCTGTCCTCACATATAGGAACGCCAGGAACAGCCCCAGGCCCGTTGCGTAGACGAACTGGTTCATATTGCCGTGAAACAGGCCGAACATCAGCCCGGACAGTACAATGGCCGCACCTTGTCCATATTGGATGGCCCTGTCCACAATCAGCTTGCGGAACACATATTCCTCAATGAGAGGTGCACAGATTACAGTGAACACAAACACCAATACGGGATTGGACGGCCCGATCATATCCTGCAGCTGGTTGTTCACCGGGCTTCCCTTCAGGATTCCAATGATGGTCGTAATGGCAAGCCCCGCAAAATTGCAGATATACATTGCCGCAAAACACATCAACGCCGCCAGGGCAAATTGTCCGCCACGCATCCTATGCTGCCTGGGCTGCTGTGCCGGAACCGTCTTCACCAGCAGAACCAGGATCGGGATCCCTATGAGGTACATGGGCAAGGTACCCAACAGCAGCTGCATGTTGGTGTCTATCAGCCACTGGGGCCATATCAGTCCCACAACCAGCATTATCCCTATTCCCACTGCCTCGATCACCACCGTACCGGCCACATACATCCAGCCCAGCCTTGAAAACTGCTTCCTGGCTGCCCTGCAGACCTGTCTGGCATTCTCCTGTGCATCCTGCCCGAAGGTTCCCTCCCCGTGAACAGATGCCGTGTTATCTTTGATGGTGTCTCCGTTCCCTGCTGTTCCTCTCCATGTTTCGTCCATTTTATACCCCCGCCTGTTCACAAACATGCTCTTCCAGTACAGATTCTTTTCCCTGCCCTCAGTATAACATCTTCTTTCCTCTTTTGCTAGAGCGTGTTTGAAAATTCAAACCCACCCTAACAAAATAAGTTACTTTTCACGGCCCTGCCGTTCAAAGTAGCACCTTGTGCCATTTTTGGTCACACAGACGCTATTCTCCGCCCTCTGCCGGAAGGCTGCCTCCTGCCTCACTCTTCCTAAGCTGCATGTACTCTGCCATCAGAATCCCCATCCCCACCCGTTCCCGGCCACCGTTGTAATCGTTGTTCCGGTCATAGTACATATGTTCTTCTTCATTGTCATAGGCCAGATAGGCTCCCTCCAGGCTTCCACCGTGACCGCCTTTTCTGGCATTCCCGCCTGTATTTTCTGCCCGCCCGGAATGCATGCCGTCTCCTGTCCCCGGAATCTCCTCGTATCGCTGGTGCCCTGCACAGTGCCAATCCTCTGCAGACTGTTGATGTCCTCCATACTGCTGGTGCCTTGCAATAAACAGGCAGCGGCGCCGCACCAGTTCCTCCGGCTGCTCTGTCACCAGGACCCGGCACCAGGTATGGATGCCGTCCACACAGATCTGGAAGATCTTTTCCCCACAGCGTCCCGTATCCCTGTACACCAGTTCGTACTGCCCGTCTCTTTGCGGGATTTCCTCCCCATCCACCTGTACAGATCTGGCCTCAAATGACGGTTTTATTGTAATACGGCACTCCTCCCCGCAAAACAGGACCCAAGCGGAGGCTTCCACCCTAAGGAACCTGGTAAAGGCTGCGGCCTACCTGTAGAAATCCTCCCTGCCCCGGTGGGGAAAGAGCACAAGGCCGATCTCCTTCTCCTCACCCGGCATCAATGCCATGGGCGAAGGATGCAGCAGAAAGCAGCCTCTGTCATTGCTCATCTTCCTGGTATCCCGCTCCACACTGTAACCACCCAGACTCCCCCTGGTCAGTACCATCCCCAGGTGGGGCGGGCATCCCCCCATCCGCAGTGCCATGATATAACTCACTTCACCGCCACAGAAGATGCGAATGGCAGCGCTGCCTCATGCAGACCTGGCTGCCGTCATACCTGTCCTCCAGGGGAAGGGCAATGCTGATATCCACCAGGGATGTGAAAATCGGTTTGTCCGTGGTATTCCGGAAACGGATATCCGTATATACCACATCCCCTTCTCTTCTGTGGGACACCATACTGTCCACTCCCTTCGGACAGCGCACCTCCCCATATCGGTAATCCCGGCGCAGCCAGTTCATACCATAGGGGGCATCGCATCCCGAAAAACCAGTTCCCTCATTTTCTCCATCTCCTTTTCCTCTGCCGCTTTCCCGAAGTCCCTTTCCTTCCCTCACAATATCTCTCTTGCAATAATCTATTGGCTTCCGTGAAGCGTAAGTCCTTTCAGCGCATCATTTCTGAGGACGGGAATATCATCATAAGATATGGGTCACGCATCCATGGGCTCCTTCATTTTGTATTTTTTATCCAGAAAGAACTTCGCATCTTCCATAGTGACCTCTCCTCTTTTTTCTTTTTCAATATACTTTTTAAAATCTTCCGTAGGTTCCAGCCCATCTACCTTAATCATCCCTATTGCGTAGTCCCATGCCTGTGAATTTGTCATAATCCATATCCTTTCTAATGCACCCTTCCAGTCCAAAGCAGTCTGCCACCGCTTCTCTATGATCTCCATCAATGATTCATAGATTCATACATACTCTCATCTACTATCAATTCTACTACTTTCCTATTTGCGCCAAAACCTGCTTCCAAAATAGAATCTATCGGTTCCCTGTCCGATTTTTCAGTTATATATCTCCTTTTATCCAACACTTTTCGGAAGTCATCTCGCAGCATCTCCCTAACTACACTGTCTCCGCTGCATACTTCTGAAAGTACTCCTATGTCTTCAGCCGGGACACATTCATTTTATGCTCAGCTTCTCTAAAAATATCTTTTTCAGATAATCCACATTCAATCCTCATTTCAATAATGCCCTTGATTCTCCCCTCGCTTTGTGTCTCTTCAAAAACAATCCACCTATAAATTATTATATATAACATCATTAAATACAACAAAAACAAGAAATTGGATGAGTATCTGCACTATGCATATTTGCAGCAGATGTACACCGAAGGGAAACCCATTGAAAAACTCCTGGAATCCCATTGTTATCCGACTCTGACAGACATTTTAAATTGACCTATCCATTCTCAAAAAGGAGGATTTTGTCCAAAAAACCAGTAAATGTTACTGACGGCATTTTTCATGCCCATAGAATAATTTGCAATCCAAAATCCCGCAGACCCTTGATTCCCGCGGGCGCAAAAATAACCCCGGTGAATCTCTCCACCGGGGCTTTGTAACAGGGCTACAAGGATTCGAACCTTGAAATGACGGAGTCAGAGTCCGTTGCCTTACCGTTTGGCGATAGCCCTATTTTGCACTACTTGATACAGTATACACGAAGTGTTTCCATTTTGCAATACCTAAATTTAAAAAAAGTAATTTTTTTCAAACGAAGCGCAAAATCGCGCTGGGAAGAATTGCCGCAAGACAGTTCTTCGAGGCGAAACTTAGAAAATCTTAGCTTGTGTACAAAAGAGGTGGGCTATGCCCCCTCTTACAAGCTTAGATTTTCTTTTCGCCTTTCACACTTCAAACAGCAGATCTGCATAGGCAGGGAACGGCCAATATTCCTTGTCCACCATTCCTTCCAGTTCATCCGCAGGCCTGCGCAAAGCTTCCATGGCTGCCACCACCCGTTCCCGGTAGCGGAAGGCCTGTTCCTTTCCCCTGGGCATGGCAGAAGCCTTCCGCTCCTCCACAAGCAGGTTCTCTACCGCTTGTTTTGTCTCGGATAGCTTACCAGTAACAGCTTTCAGCAGATCTGATGCAACAGAATCATCACCGCCTGCTTCCCTCACTGCCAGTGTAGTGTCAGCCAGGGACCTGGCAAAACGTATTACAGCCGGTATGATCTGTTTGTTGGCCATGTCAATCATTGTCAGTGCTTCTATATTGATGGTCTTGGCATAGGTTTCATATAGGATCTCTGCCCGGGAACGCAGTTCTGCCTCAGTGAAGATACCGAACTTTTCAAACAGCCGGATAGCCTTGGCTGTAGTCAGGGTATCCACTGTCTCCACCATGGACGGAATATTGGGCAGGCCGCGTCTCCTGGCCTCCTCCACCCATTCCCTGGCATACCCGTTGCCATTAAAGATAATCCGCTGGTGCCTGGTCATATATTCCTTGATCAAGTCATGGACTGCCATGTCAAAGTCCTCTGCCTGCTCCAGCCTGTCTGCAGCCTCGCAGAAAGCCTCTGCTACAATGGCGTTCAGTATGGTGTTGGGACTGCCGATGGAATCCTCGCTGCCCACCATGCGGAATTCAAACTTATTGCCAGTAAAGGCGAAGGGGGATGTCCGGTTGCGGTCAGTGGCATCCTTCACGAAATCCGGCAGGGTAGATACACCTGTGCGCAGCATGCCTCCCTCCTTTAGGGAATCTGCTTTTCCCGTCTCCACCAACTGCGTCACCACATCCTCAAGCTGCTCCCCCAGGAAAATGGAGATCACTGTGGGCGGAGCCTCAAAGCCCCCCAGCCTGTGGTCATTTCCCACATTGGAAGCGCTCTGCCTAAGCAGGTCCGCGTGGGTGTCCACTGCCTTGATGATGCAGGCTAGAACCAACAGAAACTGGATATTTTCATTGGGTGTCTGTCCAGGTTCCAGCAGGTTGATGCCAGTGTCCGTGGTAATGGACCAGTTGTTATGTTTGCCGGAACCGTTCACCCCTGCAAAAGGTTTCTCATGAAGCAGGCAGCGCAGCCCATGTTTGCCAGCCACCCGCTTCAGGGTCTCCATTACCAGTTGGTTGTGATCTACCGCCACATTGGCTGATTCATAGACCGGAGCCACCTCATGCTGGGCTGGGGCCGCCTCATTGTGCTGGGTCTTGGATGTTACACCCAGCTTCCACAATTCAATATTCACGTCATGCATAAACGCGCCAACGCGCTCCCGGATGACGCCAAAATAGTGGTCGTCCATCTCCTGGCCCTTAGGGGCAGGAGCACCAAAAAGGGTCCTGCCAGAGAATATCAGATCCTCCCTCTGCAGGGCTTTTTTCGCATCCACCAGGAAATACTCCTGCTCCGCACCCACGGAAGGCAGCACCTTCCTGGCATCTGTATTGCCAAATAGCCTTACGATCCGGATGGCCTGCCGGCTCAGGGCCTCCATGGAACGTAAAAGCGGTGTCTTCTTGTCCAGTGCCTCCGACTTGTAAGAGCAGAATGCCGTGGGAATGCACAGGGTGGGGCCGGTGGCTGTCTCCTTGATAAAGGCCGGGGAAGTGATATCCCAGGTGGTATATCCTCTGGCCTCAAAGGTAGCACGCAGCCCACCTGAAGGGAAGGAGGAGGCATCCGGCTCTCCCTTGATCAGTTCCTTTCCGGAAAATTCCATGATCATCCGCCCATCCTCATCCGGGTGGGTCACGAAAGCATCATGTTTCTCCGCAGTGATCCCTGTCAAGGGCTGGAACCAGTGGGTATAGTGGGTGGCACCGTTTTCCACCGCCCAGTCCTTCATGGCCCTGGCTACCACGTCAGCAGTGTCCAGGGACATCTCGCCGCCCTGGTCCATGACCCGGAGCAAGGTCCTGTATACATTCTTGGGAAGACGCTCTTTCATCTTCCCAAGGGTGAATACTTTGCTTGCAAATATCTCTTCTACATTGCATACATCTTGCATTGTCTGTGTTTTCCTATCCTTCCCGCTTCTTTTTCCTGGTTCCCGGCATGCCATAGAGTCTTATGATATTATACTTATTTGCCAACAGTCTCATTTGGTTATTGTACATGATACCTCCAAATTGGTCAATGTACATTTACTGACAATTTATTTATACTGCGAAATTATTCTCCTCTCTATCAACTACCATGTTACTCACGGTAATAGATTCTAATATAAGTCCCATCAACATAAGAATCAAAATTTTCCTCAAGCCACCCCCTGATCCAAGTATCTTCTGGAATTCGTAATTCACCAAACCAACAGTCAACCACCACCACATTGGGCTCCTTCCATGGATTTATCTCCCAGTATTGTAAAAGCTTTTCACTGTATGTCGGCGTGCAAATAGTCGAATCCACACAAATCTCAGTATCTTCATACAAATAGCCAATGGTACTGACGCTAGGAAATCCTACAATCATCACCCTGTCTCCCTTTTGGATATACTGTTTCCAATCTTCCATGTTACAGTTCATAATATGTGGCCCCATATAGTCCGAGAAAATCCCCTTTAACGGACCATCCCTTACCACATTATTAATGGATACCGTAAGAGCCTGCATTCTATTCATTGGTCTAAAAATATATATATTACGGAAAATAACTACCAGCACAAATAGGAAAAGCATTACATATCTCTTCTCATCACTTGTCTCAGGCACAGCCTGGCGTAAGTAAGCTCCTATGGGAACCATAGATACCATAATTCCAAGAATCAAATATGCAAGAGTGGAAAGAAACGGCAGATTAGTTAAGAGCAGTACGGCAATACAACTGCTTATGCTAATCCCCAGGCCAATAGAAAAAAGCATCTTTTCATCCCTGCTACAATACTTTTTCAATATGGCCGCAAGCACTACAAATGGAATATACACTGCCAGGTAAAGTAACCGGATTTTCATCAGCCATTGGCGGTTCCCAATGTCCATCATTGCATTACTGATATTTTGTAAAAACAGCAAAATGAAAAATATCTTGATACATCCTATTCTTCTGGCATGTCGCCTCTTCTGGAATGGCAAAACTGAAATGACAACAGCTAAAAAAGCGCATATTGCAAATAGAATAAATACATTTCTGATATCCTGTACATAAAGCACTGTTTTTTCAGCCAGATCCGCTACTGTGTGAGAACTATCTCCTGTAACAATATTCCTAATACAAACCCAGAACCTGTCCCATCCAGACCGAAAAACCAAGTAGGCACAAAAGGCACTTCCAACAGCAAAACAGCTACCGGAAAAAATGACCATATCCCGCCCTTTTGTCAAAGAATATCTGTTAAGAATAAGCAATACCAGAACAAACAAAATCACTGCAGAAGGATATGACAGGACCTGAAGACAAAGGCAAAACGATGCCAACACAAGAAACAGCGTTTCAGGCTTCTGATATTCCAGCTTTTGCAAATGGGTATAAAGGGCACAAAACAGCAATATGGAAAAATATATCATCATATTAGAAAACTCAAGTATAATAGAATTTTTGGCACATACAGTCATAAAGAAGCTACACATCAAAAATAGAATCTTATGATCACATATCTTTCGAAAAGTACGATAAAACACAATAGCTACACCTGCTTTTGCAAGAGTACCCATAATGTTCAGATAGAGGGCAATCCCTGTAACGGTACCCGTTAGAAATAAATAAATCTTAATGAAAATGGCATTTAAAAAAGCTGAAGTCTGATGTGGTTCCCACATCTGCACTATCATTTTGTCACCACGGGCCATACGGTAAGAAAGTGCAATCGCATATTCACAATCTATATCAAAATCTGTAAAAATCCGCTTGATGCAAACCAGTATTACTCCCAGGCAGACCAGCCATATGATTGGTTTTCTATTACGCATTTTCTCTTATATCTCCTCACCTGCTAAGCGGGTATCTCGGTTTATGTTTGAAAAATTTCATGCAAACCAAATTCCATTACATATTTGTCACTCACTTCTTCACCCGCAGCAAATCATACCTCTCCACCCCTGCCCTCGTGTCAATCCCAACCCAGAGCACCTGCCTGGGATGGGGACAGTCCTCCACGGCTTCCCCTTCCGCTGTATACATGGCATCCACTATCACCTCCAGGTTCCGGCCATCAGGCTTCATGATTTCTATCCTGTCGCCCACGGCAAACTTGTTGCGCTGTTCTATCCTGGCCAATGTGTGTGTTGGCTGTTCCTGGCCTCCACACTGTACAGGGGCTCCCTCACATCCCCGGCTCCTATCCCGTGCCAGATCCCCATACTGCGCCAGGCCCCCCCGCTGTACTGGATCTTTGTATGGCATCTGCCCTTCCTGTTGTTCTGCCCTGTCACTCTCCCAGGGCCAGGCCGGCGACCTCCAGACATCCTCCACGATTCCCAGGTAGGTATACTCGCTCACATAAGTGCTATTGTCATAAATCTGCATATTTTCATCCGGCTTTCCAAAATAGAATCCGGTAGTATACTGTCTATAGGTACATTTGCCAATCTCAGCCTTATACCATTCCATATTCTCCCGATAGGTTACCGGGGAGCAGAAAAAGTCATCTATGGCTTTTCTATACGTGCGGGCCACGGTTGCCACATAGAGGGCTGTTTTCATGCGTCCCTCTATTTTCAAGCTGTCAATGCCAGCCTCCACCATTTCCGGGATATGTTCGATCATGCACAGGTCTTTGGAATTGAAGAGGAACGTTCCCCTCTCATTCTCATATACCGGCAAGTATTCCCCAGGCCTGGTCTCCTCTGCCACTGCGTACTTCCAGCGGCAGGGGTGGGTACAGGATCCCTGGTTGGCATCCCTGCCCGTGAAATAGTTGCTCAGCAGACAACGCCCGGAATAAGAAATGCACATAGAACCATGGACAAAGCTTTCTATCTCCATCTCCTCCGGGATCCGTGACCGGATCTGTGCCAGTTCTGCCAGGGAAAGTTCCCTGGCGGACACCACACGCTTTGCCCCCAGTTCCCACCAGAAACGGTAGGTCTCATAATTGGTGTTGTTCGCCTGGGTGGAAATATGGATTTCTGCCTTTGGCCAGACCTGCCTTGCCAGCAGGAACATGCCCGGATCCGAGATAATCAGCGCATCACAGGGTTCCGGCTCCATATCCCTTAATTCTGCAAAGTACCGTGCAGCGCCCTCCAGGTCATCATTGTGGGCCAGAATATTGGCAGTCACATATACCTTTGTCCCCCGTTCATGGGCAAAGACAATGCCCTGGGCCATCTCCTCCATGGAGAAGTTCTTCGCCTTGGCCCTTAATCCGAATGCTTCCCCGCCTACGTACACGGCATCTGCCCCGAAAATCACTGCTGTTTTTAGCACTTCCAGGCTGCTGGCAGGAATGAGAAGCTCAGGTTTTTTCCCTTTTCTCTTTTTATCTGTGTTAGCTTTTTCTATCATCTTCTCTTCCATCATTGTCTCTTTCCCGTCCTTGAACCTGCTTAGGGCAGTCATCCCATGACCATCCTGTATCGCAGACAGCCTCCCCGTCCCTGCCAGTTCCAGCCTATGGCAGACAGCCTTTCTCCATCTTACAGGACAAGCCGCCTGTCCTCACCAGTGAAAATAGTAAGGGCCACCCCGTCTCCCACTGGCAGGATCACGGTCTCCAGTTCCGGTCTGTGTTTCAGTTCATAGAGATATTCCCGCATGCGGGCATGGATGGTACGGTCCCGTCTGGGCAGGGCATAGCGGGATTCCACCACATCCCCATCCTGCAGCACATTGTCGGACACCAACATTCCTCCTGGCCGCAGCAGGCGCAGGACATCCGGCAGGAAATGGATGTACTGTCCCTTTGCTGCATCCATGAAGATCATGTCATAGGAGTCTTGCAGTCCTTTCAGAATCTCTGCCGCGTCCCCCTCCAGCAGGGTAATCTGCCCTGTTTTTCCAGCCTCCTGGAAGTTCTGTCTGGCAGCCGCGATCCGCCTTTCCACTTTTTCTATGGTGGTGATCCTGCAGTCCGGGCCTCCATACTCACTCATCAGCAACGCAGAAAAGCCGATGGCAGTTCCTACTTCCAGGATGTCCTTCGGCTTCGCATATGCAAGTAAAAATCGCAGCAGGCCCTGGGTCGGTTTCCGTATGACAGGAACCTGGTGGTCCAGGGCATACCTTTCAATTCCCGCCAGAAAAGGAGGATTATCCTGATCCAGGGAATCAATGAAAACTGACATTCTCTCATCAATAATCATATCAGCCTTCCGTCTCTTCTCCCCCATCCTCCGGGGATACTGTCATGGCTTCCATCATTTCCTCTACTGTCATGGAAGTGCTCAGTTCAAAGGTGCCAGGACCTACTTCTTTCCGGAATTCAGACAGATAGTACTGGAGTACAAATAGCCTGGAATCCCGGATCAGCCCCTTACTCTCGAAAAGTTTACCAATGTCCAGGGCAGACATATCCTCTGTCACAGCCACGGTGATGGTCCGTCCCTCTCCCACGGTCATGGCAGGCTCTGTGAAGATACGGTAGCCGTAATCATAACATATAACCGCCCCCCGGTATACGGCATATACCACCAGGATCACCACCACTACCCTAAAAATCACCCCAAACACTGCAGCAATTATATTCCCCGATTTCATCCTAACTCCCATCTGCCCGTCTTCGGAACTGTAAATAAATCTCCATGCAAACTCCTCCTGTACCCATGCAAGGCTATTTATCCACAGACCCTTAGGGACTGCATAAAACAAATTGAAAATTCATGGTTACTTTTCAAGCCACCCCTTCACTCAAACTGCAGCCTGGAGACAATGCGCATGTTCACCCGCTGCATCAGCCGGCAGAAATCCAGTTCTGCCGCCAGGAAATCCATCACCAGGGGATTCTCCCGGAAATTCTCATATTCTTTTTCGAAACGGTCCAGGTTCTCGAAATCCCCATCCGTACTGGTCTGGAATTCATAATTGCGCTTTCTGTAATCATCTATCTGGGCCTTCAGTTCCGGGTCCAGCTTCACCTTATCCCGCATGGCCGCGTAACACCGGTACTCCTCCGAGACCAGGATCGCCGCTATAAAGGCATCCAACGCCCTGTCCATATTATCCATTCTGTCACCCTGCTTCCCGTCTGCCATCCCGGTTCCCTGTACCAGAAAATCTTCATTCCGTTCACACTTTATACTTCCATGATAATCGGCAGTATCATGGGACGGCGTTTCGTCTTCTTCCACACATAGTCACTCAAGGCATCCTTGGTGGTGTTCTTCAGCTTGCCCCAGTCCGTGATTCCCCGGTTCAGGCATTTCTGCAAGGCTTCATCCACTGTGTGGCGGGCCTCCTCAATCAGTTCATCTGATTCCTTCACATAGACGAACCCCCTGGACACTATGTCGGGTCCTGCCACCAGTTCTCCACTGGCAGCATCCAGACTCATGACCACCACCAGGATACCGTCTTCTGCCAGATGCTGGCGGTCCCTAAGCACCACATTGCCCACATCACCCACTCCAAGGCCATCCACCAGGATAGCACCCACAGGTACCTTTCCCGTCACCTTTGCACTGTCATTGTCCAACTCCAGGACCTCCCCGGAGGAGAGGATGAAGATATGATCCTTATCCATTCCCAGACTCTGGGCTATCTTGGCCTGGGCCTTCAGATGCTTGTATTCCCCGTGTACCGGTACGGAATATTTCGGATGGATCAAGGTATAGAGCAGTTTGATCTCCTCCTGGCAGGCATGTCCCGATACATGGGCATCCTGGAAGATCACATCCGCACCTTTGCGCAGCAGTTCATTGATGATCTTTGTCACTGGCTTCTCATTTCCAGGTATGGGGTTAGAGGAGAAGATCACTGTATCCCCCGCACCAATGGTGATCTTGCGGTGCATCCCCCCCGCCATACGGCTTAGGGCTGCCATACTCTCCCCCTGGCTGCCCGTGGTGATAATCACCTGCTTCTCATTGGGATAGTTCTTCATCTGTTCCAGTTCCACCAGAGTATTATCCGGGATACTGATGCAGTTCAAGTTCCTGGCTGTCTCTATGATATTCACCATGCTGCGGCCTTCCACCGCAACCTTACGGCCAAACTTATAAGCCGTATTGATGATCTGCTGTACCCTGTCCACATTGGAGGCAAAGGTAGCCACGAAGATCCTGGTATTCTTGTGCTCTTCGAACAGGGTGTCAAAGGTCTGTCCCACTGTCCTCTCAGAGGGGGTAAAGCCTTTGCGCTCTGCATTGGTGGAATCGCACATCAGCGCCAGCACACCTTTTTTGCCCAGTTCCGCAAAACGCTGCAGGTCGATGGCATCGCCGAACACCGGGGTATAATCCACCTTAAAATCCCCTGTGTGTACCACAATGCCCGCCGGAGAGTAGATCGCCAGGGCCGCTGCATCCACAATGCTGTGGTTTGTCTTAATAAACTCCACCCTGAACTGGCCCAGGTTGATGGACTGGCCGAATTTCACTACCTTGCGTTTGGTGGTCTTCATCAGGTTATGCTCTTTTAACTTGTTCTCAATGATACCCATAGTAAGCCTGGTGGCATAGATGGGAACGTTAATATCCCGGAGCACATAGGGCAATGCCCCGATATGATCCTCATGCCCATGGGTGATCATGAATCCCTTCACCTTGTCCAGGTTGTCCTTCAAGTATGTCACATCCGGGATTACCAGGTCAATCCCCAGCATGTCATCTGCCGGAAAAGAAAGGCCACAATCCACCACAACAATACTGTCTTCATACTCGAAGGCCGTAATGTTCATACCGATCTGCTCCAGACCTCCCAAAGGGATGATTCTCAGCCTGGACGCATTCTTATTCTCTTTTTTCTTCAATCAGATTACCTCCACATTCTACACAGTAGCCGTAGAACTTGACCTCATGGTCCACAACCGCAAAACCGGTAGTCCTGGTGATCCTTTCCTCCAGTTCCTCCAACAGGTCATCCTGGAAGGAGATCACCCTGCCGCATTTTACACAGATCAAATGATGGTGGTGGTGCCTGGACCCACATTCCGGGACTGTCCCCATCTCGTATCGCACAAATCCGTCATCAAAATTGACCCGGTGAACCAGATGCAGTTCATCCAGCATCTGTATGGTTCTATAAACAGTAGCCAGCCCGATTTCGGGGTAGCCAGCCTTTACCAGTTCATATATATCCTCAGCAGTCAGGTGCTCCTCAGGGCGGGATGCAACGGCCTCCAGCACCAGAAGCCTCTGCCTGGTCACTTTCATCCCTTTTTCCCGCAGGATCTGCCCATAATACGCCCTGTCAAATTCCCTGTCAGCTGCCATTGTATATCCTCATTTTCACACGGAGAGTACCGCACCTGGAAGGATTCCGGTCCTCTGTAAAGCTCCTGTTCCTGCCGTCCTCATACGAATTTCACGTCCTCCAGCATGTTCTCAAACACACTGGCCACTGCCTGCAATTCTGCATCCTCAGACACAATTGTATACACGCTCTCTTCTTCCCCATCCTTGGAGAGGTCTTTTAGGATCAGTGCCTCACCGTCTCCCTCTTCGAAATCCGTTACCAGAATATAGTTAAATCCACCTATCCTGGTCTGTTCCAATACAAAAAACTCTATAGGTTCTTCCCCTTCCGGACGGAATATAATCTTCTCCAATTTTTTCATGATACTGCCTTCCTGCCCTCCTCACAGGGCATCTGTCCCAGGAACTTCCAAGGGATACCCAGGAACCCCGGCCTGTTTGTTTTCAAGTTTGAACCTATTGTATCCCGCGGGTGTATGAAACTTCCCCGTCCTTTTTCTCCCTTGCATCCAGATAACTCTGCAGGATGATAGACGCAGCTATCTTGTCCACATATTCCTTCCGGTTCTCCCGGCGGATCCCGGCCTCCATCATGAGCCTGTCGGCAGCCACCGTGGTCAGCCTTTCATCCCACAGGGCCACAGGCAGTCCTGTCCTTCGTTCCAATTTGTCCTTGAATTCATATGTCAGTTCCGCACGCACGCCTTCCGTTGCATTCATATGCTTCGGCAGGCCCAGGACGATCTCCCCCACTTCGTACTCCACGATCAGTTCCTCTATGCGGGCCAGTGTCTGCCGCAGTTTGTTCTCTTCCTTACGCCGGATAATCTCTTTCCCCTGGGCCGTCAGAAGCAGACTGTCGCTGATGGCCACCCCCACTGTCTTAGAGCCGAAATCCAATCCCATTATACGCATCGTATTCTCCTGTCCGCACCCTACTTCCAGTTCTTCGCATGGATATATTCTGCCAGCAGTTCCTCCACTAGTTCGTCCCTCTCCACCTTCATGATCATGCTGCGTGCATTCTTGTGGCTGGTGATATAAGTGGGATCCCCGCTCATAATATATCCTACAATCTGATTCACCGGATTGTACCCTTTTTCTGTCAGTGCCTCGTATACCGCAGCCAGAACAAGCTTTGCCCCTGTCTCCGGCTCCGTCTCTACCTTGAAATATTGTGTATTACCTAAATCTTGCATATTCATCCCCATTTTCCCGTACATACATTCAGCTGCCATGTCATCCTGTTTTGTTCCGACAATTTCGCCAGATTGCCCAATTATCTTCTATCATAACTCATTTATCTGAAAATTTCAAGTTGCAGTTCCAGTTTCTTTTGCTGGCTGGACGATTCGGTTACTGTTCAGTCCGCAAAGCTTGCTTCCAGGATTTCATCTGTGAGAAATCCTTTTACCTGCACGTTACACAGCCTGTTGCGGAAAAACTGCGCTTCCCTGGCCGGTCCAGGACTCCCGGAGCCTGCCATGTCTGCATTCCCACAAGGATCCCCCAGACTGTCCACCCAGACTGCCACTTTCACATAATCCCTGGTATGTCCGGTCACATAGCCCCGTCCATCCAGTTCCTTGGTCTCTTCCAGCAATACTTCCGCCTGCCTGCCTATGTATCTGGCCCGGAAAGCCGCAGACTGGCGTCTCTCCATCTCCAGCAGTTCATTGCTCCTGGCCGCCTTCACTGGTTCCGGCACCTGTCCCGGCATGGATGCCGCCGCCGTTTTTGCCCGCCTGGAATACTTGAAAATGTGCATTTCATAAAAGCAGACCTTTTCCAGGAAGTCTTTTGTCTCCCGGAATTCTTCCTCTGTCTCCCCTGGGAATCCCACAATCACATCCGTGGTAATGGCCGGATCCTGGAAAATCTGCCGCAGGATTTCCACGCTCCTAAAGTATTCCCCGGTGGTGTAATGCCTATTCATCCTTTTTAAGACAGCATCACTGCCACTCTGCAGGGACAGGTGGAAGTGAGGGCAGAGTTTGGGCAGCGCTGCCAGGCGTACTGCCGTTTCCCGGGTGATAATCCTAGGTTCCATGGAGCTTAGCCGGATCCGCTCAAGTCCCGGGATCCCATGTATCCTTTCCACCAGGTCAATCAGGCGTCCCTGGCTGCCATATTCCAGCCGCTTTCCCTTCCATCGGGGTTGACTTATTCCCTGCTGCCATGGTTCCGGGGCAAATTCCACCCCGTAAGAACTGATATGGATGCCTGTGAGCACAATTTCCCTGTATCCTGCTGCCACCATGCCCCTAACCTCTTCCAGGATGTCTTCTGCCTTCCGGCTGCGCACCCTGCCTCTGGCAAGGGGAATGGCACAATAAGAGCAGAACTGGTTGCAGCCGTCCTGGATCTTGATATAGGCCCTGGTATGTTCCGCTGTCCTGCATAGGCGCATCTCTTCATATTCATATGTCTGTCCGATATCGAGAACTGTGTTACCGCCAAGGGTCTTACGCGAAGATTCCTCCGCAGACCTGCCATGGACCTCTGTCACAGGATGCTGCACGGATCCTTCCCCTCCTGCCTGGCCCGGGTTCTCCTCTGTCTGCCCCTCCGGATGTCCTGCCAGGTATGCCTCCAGGATCTCCACAATATCCTTCTTGCGATTGTTCCCAATGGCCAGGTCCACCTGGGCATCCTCCTCCAGTGCCTTCTGCCCTGTCTGTACATAGCATCCCACCGCCACCACCACTGCCTCCGGGTTCAACTGTCTGGCCCGGTGCAGCATCTGCCTGCTCTTCCTGTCCGCAATATTGGTGACGGTACAGGTATTCACGATATAGACATCTGCCACCGTATCAAATGGCACAATCTTATATCCCTTTTCCTGTAACTTTTGCTGCATCACTTCCGTTTCATAAGAATTTACCTTACAGCCAAGGTTGTGCAATGCTATATTTTTCATAGTTTCTCCCGGTTTTTTTGTACTGTTTTCTCCTTGACTTTTATCCATTCTGCCATTAATATGTAATCAGAAGATGCGAGGTATATAAAGGAGGTAATTTTCATATGAAGACAGTACAGATTTCATTAAATTCCATCGATAAGGTGAAATCATTCGTAAACGATATCACGAAATTCGACTATGACTTCGACCTGGTATCCGGCAGGTATGTGATCGATGCCAAATCCATCATGGGGATCTTCAGCCTGGATCTCTCCAAGCCCATTGACTTGAATATCCATGCGGAGGACGGTGTGGATGAAGTGTTGGAGGTACTGCAGCCTTACATGGTGTAAGAATGGCCGGGCTGTTTTAGCAGGAGGGGAATGGAGCTTCTGGGAAGCCCATTCCCTTTTTCTTGGCAATTTCCGAAAATAACTTCCAGTAAACGTTTGTGCGCATCATTCTAATCCACAATGATCAGTTCATCCGTCTCCAGGGCCGTTCTCACCAGTTCCTCTATTTTTTCATCCAGATTGTGTTCGTGTCGCCGGATGATATTCACGTTGGGCTTTGTAACAGGATGCTTTGCCACGAAGATGGTACAGCAGTCCTCAAAAGGCTGGATGGAAGTCTCAAAGGTTCCGATCTTCTCCGATACCTCCACAATCTCCTGTTTGTCAAATCCGATCAGAGGCCGGTACACCGGCAGTTCGCAGACCTCATTGGTGGCAATCAGGGAATTCATGGTCTGGGAGGCCACCTGGCCAATGCTCTCCCCTGTGATCAGCCCCAGACAGCCTGTCTCCTTCGCAATATGCTCTGCGATCCGCATCATATACCGGCGCATGATGATGGTCAGTTCCTCATGGGGACATTTCTCATAGATATAAAGCTGGATATCCGTAAAATTGATCACATGGAGGTAGATTGGACCAGTATACCTGGACACGATCCTGGCCAGGTCCACCACCTTCTGTCTGGCCCGGTCACTGGTATAGGGCGGGGCATGGAAATACACTGCATCTATTTTCACCCCACGCTTTGCAATCATGTACCCAGCCACCGGGGAGTCTATGCCCCCGGACAGAAGCAGCATGGCCTTGCCGCCTGTGCCCACGGGCATTCCCCCGGGACCGGGAATGGTCTCGGAATAAATATAGATCTTCTCCCGGATCTCCACATTCAGCAGAATATCCGGCTCATGGACATCCACCCGCATCTCGGGGTAAGCCTTAAGGATGACCTCCCCCAGGTCTGCGTTGATCTCCATGGACTCTTTGGGATAATCCTTCCTGGCCCGGCGCGCATGCACCTTAAAAGTCCTGTTCCTGTCGGGGTATACCTCTGCCACATAGCGGATTACCCTGTCACATAGTTTCTCAAATCCCTCATCCTCCACATACACCACAGGACAGATACCCGAGATGCCAAACACATGCTGCAAATGCTCTACTGTCTCTTCAAAATCGAAGTCTCCCTGTGTCTCTACATAGATCCGCCCCTGGGACTTGTGGATCTGGAAATCCCCCTCGCATTTCTTCAGTGCAAACTTGATCTGATGGACCAATGCGTCCTCAAACAGATACCTGTTACGTCCCTTGATGCCGATCTCAGCATATTTTATCAGAAAAGCTGTAAACATAGTTTCTCCTATTTCCGGGCATTTACATGTCCTATTCATTCCCGTTTCCTGGAAATTGCGGCACTTCCCGGAGGTTCACTCCCCGGAAGTTTACTTCTCGGAGGTAAACCTCCTAGAGGTTTACCTCCGTGTGTACCTACGCAGTATAGGAATTTTATCATACATTACCCGCAATGTATAGTCTATTTCTTCTGTTGTCGTATAGACAGAGAAGCTAAAACGGATGGTAGAACCAAGGAGGGTGCCGTCCAGTCCCATAGCCTTCAGGGTGGCAGAGGGCTGGGGCTTCCTGGCCGCACAGGCACTTCCCGCGGACACATAGATGCCTTCCTCTTCCAGGGCATGGAGCATCACCTCGCTGCGTACCCCCGCTACGGACACACTGACAATATGGCTGGCAGTTCCTTCTCCGTCCGGTCTCCCTGGAAGCAGGCCGTTGATCTGGGTGCCTTCCATCTTCCGGATGCCGTCCATAAACCGCTTCTTACACTTATAGAGCCTTTCCCTGTCTCCCTCATAATGCTGGTAGAGCAGTTCGGCGGCCCGGGCCATACCTGCGGCACCAGGCACATTGTCTGTGCCGGAGCGCAAGTTCTTCTGCTGTCCGCCCCCATGGAGCAGGGGATGGAGCTTTACCTTCTCCCCCACATACAGGACACCGATTCCCTTTGGCCCATGAATCTTGTGACCGCTTATGCTCATCATATCGATCCCCATTTTCTTCGGGTAGATTTTCGTCTTGCCAAATCCCTGTACGGCGTCCACATGGAACATAGTGCCCGGATTCATCCGTTTGATCAAGGCACCCGCCTCCCCGATGGGCTGCAGGGAACCCACTTCATTGTTGGTGTGCATGATGGACACCAGAATGGTATCCGGGCCAATGGCCCTCTGCAGGTCATCCAGGGAAATCTGCCCGTATGCATTGACTGGCAGATAGGTAATACCATATCCCTGTGCCTCCAGATATTTGCAGGTCTGTAGGATGGCCGGGTGTTCCACCTGGGTGGTGATGATATGGCGCCCCCGCCTGTTGTTGGCACTGGCACAGCCAATCAAGGCCATGTTGTCAGATTCCGTTCCTCCCGAGGTGAAAAAGATTTCCTTTTCCCCGACTTTCAGCAGCCTCGCCATGGTCTCCTGGGCGTAGCGCAGATAGTTCTCTGCCTCCACCCCCTTTCTGTGGAGACTGGACGGGTTCCCATAGTCCTCACACATGATCTTTCTCATCAATTCTGCCACTTCCGGGAATACCCGTGTGGTAGCCGAATTGTCCAGATATACTTCCATGTCTACAATTCTCTCCTTCATGCCTCCTGCCCCGAAAGCAGTCCCTGTCTGAGAAACACTACCTGGATATGCTGACTCCAGGTACCAGATATGCCAAAGGACAGATGGCCAAAATCTTCTTATCTTATTATATGATACCAGGGTCAAAAGGTCAAAAAATCTGATGCAAGCCTGCTTGCGAAAGGATTTTTGACCTTGGGACCCGCCCAAACACCGAAAAGCAGCCATTTTTCGCAGAAAAATGTGCGGATTTGAGGTGTTTACGGATTGCGGAAGCGCTTTGCGCACAGCAATCCGTGGTATCATATACACCAACGCCAGGGTCAAAAGGTCAAAAAATCCGATGCAAGCTAATTTATCCCCTCCAGCCGGTATACCAGCCAGGCCAGCACCGTCATCCCTGCCGTCTCTGTCCGCAGGATCCGCCTGCCCAGGGTCACCGGCAGGGCACCACCCTCCACCGCCCGGGCCACCTCCGTCTCATCGAATCCACCCTCCGGTCCAATGAAAATAGCGATACTCTGGCCCGGCACCAGCCTCTCTATGGCCTGCCGGGTCTGCCCCATATCTTCCGCCAGTTCATAGGGAAGAAGCCTGACATCCATGTCAGCTGCCATCTCCATGGCCCTGGTAAAATCTACCACCTCTGTCACCTCAGGCACGACACCCCTTTTACTCTGTTTGGCTGCTGCCTGGGCAATCCCCTGCCACCTGGCCACCTTGGCCTGGGCCTTCTTCCCATCCAGTTTCACCACACAGCGCTTCATGGCCACAGGAATGATCTGGTATACCCCAAGTTCCACGCATTTCTGGATGATCCATTCCATCTTATCCCCTTTTGGCAGCCCCTGGAACAGATGGATCCGGGATGGCAGTTCCACCTGGGCCTCCTTCACAAAACGCAGTTCGCATAAGACCTGGTCATCTTCCAGGGCCAGGATGGCACAGCGGTATTCCCTGCCATCCTTCCCGTTGCTCACATTCAGCTCCTCCCCCGGCTTCATGCGAAGCACATTCCGAATATGGTTCACATCCTCCCCCAGGATAATGACACGTCTGTCATTCAAATGGATCTGCACAGGCTCTACAAAAAACTGATGCATGTATCTTCTCCCTTTTCACACCCCTGTTAGGAGCAATGACTCTCAACCCTGGCCGTAACGCTCACCCACTCCCCCTGGTGAGTCACTTCCAGCACGGTAAGCCCTGCCGCCTCCACAGCCTTCACCACTGTGTCCTCCTTGTCATCAATGATCCCGGATGTAATATAGATGCCGCCTTCCTTCAGCTGCCCGACAATTACAGGGGTCAGCGGTACCAGCACATCTGCCAGGATATTGGCCACCACAATGTCATAGCAGCCATACCCTACCTGGTCCTGTATCTCTTTCTCCGTGATAATATTGCCGATCAGCAGGTCAAACTGTCCCTGGACGATGCCATTGGCTTCACAGTTCTGTGCCACCGCTTCCACCGCACAGATATCCAGGTCCGTGCCCACCACATGTCTTGCGCCGAACATCAGGGACAGGATGCCCAGGATCCCGCTTCCCGTGCCCACATCCAGCAGCCTGGTATCGGACGTGATGTATTTCCGAAGCTGTCTGATACAGAGCTGGGTGGTCTCATGCATGCCTGTGCCAAAGGCTGTGCCCGGGTCAATGTGCAGCACCAGTTTCTCCCGGTCCTCCACCTTCACATCCTCCCAGGAAGGAATCACCAGAATGTCATCAATATAAAACTGGTGGAAATACTGTTTCCAATTGTTGATCCAGTCAATATCCTCGGTCTCATCCACTGTGATGCTTCCCTCACCGATCTCACAGAAAAGACGCAGATCCTCCAGTTCCTTCCTGACAGCCTCCACCACCTGTTCCTTATCCGTGGACTGCCCCTGTACTTCCAGACTTCCGTCCTCCTTCTTCTCCACGAAAAAGCTCAAGTACGCAATCCCGTCATCCTCCTGCCCCTCCGGCAGGATATCCACGAACATCTGCTCCTTTTCCAGGGCTGTCAGCGGCACCTTGTCCTCGATCTGGGCACCTTCCAGCCCAATGTCATACAGGGTACTGATAATGATGTCCTCTGCCTCCGTCACTGTCTTGATCCGAAATCTCACCCACTTCATGGTTACATCCTCCTGCCCGCTTCAAGGAAAAGTCTCTCATCCTTTCCGGAAATTGTTTTACCAGTGTACCACACAAAAACTATTTTTCCAACCTGTTTTCCATGATTTCCTCATGGCGCTACTGTTCACAGGTGCCACCGCGAGGTGTTTTCACGCGTCCCCGGCGTGACAAACCCGAGACAACCTGTGCCAAAACGCCTGCATTTGGTGTTTTATGTGCATATGTTGCTGCCCTTCACCCTCCACAGCTTTGCCGCACATCCTTCTCCCATAGCTCTCTCCCATGCCAAGCATCAGGAAAAATAAGGGGGTACTCAGTACCTGCTGGAAACTCACCAGGGAATGGATCCCATACATGGCCAGGGCCAGCACCACCGGCAGATACCTGCGGTATCTCCTGGCGGCGGCCCCATAGACGGCCAGGGCGCTGCCCAGTCCCAGCAATCCTGTGTTCACCAGGTGATTCAGCCATTGGTTGTGGGCATTGGCATAGACTGCCCCTGCAAAACGTCCCTCTGTGCCGAGCCACTCCCCGGCCCCAAGTTCCCCATAGATATAATCTGCAAAACAGTCAGGGCCTGCCCCCAGCGCCTTCTGCTTCCAGTCTCCCTTTAGAAAGCCCTGGACAGCCGCCTTCCACAGTCCTCCCCGGCCACTGCCCCAATGGACATCCATGGCAGATCCCTTCCCGGATCCTGTCTGGACACCTGCAGCATAATGTGTCACCAAAGGCAGTGCATATACCAGAAGCAAGGCCATAACGCCGCAGCAGACTGCCAGAAGGGGCAGTCTCCTCAGCAGATGCCAGACAACCCTGGCAAGATCTTCTTTCCTGTCACCTGCGGGATGCACTGGATGGTTCCGGCCCAGTCTTCTCCAAGCCGCGTACCACACCAGACACACAGCCCCCACAGGCCACCACCCCCACCAGGCGATCCAGGAGATTCCCACACTGTCCGCAGGCAGGGACCGTACTGCCTTCTCCCCCAGTGCCATGGCCATACGGCCATATACCGGCAGGCTGCAAAACAGGCCTCCTGCCAGCAGCATGGTCCTGCCCAGGACCTGGTCCTCTCTCTGTCCCCACAGGATTCCCACCCCCAGGCAGACTGCCGCACACACCAGGCCGCCGTCACTGCCCTGGATACACAGAAGCAGCAGGCCCAGTAGGCTTACCACATACAACCACCCGCACCTGGCCCGGCTGGCAGCCTTCATATATCCTGCCACTGGTACTGCCAGTGCCACACTACAATAGCCGCAGAACCAGTTGATATTCCCGATGGTGGACAGCAGATGGCTGTATTCCCAGTCACCGATGTTCCAGACTGCCATCAGTCCCAGGGGATCCAGTCCCAGCCGGTTGCACAGCCCCACTGCCATCACCAGGAAAAATCCCCCTTCCCACAGATATACAGGGAACCGTGCTCCCTGGTAACACCTGGAAGCAAAAAAATAAATTCCCACGAATAGAAGCTGGGATACAGCCCCCATATACCACTCCCGGTAGCCCGTCCAGGCTGTGGCGCCATAGCTGCTGCACAGGGCTGAAAGCACTGCACTGCAGCCATAACACAACATACAGCAGTCCACAGGGCTGAAAGTTCCCCTGGATCTCCTGAACCTGCCGGGATCCCCGGACCGTTCCTTCCCCTGGAATCCGTTGCCCATTCCTACAGGATTCCTCTGCCCCCCAGGACCCCTGCCATGCCAGCGCTTCCTATAGAATCCCACTCCCTCTGCCAGTATGCCGCACAAAACCAGTGCCAGACAGAACAGGGACAAGTTCCGGAACAGCCTATATTTCACATCCCCCAACTGCCAATAGCTGCCCCCTGTATACAGGGGCAGGGCCACAGCCAGTATTACAATATAAAAATTGCACAACATTTCCAGAAAACCGTTTCCCATGTCACCTTATCCGTCCTGTCTCTTTATTCCCGCGAGTAATGAGCCAAGCAGGCGTGCTTGCACGCATATGAAAGTCAATTTCATTGACCCTCGCGGGCAATGAACTGAAAGAAATAGCCCCCGCTTTCTCTTCTCCGAAAAAAGCGGGGGCACCAGGCATACCGCCTATAGCGGCACAAATATTCTGCTTCCTGACACTTTTATTTCCAGAATTTCTTCTATTTCCAGAATTTCTTCTTTTTCCCTTCTTTGCCCTCCTTGGCTTCCTTGGACTCACCACCAGTCTCCTGCCCGGTGTATGCCTTCACGGCATTCAAGGAGTCCCCTGTCAGTTCATCGAACTGTCGGAGCAGTTCCTTGGCCTCTGGCTTCAGCCTGTCAGGCACCTGTACCACCAGGGTTACATAATGGTCGCCCCGGATATCCTTATTCCGCAGGGAAGGCACTCCCTTTCCTTTCAGCCGCACCCTGGTATCTGTCTGGGTTCCAGCCTTCACAGGATAGATCACCTTGCCATCCACCGTGTCCACCAGGACTTCGCCGCCCAGGGCTGCCATGGCGAAAGAAATGGGAACCGTGGAATAGATATCCATGTCCTGCCTCTGGAAGATGGGATGGCGGCCCACGATCACTTCCACATGGACATCTCCCCTGGGTCCGCCATTGACACCTGGCTCACCCAGTCCGGGTACCCGGATGGACTGGCCATTGTCTATACCTGCAGGAACGTCCACGGAATAGCGTTTCTGCATGGGAATATAACCGGTTCCCCGGCAGTCACTACATTTTTCCCGGATAATCTTACCACTGCCCTGGCACTCCGGGCAGGTCTGCACATTCCGCACGGTACCGAAGAAGGACTGCTGGGTGAATACCACCTGGCCCTTGCCACCGCACTTGGAGCAGGTCTCCGGGCTGGTGCCTGGTTTCGCACCGGACCCATTACATTTCTTACAGGTCTCCTTCACTGTAAGGTCGATCTCTTTCTTACAGCCGAATACCGCTTCCTCAAAGGTAATCCGCACGCTGGTGCGCAGGTTAGCCCCCTTCATGGGACCATTGCTGGTTCCCCTGCTGCGCCCACCTCCGAATAGATCCCCGAAAATGTCTCCAAATATATCTCCAAAATCCGCACCGCTGAAATCAAAACCACCCGGCCCTCCGGCACCGCCTTCAAAGGCAGCGTGGCCGAACTGGTCATACTGACGCCTTTTGTCCGGATCGCTTAACACGGCATATGCCTCAGAAGCCTCCTTGAATTTCTTCTCTGCCTCCGCATCGCCAGGGTTCATATCCGGATGATACTTTTTAGCCAGCACGCGGTATGCCTTTTTGATGGCGTTGTCATCCGCACTTTTGTCAACGCCGAGAACTTCATAATAATCACGCTTCTGCTCTGCCATAGTCAACCTCCATCCTACCTTAAAGTACAATGATTACTTTTCACGGCCTTGCCGTTCAAAGCAACATATGCACACAAAATGGGCAGGAAAAACCCATTTTGGCGCGTGCAATCTCGGATTTGTCACGCAAAGGACGCGTGAAAACACCTCGCGGCATCCCCCCGTGGAAAGTAACGTACAATGCACATAGGACTTACGTATCCTCTCTACTCACAGTACGGCGCACAGGAAGCGTCCCGGAACTGGCCTTCTGTCCGGCACGCATCCTGTGCTCCTTTCGCATTTCTTTCCCACTTAAATTTCCCGGAAATCCCCATCAATCACATCATCATTGGGTGCGGAACCGCTGCCTGCCCCTGTAGCACTGCCCATGTCCGGACCTGTGGCACCGGCACCACCCTGGGCCTGCTGCATGTTCTCATACATCTTGGTAAACAAGGTCTGGGCACTGTTGGTCAGCTTCTCCTTGGCTGCCTTCAGTTCATCCAGGTCGCTGTCGCTCATCTCCTGGTCCCTGGTCCTCTCCAGGATGGCCTTCACCGCATCCAGGTCAGACTGTACGGCAGACTTGTCGCTGTCGCCTAGCTTGTCGCCCACTTCCTCCAGGGCCTTCTCTGTCTGGAACACGAAGGAGTCCGCATCGTTCCTGGCTTCCACTGCCTCCTTGCGCTTCTTGTCCTGGGCCTCGAACTCAGCGGCTTCCTTGATAGCCCTGTCAATATCTGCCTCAGACATGTTGGAACCGGCGGTAATGGTGATATGCTGCTCCTTGCCTGTGCCCAGGTCCTTGGCCGACACGTTCACGATACCGTTGGCATCGATGTCGAATGTGACCTCGATCTGGGGTACCCCCCTCCTTGCAGGCGGGATCCCATCCAGACGGAACTGTCCAAGGGACTTGTTATCCCTGGCAAACTGTCTCTCACCCTGTACCACATTGATGTCCACGGCAGTCTGGTTGTCTGCTGCGGTGGAGAAGATCTGGCTCTTCTTGGTAGGGATGGTAGTATTTCTCTCAATCAGCTTGGTAGCCACGCCGCCCATGGTCTCGATGGACAGGGACAGGGGGGTCACATCCAGCAGCAGGATATCACCTGCGCCGGCATCGCCTGCCAGCTTGCCACCCTGCACGGAAGCACCAATGGCCACACACTCATCGGGATTCAAGGACTTGCTGGGTTCCTTGCCGGTGAGTTGTCTCACCTTATCCTGCACCGCAGGGATACGGGTGGATCCACCTACCAGGAGCACCTGGCCCAGGTCGGCATTGGTCAGGCCGGCATCCTTCATGGCATTCTGCACAGGGATGGCTGTCTTGTCAACCAGATCCCTGGTCAATTCGTCAAACTGCGCCCTTGTAAGGTTCATGTCGAAATGCTTCGGGCCTTCTGCATTGGCCGTGATAAAGGGCAGGTTGATATTGGTGGTCATGGCGCTGGAGAGTTCCTTCTTGGCCTTCTCAGCCGCCTCCTTCAGTCTCTGCATGGCCATCTTGTCACCAGACAGATCCACACCCTCTGCCTTCTTGAACTCGGTAAGCATCCACTGGATCACCTTGTTGTCGAAGTCATCGCCACCCAGATGGGTGTCACCATTGGTGGAGAGCACCTCGATGACGCCGTCACCAATCTCGATAATGGACACATCAAAGGTACCGCCGCCCAGGTCGTATACCATGATCTTCTGCTCTTTCTCATTGTCCAGGCCGTAAGCTAAGGCTGCCGCTGTGGGCTCATTGATGATACGCTTTACATCCAGGCCTGCAATCTTGCCTGCGTCCTTGGTAGCCTGACGCTGTGCGTCATTGAAATAGGCCGGGACAGTGATCACTGCCTCTGTAACTTTCTCACCCAGGTAACTCTCCGCATCTGCCTTCAGCTTCTGCAGGATCATAGCAGAGATCTGCTGGGGGGAGTACTTCTTGCCATCGATGGAACGGCCGTTGTCCGTACCCATGTCCCTCTTGATGGAAGCGATGGTCTTCTCCGCGTTGGTGACGGCCTGGCGCTTTGCAGGCTCACCTACCAGCCTCTCACCGGTCTTCGTGAAGGCAACCACGGAAGGGGTAGTCCTTGCGCCCTCCGCATTCGCGATTACAGTGGGCTTACCGCCCTCCATCACAGCCACGCAACTGTTGGTGGTACCCAGGTCAATACCGATAATCTTACTCATTTTCATATCCTCCTAAGATTCGTCTTTGCTCCATTTATCTGAATTTTTACGATTGCCTATTGCTTCTTATTCTACCACAGCTACCATGCTATGCCTTACCACGCTGTCCCGGTAGGTGTATCCTCTCTGCAGTTCCTGGGCCACCACCCCGGATTCATATTCCTCGCTGGCCGTCTGCATCACCGCATTGTGCAGGTTGGGATCAAATTCCTTCCCCACAGCCTCAATGGGTTTCACTCCCAGGTTCTCCAGTTCTGTCATGAACTGCTTATAGATCCGGTTCATGCCGTCCACGAAGGGATCTTCCTTCTTCTCTTCAGGCACTGTGGCCAGTCCTCTCTCGAAATTATCCACCACGGGAAGCATCTTCTCGATCACGCTTTTCGCCCCGGTCTCAAACATGGCATGCTTTTCCTTCTCCGTCCGGTTCCGGAAGTTCTCGAACTCAGCCAGCTGACGTTTCACCTTGTCTTCCAACTGGCTGATCTGCTCCTTGTACCCTTCGGCCTTTTTGTCCAGCTTCGCCTGCTTTTTGGCGGCCCGCTTCTCAGCCCAGGTCTTAGGATCCTCACCTTCCGGTGCCTCCTCCGGCTCCTCGGCTGCAGATTCCTGTACCTCCTGCTCTTCCTGGGGAACATCCTGCCCGCATGTCTCGTTGGGCTGTTCCTTGGCTGTCTCACCGGATTCCTGGCCGGCCCAGGCCCCTGTCTCTTCCCTGTCAGGGGTTATCTCTTCTGCCATCTCCATATCCTTTTCCTGTTCTGCCATATTATCAGTCCTTTCCCTATATTTATCAGAAAAAAGTAATACGTCCTTATTTGTCATGGTACAACTCATCAAGCTGGGTCTGGATGGTCCTGAGGGTACCTACTACCTTGTCATAATCCATCCGCTTGGGTCCCACGATCCCGATGGTGCCTTTCATGCCGCCCCCCAGTTCATAGGTGGCCGTGACCACACTACAGTCTTCCATGCTCTTGACCTGGGTCTCGGAGCCAATATAGACCTGGATCCCCGTACTTCCTCCCTCCGGTACGGCATCCTGGAGCAGTTCCCCAAGAAGCTTCTTCTCCTCAAAGGTGTTGATCAGTTCGCTGGCTTTCTGATGGTCTGCCAGTTCGGGATAACGGAAAATGTTGTTGGCGCCACTGGTATAGACTTCCAGGTCTTCCTCTGCCCTGATGGCTTCTGCCACGGCATCAATGACCTCGCTGACAATATCACTGTGGATCCCGGCCTGCTGCTTCATGACGGATATCATCTCCAGGTTGATCTCATTGATGGACAACCCGTTCAGGAACGTATTCAGCAGGATATTCAGCTTCAACAATGTCTCATCTTCCAGTTCCTCGTCCACCGGCAGGATATGGTTCTTGATCACATTTCCCTCCACCACGATCACTGCCAGAAGCTGTCCTGCATCTACCCTGGAAAGCTGGATGAACTTCAGTTTGTTGCGTTTGATCTGTGGTGCGGATACCATGGTGGCATACTGGGTATTCTGGGCCAGCACCCTGGCCACCTGCTTCAGCAGAATCTCCATCCGGTCCTGGCGCTGCACCAGCATCTCCTTCATCTCCACCACTTCCCGTTCCTTCTCCTCCAGCATGGTATCCACATAGAGACGATACCCCTGGTCAGAAGGAATCCGGCCTGCGGAAGTGTGGGGCTGTAGGATATATCCCATCTCTTCCAGGTCAGCCATCTCATTCCGGATGGTAGCAGAACTCAAGTTCAGGTCAGTGTACTTTGAAATGGTGCGGCTGCCCACTGGCTCCCCTGTCTCCAGGTAAGTGCGGATCACCGCCTGCAGGATTTTCTTCTTCCTCTCATCCAGCTCCACTGCAAGTACCCTCCCTTTCTGTTATTAGCACTCAATGGAGAGGAGTGCTAACATCTGCTAATAAAATAGCACTTACCCTATCTATTGTCAACTGCTTTTATAGAAAATATTTCTAAAATAAATCTAAATCCATCAATACCCGGATATTCTCCCGGTCCTTCTCCCTGTCTGCCTCCCCCAGTTCCTTATATGGGCGCAGATCCCTGTGAATACGGTGCCTGGGATCCTTGTTCTTCCCATTCTCCGGTATACCCCCCTGCCAGTTGTGCAGGTAGTGGTACCTGCACCAGCGGATATGTTCCAGTTCTGCCAGCAGTTCCAGCTGTTCCGGTGAGAGTCCCTCCATGCCCCCCTGCACCCCCCAGGCCCTCAGCATGGCCAGGCGTACCTCATGGTAGTCAGCTGCACTGACATTGGAATACCGGGTGAAAGCATCCAGCTTCTGCCACAGTTCCTCCCCTGCCTGTGCCGTCTCCGGCACACCGTCATAGAGGTGGGCATAGCGCAGGTTCAGGCCCTTGGCCCTCCCAAACAGTACATCGCTAAGGATATGTTCCGGACACTGGGCATACTCCTGCCAGGGAAACAGGAGAAGCCTCTCCCGCCCCGCCAGCAGTTCCAGTCCCGCACTCCCAGAGGCAAATACCACAATTTCCTCCCTGCAGGTGGCGAGCAGCAGTTTCTGGAGCAGGGCCAGCTGTCCCTCCTGGGTAAGCACCACCACCATGTCTGCCTCCTCCAGAAGGGACAGTTCCTCATACCATGGTCCCCCGTGGAAGACCACCGGATCCCCTATCTCTCCCAGACGGCTGTGGACTGCCAGAAAGCCGTCCTCCTCCCCGAATACATGGTACTGGATCCGCTGGTCAGGGGAGAAGATATTGTTTAACAAGGCATACTCCAGAAGTTCTTCTCCCAGTTTTCCACAGCCCAGCAGGACAATCTTCAGATGATGTGCCCTTTCCACCGATCTGCCATAGGGGCAGTACTCCTTCCAGAACAGCCTGGCTGCTGTCTCTTCCGGGCAGAACAGGTGCAGCCCGGGAAGGGAACCTGCCTGGGACGGAAGGGAACTGCATCTCAGATAGACCTCCCTTTTCTCCAGTTCCTGCCTGTGGCTGGCATAGAAGTCATAATTCTCCTCTTCTTCCCCCAGCAGGATATACCTGGCAGCCCGCACATACTTCCCCCTGCCGTCCATGCCCCGGCCTCCCAGCCTCCCAAGCAGGGCAGCCTTCTCCACTTCCGGCCCGTACACGGCTACACTGTCTCCCCTGCGGTAGCACAGGAAGTTTTGGACCCTGGACCGCAATGCTGACACCGCCAGGAATATACCGCTGGCCGTAGCCAGGGGCGCCGTCCACCGGCCCACCTCCACCCAGAGGTTAGGCGGCGTGTCCTGAAAATTCATGGCATACAGGCTGATGCTGTCAAACAGTGCATCCGCAAAAGTAAGACCTGCATACAGGAAACCCACAAGGCCTGACAGAAGGGGCATAGCAAGTGCAATTGGTTTTAGTATCTTCAGAATCTGCTTTTTCATCTTGGGAAACTCCTCTTTTTTCTGTGTATGCCAACATTCTACGTGAAATTGCTGGACACTTTGCAATGATTGACATGGTGGTAGGAACGTTACCATTCTACCATAGGGCAGGATGCCTGGGAAGAATATTTGTGCTGCCTAAACCCAAAAGGCGCCCGGATCCATACCTATACATGGGATCCGGGCGCCATCTGGTTTCGTATTACTCCGCGCTGTCATTCGTTGTGCAGGCTATGGGCCTGTATGCAACAGGGCCTAAGGACCAGTTACTGTTCACTCCATTCACAGCAACATCACGGGCCCTCTGGGAAGCGGAAGCTGGATTAAATATAGAAGCTTCCGGTGAATTCCTGGTTCATCACATAATATGCCAGGTTCTCTTCGGGCTTTACATAGATATCCAGGCTTACCAGGTCTTCTTCCTTCTGGTTCAAGTCATATGTCCATACATCCTTGGCAATCTTCACCAGGTCTTCCTTGGTGTAGGATTTGCCAGCAAACTGGATATGCATGGTGGACACGCACTCTGCCTTCCTGGCAGGCTTCCGGCCAGGTGCCTTCTCTTCTTCCTTTGCTGCAGGCTCCTTTACAGCCGCCTCTGTCTTGGCTGCTGCCTTCTTAGCAGGTGCCTTCTTCGCCGTTTCCTTCCTGGCAGGTGCTTTCTTCTCCGCGGGCTTCTCCTGTGCCACAGTTTCTGCCTTCACCGGGGTCTCCACCACCTTTTCCTCCTTAGGGGCGGTAACACTCTCTGTCTTAACTTCTTCCACAGCCTTTGCCGCAGGCTTGGTGGTCTTCCTTGCTGCCATGATATACTTCCTCCCTTTCTTACGGGGACACGGTTCCCTAAATCTTCAGTTCCCCGGACTTCCCGTAAAACACAATCTAAAAATCCTGTCTTGCAAAGCATCCGCAGCCATCCAGGGTATATGCATCCTAAGCGTTGTCCCGGATCGTTACGATAATTTGCTAACAACAGTGTATGCTATTTTCCGTAAATTGTCAACACTTTGCGTAACATCAAGCCCGTAGTCCATATAAATGTTACTGTTCACTCGTGCCACCGCGAGGCGTTTTCACGCGCTTTTCGCGTGACAAACCCGAGACAGTCCGAGACAGCCTGCGCCAAAACGCCTGTATTTGGCGTTTTGTGTGCATAATTGCCGTGAACAGAGTGAACAGTAACATATAAATGGCATTAAACTCGTGCAAGCACGGTCTTCTGCCATTTTCATGGACTGGCTAAACTGTTACTCCAAAGTATAATAACACCACGATTCCCAGTACAATCCGATACCATCCGAATACCTTGAAATCATGCTTTTTGATATACCCCATCAGGAAGCGCAGTACAAACAGGGACACCGCAAAGGATACCACTGTCCCGATTCCAAGCAGCAGCAGTTCCGTGGAGGTGAAGGCAAAGCCGAACTTCACCACCTTCAGGAGACTGGCTCCGAACATCACGGGTATCGCCAGGAAAAAGGTATACTCTGCCGCCACCTTCCGGGACACCCCGATCAACAGCGCCCCCACAATGGTGGCACCAGAACGGGAAGTGCCCGGGAACACCGCAGCGATCACCTGGAACACCCCGATCAGCAGCGCTGTCTGATAAGTGATCTGGGACAGCTTCGTGATCTTCGGATGCCTGGACTTGTTCCAGTTCTCTATGACAATAAAAGCCACGCCGAACAGGATCAGCGCCAGGGCCACACTGGTGGGATTGTAGAACAGGGCATTGAACACATCATCGAACAGGATGCCGATCACGGCCGCAGGCACACAGGACACCAGTATCTTGAACCACAGTATCCAGATATCCTTCTTGAACCAGGCACCCGGTCCTGTCTGTCCTCCCCTCTCCTTCTTTGTCAGGGCAAAAGGCCAGATCTGGCTCCAGAACAGCACCACCACCGCCAGAATAGCCCCCAGCTGGATCACCACATCGAACATGTCGAAGAATCCTTCACTGGTACCCTGGAAGGGAAGGAACTGCTCCACCAGGATCAGATGCCCTGTGCTGCTGATGGGCAGCCACTCCGTGACCCCCTCCACAATGCCATAGATGACTGCCTTTATGATTTCCCACATACTGATCGAATCTCCTTTTTCTTATTTCCAGCATTTGCTGCCATACTGCATACTGCCAGGCCGCCTGCACGATCTGAATGCATACTGCCAGGCCGGTTGCTGCAAAGCGGCCTGCCTCCTATTTTGCTTCCAGGTATGCCACCAGATCCCCGAAGCACCTTTCTGCATCTTCATATCCCTGCCGGTACAAGGCCCGCAGCTTCTCACTGTCCTTTTCCACCCGTCCCACGTTGCCAGCCACCCTGGGACGGATCACAAAAGCCCTGCCCCGCGCCTGCTGCCTTGCAATATACGCCTGCTGCTGGCCATACCGGATATGACGGTCTGCCATCAGTTCATAGACCTTCGGATACTTCATGTAGAATGCCCGGATCAGTGCCAGGTAATTGGATGGCTTTCTCACATACCCCTCCTCCTTGGTCATGACCACCACATTCTTCCGGTTCCCGTCCATCACAGACTGCTGCAGGGGAATGGAATCACTGATACCGCCGTCCAGGTAGTACCTGCCGTCTATCTTCACGTTCCTGGATACCAGGGGCAGGGATGCGGAAGCCCGGATCTTGTCGATATCCTTCTTCATATCCCTGATCCTGAAATACTCCGGCCTCCCGCTCTCAATATCCGTAGCCACACTGTACGCCTTTCCCTGGTACTGCATAAAGGCCTCGTTGTCATAAGGATACAGGTAATCCGGGATCAAGTGGTAACACATATCCACATTGAACAGGTCCCCGCTGGTCACAAGGCTCTCCACACTGCAGTACCGCCTGGTGTCCAGGTAGTCCACAGAAATGTCAATGGCCCTGCCCCGCTGCTTCGACAGATAGCTGCACATATGGCAGGCCCCTGCCGAGACACCGTATACACTGGAAAAATCGATTCCCCTGTCCAGAAAAAGATCCAGTACCCCGGCCGTGTACACGCCTTTCATGCCGCCGCCCTCCAGAACCAGTCCCGCCTGATACATATAGATACGCCTCCTTCACTTCCGATATACCAACACTTCCCATCATGTCGGCGAAACGTCAGTACCATTCGAAATGGCACTGTCTATGAATGATACTCGGCCTCCACAAACTTCCGGAATGCAGGCAGGGACCGCTCCACCTTCTCCGTGTCAATACAGTACGCCATGCGGAAATAACCAGGGGCACCGAAGGTATCCCCAGGCACCAGCACCAGATCATACCGCAGGGCCTTCTGGCAGAAGGCCTTGGCATCCTCCTCCAGGGCCTTGGGAAAGATGTAGAAGGTTCCCCCTGGCTTCACGCAGGTAAAGCCCAGTTCCTGCAGGGCCGGATAAAGCAGGTTCCGGTTCCTCTCATAGACGCTTAAGTCTGCCGTCTGGTCAATCACACGTGCCACTGCCAGCTGGACGAGGGACGGGGGACAGTTGTGCCCGGTTCCCCTGGAGATCTGTCCGCACATATTCACCATGGTCTCTGCATCCGGGCACCTGGGGTTCACGGCCACATAGCCGATCCGCTCCCCTGGCAGGGACAGGGATTTGGAGAAAGAGTAACACATAATGGTGTTGTCGTAAAACTCCGATACACATGTCACCTCTGCCCCGTCAAACACAATCTCCCGGTAAGGTTCATCGGAGATCAGATAGATGTTGTGTCCGTACAGGGCAGATTTCTCCCGCAGGATGTCTGTCAGCCTCTGCAGGGTATCTGCAGAATAGACCACCCCGGAAGGGTTGTTGGGTGTGTTGATCAGCACAGCCATCACCTTAGGACCAAGCATCTCCTGGAACTTCCCGAAATTGACCTGGAAAGCAGCCGTATCCGGAGGTACGACCTTCAGCTCGGCCCCTGTCAGGTTCACATAAGGCCCATACTCTGGAAAATAGGGGGCAAATGTCAGAACCTCATCCCCCGGCTCCGTCACCAGGCGCAGCGCATGGGCCAGCGCCCCTGCCGCACCGGAAGCCATAAAGATATGCTCCTTCCTGTAGGGAAGCCCGAACCGCCGCTCCAGGGAAGCCGCCACCGCCTCCCGCACGCTGGTGATCCCTAAGCTGGGGCTATACCCATGCAGCTTTCCTGTATCCTGGGTGGCCAGCAGTTCCATACAGGCATCCGTAAAAGCCTGTGGCACCGGTACGGAAGGATTCCCCAGGGAATAGTCGAACACATTCCCATAGCCGATCTCCTGCCCACGGGCCGTGGCGAACTCCGACAACTGCCTGATCACAGACTTTGCGGAGAGCATGTCCATATATTTCTGTACCAGCATATCTTTCCTCTCTTTCTGGCATCCTGCCCATTTATGCTTCTGCCTGGCCACTCCATGTTCCTGTTCCGAATACAGTCTATTTTACGTTACTGTTCACAGGTGCCACCGCGAGGTGTTTTCACGCGCTTTTCGCGTGACAAACCCGAGACAACCTGCGCCAAAACGCCTAATTTGGCGTTTTGTGTGCAGACGTTGCTGTGAGCGGAGTGAACAGTAACTATTTTACCACATTTTCTATTGATTACAAGAGAAATAAAACCACTTGTCCCGGCTTGAATCAGCGCCAAAAAAATGATACACTGTTACAGAAATCGTAAAAACGCAAAGGATATGTTCCGGGTCATCCTTTGCCCATCATAAAAAGCAGAAGGACAGGAATGGAAACAGGGAAAACGACTGGAAACGGAAACAGCCAAGAACAAGCCACAGCAATGGGAGCGGTGACGAAGAAAATACAACATATCGGAAGAATAACCTTGGACCTGACATATGACTCCGTCCAGGATCCGTATGACAAGGATCCTGTGGCAGAAGAACTGCTGCAGATTGCCAGGGGACAGGATCCGGCAGAATATTCCCGCATCATAGAAGAGCAGCCAGACTGGGAGAAGTTGTACCATCTCTCCCCCCTGCGGGAAAATATTGTGGAGTGGCTGCCCATGGACAAGACCATGAAGGTGCTGGAAGTGGGGGCTGGCTGTGGGGCCGTCACAGGGGTCCTCTCCCGGAAAGCCGGGCAGGCAGACTGTTTGGAATTGTCAAAAAAACGAAGCTTGATCAACGCATACCGTCATAGGGACTGTGGCAATATTACGCTCCATGTGGGACATTTCCAGGACATAGAGCCTTCCCTTCCCCAGGACTACGATTATATCTGCCTGATTGGTGCGTTTGCATACGCCCCTTCCTATTGTCCTGATGGGAATCCCTATGTCCATTTCCTGGATAAGCTCCGGGCGCATCTGAAGGAGGATGGCCGCATTGTCATTGCCATGGAGAACAAGCTAGGCCTGAAGTACTGGGCGGGCTGCAAGGAAGACCATCTTGGCACCTGGTTTGCAGGCATAGAGGACTATCCCCAGGGCGGCGGTGTGCGGACCTTCACCAGGCACGGCTTAGAGAAGATTTTCCAAAGCTGCGGAATAGAGGAATATGCCTTCTATTATCCCTACCCGGATTATACCTTCATGACCACCCTCTATTCCGATGCATACCTGCCGAAGCCGGGAGAGCTATCCAATAATCTCCGCAATTTCGACCAGGACAGGATGGTGCTGTTTGACGAGAAAAAAGCCTTCGACAATATCCTGCGGGAAGGCCTGTTCCCCCTGTATGCCAATTCCTATCTGGCAGTCATCGGGCAGAAGCCGGATATCCATTATGTAAAATACTCCAATGACCGCCAGACAGCCTTCCGGATCCGGACCCAGATCCAGCCTGCCGGCCCAGCCGGGGCAACAGGACAGGATAGAACAGTTCCAGGCTGTCAGGCCCCCAGAAGGGAAGCTCCCCCACAGCCGCTATCCCTTGCCGTCAGGAAATATCCCCTGTGCCAGGAGGCCCATGCCCATATCAGAAGCATAGAGACTGCCTGCCAGAAGCTACAGGCCCGCTATCAGGGCGGGGCACTTCAAGTGAACCGCTGTAAGCTGGTGGAGGAGGCACCCGGACAGCAACCCTATGTTGAACTGGAATATGTGAAAGGCGTCACACTGGCCGAACTGCTGGACGAGCGCCTGGAGCGCAGGGACATGGAGGGCTTCCTGGCCCTTTTCAGGCACTATCTGTCCCTGCTGGACTACCACAGCGAGACACCGGTGGCTGATTATGATCCCATCTTCTCCAATATCCTGGTCAGCCCCCAGAATGCCGCGAAGCCTTTTGACCCCCTGCAAGGCAGCACCTGGACCCTGATCGATTACGAATGGACCCTGGAAAAACAGGTGGATACCAGGGAACTGGCCTTCCGCGCCATCTACTGTTACCTGCTGGAGGACAGGAAACGGAATGTGCTGGATCCTGACCTTCTCCTACAGGAACTAGGGATAACAGAAGAAATGGCTGAGGAATACCGCAGCCGGGAGATGGCCTTCCAACGTTCTGTAACAGGGCAGCACTGTGCCATGTCGGAACTGCAAAGTCAGATCGGCCACAAATGCTACAGGCCCCTGGACTTCCTGGAGAACATACACCTGGAAGATTCCCTGGGTAATATCCAGGTCTACGAGGACAGGGGACAGGGCTTCCAGGAGGAGACTTCCTATTTCCCGGATGAAACTGTCATGGCTGACGAACAGGGCCTGCATGTGACGCTGACCCTGGATGCAGGCCTGCAAAAGCTGCGTATCGACCCGGCCCATGCGGGCTGCCTGGTCCGGATCCGGCAGCTGGAGTGGAATGGCAGCCCCCTTCCCTGGACCGGAACGGACAGTGTCGTGACATCCAATGGAACCCGGCTGGCTGACACAGGCAGTTTCGTATTCTCCACCCAGGATCCGAATCTGGTGATCTCCCTGAAAGGACAGCCTTCCCTGGAGACCAACACCTTGAAGCTGTGCCTGGAGCGCTCCTACCTGGGACCTAAAATGGCCCTGGAGGTGGAAAAGATGGCCCTGGCCTCCCAGGACTGCGCGGGTACGGGAAATACTGCCGATGACATCGGATGTGAGGAAAATGGCAAGGAGGAGGTGCCGCCCATGGGCAACCCTGTGAAAAAAAAGATACAGGAAATCCTGGTCCAGAGAAGACACAAGCTCTACGAGAAACAGATTGCAAAACAAGCCCTGCCCTACGATATGTGGATAGAGGAACTGTTAGGGGAAGAGGCTGCTGAAATTGCCAGGTGGGAGGCAAATGCCGGGAAGCCTGGGGCACCGGGAAAGTCCCGCCTGTCTGTAGGTGTGCTTTCCTGGGAAGATTTCTGCAGGTATGTCCTGCAAGGGACAGGTTCCGCCGAGGAAAACTTACCGGACATCTGGATCGTCACCCCACAGCCCTCCTGCCTGGTACCGAACACTGCCCTGGAAGTAGAGCGCTATTTCCTGGAGCACCCCTCCTGCGAGATCGCTTATGGGGATGAGGACGGCTATTTCAAGCCGGACTGGTCCCCGGACCTGCTGCAGTCCTTCTTCTACTTCGGAAATGTGTTCGCCCTCAGAAGATCCCTGGCAGAGAAACTCATGGCAGAACACTGGAAAGAGGTCATGACCACACCAAAAGCACAGGCCGGCACATCCCCGGAGGGTCCGGATGCGCTTCTCCTAAAAAAACAACTCTATGAGATCGTGCTATGCTGCATAGATGAGGCCGGGGAAGCCGGACATCTGGACCGGATCCTTTTCCGTCCCCAGGATGCCTTTCCTGCTGCAACAGACTGGGGTATGGAGCCGGAATATGTGGAGTTGAAAAAGAGGCACCTGTACACGGATGCGGAGATACCTGCCAGAAAAGAAGCGCAGGAACTGGTATCCGTGATCATTCCCTCCAAGGATCACCCGGATATCCTCTCCACCTGTATCCGTTCCCTGGTGGGAAAGACCAGTTACCAGAACCTGGAGATCCTGGTGGTGGATAACGGCAGCCGGGAGAAAAACCGGCAGAAAATCCTGGAACTACAGCAGCAGATGCAACGGAAAGGAATGCTTTCCTTCCATTATATTTACCAGCCCATGACATTCAACTTCTCTGCCATGTGCAACCTGGGCGCCAGGGAAGCCTCCGGAAAATACCTGCTGTTCTTAAATGATGATATCGAGATCGTCTGCCCGGACTGGCTCTCCCAGATGGTTGCCAGGGGCGCCAAGGACTACGTGGGAGCAGTGGGGGCCAAGCTTCTCTACCCCGACTCGGACATGATCCAGCATGCAGGTGTCACCAATATCCATTTAGGCCCCGCCCATAAATTGCAGTTTTCCTCCGACAGGGAGACCTATTATCACGGCATCAACCGGTGCGCCGTCAATGTCAGCGCCGTCACAGGAGCCTGCCTGCTGGTCCGGAAAGCCGTATTTGAGGAAATTGGGGGATTTGAAGAGAGACTACAGGTAGCTTTCAACGATGTGGAGTTCTGCTTCCACCTGCTGCGGGCCGGTTATAAGAATGTGTGCTGCAACCAGACCTACCTGTACCACCACGAGTCCTTAAGCCGTGGTACCGATGACGGGGAGGAGAAGGTGGCCAGGCTCCACAGGGAGCTTGATTTCCTCCGCAAGTCATACCCGGAAATGTGGAACCGGGATCCCTATTACTCCAGAAGACTGGTGACAGACGTCCTGGACAGGGGCTTCTATCCTGCCTGCCGCTTTGAGGAAAGCCGCATGTCCAAAAAAGCTGTACCCGTCCCCATAAAAGGGCAGCTCCATCCTGTCTGGCACAACGAGACCCTGTTCATGGGCCTGGAATTTGCCGGGGACGAGGCTGCCTGGAGAACCGGGATTCCCGGCGGCGGGGACTACTATATCCAGGGCTGGTCCTATGCCCTGCACGTGGATAACAGCCGCTATCAGAAAAGCCTGCTGCTGAAACGGGTACAGAAAGACAGGGAGGAAGCCGTCCCCGGACTGTGGAAGATCCCCTTTGAGGAATGCTACCGGCCTGATTTCCAGGAAGGCATGACCCATATCGACCATCCTGCCCTCTCCGGTGTCAGCGTGTGGATTGCCAGGAATGCCCTGCCCGCCGGAGAATATCTCATCGGCTTTTTCTGGGAGGATACCTGCTCCCGGCAGAAACTGTACGGCTTCAGCGCGGAGAAGATACGGATTGTCTGAGAAAACGGCCAGGGAACCTTCCCTGGCCGAAATTTTTGATCCTATGCCGGTTCTCACTGCTCCTGTGCCCACACCAGGGCGCATTTTACCGCCCTCTTCCAGCCCTTCAGAAGCTCCTTACGCAGGTCTGCCTGCATGGCCGGATCAAACACTGCGCCTATCTGCCAGTTGGACCGGATCTCTTCCTTATCCCGCCAGTAGCCGGTGGCCAGTCCCGCCAGGTAAGCGGCCCCCAGGGCTGTTGTCTCAATGCACCTGGGCCGCAGCACCTGGGTATCCACAATGTCTGCCTGGAACTGCATGAGGAAGTCATTGGCACTGGCCCCGCCATCCACCTTCAGGCTCTTCAGGCGGATCCCGCTGTCCTGCTCCATGGCCCCCAGCACATCTGCCGTCTGATAGGCAATGGATTCCAGGGTGGCACGGATGAAATGCTCCTTACTGCATCCCCTGGTCAGTCCTACCACGGTTCCCCTGGCATACTGGTTCCAGTAAGGGGCGCCCATTCCCGCAAAGGCGGGGACAATATACACCCCGGCAGTATCCGCCACTGCCCTGCAGTACTCTTCGGACTGGGAGGCATTTTTCAACATACGCATACTGTCCCGCAACCACTGGACGCCTGCCCCTGCCACGAACACACTGCCTTCCAGAGCATACTCTACTTTCTCTGAGATGCCTGCCGCTATGGTAGTCAGCAGCCCCGAGCGGGACCGGATGGCCTGGCTCCCCGTATGCATCAGCAGGAAACAGCCCGTCCCATACGTATTTTTCACCTCACCCTGGTCAAAGCAGCACTGGCCGAACAGCGCTGCCTGCTGGTCCCCTGCCGCCCCTGCAATGGGAATCTCCCCGCCCAGCACGGAGGCATCCGTATGGCCGTACACCTGGCTGGAGGGCCTCACCTGGGGCAGGATGCCGGCCGGAATGTGAAACCAGTCCAGGATTTCTTCATCCCAGCACAATCTGTGGATATCATACAGCATAGTACGGGAGGCATTGGTATAGTCCGTCACATGGACAGCCCCCTTGGTCAGGTTCCAGATCAGCCAGGTGTCAACTGTACCGAACAACAATTCTCCCCTTTCGGCCCTCTCCCTGGCACCGGGCACCCGCTCCAGGATCCAGGCAATCTTGGAGGCACTGAAGTAAGCATCCGGCACCAGTCCGGTCTTCTCCCGGATCACCTGGTCAAAGCCGTCCTCCTTCAAAGCCTCGATCTGTTCCGCTGTCCGGCGGCACTGCCATACAATGGCATTGTACACCGGTTCCCCTGTGGCCTTGTCCCAGAGAATGGTGGTCTCCCGCTGGTTGGTAATACCGATGGCCTCGATCTGTTCCGGAGCTGCCCCCACCATGGCCATACACTCTGTGGCCACCGCCAGCTGGGAGGACCAGATCTCCATGGGATTGTGCTCCACCCAGCCGGGTTTCGGGTAGATCTGTCTAAATTCCTTCTGGGACATGGAACAGATATTGCCCGCCTTGTCAAACAGGATGCAACGGGAACTGGTGGTGCCCTGGTCCAGGGCCATAATATATTGTTTCATCAGATAGATACGCTCCTTTCCTGGGTTACTTTCTCTCATCCAGGTATAATTGCACCCGGTTCTGCAGGATTACAGGCTTCGTCTTCCATCACATCCTCCTTTGGTACCAGAAATGTGCCTTCCTCTCCATATGCCTCGGTAACCGCCGCAGGAATGGAAAACCCGGCTTGTACCTGGCCCTCCTAATCTACCATCTGGATCACCGAATAACACTCCTGCTCGGCCCATCCCTCCGGATGGAAAAACGCATAACAGAATCGTCTGCAAGCTTTTCCCCAAGGGGCAGGGAGGAAGATTCCTCCTGTCCCCCTGTCTGCCGTAGAACCGGATATCTTTATCATAACGTAATTTCCTTTTCCTGGCAATAAAAACAACGGATCCATACCCGCTTTTCACAGTGAAAAATAACCAGTAAAATCTTAGTGTTCTTTGAAAGCCGGTTTTGATTGCTTACCTAAAAATATTATGGTTGACATTTAGTTTTCCACCCATTATACTTACTAATTGTCAACTGGATTTAATCCGCGTTGTTATTTTGCTCTCCTGACTGGTTACTGCCAGTGAGCAGTAACCCTGGCTGCCCCTCCCGGATTTACGCGAAAACGGTTCGGGAGGAGTGGTCAAAAACAAACCTGAAAACCGAAAAACAAGGAGGAAACTATCATGAACCACAAAATCAAAAAATTTACCGTAAAACAGCTGGCCCTGGTAGGTCTCATGACTGCCGTATTCTGTATCCTGGGCCCCATTGCCTTTCATATTCCCATCAGTCCTGTCCCCATCTCCCTGGGCATGCTGGCCATCTATTTCATCCTCACCGTGCTGGGCATGAAGCTTGGCACCTTGAGCGTGGTGGTGTATATCCTGCTGGGGCTGGCCGGTGTCCCCGTATTCACTGATTTTACAGGAGGTCCCGGAAAATTATTCGGTCCTACCGGGGGCTATATCATCGGCTATGTGTTCATGGCCCTGGTCTGCGGCTTCTTTGTGGACAGATGGGGAAGTAAAATCTGGATCAGCTTTCTGGGTATGCTCTTGGGCACTGCCATATGTTATCTCTTCGGTACCCTGTGGCTGGCCCACCAGGCATCCCTGACCTTCCCACAGGCCTTAATGGCCGGAGTGATCCCGTACATACCTGCAGACCTCATCAAACTTCTCCTGGCTATGACCATCGGCATCCAGGTTCGGAAACGCCTGGTAAAAGCAGGACTTATCCCATCTTCTGCTTCGCCCTGCCAAAGATCCGAACCAGCTTAAGGGTCAGCGCCCACAGCAGTTTCCCTGCAAGGAATAGTACCACTCCCATCAAGACAGAGTAGAGCAACATCCAGATGCCTTCTGCCTGGTAGTGGAATCCGGCCAGTTCTATCTCCAGCATCACCCATGGTATCTTGAACCCTGCCAGTTCCCCTGCGAACTTGACCGCGCCGGCCACCGGAGCCACCAGGCCGCAGAACATCAAGCTAAGTCCCAGGACACTGGTAAAGGGCAATAGAAACATCCCCCCCAGGCCCGCCAGGCTATAAAAGGCTGCCAGGGCACATATCCTGCGCCACCCTGACCATAGCCCGAGCCGGGCAGGCCCTTTCCTGTCACCTTCCCCCGTGATCACCTGGCTAAGGTATGCCCTGGCAAGTTCCCGGGCATCCCCCAGCCTCCCCAGGATCTCTTCTGGGGATCTTCCGCTGTTGCTCTGTTCTGTCATCCCACTTTTGATCTCCTGCACGATATCCACTCGTTCTGACACGGGAAGTGGCTTCAAATATTTCTCCACCTTCTCCAGGTATTCCTCTAATTTCTGATCCATTGTTATCTCCTTTCTCTATTCCGGCCCCTGTTTCCCGGATCTGTCTTCCACATGCAGGGCAAAATATCTGTAGTCCTTCCCACTGACCCTCTCACGCCATATCCCCGTCCTGCCCGATTCCCGCCATGGCCTCCAGCAGATGTTCCCACTCCCCCTCCATGGCTTCCAGATATTCCTTCCCCTGCCCTGTGATACTGTAATATTTCCTGGGGGGCAGCCCTTCCGTTGTCTCCTGCCAGGAGGAGGACAGGCATCCCTCCTTCAGGAGGCGGCGCAGCAATGGATATACCGTGCTCTCCTTTGCTGCCAGGATGGGCCAATGCTCCAGCCTGCTGATGATCTCATATCCATAGCATGGCTTCCTGGCTATCATTTTCAAGATACACAATTCCAGGGTTCCCCGCTTGATCTGCGATTTCCAGTCTTCTATATGCATATACGATTCCTCCGATAGGTATATCGTACTACATAGTATATATAATGTCAACAATATATCAAAGTTTTCGCCCAGTCATTGGAAACACTGGTAACCGTTCCGTGCCCTGTCTGAACAAACACTGCCCTGCCAATAAGCAGATATTGGTTTTTGCGAAAAAACATTGTCCCTCAAACTTTTGTCATGTATAATGGATAGTAGCAGAACCCTCTGCATTCTTGGCACAGGCAGTCAATCCCCTGTTGCCTGCCATACTTAGGAAAGGATGACAATACAGCACACCATGAATGAAAACTGGCACCTCACTGTCTGGGGCGTGCGGGGTTCCTTCCCCACCCCGGAGACGGAATATCTGGAATACGGCGGCAATACTTCCTGCTTCTCCCTGTTATGCGGCGGAGAACTTGTCATTTTCGATGCAGGAAGCGGCCTGGCCGCCCTGGGGGATGCCCTGGCTGCTGGCCAATATCCTGCCGGTATTCCATTGGCAGTCTGCCACGGAACCGGCCCGGCGGCTCTGGATGCGGCATTTCCTAAAAAATACCGGATCCATGTCTTCCTCAGTCATTTCCACTTGGACCATATAATGGGCCTGTTCCTGTTCCAGCCCTTCTATAATCCGGATGCCCAGATCCACCTCTACGGCCCGGCCTGCGGGGAAACCGGCTTCCAGGAGCGGCTTGTATCCCTTGTGGCACAGCCCCTGTGGCCCCTGGGATTTGGGGAATTCCCGGCAGATATCCATTTCCACCAGATATCCCCTGGTGCCTGCTTTCCCCTGGCCCGGACAGATATCAAGGTATGCACCATGGGCGGGAACCATCCGGGAGGCAGTCTGTACTACCGCCTGGAGGACGGCCACCACAGCCTGGTCTACGCCCTGGACTGTGAGCTGGAAGGGCAGATCCAGACAGCGCTGGCAGACTTTGTCCGTAAGGTAGATCTGTGTGTGTGGGATGCCAATTTCACCTCTAAGGACTTGAAAACAGGCTGGGGACATTCCACCTGGGAACAAGGACTGGCCCTGGGGCAGGAGACAGGGGTGGAAACCATGCTCATGACCCACTATTCCAGGGAACACACAGATACTTTTCTGAAAGAGCAGGAACAGTTGGCAAAAACGGCTGTACAGACAGCCTGCAGGCAGGACCAGCCTTCTGGCAGGCAGCATTCCCCGGCACCAGACCAGGCCACGGGGCAAAAACGCACTGCCTGCCACTTTGCAAGAGAACGGATGGAAATCACATTTTAGGTCAGTCAAATACACCGCAGCAGGCTGACGGGGCATCAAACTATTAAATGCCCACAAAGGGGACTGTACTGTTGCTGCGAATGAAGTGAACAGCAACACTGGAATCCCCTCATGGAAGCAGATGTAGGAGGTAACATCATGAGACAGGAAGACATGCAGAAAGTACTGGAAATCGGAGTATTGCTCTCCTCGGAACGGGACCACAACCGCCTGCTGGAGCAGATCCTGGAATGCGTCATGGATCTGGCCCATTGCGATGCAGGCACCCTATATCTTCTGGACAAGGATCACCTGCGCTTTAAGATCCTGCGCAACCACACCATGCATACTTACGAGGGAGGTAATGGAAAAGATCCCACCCTGCCCCCGGTGCCCCTTTCCCGGGAGAATGTATGTGCCCTTTCCCTGCTGGAGAACAGGACCATCCGCATTGAGGATGTCTACAACTGTCCGGACTATGATTTCTCCGGCCCCATCCATTATGACAAAATCACCAAATACCACACCCAGTCCATGCTGGTGGTTCCCATGCACAACCGCAACGGGAACCGGGTCGGTGTGCTCCAGCTGATCAATGCCCTTAAGGAAGACGGGAAGACCATCCAGGCTTTTCCCAAGGACATGGCCCTGGTGCTGGAATCCATCGCCTCCCAGGCTGCCATCACCATCCAGAATGTATGGTACCTGCGTCAGATCAAAGCCCTTTTCCAATCTTTCGTACAAGTGATGTCCACCGCCATAGACGAACGTACCCCCTACAATGGCAGCCATACCAGACACATGGCCGCCATCGGTTCCCGTTTCCTGGATTATCTGCATGACAGGGGTATAGCTGCTTTTCCCCCGGAGGAAAAAGAAGAACTGCTCATGAGTGTATGGCTCCACGACATTGGCAAGCTGGTGACACCCCTGGAGGTCATGAACAAGATGGCCCGGCTTACCCCTGCCCAGCATAACGATTTTCTCCACCGCATGGAGACCATCCGGCTCCACAGCCAGATCCGACTGCTCTCCGGATCCATTACCCAGGAGGCATACGCTGCCCTGGTGGAGGGAGCCCACAGGGCAGAAGCCCTGGTGGAATCCATTGACTCTGCCGGATTCCTGCCTGATGAGAAGCTGGATGCCCTGGCAGAACTTGCCGCCGCAGCCTGGACGGACAAGGATGGGAATATCCACCCCTGGCTCACGCCAGCGGAAGCCTCCCAGCTGTCCATCCGCAAAGGCACCCTCTCTGAAGAGGAGCGGCAGATCATGGAAGAGCATGTGCAGGTTACGGACAAGCTTCTGTCCCAGATCCAGTTCTCCGATGACCTGTCCCATGTACGCCAGTGGGCTGCCAGCCATCACGAACTTCTGAATGGCAGCGGCTATCCCTGCCATCTGACCGGGGAGCAGATCCCCTTGCAGGTGCGGATCATCACCATCCTGGATATCTTTGATGCCCTGGTGGCCGATGACCGGCCCTATAAACCGGGCATGCCTGTGGGGAAGGCTTTGTCTATCCTGGAATCCATGGCAACCCGGGAAGGGAAACTGGATCCGGAACTGACCAGATATTTCATAGAAAGCAACTGCTGGGAAGGGGCCTACGCATGAGACGTTTCCATAACAAAAAAGTCAGATCCATCCTCGTTGCCCTGGCTGTATCCGCCCTGCTGACCCTGGCTGCCGCAACCGGCCTGCTGGAGAGGCCAGACCATGCCGCCAGCGACCTGCTCTACCAGCAGCGGGAAGCTTCCGATGGCAAGATCGTAATCCTGGGTATCGACCAGCAGGCCCTGGAGGTCTTCGGCCCATACAATCAATGGAGCCGGGATATCATCGCCCAGACCCTGGAAACCCTGAACCAGTCTGAAGACTGCAGACCTGCTGTCATCGGTATTGATGTTCTATTTGCCGGAGAGTCCGTGCCGGAAGCAGATGCCCACCTTGTCAGGGCCGCAGCCGCCTATGGCAATGTGATCACCCCCTGCCTGGCCTCCTATGGCCGTCCCCTGCTGGCCGATGCAGACGGGGAATACACCCTGGGAGCCACCTCCATCCTGGCCCTGGAACAGGTCTATGCCTCCCTGCGGTCTGTCACCGGCCAGGGACATATCAATGCCATGCTGGATGCAGACGGCATCCTTCGCCACCATATGCTCCACATCACCCTGCCAGAAGGCACCCGGATCCCCTCCCTGGCCCTGGCCTGTGCTGAAAAGTATCTGGAATCCCGGGGCGGGACTTTGGACAGGCTGCCTCCTGTCAGTCCCATGGGCTTCTGGTATCTGCCCTTCTGCGGAACACCAGGGGATCTGGAAGAAATCTCTATCGCCAGGGTGTTGTCCGGGGAGATTGCCCCTTCCTACTTTTCCGGGAAAATCGTGCTCATAGGCCCTTACGCCCCGGGACTCCAGGACAGCTATGTGACCGCTATAGACCATGCCAGCCCCATGTACGGTGTAGAGTACCAGGCCAATGCCATCCAGGCCCTGCTGTGGGGGCGCTACAAGACAGAAGTGGGAGATGGTATCCAGCTGCTGCTCCTGTTCTTGCTTTTGCTGTTGGGGATGGCCTGTTTCTGGAAACGACCTGTGTGGCTCTCCACTCTGGTGTGGCTGGCCCTCTGCGGCGGCTGGCTGCTCCTGGGACGATGGTTCTACGGTGGGGGCTGGGTACTCCATGTGCTGTGGGTACCTGTGGGCCTTACTATCCTCTATGCAGGCTGTCTGGCCGCAAGCTACATCCAGGCCGCCCTGGAACGGCAGCATGTCACAGGCACCTTCAAGCGCTATGTGGCCCCGGAGATTGTAAATGAACTGCTAAAGGAGGGAACAGAGGCCCTGGAACTGGGGGGCACCCAGACCACCATCGCTGTACTGTTTGTGGATGTGCGGGGCTTTACCTCCATGTCCGAGGAACTGGAAGACCCAAGGGAAGTGGTGAAGATCCTGAACCGGTATCTCACTCTGTTCGCTGACTGCATTCTGCAAAACGGCGGCACCCTGGATAAATTCGTGGGCGACCAGGCCATGGCTTTCTGGGGGGCACCCCTGCGCCATGAGGACAATACCAGGAAAGCCCTGCAGGCCGCCCAGACTGCCATGGACATGGTGGCAGGAGCCAGACAGATCTCTGCAGAGTTGAAAGCACAGTACGGACGCACCGTTTCCTTTGGCATCGGTATCCATCTTGGAGAAGCCGTGGTTGGCAATATCGGCTCCACCAGCCGTATGGATTACACCGCCATCGGTGACACCGTGAACACTGCCGCCCGCCTGGAAGCCAATGCTCCCGGTGAGACCATCTACATCTCCCGGGCTGTGGCCGATGTGCTGGAAGGCCGGATCCGCACCATCTCCCTGGGAGATTCTGTGAAATTAAAAGGGAAGAAGGAAGGATTCGAAGTGCTGAAGCTGGAAGAGATCCTGCCGGAATCGTGAAATTCCCCACATACCGCCCCTGGCGGTGGATCATATGACCGCCGCCAGGAACCTGTCATTTGAAAATTATATCAGAAATCCTACCAGGAAATTTATGACTGCGGATATTATTTTAAGCACTAAAATTACCGCAAGTATACCTATCAAAAAAATTTTACAAAATTTGTTTATCCCTCCACTTTTTACGGATTTGACGAATTCGTCTTTTTCTTTTTTCACCTCTTCATTTGTCTTTATTACATCTCTTTTTAGGAAGCGTTCAGATAAAGAATCCTTTTTGACGGGATAAAACCTTAACATTGTATCAGTGGCCTGCTTAAGAAGTCCACAGCCTTCAGGTGCTCTTGACATATTAAAATGGACAACATATTTTGACTGTAACGTCTTTTTTATTTCCGTTATTCCAAAATCCCGCACATACAGTTTATCTCTGCCACATTCATATAATCCGAATAAATCCACATCGGGGGCGCGAAAGGCCCTCGCCCAGAAAGGATATTTACGATGAATGCCATACAGGGTCGCACCGTTAAGGTACTCTTTGTTAGCCGCGTCTACCATTTCAATTAAATGATTCAGATCCTTCTTACCATAAAATATGAGCATTTCCGATTCTATGTTGGATTTAGTGATGATTTCTGTCATTTTTAAACCTCCGTATGCTGCTATTTTAACCATACTTCAAAATAGCAAACCCTATAAGTCTACAACCCCACAGCAAGCTGCAGGGTTGTAGACCTTCGCGGCATTCGCCAAATGTCTGCTTCGCAGCCGCTTGGTTCATTGCCCGCGGGAATCAAAGCGAAAAATCGCACTTGGAAGAATCGCTTTAGCGATTCTTAAAGGAATGGCTTAGATTTTCTTGAGCCAGGTACGAAGAGGGTGTGTAACCCCCTCTTTTCTGGCCTTAGAAAATCTTCATTCCCTTCATGCTTCCCGTCATGCCAGCAAAGCTGGCACAAACAATCCGTGAGAAGAATGCCTGCTCAAAGCGAACAAGTTCGCTTGGCATTCTTCAGTGTGTAAAAGGTCTGCATAGCAGACCTAGAAATTCTTTGCAGGCGTACTTTGACCGCTTAGAATTTCTTTACACACTTACAACTGCCACGCCATACCCCGGCAGCGTCAGTTCCCCCTCTACCCTGGATCCAGTCACCAGATCCAGGCCCTGGACACCGGGGACCTTGGTCTCCTCCTCCCTGGCATTCAGATAGAAGGCATAGGTACCTTCTTCCCCACTCCTCACATGGCATTCCACGCCCTGGGGAAGTCTCCTCACCGGGATCTGTGCATCTGCCATCATCTGTTCAAACAGGGGTACCATATGCTTTCCCTCACACCGGGCCGCCACATAGTAGGCCTTGCCCTTGCCATATTCCTTGCAGGTCACGGCAGGAGTTCCCTCATAGAAGTCAGAGCCGTATACCCCCAGCACCTTGGCATCCTTCACCCGCAGGATCTCTGCAAAGTCCTTCACCTCCCACTGTTTCCCGTCCGGGAATACCACTGCATTCCTGTCCGTGGGATAGAGAGAGTCGATCTCCTCGCTGATCACTCCAAAGAGGTCTGTCAGCCCGTCTCCAGGGAAGCCTCCCAGGTAGCAGAGCAGATTCTCATCCACATACCCGGTAAAATACGTAGCCACAAGCTGGCCGCCCCGCTCCACAAATTTCTTCAGGTTCCCTGCCACACCAGGCTGGAGCAGATACAGCATGGGTGCCACCACCAGGTCATACTGGTCCAGATTCTCATCGGATCCCACCACATCCATGTCCACACCCAGGCCGAAGAAGGTCTCCCAGATATTCCGGCAGGTATCCTCATATCTCTTGGTCTGTTCCCCCAGGGCCTTTACATCCCAGATGGCCCAGCGGTTCTCCCAGTCGAACAGCAGGGCCGCCCTGGTCTGTACCAGGGTTCCTGCAGCCGGGGCAATTTTCTGCAGCAGGTCTCCCACCTCAGCCACTTCCCGGAATATCCTGGTGTCATCCGTACCCAGGTGATCCACCACGGCCCCGTGGAACTGCTCATAGGATCCCCGGCCCTTACGCCACTGGAAATACTGCACCGTGTCGGAGCCGCAGGCGATGGCCTGGAGACAGGACAGCCTGTGGATCCCCGGCCGCTTCAGCTTGTTGACCCTGTGCCAGTTCACCAGCCCAGGGGCACTCTCCATCATCATGAAGGGCTTGCCACGTTTCAGGGAACGCATCACGGCATGCTGGAAAGCTGTCTCCACCATGGTATCTTCCAGGGTCCCCCAGTCATTGTGATAGGTAGGATAGTTATCCCAGGAAATCATGTCAATGGAAGGAGCCATCTTCCGATAGTCCAGGCCGCCGAACAGCCGCATGAAATTCGCCGTCACCGGTACATCTGGTGTGACACTGTGCAGCACCCGGATCTCATGCTCCATGAAATCATTGGTGCTCCAGGTAGTGAAACGTTTCCAGTCCAGGTTCAGTCCCATGACACTGCGCTCCCCATTCTCAAAGGGAGGTTCCACCTGGTCAAAACTATTGTAATGATGGCTCCAGAAAGAAGTCCACCAGGCATGGTTCAGTTTCTCAATATCGTGATCATAGCGCTCTGCCAGGTATTCCCGGAAACGCTTTGCACAATGGGGACAGTAGCACTCCCCGCCGAACTCATTGGAAATATGGTACAGGATCACCCCCGGATGGGAACCCAGCCTCTGTGCCAGCTTCCTGTCAATGATCTCCACCATCTCCCGGTACTTGGGAGAGGACATGCAATGATTGTGCCTGCCGCCATGATGATCCCGCACCCCCCGTGCACTCATGCGCATAGCCTCCGGATACGCCGCATCCAGCCAGGCCGGACGCGCCCCGGAGGGTGTGGACAGCACTGTGTAGATCCCGTTCTGGTACAGATTCTCCACGATTTCCTCCAGCCACTCAAAGTGGAATTCCCCCTCCACAGGCTCTAAGGCCGCCCAGGAAAATACCCCCAGGGTCACACAGTTCACCCCGGCCTTCTTCATCAGGCTCACATCCTCCTCCAGAATATCCGGGCGGTCCAGCCACTGGTCCGGGTTATAGTCACCCCCATGGACAAAACCGGCAATCTGTGGAAATAAAATTGTCTTCTCCATCCTGTACATTCTCCTTATCTGGTTTTTCTCTGTTTTCCCATATATCCAGAATACCTTCTCCCTTCTACAATGTCAATTCGGAATTCTAAAATATGGACTGGCTGAACTATTACAAAAGTATATAGGAAACAGCCGCTTTCGATTGACATCCTTCCCTGCACCTTTTAAAATAAGAAGTAATAGCACAAATCCCCTCCTTTGTTTACGCTCCTGTTGGCATGGTGAAAAGTAGGAAAAAGAAAGAGACTGGTGCCCCTTGAACAAAAAATTAAGAGAAAAAATTGATGAATCTGTAAATGCTGTCCTGCCCATCACCGTCATCGTACTGCTCCTAAGCATTTTCGTTGTTCCCATGGAGACGGGTACCATCGCCCTGTTCCTGGTGGGTGCCCTTATGCTGGTAGTGGGAATGGCCTTCTTCCAGCTGGGAGCAGAGATGTCCATGACCCCTCTGGGCGAAGGTGTAGGCTCTCAGATCATGAAAACGAAAAAGCTGTATGTCCTGATTACAGTCTGTTTCGTGATGGGCATCATCATCACCATCGCGGAACCGGATCTACAGGTCCTGGCTAACCAGGTACCTTCCATTCCCAATGAAGTCCTCATCTGGACCGTGGCTGTGGGTGTGGGAATCTTCCTGGTGGTGGCTGTACTCAGGATTCTGTTCGGCCTAAGCCTGCCCCTGCTGTTGTGCATCCTTTATGGCCTGCTCTTTCTGCTGTCCTTCGCAGCTCCGGCAGACTTTATTGCGGTGGCCTTCGACTCCGGCGGAGTTACCACCGGACCTATGACAGTGCCCTTTATCATGGCCATTGGTATAGGTCTCTCCGCTACCCGGAGTGATAAAAACGGCTCCAGCGATAGTTTCGGCCTAATCTCCTTCTGTAGCGTTGGACCTATTGTGATGGTGCTGCTCCTCGGTATCTTCTTCCATCCCACAGACGCGGCCTACCGGCCCACGCCCATCCCTGATGTGATTACCATGCAGGATGTGACACGGGAATTCGTACATATGATCCCGGACTACTGTATGGAGGTGCTATCCTCCATCCTGCCTGTGCTCTGCGTTTTCTTCCTGTTCCAGCTGGTCTCCAGGCGATACCACAGAAGCCAGGCCATCAAGATGATCGTGGGATTCCTTTACACCATCATCGGCCTGGTGCTCTTCCTCACTGGCGTCAATGTAGGCTTCGCCCCGGTGGGAAGCCTTCTGGGCAGCAGCCTGGCCAGTCAGGCTATGAAATGGCTGCTGGTTCCCATTGGCGCTTTGATCGGCTACTATATCGTGAAGGCCGAGCCAGCGGTCCAGGTGTTGAACAAGCAGGTAGAGGATGTCACCAATGGCTCTATCTCCCGGAATTCCATGAACATGAGCCTGTCCGTGGGTGTATCCGCCTCTGTGGCCCTGGCACTGGTCAGGGTGCTCACCGGAATCAGCATCTACTGGCTTCTGATTCCAGGCTACCTCATCGCCATGGGAATGACAAAATTCGTGCCCAAGGTGTTCGTGGGTATCGCCTTCGACTCTGGCGGTGTGGCCAGCGGTCCCATGACTTCCACCTTCCTGCTGCCACTGGCCATGGGTGCCTGTACCGCAGTGGGTGGCAATGTGGTAACAGATGCCTTCGGCGTGGTAGCCATGGTAGCCATGGCACCCTTGATTGCCATCCAGATTATGGGAATCCGCTATCATCTGACATTGAAAAGAGCAGTTCTGGCACCTTCTGTACTGCCTGATATTGATGACAATGAGATTCTGGAATTTGAGGAAATCTAACAAGATTCTTTTTGAGAGATTGCAATTCGAAGTTCTGACTGTTACACATGCCAGAATACACAGGGAGGAATACACATGGGGAATGTGACCAAAATGACAGCATTCCGCTGCATCATCATCATTGTAGACTACAAGATACGGGAAAGGCTGGTGGAATTTTTGGCCGACTCCCACATTCCAATCCACTACCAGATGCATGGAATAGGGACGGCAAGTTCCGAATTTCTGAATCTCTGCGGCCTGGGGGACACCCACAAAAGTATTACCGTCTGTTTTGTACCAAGACCCCGCACCCGCATGCTGCTGGCCGAAATGAACCAGGCATTACAGCTTCACAAGAAGGGAACCGGCATTGCCATCAGTGTCCCTGTAGGCGGCATGCAGGGATGGCTGTATAAGCTGTTGGAAGCAGGCAGGGAAGAGGATGGCGGGGAGGATACAGAAAGGGAAGGGAAGAAAATGAGCGAGACAATTACACATGCCATGATATTGGTCAGCATCAACCAGGGGTACAGTGATGACGTAATGGGCACGGCCAGGGCCGCAGGGGCCACTGGCGGCACTATCCTGAAAGGCTTAAAATGCAGCCCCACAGAGGCCGCCCAGCGCTTTGGCATCTCTCTCCAGGAAGAACAGGAGATCCTGGTCATTGTAGCTCCCCAGGACAAAAAGGCACAGATCATGGGCGCCATCAGCAGGGAACACGGGGCGGCATCTCCCGCCCACGGTATTACCGTTTCCCTGCCAGTGGATGCGATCATGGGTCTGTAATCCTGTGGAGCCCTTCCCCATCCAGTTCATACACACTGTCACAGACCTCAGCGATATATTTCCTGTCATGGGATACACTGATAATGGCTCCCGGGAAATCTGTAAACAGCCTGCGGACCACCGGCCCGGACAGGGGAGAGAAATTCCTGGTAGGCTCATCCAGTACCAGTACATTCCTGTGATCCATACTCATGCCCAGGAGCAGCAGCTTGGCCTTCTGACCCCCGGACAGTTCCCGGATGGGATGATCCATCTCATCCGCTGTGTATTTCATGCTGCCCAGGTAGGTGCGGATCCTGGTGGTCTCCCCCCTGCTTCCTTCCCACTTCAGATAGTCCACCAAAAAATCCACCGGACTTAAGTTCCAGTCCAGCAATTCCTCATAATTCTGGGGCATGTAAGCCACCTGGATATCCTGCCGTTCCAGCAGTTCTTCTGCAATCAGACGCAGGAGGGTGGTTTTGCCTGCACCGTTTTTCCCGATGATACAGATTTTTTCCGGGCCTCTCACCTGGAGCCTGATCTCACCTGCAAGTTGTCTTAGGCCTTCCGGGTTGTCTTCACTCCCTGTCCCGGCAATTCCTGCTTTCAAGTCAGCTTTCCCTTGATTACCCTTTCTGACTGCGCCTTCCTCTTCCCTTTTCCCTACATACAGACTCTTCAGATAAAGATCCAACACCCATTTCCCGGCGGGGATCCCTTCCCCTTCCGCAAACCGGAAGAATATCGCCTCCTCTGTCTCCGGCATTCGTGTCATCTGCCCTGCCTGTTTCTCAAAACGGCGTTCCATGGCCTTCACTGTGTGCATCTTTTTCTTCAACAGTCTTCCCCCGGAAGGATTCTGCCGGGAAATGTTGGCCTGGTCCCGCTCCACCTTGTCATGGATTTTCCGAAATTTCTCCTGTTGCTTCCTGTATGCTGCCTTCTCTTCCGTTGCCAGCCGCTCCTGGCGCTCCAGGGATGCACTGCGCATATCCACATATTCCCGGTAGCCTGCCTGGACCACAGTGCATTTTGGTCTGCTCTTGCGCTGTAGCTGCTCCATATGGAGGATCTTGTTGGCCGTGCGTTCCAACAGGGTCTCATCGTGGGAGATGTATAGTACCCCAAAAGGACAGTTCCGGATGAAATTTTCCAGCCATTCCAGTGTGGCAATGTCGATGTCATTGGACGGCTCGTCCAGCAGGAACACATCTGGACGTCTGGACAGGAGCCGCATCAACTGCACCTTCACCCTCTCCCCGCCGGACAGCATCCCCATCCGGGCATCCCCATAGAGCAGTTCCATCGGAATCCCCAGTTCCCCGGCCCAGACTGCCAGTTCTTCATAGTCAGCTTCCAGAAAAGCTTCTTCTTCCGACAGGTATTCGTATATTGTCTTCAGCCGGTCCCCCTGGGCCGGTTCCTGGGCCAGATAACCGCACACACAATGGTTTTTTCCAATCTCCCCGGTGTATTCCACATAGTCCTCCACCAGGCTGGCATCGTATAGTAGTTTTAACAAGGTGGATTTCCCATTCCCTTCCTCCCCGATGAGGGCCATCTTGTCCCCCTCATGGAGCACAAAGGACAGCCCCTCCACCAGGGGGCGCAGATCCTTCCTGTGATAGATGCTCAGATCCTTTACCTGTAACATAGAACCTCCTTGCTGCGCCATACCCCCATATACACCACATGCCACGCGGGATATCAGATGCACACATACAGTAAAATGCAGGCATTTTGCTGTCATGAATCGGGTAAAGACAGCCCATTTTGGTGCGTGGCAGTCTTGGGTTTGCCACGGATGCCATGGGAAAAATGCGCATAAAAAAACTGCTTCCAGCTTCCTGTGCCGAAAACAGATTCCCACATATATACCCGCTCTTTCCTTCCCAGATCCCGGTGACACCCACATACCATGTTTTGCGGCAAATGGCTTCCCGGCCTGCACCGGCCTCACCTGTCTGCTCCCATCCTGCCAAGGGTAACAATGTCTCTTCTCCATGATCGCACACAAAAAGCCTCCGGCGTGATCCACGCCTTCCGAAAGCCTCTGTGTAGTTGCTCTTCATAGATTACCGAAACATTCCCTTCCTCCTGGTCTTCCTATATTTGCGCCTGCTCATGCGCCTGTGTTTTCCTATCTGCACATGCGTCCACCTACGGACAAAGGACGGATTCTGATGATTCCCTTCTGGAAATTCCAATCCCCAGGCAGCCAGGATGCTTAACGTGTCTTAGTATACCAGGTTATATCCAGAAAAGCAACCTCTTTTTCATGAAAAGGGAAAAGACGAAAGGGAAAGGAAACCGCCTAATGCAGTTTCCTTTCTCTTGGTTTCCCATATGGCCAAGGAATTGTATAAAAATGTATTTAATGGTTCCTAATCCTGGACCTGGGACAGGGACATGGAGTACAGTTCGTAATTCTCATCAAAAAACAGGTTCATGTTCCCTAAATTGCCTGCACTGCTCTCCCCCTTCTTATACATGGTGGACAGTAGCAGTTCCATATGGGCTTCCGACTCGGCATACTGGTTCCATACCCCGAACCCTATGGTGATGCTGTCCGATACCTTCTCACCCTCCTGCAGGTCAGCGATGGACCAGTCATCCCTGTGGCTGTCATAGCTGTCCCACCTCACCCGGATATCCGTGTTCTCCCGAAGCACCGCGCCAATCTCTGCCGCATAGGTAAAGCCCATCTTCTGCAATACGGTCTCTATGGAGTCCCCTGCCTGGATATCCAGGATGCCAGTGGAAGTTCCCTTGGGATATCCCTTGGTCCAGCCAAAGGTAGTAAATGCAGCAGCACCTGGCTTCTGTACACCATCCACTGGCAGATCCAGGAATGCCGTTACACCGCCCGAATACATGAGTTGTGTGCCCAGGCCTTCGATCTCCTCCAGGAACATACGGCTCTCTGCCAGGCCCTGCTCTACCAGGGTATCCCGCATATTCTGCAGGGTAATCGTGTCAATCTCCTGGCCAAAGAAGGTGATATTATCCTCGAACACCCTCTCCCTGCCATCCTCCAGGAAATCCAGATAGTACTCTGCCTTCGCTTCCGGATCCAGGGTCTCCGGATCCACCTCTTCCTCCTGGCTTGCCTCTGTATCTGTCCCGGCCCCATCGCCCTCAGACAGTGTGGCCATCACCTGCTGTTGCATGGTCTCATCCAGTTCCACCCAGACGTACTCCGGGATATCTTCCCTGGAAAAGCTCTCCATCTCCGAGGACTCTGATCCTGCCTCCCCCTGTACCACATAAAATCTCTGTCCGGCAGAAACCTGTGTCTCCGGTCCGCTTTCTCCCTGCCTGCAGACCACGGTTCCCTCCAGGATATAGACTTCTATGTAATGGCTGCCGTTCATTTCCCGCTGGCAGACCCATCCGCAGGTACCACGGATGCCCACTGAGAGCGCTCCCACACGGATATCAAATGTCTCATCTTCCTCCAAGGCCTGGGTCACATGGAAAAACAGGCTGCCGCTGTCAGCCACCATCTCCAGGTGCTTTCCCTCTTTGTAGACAGAAGCGCCGCTCTCCTGGTCCATCTTGGCCAGTTTCGTATCATCCAGGTTGATCCAGGCATAGCTGTCCGTCTGGGTCTGTATGCCATAACCATCGTACAGAGACAGGGGTTCCTGCAGGGCCACTTCCTTCTGGGCATCATCCTGCACACCCACGGTTCCCTGGGCCTTCACCAGGCTCATTGTCACAGCGCTGACGCTGTCCTCCTGTGCCCCTTCCCGGGACTGCTCCTGGTCTGCTGACTGTCCCTCTGACTGGCCGTCTCCACCTTCCTTGCTGCCACAGCCGGCACACACCATACATATGACGCACAGCAGTGCCACCATTCTTGCCAGAATACTTGTCTTGATTTGTTTCATTTCCTCTTTTCCTTTCACTGAACACCCTTTTTCACAACCTGCGAAAGTTTGGAACACTTATCCCAGATTCGTGAGACTTCCGCCCTTCGCCTCCACGCAATCCCCGTCATTGACCTGGAGCCATACGCTTATGGCGCTGGGATTGTAGACCTTTGTGTGGTCTGCGGTAAACTGCAGCCTTGCAGCGGCATCCATATAGTCGATGATCTCAATATTGGTGGCATACCAGATGTCTTCCCGGCCACCCATGTATTTGCAGAATTCTTCTATGATTTCCCAGCCATTGTCATTGTCGAACTCGTAGCTATGGCCCCAGACATACATCAGCTTCAAATATTGCCTCTTCTGGAACTGGGCGAAGAACCGTGCCTTCTCCATGAGACCCGGATCTGTGTGGTGACAGGTGGGGTACCACTCCAGGGGATCCTTGGGCAGGGCATAGTCTGCCCTGGAAGGTACCACCCTGCCGTAGGCTATCCCCATCTGCCGGAACAATTGCTTGATCTCCTGGCTGTAAGAGCCATTGGGGTAGGCATGGCCCCGCACGGGCTGTCCCGTAAGACTTTCCAGTCCCTTCCTGTCTTCCAGGATCTCCTCTGCCACCTCCGTCAGAGGACAACGCTCAATGGTGGGATGTGTCATGGTATGGGTCGCCACCTCATGCCCCCGGTATAGCTCCCGCACCCGCTCTCTGGGGATGCGATCCGGATCCCTGGTATCCTCCATGAGACCATAGTTCAAGTTAAAGGTTCCCTTGATCCCGTATGTATTGAAAATGGCCACCAGCCTTTCGTCCTGGATCCTGCCATCGTCATAGCTCATAGTCAGTGCCTTTGCTTTCCCTTCCGGAAAACAGGTATATATCTTCATAGCTGCTCCTATCTGCCTGTCTACAGGCGTATCCTTCCTCATTTTCCAGCATTCCGCATATTTCAAGCATCCCCTGCATGGGCCAGACAGGCTACCGGATGGCACCCCGTCACCAGGCGGCTGCCATCACTGTAGCCCTCCTGCCGCCCGGCCAGTTCCCGGACCAGGATGTGGCGAAGCATCTCCACCCGTCCGGCATATTCCGGATCCCCGGCTACATCCCGGGTCTCACCAGGATCCGTGTCCAGCCGGAAATATTGTTCCTGTCCCGTCTGGGAGAACCATATGTACTTATCTGTTCTGGTGACGATCCAATGGCTGGACAGATGGCCAAAGGCATGCTCCCCATGGATATATTCCCGCTCTCCGAAGTCCAGCAGACTCATTCCCTCCAGGTGTGCAGGTACAGGCTCCCCGGCAATATCCATAAGAGTGGGGAAGATATCCCTAAGTTCCGCCAGACAGTCCTCCCTGCGCCCGCCCCCTCCAACTATGGCAGCCGGACCATGCAGGATAAGCGGAATCCGGATACTGCCTGCATAGGGCAGGCACTTGCGGCAAAAGCAGTGGTCCGACAGCATTTCCCCATGATCGGAAGTAAACAGGATCACGGTGTTCTCCATAAGGTTTCTCTCCCTCAGTGCCAAAAGCAGGCGTCCGATCTGATGATCCAGATGGGTGATACAGGCGTAGTACCCGATCTGCTGCTGTCTGATCAGTTCCGGGTCAGAAGGTCCTGTGATGTTGTTGTAAATCCGCCCCTGCCGGGCAAGCGCCATCTCATTGTCCCAGTCCCCGCAAACCGGAGGTGTCAGGTCCCTGTCCCGGTACAGATCAAAATAATACCGGGGCGCATCATAAGGCGCATGGGGCCGCACATAAGAGGCCATAAGGAAAAACGGCTTTCTCTGGTCCCTGCGGCGCAAAAAGTCCACGCATCTGTCTGTAACCCAGTTGGTAGGATGGTACCTTTCCTCATACATCCAGGGACGGGCCATCCAGGAGTTGCAGTCCAATCCAGTGTCCGTGATATCCGCCCCTGCCCCCAGCTCCTGGCGCAGCCACCAGAGATAGTCATCTACCGTCTTCTGGTTCTCCCCTTCCGGCACTCCTGCTTCCCGGTAGGCGTGCAGATAACCATCATGAAGATCTACATTGTGAAAACCCAGGTTATTTCTAAGGGGATGGACATGCATCTTGCCACAGCACTGGGTATAATAGCCGGCCTGGGCCAGAGTACCCGCCATGGTAGTGGCATAGTTCCAGTCCACCCGGTCCTGGTATCCCACCCTGCCGCACCCCGCCGGGGACAGACCTGTATGCAGCACTGCCCTGGCAGGCACGCAGCTTGGACAGGCCGTGGTGGCATTGGGGAAATAAATGCCCTCTGTTGCAAGGGTATCCAGATACGGTGTCTTCACATCGGGGTGCCCTGCAATCCCCATGCAGTCACCTCGCATCTCATCTGCCATAATCAGTACAATGTTAGGCCTTCCCGCCATGGCGTCTCTCCCCATCTTATCCTACCCGCCTTTCTTTTTCTCCCTAAGATACTGTATCCCTGGTTCCTGGCCCGGTTGCGGCCTCCAGGGCGGTTCCTGCCCCAGGGCCTTAGAGCGGTCTGCTAATCTCATCCAGGAAGTAGGCATTGGACTCCGCCAGCCGCCCATGGTCATCTCTGACAGACACCCGGATATAGCCTTCCTTGCCCTGCAAGGCAAACTGCACCTCCCCGATGGTTCCTCCAGGAGCAGCAGCGGCCTTATAGCAGCCCCGCCCCATAGTCTTCACCCAGATCCGGGAAGCGGGACTACAACGCACCACCAGATGCCCGTCCTCTATGTACAGCTGCTCTATCCTGGGTGCCTCCCCCTGGCCATCCGGCGATATCCTGCTGTAGAAATGTCCCTTCTTCAGGGCTTCCATCACTGCCTGGTAGGACAGTTCGCCGGCACCGATCATCACCGCACCCCCAAAGGAATCACACATGGCATCCTCCGGTGGAAAAACGTTATGGTTGTCATCTGTAGCCACCGTAAACAGCCTCTGCCCGCTGCGCAGCATCTCATCATAGGCCTGGGGATTGTATCCATACTCCCCTTCCACCTCACAGCCATGGTTATACATCTCCATGGCCCAGAACCCCCTCAGACCTTTGTAATCCTCATAGTTCTGAAGAGACCAGTAAGGGTGGTTGAAGCAGGCCAGGAATCCCAGTTCCTTCATCTTCCCCACGTAGCCATTGAGATAATCCACATCATGGTAACGCTGCTTTGGCAGTTCCAGGGCCGCCTTCTCCTCCTTGTGGCTCTCCGGGTCTGTGTCATACCAGTTGATATGGTAAGTCCTGATCCGATCATAAGAAAACCGATAATCCCCAAACTCATTTGTGTCAGATTCCATGGCAGCAATGGCCAGGAAGTCCGGATCATTCAGTTCGGCATGATTGGCATAACGCCTGTGATCCGTGAAAGCGACCACCTGGTAACCCCTACCCTTGTACAACTCCTTCATCCGGGCTGGCGTCAGCTTCCCATCTGAAAGCGTAGTGTGGCAGTGAAGATTGGCCTTGTAGTAAGTGACATTACCTGGAAGCAATTCCATGATGGGCATCATGTTTGTCCCCCTTTCGTTTCTTCTTTCATTATATCAAAGTGTATGGAAAACACAAGGATTTTCACGACATGAAATCAAGCCGGAATGCAGTCTCTTGTGCATTCCGGCTTGTTATTTACCTTTTCTTCTACTTCTATTGGAAGATTTCCTTTTTCTGGCTGGCAAGTTCCATATTCCACTCCCAATCCCTTTGCTGCAGGCAACAGGATTATCAAGTCTTTCTCTTAGGAATCGTTCCTTCCGGCTCATAGCGAAGCAATTTGCCGGAATTATTGAAACAGATATTATGACAATTCCTTACCGTCCCTGGCCTTCATTGTACGCATGTGCCAGACGGTTCATGTTGTTGATCAGAATATTCATTGCGATGAAAGGCCCGATTCCGCACAGAAGTGCACCAAAAATCAGCCACATCAGCACCGTTGTTCCATTCTCCGAAAAATTCAGTCCATACCTGGGAGCATTCTCAGACAGCCTGTTCCCCAGATTATAATACCAGATCCATGCGTAGATGCCGCATGTTACAAAGGACAGCAGGATAAATGCCACCAGCCCTGCCGTCTTCTTGCCATCATTGGCACATACCACATTGGCATCCTGCGCCATGGAATACAGAAAATAATAACTGTATATTCCGCAGGTGACAATAGATAGCAATATGTACATCACCAAGCTTCGATCTTCTTTGACCTTCATGTCCACATCCTCCTCCGACTCATGTAAAAAAATATTTCCATAGCCGGACAATCAGCCCTGTCTCCATGTCGGCAACCACCACCTGGTGATCAGAGAAGAATAGGCGCACCAGGTAAACTGCCCCAAAGCACACGACCGTTATCCATGCCAGACCCTTCCGGTATCTTGCGGGAATCTTCTCCCGAAAACAAAAAAGCACTGCTCCGAAAGGTATCACCCAGAACAAAGGGTGATAATAAAATGCCTCGCCAAACTGGAAGCGGACTGCACAGAGCACAGCCCTTGTCATCCCACAGCCTGCACAGCTGATACCGGTCAGCCATTGAAACGGACAGCCGATTCCGCTTACTTCCCTAATGAGCATGACAATCCCAAGCGCGGCCAGAAGCAAGCCTGCTTCTCTCCACTTTTTCAATACTTTCACCAACCAAGAAAAATTTTTGCCTGCATGTGTCATGTTACCATATACTTTATTTTTTATCAACATTTTTTTTAGAATATTTTTAGAATCCGTTTTAGAATCCATATGTGACAGGAAACAGGCATAAGAAATTATCTTTGACACACCCCCTCCCTGTATGGTACAAATAAAGAAGAATCAGATTGCATCACATCTTAAAACATCGGAGGATACACCAATGTACACAGCGGACGAAAAAAGATATGACACCATGCCCTATAACCGCTGCGGGAACAGCGGCCTGCTGCTTCCGGCAGTCTCTCTGGGCCTATGGCATAATTTCGGCTCCAATGGAAACTTTGACAATATGGAGGCCATGTGCCGCACGGCCTTTGACCACGGCATCACTCATTTTGATCTGGCCAACAATTACGGGCCTGTTTCCGGGGCAGCAGAAGAGAATTTTGGAAGAATCCTGGAGAAGGGACTTGGTATTTACCGGGATGAACTGGTAATTTCCACTAAGGCCGGTTATGATATGTGGCCAGGACCTTATGGTGACTGGGGCAGCAAGAAATATCTGGTAGCCAGCCTGGATCAGAGTCTGAAGCGCATGGGACTGGAATATGTAGACATTTATTATCATCACAGGCCGGATCCCCAGACTCCCCTGGAGGAGACCGCCCGTGCCCTGGATGGCATTGTGAAAAGCGGTAAAGCCCTGTATGTGGGCATCTCCAATTATAACAAAGAGCAGACCATAGCCATCGCAGGACTTTTTGCCCAGATGGGAACCCCGTTTATCATCAACCAGAGGAAATATTCCATGCTGGACCGGACCATTGAGCAGGATGGCTTAAAAGATTATGCTGCTGCCCATGGCATCGGTGTCATCACCTTCTGTCCCCTGGCCCAGGGACTTCTCACGGACCGCTATCTCCAGGGGATCCCTGCGGACAGCCGTATCCGCACGGACGGGCGGTTCCTCAAGGAAGATGCCATCACAGATAACACCCTCTGGAAGATCAAGCAATTGCAGGAGCTTGCCGCCGGGCGAGGACAGACTCTGGCCCAGATGGCCCTGGCCTGGATCCTTAGGGACGGTGACATCACCAGTGTGTTGATCGGCGCTTCCCGCCCCGCACAGATCCTGGACAATATCGGAATGACCAGAAATATGGGATTCAGTGAAGAAGAGCGGAAACAGATTGACGGGATCCTGGCTTGACAACTACTTGCCAGGATCCGGATATGGGCATATAGGCATTCAAAGACCAGATACTTTGCTGTAAGAAGGCTGCAGGGTATCTGGCCTTTTTCTCTGTATTCCCCTATTTCCCATAGAAGATCTGGGCAATGGGTGAATCCGGTGACAGGATAACGGTCTTATTGCCGCCCTGCATAGAAGCTTTTAACGCATCCAGACTTCTCACAAAAGAGTAGAATTCCTGCCTGGCAGGATCATTGTAAGCCTCAGAAAGGATCCGCATATATTCTGCCTCTCCCTCAGAGATAAGGATCTCGGCACTCTTCTCCGCCTCGGATAACATCACTGTCACTTCCTTATCTGTGGTGTTGCGGATCTTCTGTGCCTCGGAATTGCCCTCTGCAGTAAACGTGGCAGCTATGTTGTCCCGCTCGGAGATCATCCGCTCATAGACAGCAGCCTTGTTGTCGCTGGGCAGATCCAGCTTCTTCACCTCGAAAGACAGCAGCTCGATTCCATACTGGTCCAGGGAATCGCCAATATTGGCCAGGATCGCTACAGACAATGCCCCATCCCGCCCTGAGATCACATCATCCTGGGAGGTGCTGCTGATCACATTCTTAGTGGAATTGTATACAATGGCGTCTAGGCGGCTCTCCGCATTCAAGATGGAAGAGTTCAGGGTCTGGGCAAATTTCTGCGGATCCGTGATATGCCACAGAATGTAGCTGTCACAGATCATGGTCTTTTTGTCACTGGTAATCACATCCGAAGGAGAAAGGTCATACAACAGTGTCTGCTTTGGCAGGGTATCCACACTCTGGATAAAAGGAATCTTGAAACTGACACCTGCCTGGGATACCACATGGTCTATTTTCCCGAACTGGCGTATGAGACTATATTCGTTTTCATTTGTAATCACAATACTGGACGCACCAATGACCAGCACAATCAGGACAAGTATGGTGACAGAGACTCTTTTGATTATTTTTTTTATCATGATATCTGCTCCTCCAAGTCATTATATATTCACATTTCCTGGCCAGTGCCATTTCCCTCCTGGGAACCCGTACTGGCGGTACCATCTGCGCCTCCGCGTCCTGTGTTCCCGGTGCTGCCAGTCCCCTGCCCTTCTGCCGTACCATCCGTACCGCCCAGGAAAGGCTCAATGGGATAAATGGTCTGCATGTCACCGCTGGGGCTTTCAATGATGACTTTCAAGCCGGGCAGCACATCTTCCATGGCCTCATAGAACATCCTCTGTCTCGTCACAGCCGGATTCTTGCTGTACTCCTCGTACATAGCATTGAATCGGGCCACCTGTGCTGTAGCTTCATTGATCCGCTCTGTTTTTCTGGCTTCTGCATCCTTGATGATACCGTCAGCCTGGGCCTGGGCAGACGGAAGCTGTTCATTGCGGTATTTATTCGCATTATTCAACGCCGTCTCCTTACCTTGCTTGGCTGTCTCCACTGCCTTGAAGGCCTCCATGACTTCCACAGTAGGCGGCTCCGAATCCTGGATCGTGATATTCACCAGCTGGATGCCGATATCCTGTTTTTCCAGTTCTTTTAGGATTCGTTCTTTAATAGATGCCTGAATCTCATTCTTACCTGTGGTCAGCACATCATCCACCGGGTAACTGCCAATGACCGTACGGATACAACTCTGGCTGATGTTGCGCAGAATCCCCAGCGGGTTCCTGGATGCATAGATAGCCTTCACCGGATCGCTGTAACGGTACTCCACATAGAAATCCACGTCTATGAAATTGAAATCCGAGGTGATCATCAGGGATTCATCCTCATCCACAGCGTTGGTATCTTCCGAATAGCCGATGGTGAATCCCTGGATCGTGGTATTCACCTTCTTCACCTGCTGGATGAAGGGAATCTTAAAATGCAGCCCTGGTTCTGTCACCGGCTGGGCCTGCCCCAGGGTGATCAGCACTGCCTGCTCCTGCTCCTTGATCTCATAGAAAGAGCCTCCAATGAGAACCAGCACCACTACAGCCGCAATCACAATTCCCAGGATCTTGCCGTTGAATTTCTTCTTGGGGGAATCCGGCTGGTCTCCGTCCACTGTGCGGAAGCCCTTTCTCCCAAAACCACTAAAATCACCTTTTCTATAGTTCATTGTCATACCTCCTTGCCCGCTCCGGCAGGCTTCTTCCCAGACCCATTGCCCTGTTTTGCAGACTCTTGATGCCAGGCCTGCTTTGGTTCTATCTCCTATCATACTAGACATGCCAGGAAATAGCAATGAAATACCCTGCACGTTATACAAGTTTAATATGCACTCTTACGGTTCCCCTGTCGCATGGACAGAGGCAAATGGGGTTATTGACCCTTGTGGCATTCGCCAAATGTCTGCTTCGCAGCCGCCTGGGTCTACGCTCCGGTCCGTCCTGAACATGCGTCACCAGCGCTACGGACCATTGTCCGCGGGAATCACATGGTTGTCCATGCAAATCTCTCGTCTGTATCAAAACAGCCAGGTATTCCACCTGGCTGTCTAAATATAACCTTGATGATGTAATTACTTTCATCTGCGGAACCTGCCCACTTCCTGGCTTAGGGCATCCGATATCCGCCCGTTGTCTGACACAGATTCATTGATAGAGCCAAGGTTCTGTACCAGATCTGCCGCGGTCTCTGCCACTGTTACCACGCCTTTGGCTCCCTCCTCCACCGCAGTATTAATACCATTCATGCCATCACGCATCAAACCAATGGAATGGTTCAGGCTGCCTGCCTTCACGGCAAACTCACTGAGCACTTCCTCCAGACGTGTGGAATCCTCCCGGTAAGACTGTGTCACCTGTCCAAACTGGTCGTAGTCCCGTAATACAGTAGTATCCACGAACTCCAGCATGGTACCCGCATCAGAAGCCAGGGTTTCCACTGCTTTGATCACCGCCCTGCTGATCTCCTGTATGTTGTTGGCGGAAATCTTGGCATTCTCTGCAAGTGCACGGATCTCATCGGCCACCACCGCAAATCCCTTTCCTGCCTCCCCGGCCCTGGCCGCCTCAATAGAGGCATTCAGCGCAAGCAGGTTGGTCTGGGCCGCTATATCCAGGATATCTGCAGTCAGATGGCTGATCTCTCCCACCTTCTGGCTGTTCTTGATAGAATCCTGTAGCATGGACCGGATTTCCTTCACCATTTTATTCGTAGAAGTCTTGCCTTCCACTGCAGATTTCTCACTTTGGCTGGCCCGCTGCTGGCACTCTTTGGCAAAGGAAGCTCCTTTTTCGGAATTCAAGGCAATCCCTTCGATAACCTCCGCTGTAGTCTCCATGGAACGGTTCATTTCATCCGTGGTAGCTGATACCTCTTCCATACTGGCAGCCAGTTCCTCCATTGTAGCGGAAGTATCGCTGGTAGCTTCCATGGAATGTTCCACATGTTCTGATATCTGCTGCACAATCTCTACCATATTCCTGGATTCCACATCTATCCTGGAGAACAGACTCTCCAGGCTGGATGCCAGGTATGACAGGGCCTCCTTCAGTTCCGTCATCTCACGCGTGGACTGGTATCCCATCTTCTGGCTGATCAGCCGGGTATTGCCCCTGGCCAGTTCCTTGGTCTGTCGCACCACCCATCCAAACGGAGTGGTAATACTCCTTGCAATCCAGAATGATACCAGGATCCCAATCACACAGACCACTACCAGCGACAGAATCATGATAACTGCCAGGTTCCTGATGATTTCATAAGCTTCCAGAAAAGGCGCCGATATGCACAGGGACATGCCACCGATCCCGATGGGTGCATATGCATATATGGTGTCGTCCCCTGTGATGATACCGTTCTCCCCAGCCAGCATATGTTCTACTGCCTTCCTGGCAGTACCTGTCATTCCTGCCTTCACGGAAGAATCGTTCCAGTTCTGCTGTAGCACAATACTCTCATCCGGATGGGCAGACAACATACCGTCTGAATTCAGCATAAATGTATAACTGCTATCGGTGACTTTATATTCATTGGCCACCTGGCAGATATGCTCCAGACGTACAAATCCCACCAGGACTCCTACACGCTCGCCTTCCTTTACAATGGGTGTGCCAATCGCCAGGATCTTCTTCCCGGTGCTCTTGGAATAATCCGGTTCACAGATAATGGTCTCCCCCTGCTCCCAGGGTGTCTTGAAATAATCCCGCTCCGCTATGGAAATCCCCTTGTATGTATCACCATCCGTATGTGCAATCTCCATCCCGGTGTCATCCGTGATCAAGAAATGGGACCACACGTCCGCATTCTCCGCAATCATCTGATTCAGATAATCTTCCGCAGCTTCTGGGACCATGGACTCCACGTTCTCATTTCTGGCCGCTGTCTCAATGATGGACACATACTTGTAAATCACCTGGTTCACATCTTTGGCCATCATCTCCGCTATCATGGAATAGGACTCTGCCTTATCAGCCCGCACATCCGTGTAAATCTGTACCGTTATAGCGTCCAGCACAAAAAGAAACGGCACCAGAAGTCCCAACAGGAGCCTGCACATCAATGATACTTTCATACTTTTCTTCTTGCCCATACCCAACCCTCTTTTCCCTATGTCAGATCATCCTGGCCCGTCTGCATCCCCAGGCGAATGGGTCGCCCGACCTGTCAGAATGTTTTACAGGCTTTACACCTGGAATTCCTCAATGATATGGTTCAAACGGTCTACCACCACCTGCAGGCCACTCATGGATTCATTGATACGGTCCATCTCCATGCTCTGGTTCTCTGCCTGCTCATTGATCTCCTGGCTGGCCGCCGTCAGCTCCTGGGTCTCACTTGATATGCCGGAAAATCTGTCCACAATAATATCTTTGTTGTGATTGAGACTATCCACCGCAGACTCCAGCTGGCTGATATCACTTCCCATGCTGGAAATATTCTCACTGATCTCCTGGAACACATTCCTGGTGTCTGTCATTGTGCCCATGCAGTCCATAGTCGTATCCTGGATCTGTCCGATCTGGACACTGACATTCTTGATCTCACCCTGTAGTTCTGTGATAATACGGTTGATATCTCCAGTGGCAGAAGCCGTCTGCGCTGCCAGCATCCCGATCTCCTCTGCCACGACCGCAAATCCCCTTCCTGCCTCACCAGCCCGGGCCGCTTCAATGGAAGCATTCAGTGCGAGCAGGGACGTCTGACCTGCAATCTCACCGATGGTCTTGCTGATACCGCCGATGGACACAGACTTCTGGGAAAGGCTGTCGGCTGCCTCATAAGTGACTCTCTGCATTTTATGGCTCTCATCAAACTTCTGGGAAAGCAATTCCACTGTCCCCATACCGTCCTGGCACTGACTGACTGCCGCACAGGCAACCCCATTCATGCGCTCCATACGTTCCGCCACATTGGAAAGCTCTTCCGAAAACTCTGCCAGACTCTCATTTGCCTGCTGTGTCTGCTGCGCCACATCATCTATGGCAGCTGCGATCTGGCTGATTGTGTCTCTCACAGAATGATTGTTGGATACAGACCTGCCCAGAGATACCCGCACATTGTCAAATTGCACCTTCAAGGTATCAGATGCCTGGACCATCTGTTGCACAATCTGGTTCAGACGGACGCGCAGCTCCTGGACTGCCCTGTCCATGACTCCTATCTCATCCCGGCGTTCCTGGCTGGAAGACACGTTGCGGTTTATCTGTACCTTCAGTTCTCCCAGGCCTGTGACCTCATGCTGCATGGCCACAATAGGCTTTGTAATGCTGCCACTGTACAAAGCCACTGCTATAGGCGCCACTACCATGGCAATCAGCATGGTAATGATAAAGATAACCACCATCTGCGTAGTCGCCGCATGGTATATGGACGTGGGGATGGCCACCACAATGTTCCCAAGGCTGCACGGAGCGGCTATTATGTAGCGTTTTATGCCATCATAGTCTTTTATTGCTTTCTTTGGATCAGAGAGTGCATTGGAATATGCATCCTCCGGCACCTCTGTCACCACGCTGTTCTTCTGGCTGGACGGCATAAACGCTCTGTTGGGATGCATCAGAATTACACCTGCATCATCTATCATAAACGCATAGCTGCCGTCAGAGGTGTCTGCCACCTGGTTGATGGTGTCAAACATGGTCTGTAGTTCCAGGCTCATGCCTATGACACCGGTGGAGCCATCCTTACATGTAAAACGCTTGGACACGGGAAGCACCATCCCGTCTACACTGTTATCCCTGTACGGATCACAATATACTTTCTGGTCTGTGGCCATTCCCTCCGTATACCAGGAATAGCCTGTATAGTCCCAGTCCTCCCCCAGATCCAGCCTGCTTCCATCCAGAAATGTCCCATCGCTGAAAGCCGCAAAAACATCTGCCGTCCCTTCATTTGCGTGAATCAATGCTTCCAGATATGTGATTACAGCCTCTTCCTCCAGAACTTCCAGGGACTCCATGTACGTCACCGCCGCATCTACAAGAGAAGTCTTCCGCTCCAGCCATGTCTCAATAGATGCAGCATAATAATGGGCTGCCATTTCCATACGGGCATCATTCAATGTATCAAAACGTACACGCGTCCTGGCCAGGACGCTCATCATGGCAATCAGCATACATCCAATGCAGATTGCAGAAAAACAGATCGTTAATTTGGCCCTTATTTTCATTTCATATCCCCTCCAGGTGTGCAATATTATAAAGCCAATATCTTATATGTCGTGAATCACCCATACCAGGCACGATACCGGATCAAAGCGGTGTATTCCAGTCCAGGTAAAGCGGACTGTCCGGAGAAGTCACCACTTTCTGGTAGGCTTCCACAAAAGGAGTCATTTCCCCCACATTGGATCCCCTGGCCGCCCCAGATATTTGCTGCTTCCGCCGCAGTATTCTGACCATATGGCATAGGTTCCGGCAATCCATCTTTCCGCATCGTTTACTGGCCATGTTGCGCCAGGTTCCTCTTTCCCATTGTTCATTTGGCCCATTTTCCCCTCCATTCCACCGTTGGATGGCCACGACTGCCTTTTGTATTCAGATCATATATCTGGATTCTAATATATATGTATCCTCCTGTCAATATATTCTGTATTATGTTTTATAAAAGACGTTAAATAGTTGCAATTCACTTATTATTGCCGCCAGGGTTTTCACACATTCTTAGAAGAAGACATCTCCCTGCCGCAACAGCCTCCAATACTCCCTCCCCCCTATCACCACTGGCCCCGCCTTCCGGAAGCCAAGCTTCCGGCATAGATACAGGGAAGCCGTATTGCCCGGCTCCACCATGGCCTGGACCCGCCCAAAACCCAGGCTCCCAAAACCATACTCCAGGACTGCCTGACACACCTCCCAGGCATATCCCCTGTGCTGCCAAGGCACCCCGATCACAAATCCCAGTTCCGGTTCCTCATATCCTTCCCTACAGGAAAATCCGGCTCTCCCAATCACTTCTCCTGTGGCTTTCTCCAGCACAGTCCATACACCGTACTCATAATACGTATACACTTTATCCACATATTCCCGGATATATTGTTTCTCCTGTTCCACATCCGGATAGAGATCCTCCATGTGCCTGGTAATGGACGGGTGACTGTAAATCCCATAAAATGCCACCACATCTTCCGGCACCGTCTCCCGCACCACACACCGGCGTGTCTCCAGGATCTGCCAGGGCAGTCCCTTTTGCCTTCTGTACACACGTTCCAGGAATTCTGGTTCCAGTTCCTCTGGCTCTGTAACCGCATAGAGGAAGCCGGAGAAGTCCTGGTCTGTATTGTTCTCATGGAGCCACACCAGCACAGCCTCCCCCTGATCACGGAGGCGGACGGCTATGTCTGCTGCATCTGTGATATACAGCCATTTCTCCTCTCCCGGTCCGGCACCGGGTACACCAGCCTGCCTTAAGTCCCGGATAGGTACCCTGCCCATATAGCCTTCTGCTCTTTCTGCCACCTTGTGCATCTTTGCGCATTTCCCCCTTTACGTCCTGCCTGTTTCAGGTTACAATTAAGAATATTTTATAAGATATTTCCAGAAAGGACAACTATTATGGCAAAAAATCCCATCGTCACGATTACCATGAAAGACAAAGGCGTGATCCGTCTGGAGCTGTATCCCGACATTGCCCCTGTCTCTGTGCACAATTTCTTAAGTCTTGTAAACCAGAAATTCTATGACGGACTGATCTTCCACCGGGTCATCCCAGGATTCATGATCCAGGGTGGATGTCCGGATGGCACCGGTATGGGCGGCCCCGGTTACTCCATCAAAGGAGAGTTCGCCCAGAATGGCGTGGACAATCCCTTGAAGCATACAGAAGGCGTACTTTCCATGGCCAGGTCCATGCACCCAGACTCAGCTGGCAGCCAGTTCTTCATCATGCATAAGACAAGCCCTCACCTGGATGGCGGTTACGCTGCCTTTGGGAAAGTGATCGAAGGGATGGATGTGGTAAACAAGATTGCACAGACTGCTACCGATTATTCCGATAGGCCCCTGGAGCCCCAGGTAATGGAAAGTGTCACGGCAGATACCTTTGGGGAGGTGTATCCGGAACCGGAAAAATGCTAATCCTCTGAGCCGTTTTATTTGCATACAGATGATGTCACAGGCACATGGCTGTTCATATTTTATTTACAATTCATTCAAGCATTTTTTAATTCTTCAACATGATTTAGACATTTCTATGGCCTATACTAAATGCATATCAACAAAGCAACACAAAAATATGCGAGCCACAGTTACTTGTTTACTAAATAACTTTTTCATAATAAATGCCAAGGAATCTTGATTCCTTGGCATCCTCCCTTTTATGGGGATTTGCTGTATCCGTTCCTTGAGTCAACAATCCCGCTGCAGGCGATGGAACTCATTGTCCGCAGGATAAATCGGTTTCAATCCGGAAGAATGCCTATGTGCACTTTGCTTGGCGGTGGGGCTGGGTCGTTGGTTTCCTTCCCTGTAATCTCCTACAGAGTGCATCCACCACATGGATCAGCATACTGACAGATACCAGCACGGCACCTATCACCATGCTGCCCATACACAGAGCCATATAATATATCATTTCTTTCAGCCAACTTTCTCTCTTCATCTGGTAAAATCCTCTTATGCGTTTTCCCGCAGCCCATCCATGATATATTCCTTCCAAAGACAAGCCATGCTCTCTTATTTGTAGTACTTTCTCCACATTATTATAGAAGGCTCTATGGTCAAATACAACTTACAAAAATGTCATGTTGTCCGTAAAAACGCTGCTGACACGGACACCATTTGATTTTGTTCCTATTGTGGTTTTGTAAAGTATGCTTTGCACTTACGCACAAAAAACCGGACATCTGCAATCAGATGCCCGGTTCATCTCCTGTAGTTTTCTTTCCTTTCGTATCCTAATTCCTGTCTTCCAGACCGGAAGTCCAATTCCGCCTTCTGTCTGTCCCTTACTTACGCCTTCCCAACAGATCCGAACAGCTCCATCTTCTCCTTCACGGTAGCCTTGATGGCTTCTGCGCCAGGTGCAAGAAGCTTGCGGGGATCAAAACCCTTACCCTGCTGGTCCTTGCCTTCTTCGATGTACTTGCGGGTAGCTGCTGCAAAGGAAAGCTGGCACTCTGTGTTCACATTGATCTTGGCCACACCCAGCGAGATGGCCTTCTGGATCATGTCAGCAGGGATGCCTGTACCGCCATGCAGCACCAGGGGCAGATCCCCGGTAAGCTGCTGTACAGCATCCAGGGTCTCAAAGCTCAGTCCCTGCCAGTTATCCGGATATTTGCCATGGATGTTACCAATGCCTGCTGCCAGGAAGTCCACGCCCAGGTCAGCAATGGCCTTGCACTCCTTAGGATCTGCACACTCACCCATACCTACCACGCCGTCTTCCTCGCCTCCGATGGAACCCACCTCTGCCTCGATGGAGATACCCTTGCCATGTGCAGCTGCTACCAGTTCCGTTGTCTTCGCTACATTCTCATCAATGGGGTAATGGGATCCATCGAACATAACAGATGAGAAACCGGCCTCGATACATTTGTAGCAATGCTCATAGGAACCATGATCCAGATGGAGGGCCACAGGTACATCAATGTCCAGATCCTTCAGCAGACCGTTCACCATGCCTACCACCACATCATAACCACCCATGTACTTGCCAGCGCCCTCAGACACCCCCAGGATCACAGGGGACCTGCACTCTTTGGCAGTGAGCAGAATGGACTTGGTCCACTCCAGGTTGTTGATGTTGAACTGGCCTACTGCATAGTGGCCTGCCTTTGCCTTCTTGAGCATTTCTGTTGCAGATACTAACATGTTGCTTACCTCCTGTTTCTATATTGAGTGAAAATAATTTCGTTGGGCCATTTCCGCCCCGAATATGGACATATTATACTATATTCTAACGCAAAAAGGAATAGCCCACTGGAAAAAAGTCATTACGTTTTCTCCTGCTCAGTCTCCAGCCAGTTTAACCTCTTCCGTCACAGGGGAACCGTTCCATGTATTCCCGTCCGCACGGTGATATTCCCTTATGGTGCTTCCATCTGCTTTTGTATACACAATCAGAAACACCTGCTTCTCCTGGATTTCCACTGGGTAATTGTTGTACGGCAGCACATTTCCGGTTACAGGATAATCCTTGAAGTCCTCATAGGCATCTTCCAGGCGCCAGAACTCCCTGCATTGATAATCTGGCAGGACTGCTGACAGATCTGTCCTGCCATAGTAGGATGCCGCATAGATCTTCTCCCCGACCCGGATCGTATCCTCACGGCTGCTTTCCGTATGCCGGCCCAGGGATGTCAGATCGTCTGTGTACAGCGCCATGCCATACTTCTGGTAAAGCTGTGCTGCCATACAGGGAACGGATTGTGTTGTGTAATCCATGGCCCTTATGTCGGTATGGGCCGAACCATAGATTCCCATGACACTTATACCAGGCTGTCTGGCAGATTCCAGAGTCCCGGTTCCCGCGCCGCCGGATCCCGTATTTCCAGGCTCCTCCCCATCAGCTTCCTCCCCTCCAGGTTCCTCCTGCCGGATGCCGCCTTCCAGGTTGTCCGGGACATCATTTGACAAGAGACTCTCCAGCTCACATATGAAGTTTTCGGCCATTTTGTTTTCCCGGTACACAGGATCAGTATGCTGGTAATAATACTGCCCCTGTTCCAGGTTTTCCCGGGCCAGCCTGTAGGTTTCTGATTCTTCCTGCCCACTTGACACCAGGTATTCCAGAAAACGTTTCCCTGTGGTATCATATTGGTGCCCTACATCCGTTCCGTGGAAAACCGTCTCCGGGCATTCTCTTTTGATCCTTTTGTAGAAATCCAGAACCGCCCCCGAATGCATGGCCGTTCCCTCCCAGTCCTGGTACAACTGTTCCAGTATCCCATCATCTCCAGACTGCATCCACAGATTCATATATTCCGCAGTATAATAAGGAAGTTCCACAAACAGGTGCCGCATACCATCTTTGTTATAATAGGAAGACCATAATTCAAATTCTTTTGCCAGGATCTCTTCCTGGGCATGTGTCTCCCCATACAGGAAAATGCTCACAGTCTGCTGTTTACCTGCCGTCTGCTGCGGCGCTATGGAGAAGCTTCCCCTGTGTTTCTCAGCCACAATCTTCACCTTAACAGTACCTTCCAAGGTCAGAGGGTAAGTTCCTGTCTCCATATGGCTTTGGAAAAACAAGATATCACCTTTTTTATTTGTCAGTTCCATAGACAGGCTGCCTTCTTTTGTCTCCACCTGGATTACATAAGCAGCAGGCTCCGTTTCCGGGTAAATCTTCTTGAACATGGTACCACTGAGCAGACGATAACTGGCACTCCACTCCCTGGTTCCGTGGTGGGAAACGTAGCCTATCCTGGTCATACAAAAACCCTGCTCGAAAATACCTGTGTCAGAAAGCAGGAAAATGCCGCCGAACAGCAGTGCCATAACTGTGCACAGAACCAGAACACCGCAAATCTTTTTTCTCCAGGTGCGTCTTTGTCTCTTTCCGGGGCATTCTTTTCTGCCCGGAGCACTTTCTCCCACAGCCCCGGCGCATCCCCGGGCATTTCCCTGCATACCCCCGGCACTTTCCTGGCTGCCCCGGGCACTTCCCCTCACAGCCCCGTCACTTTCCTGGCTGCCCTGGGCACTTCCCCTCACAGCCCCGGCACTTTCCTGGCTGCCCTGGGCTTCCTTCCCATACTTTTTCCCTAAAATATACATTGGCAAAAACATCCCGCCCAGATACAGAAACAAAACCGCCTGCAGGATCCCCATTCCCCAGTCTATCCCCGGCTTCAGAAATGCCACCATGTGACCTGCCAGAGGCATACACAACATGGTTACCGCTGACCAGATCCGCAGGCCTTTTACGAGGTAGGGCCAGTTCCTGTTGTTAAAATGCACTCCCGGGACATTCATGTGAAAGATCCCATCACTGTATGCATTGACCTCATATTCATCATAATAAGCGGGCAGTCTTTCCTTCATAAACAGCCAGAAATAAATGCCAAACCCAAAGGACATGATTCCCATGAAGACAAAGAAAATAAAGTACACATCCGGCCCTGTCTCATGCTGGTACCATACTCCCAGAAACACCTCCAACAGCATGAATACGCTGCATCCGCTGAAAACAAACCCTCTTTTCTTCCGGCGTTGCCTGACCTGCTCCGGAACTTCCTCCGAAAGGGCCAGGGCTTTTTTCACCAGCAGCTCCACATGCTCTGCCTCCATTCCCGCTGTCTGGTCTATCTTCCTGCCCTCCAGAAGTTCTGTCACCGTAACCCCCAGTATCTTACTTAGGGGAATCAGCAGGGAAATATCCGGCATACTCAAAGCCCTCTCCCACTTGCTCACTGCCTTGTCCGAGACAAACAGCTTCTCTGCCAGTTCCTTCTGGGTATAGCCCTTCTCCTTCCGTTGTTTTGCAAGAAATTCCCCAAATGTCTCCTTGTCCAGTTCATACATAATATGCCTCCTTATAATGTCGTATTTACACGCTATCGCATAGCCACAAGAGTGCCTTCCATCCGTCCTTTGTTATTTGCATTGTAGTATATACCGGGCAGATCAGCAACCGACTGGCGGTAGAATCGGTCTGCAAAATCCAATCGCGCATCAGTTCGTAGCCTGTTCGCATAACAGCAGTGTACATATTGGCACTTTTAAAACCTCAGAAAATACAATCAGTTCATAATCGGGAACCACCCTGTCTCCCGTCTCAATCCGGCTGACTGCCTTCTGGGTAAGGCCAAGCCCGGCAAGCTGGAGCCTGGCTGCCAGCTGTTTCTGGGACAAGCCCATGGCCAGCCTGGGACAGCGTGTATTTGAGACGGACGTGCAGAAACATATGGTATTGTACGGTTAGGATATTATATCACGGTATTTTTTTTGCAACCAGTTCCATAAACTTTTACTCTTTTCTTTATTCGTATTGAACTTTTTGTTCAGATATGTTACCATCAGAACCATAAAATAAACTTTCGGTTTTAATTGGCATGTACGTAGAAGTGTGCATGAGGGTGTAATTGTGAAAATAAACTTTCAAATTTTGGTTGGTATATGCGCTGAAGCGCATGCGGAGGTGTAAAAATGAACCAGGACACATTTGCAAGAAGGCTTATCCTGGCCATGGACCGCAGGGATATGAAGCAGGTAGACTGCCTCCGGGCTGCTGCCGCCGCCGGAGTCAAGCTGGGGAAAGGGCAGATGAGCCAGTATGTCAGCGGGAAAGCTGTCCCCAGGAAGAATGTGGCCGGATTCCTGGCAGAACTTCTGGGTGTCCCTGTAGAATGGCTCTACGGCAGTCTGCCTCTGGAGACAGCACCAGCCGTTTCCTCAGCCAGATCCACACCTGTTCCCGGAAATGAACCAGCTGAACCAAAAAAAGATTCTGTTCCAGGGATATCTGAACCTGTCATCCCGCCTGTGTTTCACACAAGTTCATTTTCCGAGAATCCCCCGGCATATCCGGATGCAGAAGGAGAGATCACTATGAAATCGTTTAAGAAATCGGCCAAATTAGACAATGTGTTATACGATGTGAGAGGCCCTGTTGTGGAAGAAGCCACCCGGATGGAGGAGAATGGCATCCATGTGTTAAAGCTCAACATTGGTAACCCCGCTCCCTTCGGCTTTTGCACCCCGGACGAGGTGATCTATGACATGCAGCGGCAGCTTACAGAATGTGAGGGGTATTCTGCTGCCAAGGGTCTGTTCTCCGCCCGGAAGGCCATCATGCAGTATGCCCAGATCAAGAATATCCCCAACCTGTCCATCGAAGACATCTATACAGGGAATGGTGTCAGCGAGCTGATCAATCTCAGCATGTCAGCCCTTCTGGACGATGGGGACGAAGTACTGGTGCCTGCGCCTGACTATCCCCTCTGGACAGCCTGCGTCACCCTGGCAGGCGGAAAAGCTGTCCACTACATCTGTGATGAACAGGCCGAATGGTATCCTGACATGGAGGATATCCGCAAGAAGGTAACGGACCGGACAAAGGCCATTGTAATCATCAATCCCAATAACCCCACAGGTGCCGTATATCCCAGGGAAGTCCTGCAGCAACTTGTGGACATCGCAAGAGAACACCAGCTGATCCTCTTTTCCGATGAAATCTATGACAGGCTTGTGATGGACGATGAAGAGCATATCTCCATAGCCTCCCTGGCACCGGATCTGTTCTGTGTCACCTACAGTGGCCTGTCCAAATCCCACATGATCGCTGGTTTCCGGATCGGCTGGATGATCTTAAGTGGCAACAAGCAGATCGCTGCGGACTACATCCAAGGCCTGAATATGCTGTCCAACATGCGTCTGTGCTCCAATGTGCCTGCCCAGTCCATTGTACAGACAGCCCTGGGCGGCTACCAGAGTGTGAAGAATTACATTGTGCCCGGCGGCAGGATCTATGAACAGCGGGATTATATCTACAAAGCACTGAATGACATTCCAGGTGTCAGCGCCGTGAAGCCCAGGGCTGCTTTTTACATCTTCCCGAAGCTGGATGTGAAAAAGTTCCAGATCCAGGACGATGAAAAGTTTGCCCTGGATCTGCTGCGGGACAAAAAACTACTGGTTGTCCACGGTGGCGGCTTCAACTGGGGTGCACCGGACCACTTCCGTGTGGTGTACCTGCCCCGCATTGAGGTGCTGAAGGATGCCATGGAAAGCCTGGGAAGCTTTCTGGCATATTACAGGCAGTGACCCCACAAGCAGCCTTCTATATCCCACATTCCACTGTAATATTGCTGCCATCCCGTTTCTTCTCAACCCGGATCTGCTGGGGGATATTCTCTATCAGTTCTTCCCTGTGACTGATAATACCCACCAGCTTGTCTGTTCCGGTGAGATGGATCAGGATTTCCATGGCGCTGTCAATGGATCTGCGGTCCAGGGTGCCGAAGCCCTCATCCACAAACAGGGCGTCCATCTGGATCCCCCCCATATGGGAGGCAACCGTGTCGGAAAGTCCCAGGGCCAGGCTCAGGGATGCCTTGAAGCTCTCACCGCCGGAGAGGTTACCCACCGGTCTTCTGTGGCCGGTGAAATTGTCCAGTACCTCCAGATCCAGGAAACGTTTCTTTCCTTTGCTGGCAGGATCTTCCCTGCGGAACAGTTCATACTGGCCTTCACTCATAGGCCGTAGCCTGAGGTTCGCTGCGGCAAGGATGCCTTCAAATCCTGTGGCCTGGATATACTGCTCCAGGCTGATCCTGGATTTGCCCGTAATCTGTCCTGCCACCAGCTCATACAGGCGGTTGCAGAGCGTAAACTGCCTTGTATGGGCTTCCAGGGCTTCCCTACGGTCCAGGATCTGTTCCCGGAGCCTGCCGTTGCCTGCCATCCTGTGATCCGTATCAGATTTTCTGTCCCGGAGGGAAGACACCGCCTTTGCATATGTCTCCACTTCTTCTGTCAGTTCCTGCTCATTGACCCACACCTTGTCCCGGGCATCCTTCCGGACAGTTTCCAGACTGGAAGCGTTGACTGCCACTTTCGTATCATATGCTGCCTTTCTGTCCTCCCCATCCTGGATCATGCTCTCCTCCACCACATAGGCCAGGAATTCTTCCAGGGAGTCAAATGTCTTTTCCTGTAGCAGGGTTGTGAGCTGCTGCTTCTGGCGTTGTTCTTCTTCCTCCCCTTCCTGGTAACCGGCTTCCAGAGTAGCTATAGCAGACTGTTCCCTGGTCTTCTCCTGGTCCGCTTTCTCTTTCCGGGTCCTGGCCTGTATAATAGTATTGCGGATGATTTCTGCCTGTTTTTCACACTTTTCCTGTTCTGCACATGCTTCCTCCAGGCTCTGGTATTCCAGCCCTGCCAGAGTCTCTAGCAAAGTGCTCTTCTCAGTCATGGAACGTTGGATTTCCTGTCGTCTGGCCTCCAGGACTTCTTTCTTCCCAGAAAGGGTTTCTGTGTCTTCCCCACGGGCTTTTGACAGGGTATCTGTGTCTCTTTTGAAAGTATCACAGTCCCTTTTCAGGATCTTCTCCCTCTTTTGGAGGAAATTCTCTTTCTTACGGAGAATCCCGCAGGCAGCTTCTGTGAAGAGAATCAGTTTGTCCAGGGATGCCTCTTCTTCCCCTTCCGTTATCCTGGTGGCCGGAATCCCGTCTTCGTCTCCCCAGAACAGAGGGTATCCCAGGCGATCTCCTTCCTCCTCCGGACAGTACTGTGATGCCTGGATCTCTCCCTGGCTTTCCTTAGGTAACTCTTTTTGCAGGATCTCACTGCCCATGACCTCCAGGATCTGCGTCCGGAGATTCTCTGCTCCCTGGCTCGCTGCTGTCCTGCTTTTCTCCAAGGCTACCAGGGCCCTTTCCTTCTCCTGTCTGGCCGCCTCCTCTTTCTTCTGCAGATCCTGTAGCATTTCCTCTGTGACACCCTCTGCCATCTCCGGGGGAAGCTGTGCCAGCTTTGGATGATGGGTAGAACCACAGACCGGACATTTTGTCCCTTCCTCCAGTCCCCGGGCCAGAAGCCCTGCCCTGCAATTGTCCAGGAGCTGTTCCATGTGCAGCCTGGCCCGTTCCTGCTCTTCATAGGCACTTTGCTTTTTCCGAAAAGCAGCCTGGCCCTGTAAGACTTCGTCGCGTTTTCTGCGGTAAGCAGGCACTTTCTCCTGCTGTATGTTTTCCAGTTTCTCCCTAAGTCCAGTGACTGCCTTCTTCTCATTCCGGATCTCCACCAGCCTGGCCGGGCACTCCTGCAGGATCTTCACGGACTCTTCCAGACTAAGGATCTTCTGCTTCAAGGCTTCCTCTTCCTGGTTCATTCCTTCCGTCTGCTGTTCCAGGATATGGCTTTCCTCCTCCAGGCTATGCAGGGCCGCCTTTAATTCCTCCCTTTTCTGGTATCTGTCCAGGTCTTCCTTCAGCTTCCCGGCCCTTCTGCCCAGGGCTTCCCCCTCTTCTTCCCGGGCGGTGGCTTCCTCCAGGCAGCGGAATGCGGCCTCCTGGGCTTCCAAGACCTGTAGGAGCTTCTGCTTTCTTGCTGCAATGTCGTGCTGGAGCTTTGCCAGCGCCTGCTGCTGTCCCCTCCAGGTATCATAGACTGGTTTCACCTGGCGCACAGCTATCTTCTGTCTGGACGTCTGTCTGGCCAGTTCCTCCATTTCCTGCCTCCCGGCCTCCAGACTCTGCTGCTCTTCCTGCAGGGCTTTCAGCCTGGTGAGAAGTTCATTGTTGGTCCGGGCCTGGGCCAGCTTCTCTTTCTTCTGATCCAGCCTGTCTGCGGCTTCCTCCAGCTCCTTCTCCAGGATCCGGGACTGCTTCAGGTCTTCCTGGCCAATCTTCTCCAGGATGTGCTGAAACTCCTCCAGATTCCAGGCACTTCTGCTGTCAGCAGCACGCTGCTGTAGTCCCTCCAGTTCCTCCTTATAGAGGCTCTCTTCCCCGGCCCTGGCTTCGGCAAAAGACTGGAGAATGCTGCGCTGGATCTCTCTCCTGGCATCCTCACTGGCACTGCGCCGTTCTGACAGCCGCTTTTCCATCTTCTTGTATGCGTCTGTCAGGAATACAGTGCGCAGGATCTCTGTTCTGGTGTCCGTATCCGCATTCAGAAGTTCCCGGAATTCCCCTTGGGCAATCATAACAATCTGCTTGAACTGGCTTACATTGATGTGCAGCAGATGTTCCACTGCCTGGTTCACTGCCCTGGTACCTTCTATAGGCACTTCGCCTTCGCAGCGCAAGCTGGCAGTTTCCGGCTGTAACAGGGTTCCCTCCCCCCGCTTCCGGGGCCGTTCATAGGCCGGCTGGCGGCGCACACAGTACACCTTTCCCTGGTGGGAGAAATGAAACTCCACGAAGCTCTCCGTATCCGGTTTCGCATACTCGCTGCGCAGGTTTACCGTGTCCCGGTACCTGCTGCTTGTCTCCCCGTACAGGGCATAGCAGATGGCATCGAACAGTGTGGTCTTGCCTGCCCCCGTGTCCCCGCAGACCAGAAACAGGCCCCGCTCCTGGAACCGGGTAAAATCAATGGCAGGCATGGTGCCTGCGTACGGCCCAAAGGCGCTGACAATCAGTTTAATCGGTTTCATGGGAGATCCCCACCTCCTTTGCCACTTCCAGCAGGATATCCATCTCCTCCTGGTTCATCTCGCATCCATACATCCGGTAATAGAAATCAGACACCAGCTCCTGGAAGGTTTTCTCCTGTGTCACTCTGGACAGATCCGGCTGCATGACCTCTTTTGTGTGGCTGTTTTCATAATCCAGCTTCATCAGATTTGGGTAATATTGCCGCAGGATGCCCATAGCTTCCGGAATGGGATCCTCATCTGTCAAAGTCACATAAATATAGTCATCCGGGGCCTGTACATTACCCTTCTCCAGAAGCTGTTCCAGCCTTCCCTTCAGATGCCGCATGTCACGGCGGGGCTTTAGGGGTACCAGTTCCACGTCTACCTTCCCCTTCTCTCCCATTGTGACCACCGGCACAGACTTCTCCTTGTGGATCTCACTGAAAGAGTATTTCAAAGGAGAGCCTGCATAGCGGATGGTATCCCGGCCCACCTGCTGAGGGGAGTGGATATGGCCCAGGGCCACATAGTCGAATCCTGCAAAACAGTCCACGTCCACCTTCTCCACTGCCCCCACAGTCTGAACTGCCATATTCTCGGAGCCGCCTAGCTCAGGGTCTGTACCGGATCCTGCCACAAACTGATGGGCCACCAGGAGATTGCGGGCATCTGCATGGATCCCGGCCTGCTCCAGGACAACGCGCACTGCCCTGTCATAAGAAGTTATCTCCTCCTGGGGAAAGAAATGCCGCACCTGGGAGGCCTTCACAAAGGGAAGCAGATAGATCTGCAGCTCTCCATAGGCATCTTCCAGAGTCTGGCAAAACAGCTCCCCCTCATATCTGGATGCAATATAGATATCACTCTTCTCAAAAAAAGTACTGCCAAAATGCAGCCTCTCATCGGAATCATGGTTGCCGCTGACCAGGTACACCTTCTTGTGTCTGGCTGCCAGCTCACACAACAGGAAATCCAACAGCCTTACCGCCTCCTCGCTGGGAACAGGCTTGTCGTAGATATCCCCGGCCAGCAGAACCCCGTCCACCTGGCGTGTGTCGGCAATTCCCAGGATCTGCTCCAGAATGTATCTCTGGTCCTCAATGAGGGAGTAGTCATTCATAGACTTTCCCAGATGCAAATCACCCAAATGTAGGAATTTCATTGGTTTTCTCCTTTTTACTTTTCGAAATACCGACTGTGAACAGTAATATTCGACTAATGTTAAAATGTTATCATTTCTCCCTGTACTTGACAAGTAAAATTATTTTGACATGTTCCGTTCTACAGACCGTCCGGCAGAATCTGGAGAGTGAATTTGACGCCATGAACACCGTCAATAATTCCATAAAGAGCAATATTGACATCATATCCGCCCGGTACAGCACCAAGGAATGGCAATACTGGAAAATTTAGAATTTTTGAAAAATAGCGGTGTCTTTTTACACGTATAACTGCTATAATGGAACCATCTTCCGGCAGCGGATGCCGGAGGCTGTCCTAATGTACCAGTCACCACATCCCCTCCGCTGTGCTGCAAGACCGGCACAGCCTAACGAAAGGAGAATCCTTATGCTGTACAAGAAAAACCTGGCCCCCTCCCTGGATGCCACACTTTTCCAGAATCCTTCCAGCGAATACCGCGGAACGCCTTTCTGGTCCTGGAACAGCACCATGGAAGAGGAGCAGATCGACCAGATCATCACAGATTTGAAGAAAATGGGTATGGGCGGTGCACATCTGCACAGCCGCACTGGTATGGCTGTCCCCTATCTCACCCCCCGGTTCATGGACAAGATCACCCATGCCCACGAAAAGCTCTCGGAACTTGATATGATTACCTGGCTCTATGACGAGGACCGCTGGCCTTCCGGTTCCGCAGGTGGACTTGTGACCAGGGATCACGCCTGCCGGATGCGTTACCTGCTCTTCTCGCCGGAGGAGCTTCCTGAGGAAGAGGATGTGGCACCCCAGCAGGGTGGTTCTTCTGCCAGGCCTGTCAGCAGCGGCAGACGCAGATTCCTGGGGAAGTATGCGGTCCTGCTGGAGAATGGGTTCCTGGCAGATTATAAGCTGCTCACCCGGGAGGCCACAGAATGCCAGATTGGGCAGGATCTCCTTCCCCAGGGCTACCGTATCTGGTATCTCTACCGGGAAATCTCCGGGAACAGTGGCTGGTACAATGACCAGGCCTATGTGGACACGCTGAATCCCAAGGCCATTGACAAATTTATCCAGCTGACCCATGAGACTTATTACAAGACCCTGGGACAGGATTTCGGTGTTTCCGTCCCTGCCATCTTCACAGATGAACCCCAGTTCTGCCACAAGCAGACCCTGGGATATGCCCAGGAATCCAGGCCTATCATCCTGCCCTTTACAGATGATTTTGATGCCACTTACCAGGAAGCCTATGGCTGTGACTTCTTCTCCACTTTTCCGGAATGTATCTGGGAACTGCCAGGGAGCGAAGTGTCCGTTCACAGGTATCATTACCACGATCATATCTGTGAGCGTTTTTCCAGCGCTTTTGCAGACAATATCGGCGGCTGGTGCAGACAGCACGGCATTGCCCTCACCGGCCATATGATGGAGGAACCCACTTTGAGGTCCCAGACAGCCGCCCTGGGAGAGGCCATGCGCTCTTACCGCGCCTTCGACCTGCCCGGCATTGACATGCTCTGCGATGACAGGGAACTGACTACGGCCAAGCAGGCCCAGAGTGCGGTACATCAGTTCGGCTATGAGGGGATGCTCAGTGAACTGTACGGCGTCACCAACTGGGACTTTGATTTCCGTGGGCACAAGCTGGGCGGGGACTGGCAGGCTGCCCTGGGTGTCACCATCCGGGTGCACCATCTGACCTGGACCTCCATGGCAGGAGAGGCCAAACGGGATTATCCTGCCTCCATTGGCTACCAGTCTCCCTGGTATAAGGAGTACCCTTATATAGAAGATTATTTTGGCCGTCTGAACACTGCCCTGACCAGGGGCGTGGCCAACGTGCGGGTAGGTGTGGTACATCCCATTGAGTCCTACTGGCTCTACTGGGGTCCCGCAGAACAGACAGACGGGATCCGCCAGGAGATGGATGACAATTTCCAGCATCTCACCCGGTGGCTCCTGTATGGACTTGTGGACTTCGATTTCATCTCCGAATCCCTGTGGAAGGAGCAGACCCCTGATACCATGCTGGCCGGAGAGGGGGACTTCCTGGTGGGAAAGATGAAATACGATGTGATCCTGGTGCCCAACTGTGTCACCCTGCGCAGAAGTACCCTGGAGCGCCTAAAGGCCTTCCAGGCCAAGGGTGGCCGGGTGATCTTCACCGGCACCATTCCCACCCATGTGGATGCCATCCGCTGCCAGGATGTGTCTGATTTTGCGGACACCTGTGAGAAGATCGGATTCGCGGAGAATACCCTGCTGGCCGCCCTGGAACCGGTGCGGACCGTGGAAGTGCGTCTCCAGGACGGACGCCGCAGTGACAATCTCCTCTACCAGATGCGCAATGACGGAGAGAACAAATGGCTCTTCCTGGCCCACTGCAACAAGATGCCCAACCCGGACCTGCCGAAGCGGGAGGAACTGACTATCCGGGTCACAGGCACATTCCATCCCACTCTTTATGATGCCTTGACCGGTGAGATTCAGGAAGTCCCTTGCCGCCATGTAAATGGCTGCACTGTCATAGAGAAAGCAGTATACGACCATGATTCCCTCCTGTATCTGTTGACGCCCCAAGAGGCCGATACGGACCGGATCCAGGCTATGGCCAATGCTTCCCATGGCCAGGGGATATCAGGACAGGATGCCCCGGAAGCTCCCGGCAGCCAGGAAATCTCCCTCCCCTGTACCATGGAAGTATCCCTGGCTGACCCCAATGTGCTGGTACTGGATCTGGCAGAATCTAAGCTGGATGACGGACAGTGGCTGCCAGAGGAGGAGATCCTGCGTCTGGACAACCATTTCCGGAAACTCACAGGCTACCCCCTGCGCACAGAGTCCTTCCCCCAGCCCTGGGTCTATCCGGAGAAAGAGGAAGTGAAACACCACATTGCCCTCCGTTTCCATATCCGGTCGGAAGTGGCAGTAGCCGCTCCTTCCCTGGCCCTGGAGAATGCAGATCAGACCCGGCTCTTCCTAAATGACCGCGAAGTGCCCTCCACCGTTACAGGGTATTTTACGGATCGCTCTATCCAGACAGTGACCCTGCCAGACCTGGTGCCCGGTGAAAATATCCTGGTGGCAGAAATGCCGTATTACAATAAATTTAACGTGGAAGCCATGTATCTTCTGGGCGATTTCGGTGTCAGGGTGGCAGGCCGCAGCACTGTGGTCACCGCCCCTGTGCGTACCCTTACTTTTGGGAACATCTGCACCCAGGGACTGCCTTTCTATGGAGGCAACCTGACCTACCGCATTCCCGCCACCCTGGAAAAGAAAGGCAGCCTGCGTGTAGAAGCTACCAGGTTCCGTTGTCCCCTGGTCAAAGTCACCCTGGACGGGACAGACTGCGGGCGCATTGCCCTCTCCCCTTACAGCATCACTATCCCGGATGTGGAGGCAGGGACACATATGCTGGAACTTACTGCCTTTGGCAACCGTATCAACACCTTCGGCACCCTGCACAACTGTAATGACACCTACACCTGGGCAGGCCCTGACAGCTGGCGAAGCACCGGTCCTGCCTGGGCCTATGAGTACCAGCTCCGCCCCTGCGGCATCCTGGTCAGCCCGGTGGTGACACTGGAAAAAGCAGCGGAATAAGTTCGGATCCCAGTCCACAAAAGCCCCCGGATACTGTAAACCAGTATCCGGGGGCCTTCCGTAGCCGACACAAACAATCCGTGAAATTTTGGGAAGAATTGCCGCAAGGCAATTCTTCGAGGTGAAACTTAGAAAATCTTAGCTTGTGTACTTTACAAGCTTAGACTTTCTTTTCACCTTTCACACTTTGATCTCCACCTCCCTGCACAGGTTACGGATCCGAACAGACTGGGGATTCCCTCCATATTCCCCATCCAGCGTCCACGCCACCGGTTCTGTGGATTCCAGTTCCAACTGCGCCGTGCGAAAACAGTACATGGCGTTGGCATCAATGTCCCGGTTCAGCAGAGCCAGCATAATATCGTTCAATTCCATTGGGTTCTTCGGCCGTCTGACCAGCGTCACCTCGAACATACCGTCATCCAGTTTCACATGCCTGCCTGTGATATTCTTGAACCCTCCCACAGAGAGAGAATTGGTAATCATCCCGAAGATAAAATCATCTACAATGATTCCACCCTCATAGCTTACCCTCATGGGGTAAGAGCGGATGGCTGGCAGCCTCTTCATGCCCTCCAGCAGATAAGCCATATGGCCCAGTAGGTTCTTCATGTCCTGGCCTGTTCCATAGGACACATCCGTAAACAGACCGAAGGCAGCGATATAGACGAAGACATCCTCGTTAAAAGACCCGATGTCACAGGCAAAATTCTGCCCTTCCACAATGGTCCGTGCCGCCCGTACCAGGTTCTTCGGAATGGACAGGCTTCCGGCGAAGTCATTGGTACTGCCACAGGGAATGTACCCTATGGGTGTGCGGAAACCGCTGCGTACCATGCCCGTGACTGTCTCGTCCAGGGTTCCATCCCCTCCGGCGCACACCACCAGGTCATACGACCTGTCCCTTATGGCAATGGCATCCCTGGCATCCCCCGGTCCCCTGGTTGGCAGGATGGTGATCTCATACCCGGCCCCGGCAAACACATCCAGGATATCTGCCAGCTTACTTCTGATCTGTATCTTCCCGGCCTTCGGATTGTATACAAAGAGCATCTTCTTCGCCATACCAGCCTCCAGTCCACAGCCTTAGGTTCAAGCCCCCTTGCTGCTTAGGAATATCTCTATCCCTTCCACAGCCACATCCTCATCGGTTCCTTCTGCAGAGACTGTCAGCACATCGCCGTTGTTCAGCCCCAGGCTCATCATGCCCATTATGCTCTTGGCATTCACCCTTTTCTCCTCCGACTGGATGTAGATCCTGCTCTCATACTTGCTGGCCTCCTGGACCAGCAGGGCTACCGGCCTGGCCTCCAGGCCGTTCTCCAACTGAATCTGAATGCTCCTCTTTGTCATAATTTACCTCCCTTCAGGCATTACCTGTCTTGTCTTGTCCGCAATTTCACTCAGTTTGCGCAGTCTATGGTTGACGCCCGACTTGCCAATAGGAGGGGAAAAACACTCCCCCAGATCCTTCAGCGGTGCATCGGGATTCTCCAACCGGATCTCGGCCATCTCCCGGAGGGTGTCCGGCAGATTCCCCAGGCCAAGATGACTTTTGATATATTCGATGTCCTCCACCTGCCTGGTGGCAGCACTGACAGTCTTGGCAATATTGGCTGTCTCGCAGTTCACCCGCCGGTTAACCGTATTTCTCATTTCCTTCAGGATACGCATGTTCTCAAGTTCCATCAAAGAGACAGGAGCGCCACAGATATTGAGCAGATCCACAATCTGGGCACCTTCCTTCAGATAAACCACATAATACTTTTTCCTTGGTATGATCTTCGATTCTATGTCAAACAGGCGGATAATCTCCTGGATCTGCTCGGCCTTCGCCTGGTCCGCACAGGCAAATTCCAGGTGGTACCCTTTTGCGGGATCACTGATGGAACCCACACTTAAGAATGCGCCCCGTAGGAAAGCCCTCTGGCAGCAGGTGTTCTTCACCACCAGGCTGCTCACCGGCTCTTCCAGGGTGCCTATTTTCTGCAGGATTCCCTGCAGTGTATCCTCATCTAAAATAATGCCGTTATCTATATTATATGTTTTTCGGAGTAATGTAAAGCCTTTTCTGACCAGGGCTTCATTTTCTGTCTGAAAGCCAATGATGTAATGACCGGCCTCATCCCGGCCATACTGCCCGCAGAAACTCATGATGGCCGCCAGTTCTGCAATCTGGCAATGCCTGGCAGGACTCATATTCCTGGCCAGTTCTTTCTTCACTTCACTTGAAAAAGACATGTTTTCTTCCTCAGGTTCCCTGGCTGTTCACATCCCTGTGGTATAGCGTGATGCCATATTTCCCTTTGTCCTTCATACGTCCATATAATTCATTGGCCAGGGTGACGCTTCGGTGCTTCCCCCCTGTACAGCCGATGCCGATCACAAGACGGTATTTTCCTTCCTTCACATAGTTAGGTATCAGGAATCTTACCATATCCGTCAGTTTCTCCAGGAAGGTTCCAGCCTCCGGGAATCCCATCACATACTCCTGTACTTCCCTGTCATTTCCCGTCTTACGCTTCAACTCCTCCACATAAAAGGGATTCGGCAGGAACCGCACATCAAACACCAGGTCTGCATCTGCCGGGATGCCATGTTTGAACCCAAAGGACATCACCGTCACCATGAGACTATTATATTCTGCATTATCTACAAAAATACGGTCAAGCTCTGCTTTTAATTCCCTGGTCAGAAGGGTGGTGGTATCAATCACATAGTCCGCGCTCTTGCGGATATTCCCCAGAACCTTCCGTTCCCGGATCACACCATCCTCCACCCGGCCATCCACCGCCAGGGGATGGATGCGCCTTGTCTCCTTATACCGCTTGATCAAGGTCTTCTCGTCCGCATCCATGAACAGGATCTCAAATGCATAATTTCGTTCCCGTAGTCTCCCCAGCACCCTGGTTGCATCCTCGAAGGACTGGTCAGAACGCACATCCAGCCCCAGGGCTACCTTACTGATCTCACTGTTGGGCATGGACACCAGTTCCACAAATTTCTCAATCAGGAATACCGGCAGGTTGTCCACACAGTAAAATCCCGCATCCTCAAGCATCTTCAAGGCGGTGCTCTTTCCACCGCCGCTCATCCCCGTCACAATCACAAATCTCATCCGTGTACCCCACCTGTCCGGTTCTCACCCCAGGAATACAATCTCCGGTTCCAGATCCACAAACAGCCTCTCCTTTACCCGCTCCCTGACCTCCCAGATCACATCCTGCACATCCTGGGCCGTGGCATGCCCTACATTGATGATAAAGCCGCAATGTTTGTCGGAAACCCTGGCCCCGCCGATCTGAAACCCACGCATTCCTGCATCCATAATCAGTTTCCCTGCAAAATGTCCTTCCGGTCTCTTAAAGGTGCTGCCCGCGCTGGGATATTCCAGAGGCTGCTTCTGCCTGCGTTGTACTGCCAGTTCTTCCATCCTCTCCCGGATTAGTTCCCGGTCTCCCTGTTGCAGCCGGAAAGTCACTTCCGTTACGATGAAAGGATTGTTCCGGATAGTGCTGGTGCGGTAGCCGAACTCCATGGTAGCGTTGCCAAGTTCCATGACTTCCCCCTGGCTGTTCACCACATCTACCTGGGTCACTACCTGGCTCATCTCCCCGCCGTAGGCCCCTGCGTTCATGACCACGCCGCCTCCCACGGTACCTGGAATACCAGAGGCAAATTCCAGGCCGGTGAGTCCATGTTCCAGCGCCGTCCTGGCCACCTGGGCCAGGGCGGCACCTGCCTGTGCCTTGATCTGGCATCCTTCCACCTGGATATCACTCATCTTGGGACCCACCTGCAGGATGACACCCTCATAGCCCTTGTCACTGACCAGGAGGTTACTGCCATTCCCCATGATAAAAAACGGAATCTCCACCAGCCGCAGATACTTCTGTACCCTGATGAGCTGTGCCTGGTTCTCCAACTGGACAAAGCAGTCGGCAGGTCCCCCGATCCGGAATGTAGTATGACCTGCCATAGGTTCCTGCATCCGCACATTTTCTTCCGGTACAAATCCTTTTAATGCTTCCACTACCGCTTCACTGATCATGCAACCATACTTCCCTCTACACTTTTTCCCTGTTTTCCACGCTGGAGCGTGTTTGATCAGCTCCTTAACACCATCCAGGCCGCGCCACAGATTCCTGCATCGTTCCCCAGCCTGGCCAGGGCAAATTTGGCACCCCGGCACTGCTTGAATGCATATTTCTGGAAAGCCGGCTCCACAAAGGAGAAGAGGATCTCCCCTGCCTTTGACACACCACCCCCGATCACAAATACCTCCGGATTCACCACACTGGCAACAATGGCAAGGCCCTTGCCCAGGTATTCCCCGAACTGCTCTGCAATCTCTATGGCCACTTTGTCACCGGCCTTCACCGCATCAAACACACTCTTGGCAGACAGCCTCCCTCCCCGCAGGATGCTGGGCGCATCGTCCTTCTCCAGCCGTCTTCTGGCCAGGCGGACGATTCCCGTTGCGGAGGCATATTCCTCCAGACAGCCCTTTTTCCCACAGCCACAGGCCTCTGTCTCATTGTCTTCCAGATGCATATGGCCGATCTCCCCCCCTGCACCTGTGGAGCCAACTACCAGTTCCCCATTGATGATGATGCCGCCGCCTACGCCGGTTCCCAGGGTCACTGCCACCATGTTGCTGTAGCCTTTTCCGCCGCCCTTCCACATCTCACCATATGCCGCCACATTGGCATCGTTCTGGGCTTTCACCGGTACCTTAATATATGCCTGTATGGTCTCAGGTATGTTAAAGGGCTTCCATCCAATATTCACGGCCCCTCCTACCAGGGTTCCGTCCTTGTCCACGGAACCGGGGGCGCCTACACCGATTCCCAGCAAGTCTTCCTGCCGGATTCCCTTCTCCTGCATTTTCCCTTGAAGGCTCCTTATGATATCCGGGAAAATGGCCTCCCCGTTATTGTCGATTACGGTGGGAATCTCCCACTTGTCCAGGATCTGTCCCTCCCCATCCAACAATCCCAGCTTCACAGTGGTGCCCCCGATGTCTACGCCAAACACATACTTACCCATACCCTTTTTCCTCCATATTTTTAGTTTTTGCTTCGCTTCTTATCCCGGCTTCCTTTTTTCTATTCATCGTTGCTTTTCACGGCCCTGCCGTTCAAAGCAACTATTCATCCTCTTCGTCCCGCCGTCTGGCCAGGGAATTCTGTACCCTGGTGTACAATTCCTGGGCTGCATTGTAGCCCATCTTCTTCTGGCGGTGGTTCACTGCGGCAGACTCACAAATAATGGCCAGGTTCCGGCCCGGCCGTATAGGAATGTTGTGGCACACGATCTTATTGCCCAGGTATTCGGTATAGTTCTCCTCCAGCCCCAGCCTGTCATACTCCTTGTCCTTATCCCATTCCTCCAGCCTGATCACCAGGTCTATGGTCTGGGTATCCTTCACGGAAGAGGCGCCGAACAGGGCCTTCACATCCACAATGCCAATACCCCTCAGTTCTATCAGATGTTTTGTCACATCCGGTGCCGATCCCACCAGGGTATCATCACTGACCTTGCGCAGTTCCACCACATCGTCCGTCACCAGCCGATGTCCCCTCTTAATCAGTTCCAGGGCTGCCTCCGATTTCCCGATGCCGCTCTCCCCCGTGATCAGCACACCTTCCCCATACACATCCACCAGGACCCCGTGGACGGAGATGCAGGGAGCCAGCTTCACGTTCAGCCAGCGGATGGTCTCTGCCATAAATGCAGAAGTGGACTTCCTGGTGGACAGCAATGGTACCCTGTGTACCCTGGCCGCTGACACACAGATGGGATCCGGGATCAATTCCCGGCAGAATACGATGGCAGGCACTTCATACTCCATCAGTTCATCGTAGACCTCCCGCTTCCTCCTGTCATCCAGTCCCTCTAAGTAGGTATATTCCACGAATCCGATTACCTGGAGCCTGGTAGCATCAAAATGCTCAAAATACCCGGTAAGCTGCAGGGCCGGGCGGTTGAGGTCAGGCTGGGTCAGGCGGATGCCCTTCACCTCGATCTCCGGTGTAAGGTTTTCCAGCTTCATCTTCTCGATCAGACGGGTCAAAGCAATACTTGGCATAATTTCCTCGTTTCTGTATAGTTGTGATATAGCAAGTTTACATCGGATCTTAAACCTTTTGGCTCCGATATCATTTATATTCTAACATATTGCCGAAATGAATGGAAGAGTTTTAGTTATTTTGCCGGAAAAAACGGTAGATATCTTCTGCCGCACGGCGGTTCAGTTCCGGCACCTGCAACAAGTCCTCCATACTGGCAGCCCGGATATCTTCCATGGACTTGAAATGTCGCATCAATGCCTTGCGTCTGGCAGGCCCTACACCGGGAATCTCGTCAAGCACTGACTTCACCTGCGCCTTACTTCGCAGGGAGCGGTGATACTCAATGGCAAACCTGTGTGCCTCATCCTGGATCCGGGTGATCAGCTTGAACCCTTCAGACCTGGTGTCAATAGGCAGTTCCACATTGTTGAAATAAAGCCCCCTGGTGCGGTGATTGTCATCCTTCACCATACCGCAGACTGGAATGGGAATCCGCAATTCTGCAAGCACGGAAAGGGCGATGTTCACCTGGCCCCTGCCGCCATCCATCATCAGCAGATCTGGAAACCTGGTAAAACTGCCATACTCCTGCTCCAGGTCTTTCTCCTCCAGTTCCTTCGCCTCCTCCAGGCCATGGCGGAAGCGCCTGGCCAATACTTCCCGCATACAGGCGTAATCATCCGGGCCGGACACAGTCTTGATCCGGAACTTCCGATAATCACTGGGCTTAGGCTTCCCCTTCTCGAATACGATCATGGATCCTACATTCTCAAAGCCGTTGATGTTGGAGATATCGAAGGCCTCCATGCGCTCCACCCGTTCCAGACCCAGCAGCCCTGCAATCTCTTTCACGGCACCGATGGTACGGCCTTCCTCTCTCTTGAGCCGCTCCCGGTCCTGCTCCAAAATATGCTTTGCATTCTGGGCTGCCAGTTCCACCAGCTTTTCCTTGGAGCCAATCTTGGGAACCCGCAGGTACACCCTGCCCCCCTTTCTTTCGGAAAGCCATCTCTCAATCAGTTCCTGGTCCCCTATCTCATACTGTAGCATCAGTTCCCTGGGAATGAAAGGTGTGCCTGCATAGAACTGCTTCACAAAATTCTCCAGTACTTCTGCCTTACCACCCTCCGACACATGCGTCATATAGTAATGTTCCCTGCCGATAAGCTTCCCGTCCCTGACAAAAAATACCTGGACCACCGCTTCAGACTCCTCCCGGTACAGGGCGATCACATCCTTATCCTCCCCCGCACTGTCCGTAATCTTCTGCTTCTGGGAGACCTGCTTCACACTGTTGTACAAGTCCCTGAACCCGGCCGCCGCCTCAAAGTCCAGTGCCTCTGCCGCCGCCTTCATCTTGCCTTCCAGTTCCTTTAAGATCTTGCCGTAATTGCCATTTAAGAATTCCAGTGCCTGGTCTACCTGCTGCCTGTATTGTTCCCTGTCCACATACCCCTGGCAGGGAGCCAGGCACTGCTTGATATGGTAATTGAGGCAGGGACGTTCCAGCCCTATGTCCCTGGGCAGACTGCGGTTGCAGGTGCGCAGGCAGTAGAGCTTATTCAGCAGTTCTATGGTATCCTTCACGGCCCCGGCACTGTTGTATGGCCCATAGTATTTTGATTTATCCTTCTTCATGGTCCTGGAGAACAGGATCCGGGGATAGTCCTCCCCCACAGTAACCTTGATATAGGGATAGGTCTTGTCATCCTTCAGCAATGTGTTATACTTGGGAGAATTTTCCTTGATGAGGTTGTTCTCCAGCACAAGTGCCTCCAGTTCCGAATCCGTGACAATATATTCAAACCGGGCAATCAAGGATACCATCTTGTCAATCATGGGACCCCTGCCGATATTTTCCCGGAAGTAGGAGCGCACCCTGTTATGCAGATTCACTGCTTTTCCCACATACAGGATGCTGTCCTTCTTATCCCGCATAATATATACCCCTGGTTCCTTGGGAAGTTTCTTCAGTTCTTCTTCAAAATTGAACATATCTGCTCCTTGCCCCAATACCTTTCTGCTGTCTCAAAAAGGGGGGCTTTTGCGGCCCACCCGCAAAGTCCCCCTTTTCCCGTATCCTGGGCTATTCTATCCTGCCACCGGAGAACCTGCCTGCCGGGCGGTCATCCTGTTCTGCCGTCTCCCCTTCTTCTGAATCAGGCTCCTGGGCTGCATCCCGGACTGTTCCGGCAGTCCCTCCACCAGACTCCCGGACAGGTTCCTGGGGATCCTGTGTAACATCCCCCGGATCTACTGACAGCGTGGCATCTGCTTCCTGGGGCAAGCCGTCTGGTTCCTGGGGCATCGTATCCGGCTTCCGGGGGACAGCTTCCGGTTCCCGGGGGATGGCATCCGGTTCCTGTGTCCCGGCCACAGGCCCGGGCATGGGAATGACTTTCTTCTCCTCCGGTTCCGGGATCCCTTTTTCCCTGCGGAAGATCTGCATGAACTCTTTCCCGGTAATGGTCTCCTTTTCAATCAGGTATTCCGCCAGCTTATCCATTACGGGCCGGTTCTCCCGCAGCATTCCAAGTGCCTTCTCATAACTCTCTTTTAAGAGGGACACCACTTCTTCGTCCACTGCTGCTGCGGTGGCATCACTACAGTTCAGTGCCGTCCTTCCTTCCAGGTACTGGCTCTCTATGCTGCCCAGTCCCATCAGGCCGAACCGTTTGCTCATGCCATACCTTGTCACCATGTTCCGGGCGATCTCCGTAGCCCGCTCTATATCATTGGCTGCACCAGTTGTAACCGTATCGAATACAATCTCCTCAGCAGCACGGCCTCCAACCAGGCTTACCAGCATATTGCGAAGCTCCTCTTCTGAATTGAGGTATTTTTCTTCCTCTGGCACATGCATCACATACCCCAGTGCCCCCATGGTACGGGGTACAATGGTGATCTTCTGCACAGGTTCCGAGTTCTTCTGCAGGGCGCTGACCAGGGCATGCCCCACTTCATGATAGGACACAATCCTGCGCTCCTCCTTGCTCATGATACGGTCCTTCTTCTCCTTGCCCATCAGCACCACTTCCACCGCATCAAAGAGATCCTTCTGGCTCACCAGGGAGCGGTTCTCCTTCACCGCATTGATGGCAGCTTCGTTAATCATGTTGGCCAGGTCGGATCCCACTGCACCGCTGGTTGCCAGGGCTATGGCGTCCAGGTCTACACTCTCATCCATCTTCACATCCTTGGAATGTACCTTCAGGATCGCCACCCGTCCCTTCAAGTCGGGCTTATCCACGATAATCCTTCTGTCAAACCGTCCGGGGCGCAGCAATGCCCGGTCCAATGTCTCGGGACGGTTGGTTGCCCCCAGGATCAGGATGCCCTTGGAACTGTCAAACCCATCCATCTCCGACAGAAGCTGATTCAGCGTCTGGTCATGCTCTGCCTCACCGCCACCGCCGCCATACCGGGAGTCACGGCTCCTTCCGATGGCGTCTATCTCATCTATAAAAATAATGCAGGGGGCATTCTTATTGGCTTCCTTGAACAAGTCCCTCACCCGGCTGGCTCCCACACCCACATACATCTCAATAAAGTCAGAACCTGTCAGGGAGAAAAAGGGAACCTTGGCCTCTCCCGCCACAGCCTTGGCCAGCAGCGTCTTGCCGGTTCCGGGAGGTCCCACCAGCAAAGCCCCCTTAGGGAGCTTTGCACCGATCTTGCTGTACCTGCCGGGATTGTGCAGGAAATCCACCACCTCCACCAGGGATTCCTTGGCTTCGTCCGCACCGGCCACATCCTTGAATGTCACCCCGGTCTCCTTCTGGACGTACACCCTGGCGTTGGTCTTCCCCACATTCATGGGACCCATTCCCTCCATCCTGCGGGACATGAACCACATGAACAGCACAAACAAAAGGACCGGTGCCAGGGACAGCAGTATTGTAAACCAACCGTTGTTGCTGATGATCCGGCTTCCCTCGACCCCGTGTTCCTCCAGCCGGGCCGTGAGTACATCCAGGCTTTCCATGCAATTTGTGGTATACACCTTCTCCATGGATATGGGCAGCGGGAACCATACATTCATGGAAGGGGTCTGGTCCTTCGTCTCCTGGGCACCCTCCTTCAGTTCAAATACGATTGCGCTGTCCACCACCTCTACCGATGCAACCTTATCCTCTTCCATATACTGAAGGAACTGGGTATATGTGACTTCCTCCTTGTTCAGCTGGCCGCCAAACAACAGGTTCCACAGTCCGCCTGCGATCAGCATTGCGCAGAGTACACCCAGTAGCATCATCATCATGCCCGGCCGCCTGGGCGGTTCTCCCCCGCCGTTGCCAGGTCCCCCGTTGCCGCCATTGTTCCGGTTATACCCATTGTTGCCCCGGTTGCCATTGTTCCCATTCCCGTTATTGCCGCCGGGCATATTTCCACGGCCGCCATTCTGATATCCTCCACCGTTCTCGTACCGGTCCATGCGATTGTCCATAGTATCTCCGTTTCCTGTTTTACTCTTTACCATCACATACAAATCTATTTTATTATAGGTAGTAAAGATTGATAAATCAATAGCAGAAATGTGAAAAAAGGGTGTCTTCTCTTAAAGATTTCTAAACTTACTGCCTAGAAATTCCGGGGTTCCTGCCTATAGGCCATCTTTCTGAATCCTAAGATATATCTTATAAAAATTATCATTCCCTTCTGGCCGCATACCCTTTTAATTCTTCCACAGAACCATAGAGATACACCATATAGGCATTGTCTTCATAGATCAGTTCCCCTCTCTGAAGGACCTCTGTCTGGGAGAATTCTACAGCCTCCTCCCTTGTCAGCAGCAGGAACACCTCACCCTGGTGATAGCCTTCCTCATAGTAGCATCTGGGGGATGACCAGGTAAAATAGTCCAGATATTCAGGATCCCCCACATTTGCCATCTCAATCATGCCATCGGAAAGCTCTGTAATAATATTTCCATTCCAATAAGTTGCAAACCCAAAATCAAGTCCTTCTGTCAATAGAAACGCCGTAACCTGCCTCTTATTCTCATTCTTATCCGTTGACACTAAGGAAAACACCACCTTTGCCGTGCTGAGGCACAGGCACCCTGCAAGCATCATCCCCACCACCGCCTTATCGAACCGAAATGCAGTCTTTTCCTCCTCAAAATAAATCACAAATGCAGGAAGGGCGAATATCAACACTGTGATATAATAGCGGGGCACCAACGTACTGGCCGTAAACAGAAACACAAATGTATTCAACACAAATGCCGATAGCAGGAATACCACCACAAAATGCTGGTTCCCACGACTATTCTTACATACTCTCACAGTCACGTACACAAGCAGCCCCACCAGTACAAAAGCAGCCATGGTAACTACACCGCGCAAAGAAATAACACTCTTGTCAGGAATGTACCCAAAGAGCATCAGGATGCTGCCAATGCAGTCCTGAAGCCGGTTCCATATGACCCCACCCTCATATACCGGGATAAAATTCGTGTTATCGTATTTCTGGAACACATACTGGTTACCCACCCATAATACATTGATTCCATAGCCCACCACGCTGCAAGCCAGGCCCAGGATACTGTAATATACATAACCCGCTGCCTTACTGGTAGCTGCTGCCTTCCATCCATTCCTGGAAGGCTTCCTGCGAAAATCCTGGAAGTCTTCTGCCCGTACCAGATATATGACCGCTGCCAGAACCAGGGGACACTGTAACGCCAATAGATAACGCACACCTGAGACACCACAGATTACACACAGCACCATATACAGCAGCAGGATACTCCATCGCCGTATCCCCCTTATACCACTCCCTTTCTGCAGCCGCAGGAACATCCCAAAGCAAAAAAACACGATGATTACATGGGACATATACGTATTTCCCATCTGCATATGCAGCATCATTGTCTCTGAAAAGGGCAGAAGCAGAACCGTTCCCGCCAGGATCACCCGCTTCCTGTCCAGACTGAGAGGCTTCATAAAATAGAAATAGGAAATCAAGAGCAGCAAATAGGATACAATATTTGTAATCATCCGAATTGCATGCCAGTTATCCAGGATATGAAACAGCGGCCCCATCACAAGATGGGTATACAGGAAGCGGAACTCCGTAGAATAATACCAGCTTGGCGTGGCAAACACATGTCCTTCCCTTGCCAGCAGCCTGGAGAAGATCATCTCTGCCGCCATATCAGAATCCAGCCAGTGTTCCAAATAAAGGACATTCAGTATCACCAGCAGCGACATACAGCTTCCCAGTATGAAATGCGGAATTATCTTCTTCACTTGTTTCATTCCAGTTCTCCTTTTCTCTACCCAGCACATGACTTGCCACTGCCTGGCAGGCCGCTTTGTTCCTTTAGCCTTGAATCCATCTTTTTAACGTTTCCATTATTCTGATATCTTTATGACAATCTTGTCATCCACCTGCAAAATACTCCCCTCATCTGGGAACAGCGGCATATTCTGAACCACTGGGTTCTCCATCACTACGCCATATTCCGATGGTGGACATAGTTCCAGATCAATGCCACACAGATAATGAAATACCCCCTGCCAGGATCTCCTTGTACAGACAGCATCCCCGTTAAAAACCCCAAACCTCGCATACTGATTCAAATATTCCATAATTTTGGAAAATTCATATAATTGGTTTTTATTAGGTGAACCCAAAATACAATATTGGAAATCTCCTCCCAGGTATCCCGCACACCCAGGCATTTGTTGCCACAAGCAGCATCCCATTACAGGCCAAGGGAACTGCCGCAGCAAGCAGACCAAACAGAAATCCACGCAAGAGGCTGATTCTCCCTGCCCGCAAGGTACCCCCCATGAGAAATAAAACCACCTTTCTGCCTTACGTTCTCCCAACCGGGTTCCGGCATCCAGTCTGGTCTTTTGGTGCAATCTTCTTTTGGCCCACCATCTTTCACTTTATTATAACCCCAGCCACAAATCAATACCAAAATGAAAAAAAACATTCCAAACCAAATTAAATTGTGCTAAAATACTGTACCATGAGAGTATATCTACGCCGTGTCCTCCGGGTAACCTTCCTGACACAGAACATCCCAGGCCAGTGGCCGGACGATTCTGCCAGAATATGACTGTCCAGGCAGGACACCGGATCACTATCCCAGAACAACAGAAACGAGGTTTCCCATGAAAATTGGTTTTGACAATGAAAAATACTTAAAAATGCAATCGGAGCATATCAAGGAGCGGATCGGCCAGTTCGGGGACAAGCTCTACCTGGAATTTGGCGGGAAACTGTTCGATGACTACCATGCCTCCCGGGTACTTCCCGGATTTGCACCGGATTCCAAACTCCAGATGCTGATGCAGCTTGCGGACTATGCCGAGATCATCATCGTCATCAGTGCTGCGGACATTGAGAAGAACAAGATCCGTGGTGACCTGGGGATCACCTATGATGTGGACGTGCTGCGTCTGCGGGATGAGTTCCAGGAAAAGGGACTCTATGTGGGCAGCGTGGTCATCACCCACTATGCCGGCCAGAACAGTGCAGACCAGTTCAAGGCCAAGCTGGAGAAGAAGAATATCAAGGTATACCTGCACTACACCATCGAAGGGTATCCCGCCAATGTGCCGCTGATCGTCAGCGAGAACGGTTACGGGAAAAACGACTATATCGAGACCACCCACCCCCTGGTGGTGGTCACGGCCCCGGGGCCTGGCAGCGGCAAGATGGCCACCTGCCTCTCCCAACTCTACCACGATAACCTGCGGGGTACCAAGGCCGGATATGCCAAATTCGAGACCTTTCCCATATGGAATATTCCCTTGAAGCATCCCATCAACCTGGCCTATGAGGCGGCCACGGCAGACTTGAACGATGTGAACATGATTGATCCTTTCCACCTGGAAGCCTATGGTGTAACCACCGTGAATTACAACCGGGATATTGAAATCTTCCCTGTGCTGAATGCCATCTTCGAAGGGATCTATGGGGAAAATCCTTACAAGTCCCCCACGGATATGGGGGTGAACATGGCCGGGAACTGCATCATAGACGATGAAGCCTGCTGCCAGGCATCCCGCATGGAGATCATCCGGCGCTATTATGCCGCCTTGAACAAGGTGGTGCGGGACGGCATTCCGGAGACGGAGGTGTACAAGATCGAGCTGCTGATGAAGCAGGCCAAGATCACCACGGACGACAGGGCCGTCACCGTGGCAGCCAGGAGACGGGCAGAGGCCCTTGGCGTACCAACTGCCGCCATTGAACTTGCGGACGGCCATGTCATCACCTCCAAGACTTCGGATTTCCTGGGTGCATCTGCAGCCCTCCTGCTAAATGCCCTGAAATACCTGGCCGGCATAGACCATGACACCAAGCTGATCAAGCCGGAAGCCATCGAACCCATCCAGGACCTGAAGGTACGCTACCTGGGCGGCCGTAATCCCCGCCTGCATACGGACGAAGTCCTCATTGCCCTCAGCCTGGCGGCCTGCACCGATGAGAATGCCAGGCGCTCCCTGGAGATGCTGCCACGGCTGAAAGGCTGCCAGGTACATACCTCTGTGATGCTCTCCGAGGTGGATATCAAGATGTATAAACGCCTGGGCGTGGACCTGACCAGCGAGCCGGTGATGACATCCAAGAGGCATTATTGACGGGATGTATCCCTGCTTTGCCCATGATACAAAAAGGCTGCCGCACTGTGAGGACTTTTGTGCGGCAGCCTTCCTTTTTATTATTTTTCACGACAACTTCTTCAAGAAATTCCCGTCCACGCCGACCCCCTCATTCGTCACAATAAATGCATTGGGGTCGTGTTTATGTATAATTGCCTTCAGTCTCCCCACCTCGTATTTGGAAGAAATGATATACAGGATATGGGACCTGTCATAGGTGTAAGCCCCCAGGCTGGACCACCGGGTAATTCCCCGAACCATCTCTGCGAAGATCTCTTTCTCCAGGGCCGTGGTGTCCGCCTTGGTGATCACCGTCACCTCCACATTGATGTTCTGGGTGTGTACCCTGTCCATGGCTACGGAATACACTGCCGCATAGATCACGGAATACACCACGATCTCCACATCAAACAGGGCCAGGCAGATGCCATAGAGCACCAGGTTCATGAGCAGGTTCACCCTGCCCACGCTGAAGTCCTGCCGCCATTTGGTCAGCAGGACACCCACCACGTCCATTCCGCCGCTGGAGGCGCCCATCCGCAGGGCAATTCCCACGCCCGCCCCTGAGATGATGCCCCCCACCACACAGCTTGCCATGGTGTCCTTCACAATGGTAACCGGGGGGATCACAGCCAGGGAAAGGCTCAGCGCCGTTACAGTCACCAGGGTCTTGGCAAAAAATCTCCTGCCAATCCTGGCAAAGGCAATGATGAAAATAGGAATGTTAATCATATAGTAGATCACGCCTGCAATGTCTATGGACTGGAAATGCAGGTCCAGATACCGTGCCAGCAAGGTACGGATCACCTGGCACAGTCCCATCACGCCCCCGGTGTACAGGCCCGCCGGTACCACAAAAAAATTGACGCCCACTGCGTACAGCAAGGCCCCCACAATACACCCGAACATCCTTTTTCCTTCGTAAACCGCTAGTTTCCTGTTCATATATCCCCCACATGGCAGCCAGGCCGGATGGGGCCGGCCTACACTGTCAAGCCGTCCGCATCCAGCCCCATATCCAGTTCCTGTTCCTGGAAATGTGCCCTACAGCCCTGCCGCCTGTTCCACCTTCCTCTTCAGTTCAGACCCGGACATGGCTCCCACAAAAGTCTCCGCGGGCTTGCCGTCCTTGAATACAATAAAGCAGGGGATGCTGGATACACGGTATTTCTGGGCCACCTGCATATTTTCCTCGGTGTTGCATTTCCCTACCTTGACCCTGCCGTCCATCTCATCGGCCAGCTTGGCCACCACCGGGGCCATCATCCTGCAGGGATTGCACCAGTCCGCATAGAAATCCACCAGCACAGGGATGTCCGATCCCAGTACTTCCGTCTCAAAATTGTCCGTAGTAAACTTATATTCCATCTCTTTTTCCTTTCTGCACCTTACATGGTGCCTGGGGTGGGGCAACAACCTCCCTGCAGACAGCGCCATACGGTCAGCTTCGCTGACCTGGCTCATTGCTGGCGGGAATCCAGGTCTCACCCTCTTTTCCTTCCACTGCCGCAGCATCCAGGATCTTCAGCGACGGATCACATACTTGCAGATAGGATTGCCCATGGAGGAGAATTTCTCCTCATACTCGGTCATCACATTCCCCTGCACTAGGTCTGGATCCCCATGAAGGTCATAGGTGAGGACTTCTGCCTTCCAGCCTGCCGGATCCAGTTCCTCCACCGCAAAATCAAAAAGAGGCCTGTTGTCTGTCTTGAACTCCAAGCGGCCTTCCGGCTTTAGGATCCGGTCATACCTTTTCAGGAACTCCCTGGAAGGAAGCCTCCGCTTCGCATGTCTGTCCTTGGGCCAGGGATCTGAGAAATTCAAGTAGATCCGCTCCACCTCCCCGGTGCCGAACACTTCCCCGATCTCCTCCGCATCCATGCGCAGGAACTTCAAATTGGGAAGTTCCTCCTGCTCCATCTTCTGGATGGCCCGAAGCAGCACACTGGAATATTTCTCTATCCCCACATAGTTGATGTCCGGATGCTCCCTTGCCATAGTATGGATAAATCTGCCCTTTCCCATACCGATTTCGATGTGGATGGGATGGGAATTCCCGAATATCCGTCCCCAGGTTCCGGGGCACTGCCTCTGCAGGACCTCCTGCACCACATAAGGACAGGCGGCGATCACCTCCCGGGATCCGGTTATATTACGCAGTCTCATGCTCCTGGTTCCCTCCTCCTGCCGGTTGCCAGCGGGGTATGTACCTTATGATTACTGTACTTTATCTTTTCCTGCTTGTCAATCCGAAAAATAAGGATTTCCGCAACGCCAAAAAAGTAAGGATTTCCTTCTATGGTTTTTTCCAAAAATAGTGTATACTACTATATACGGGAAAAAAGCTTCCGGGCAGTCCTTTCAATGTATGGAAAAGAAAAATGAAAACAGGTATGCTTATGTGTCGATTCAACATAAAACGATTTAGAAAAATTACATATTTGTTCTGTCTGCTGGCCCTTCTGTCCTCCTGCCTGACCGTACAGGCCACCGCGGAGGATACTGCCCAGCGCCTAGAGCAGCAGCGGGCCATGACCATCCAGTCCAACCAGGTTCCCAACTGGCCCACAGGCCCTGTGGTAGGGGCAGAGTCTGCCATCCTTATGGAAATGGAGACCGGCACCATCCTCTATGAGAAGAATATCCACCTAAGACAGTACCCTGCCAGCACTACCAAGATCCTCACTACCCTCATCGCCGCGGAGCGGTGCCGTCTGGATGAAATGGTGACCTTCTCCCACGATGCCGTCTTCGATACCCCCAGGGAGAGCAATCACATTGCCATGGATGTGGGGCAGGCGATTACCATGGAACAATGCCTGGCGGCCATCCTGATACGCTCTGCCAATGAGGTCTCCTTTGCCGTGGCCGAGCACATCTCCGGCAGCCACTGGTCTGCCTTTGCCGACATCATGAATGAACGGGCAGAGGAACTTGGCTGCCAGGATTCCCATTTTGTGAACCCAAATGGCCTGCCTGATGAGAACCATTACACCAGCGCCTATGACCTGGCCATGATCGGAAGGGCATTTTTTGCCAATGAACTGCTGTGCAAGCTCACCCTTACCAGGCGCTTAGAGATCCCGGCTTCAGACACCCTGCCCCATGCCAAGCTGGAGAACAATGCCATGGCCATTATCCCCGGAGGTACCTACGCCTATCCCTACCTGGTGGGCTGCAAGACAGGCTATACTGACTCTGCCAGGAACTGTCTGGTATCCTGTGCAGAGAAGAACGGCATGAAGCTCATCTGCGTGGTACTAAAGGATGAATCCCCCGTCCACTATGAGGATACCATTGCCCTCTTCGAGTACGGATTTAACAATTTCGAGAAAGTAAATGTCTCCCAGGTGGAGACAAAATATAATATTGACAACACCGGGCTGTTCTACAGCGGGAATGATATCTTTGGCAGTTCCAGGCCTTTCCTGGCCCTGGACCGGAATGATTTTCTCGTATTGCCCCGGACAGCCGATTTCCAGGATACAAGTTCCTCCATCTCCTACCAGACGGAGGATCCTTCCCAGGCTGCCCTGATATCCTACACCTACCAGGGAGTGCCCATCGGCACCGCCAGCATTCATTTTGTGGCAGACCGGACGGAAAACGGGGCTTCCTCCCCCTCCCAGGAAGGAGATGCCTCCCATGGCCCGGCGGCAGGAAAGTCTGCCGTGATCTATATCAATATTGTGCGGTGCCTTACCATAGCATGTGGTGCCGGCGCCCTCTTCGTACTGGGCCTGCTGGCAAAAGCTTTCCTAAAGAATTATTCCTTCCCCTCCAGGAAGACCCGGCATACCTGGAAAAAGGAAAGGCGCAGGCAGAAACGACAGGCAAAGTGGCCCCGCTTCCACAGACGCCACAAGACAGATTCCCCCAGATACCGCCCGCCCCGTTAGCCGCCGGCTGCCATTCTTACACCTTTTTCTTATACTTCCGGAATACCTTCGCCCGCGCACTGCGCTCCCGCAGGCCTTCTGCCTCCTGGTCTGTGACCAGCTTTGTGGTCTTCACCACATAGACACCGCCCGCCGGTGCTTTCTGGATCCGGATCTTACCCTTAAGGTATCCATGTTTCTCACAGTATGCCAGACAGTAATAATGCCTGCCATTGACGGTGAACCACTTCAGTTTCTTCCTTAGGTTCCGATGGCAGAGATAACACTTGCTGGAAATCACCTCCCGGTCCATAAGGGCCTCCGTCTTACTGGTAAATTCCCTGGTGATATACTTCGTATACCCTTCAAACTGTACCCGTATCTCCTGTTCCCGGCTCCTGGGAAGATGGAATACATCATAAGACACATTCCCCAGGACCCGGGGAGCCTTCGCCAGAATCCGGGCCAGGATCTGGGCCGTGTAATAGGCATCGCTGAAGGCCCGGTGAAAGGGAATGTCTTTGGGAAGTTCCAGATGGTCCACTGCATATTCCAGAGATTTCCTAGATCTTCCATCCTCAAAGGCCAGGCTGAACAGTTTCTGCACATCCAGGAAGGGAATTGGCCCCTCTGACATCGGTGTCATATTATAGTAAGCCATATTGCGCTGAAGTTCTGTCAAATCCATGCTGCCCCAGGTGCAGAAAGAGTATTTCTCCTCCCTGCACCAGGCCAGGAAGCGGCCTGCCGCTTCCACAAAAGGCTCTCCCCGCAGCAGTTCCTGCATCTGCAGGTGGATCAGCCTGCTGGTGATCTTGTTCATCTCCAGATAGACACTTGGTTTCACCAGCTTGCTGAATTCGCTTATCATGACACCTCTGTCATTTAGTTTGATGGCACCAATCTCGATGATCTCAAAGGGAAGTTCCTTCACCTCCTGGGATTCTGTGCTGTATTGGTTCCATTCCAAGTCAAATACAATATAATTCATGGATGTTTCCTTTAAAAACTTTCCCTCACTCTCCTGCCTTGACAAACCTGCTCTCCACCCAGGTATGGGCCAGGGAAATCCAGGAGGTGCATTCCTCCTGGATGGCACCACCGTCCCTGGTAGCAGTAAGCCGGTTGGCCAATGCCAGGCCATGACCTCCCTTCGGATACATGTGGAATTCCGTGCTGACCCCGGCCCTGCGCAGGGCGCTTGCAAACAGCAGGGAATTCTCCACTGGCACCGCGTTATCCTCAAATGTATGCCACAGGAAGACAGGCGGGGTCTTGGCACTGACCCTGTTTTCCAGGGACATGGCCTCTGTCAGTTCCGCTTCCCTCTCCCCCAGCAGATTCTCAAAGGATCCCCTGTGGGCAAACTCCCCGGAAGTGATCACAGGGTAGCAGAGAATCAAACCGTCCGGACGCAGCATTTCCTGGCCAAATCCCTCCGCACAAGGCAACGACTGTCTGGCCGCCAGACTCCCTACAGCTTCCCCCAGAAACGCTTCCTGCCAGAACACTCCCAGGCTGGCTGCCAGGTGTCCCCCGGCAGAACTGCCCATCACGATGATCTGGTCAGGGGCCACATGCCATTCTTCTGCATGGCCGCGGATCATGGCAACGGACAATGCCAGCTCTGTGAGGGCAGTGGGATACACTGACGGTGCACAGGAATAGTTCAGCACTGCCGCATGATACCCAAAGGAGAGAAACTGCATGGCATAAGCCTCTCCCTCCCGTGGGGAGGTGTACGCATAGGCTCCTCCCGGACAGATCAGCACCAGCGGCCTGTGGTCAATTCCGATCTCCTCATAATGTTCCTGGATATACACAGTCAGCCTGGCATAAGGCTGGGAGCCTTCTACTTGAATCGGATATACTTTGTTGATCATCTCATTCTCCTCTCTATGTCAGTGGAATTAACTTCTTCCCACCCTACTAATAGGCTCTCCCCCAGTACACCATCTTCTTCGCAGGCTTCCCACAGCACACACAGGTATCTGCAATCTGCTCCTGCTCAAAAGGCATACAACGGCTGGTCACGGCCAGTTTCTCCTTGATCTGGTCCTCACAGGCCTGCTCCCCGCACCACATAGCCTTCACAAAGCCAGTCTTTTCCTTGAAAATCTTCTCAAATTCCTCCATATTGGCGGCAGTATAGGTGTGGGCATCCCTGTGGGCCCTGGCCCGTTCCAGCATGTCCCTCTGAATGGTCTCCAGAAGCTCCCCTGCCTTCTCCTCCAGTTCCTCCAGGGCCACTTCTATCTTCTCCCTGGTATCCCTGCGGCACAGGACACATTTGCCTGCCTCAATATCCTTAGGACCGATCTCCACACGGACAGGGTATCCCCGCATCTCTGCCTCGGCAAATTTCCAGCCGGGGGTCTTCTCGGAATCGTCCACCTTCACCCGGAATTCTCCTTTCAGCCGGTCACGAAGCTCATAAGCCTTCTCCAGCACCCCTTCCTTCTTCTGCTGGATGGGAATAATGCAGATCTGGATGGGAGCCACCTTTGGAGGCAGCGCCAGCCCCTCATTGTCCCCATGCACCATGATGATACCACCAATGAGACGGGTACTCATGCCCCAGGAGGTCTGGTGTACATATTTCAGGGTATTGTCCCTGTCTGCAAACTGGATGCCGAAGGCCTTGGCAAAGCCATCCCCGAAATTGTGGCTGGTGCCGGACTGCAGAGCCTTGCCGTCATGCATTAAGGCCTCTATGGTATAGGTGGCCTCTGCCCCTGCGAACTTCTCCTTCTCCGTCTTCTGCCCCTTGATCACAGGAATGGCCAGCACCTGCTCACAGAAATCCGCATACACATTCAACATCTGGATGGTACGCTCCTCGGCTTCCTCTGCCGTAGCGTGGGCCGTATGCCCCTCCTGCCACAGAAACTCCCTGGAACGCAGGAAGGGCCTTGTCTCCTTCTCCCAGCGCACCACGGAACACCACTGGTTGTATACCCTGGGCAGGTCCCGGTAGGAATGGATGTCATTTTGGTAAAAATCACAGAACAGGGTCTCAGAAGTGGGGCGCACACACATCCTCTCCTGAAGGGGCTGCAACCCTCCGTGGGTCACCCAGGCCACCTCCGGCGCAAAGCCTTCCACATGATCCTTCTCCTTCTGGAGCAAGGATTCGGGAATGAACATGGGAAGGTACACGTTCTCCACCCCGGCCTCCTTGAAACGGGCATCCAGCTGCTTCTGGATCAGCTCCCAGATCCCATACCCCGCAGGCTTGATCACCATACACCCCTTTACGGAAGTATAGTCGATCAGCTCTGCCTTCTTCACCACATCCGTGTACCACTGGGCAAAATCCACGTCCATGGATGTGATCTCTTCCACCATCTTTTTGTCTGCCATTTTTCCTCCTGCCTTTCTGGGAACCGTCAAGGCATACCCCCACAAAGGTTCCTCCATAACAGTTCCCTATGCCGCCTGCGCGGCAGTTTCCGGGACTATGTTACCGCTGCCTGCGGCTTCACCTCCCGTAGCCATATGCTGCACAGATGGAAATACGCCTTTTATGGAACCATGCCAAAAGAGCCATGAAAAAAGCCGGACTTCCATCCCCCAAGGGACCGGAAATCCGGCGGTACCACCCTAATTGACGTCCTGGAATGACTCCACAGGCATACTCTCTTCCTGGCGAATCCTGCCCTGCTGCATGCCACTGTGGCAATCCCTCCAACGTCCTTCTCTCCTGTCCGTAACGCTGACAAGCGCCGCGCTTCCTTCCCATATGCCCCATGTCCCAGAGAACTGTCAAAAACTCCCTGGACATTTTGCCATGTTCCCGTTTCCTGCCAGAAGCGGAAAACTTCCGGGCGCCATGGATCTCGCGCAGAGACTCTGAGGCAGGTTCCGGACCTTCTGCATGGGAGCCTCTCAGCCGCATCTTTCGCCCGGCAGTGCCATTTTCACGGGCATTCCAGTGTCATCCAATACCACACTGCAATATCCCACTACATGCATCTGTCCCGGACTCCCGATGCCCCGCTCCCTCTCTGGGATGCTTCCTTTGTCCGTACTATTCCTCTTCACAGTCACTTGATATGATGATACCAGGGTCAAAAGGTCAATAAATCCGATGCAAGTAAAGCTTGCAAAAGGATTTTTGACTTTGGGACCCGCCAAAACACCGAAAGGTAGCCATTTTTGATAAAAAATGAGCGGATTTGAGGTGTTTTAGGATTGCGGGAGCACGTAGTGCGGAGCAATCCGTGGTATCATATAGAGGTCAAAATGTCTTTTGACCTCTATATGATGTGATTGTAGTGCATGGGATCCCGTTTTGTCAAGAGGTCCGATGCCTAAAAAAATTACTTCTCCTGCTCCAGCATCCTCACCATCTCCTCCTCGTAGGGTGTCCCCACCAGCCCCACCATCCGGAAATCCCGTTTGTTCGCCCGCACCAGGTAATCGATATAGGAGACCATCATATAGGCCGTAAACACATACCCGCAGGGCTGCATATGGCCTCCCAGATAGAAGTCATCGTAAAATTTCTGGTCATAGACAGGGGCGTACCGGCGCAGGTCAATCACATAGGTATTCGGGAAAAATCCGGCCATCTCCCGCAGCAGACTGGCATGGCCGTCTCCCTGTTCCCGTGCCTTCCGGGTCTGCTTCTCCTCCCTGGGCATCGTCACCAGGAAAAATTTGGCATGGGGGGAAATCTCTTGCAGCCGCTGTATGATCTGTCCGTAATATCCGGCGAAGGTTGGCTTGTTCTCCCGGTAATCCTCCCTGCAGATATCCCCGATCTCCCCCACCTCCATGCCGCCCCTGCCATAGAGGTCATTCCCGCCCAGGGCCAGTATATACGCCTGGCAGGCATATTCCCTGCCCCAGTACCCGTGCTCCCCGGCCCAGCTGTCGCAGTACTCCCGGGCAGTCATGCCGCCCCTGGAGAAATTGTACACCCGGCTTCCTGTCATCCTGGCCAGGCACTGACCCCAGGAGTACTCATACAGGTCGTGGTAAGTCTTGTTCCCTTCCTCATCCAGTCCCTCAAACTCCCCACTGGAGAGGCTGTCCCCCACACAGCCGATGGTCCGGAAGATGCTGGCGAATCCGCCGTCTGTGCGGATATGATCCAGGGGCTTTTCCCCGGGCTGTACATAAAATCTGTCCATCTCCATTGTTCCGTTCCTCCTTTTTTCGTTTCTCCTGTCCCAGACAGGGAAACCCAACATTTCCGTTACAGCCACTTCCCCAGGAATTCCATCACACCCTCCCCCACCCACTGGTGTCCGCCGGGATGGACGGCATGTACCAGCCTCTCTTCCGCACCATACAGGCGGTAGGCTCTCCTGGCAGTCTCCACCTGGGGATACACATTCCCAAGCCCGGAAGGGCCGTTCAGCCCATCCTGTGCCCCGGACTCGATGAACAGCGGACGGGGCGCAATCATGGCCCCCATGTCCCCCATGTCCATGGTCTCCCACATATGGGGCACATAGTTGCAGGCACAGTTGGCCGCCAGCACCACCAGGGATTCCTTCATGCCATAGAAATAACCGCTGGTGACTGCCGCCTTGATCCGGCTATCCAGGGCCGCCAGCCAGAGGGTCTGCTGTCCGCCCCCTGACATGCCCGCGCAGCCGATCCTGTCCCTGTCTACCCCCGGCTGTTCCTGTGCGAAGTCCACCAGCCGCATCAGGTCCCATACGGCCAGGCCGATCACCGACTGGCCGAACCCGATGGCCACCTGCAGAAGTTCCCTGTGGGAATTGCCCTGCCAGGCAGTGGCGCTGTCTCCCTGCTGCCCGGCCTCCCGTCTCTGTCCGGCTCCCCTCTCATCCGGGCAGAATGCCATGTACCCCGCCTTTGCCAGGGATTCTGCCAGGCATTCCCCGGACAGGTATTGCTTCATGGCCCGAACACCGGGGTTGTCCCAGTCCCGGATGGTACCTTCCTTGCCGGATCCATGGCCGTGGGGCAGGATCAGGGCTGCCCCGCTTGGTTTCTCCGGGCGCAGCAGGTAGAAAGGCATGGTGATCCCCGGTTCTGTCTGGATCGTCCAGTATTCCTTCTGGTATCCTTCCATCTTCACGGACTCCCATTTCCTTGGATCCGGATCTGTCCGGACGCAGCGGTTTATCCCCGAGATTTCCCTAAGCCTCTCTGCTGCCCCCTGATACCAGTCCGCATGTCCCTGACGGTCCTGTGCATGGAAAGCCCACTTTCTCTCCGTGCGCTCATACCTTTCTGCCATGGCTTCCAAAGTGGTGTAGTAGCGTTCTGTCTGTTTCTCCTTGTTCTCTGACATATGTGTCACCTTCTCTTCTTTCTACTAATAGTTAATTTGACTGGACCCAGCAGCCCGGAAGGCTCCATGGGCATGGAACGGGAAAAACCGTCCCTCTGCCAGTGTACCAGTGTATTTGTCACCTTGGCCTGTAACAGATTGCCTTCCTTTTCCAACACCAGGTCATCCGGCAGTTCCAGCCGGTAGGGCGGCGCGATCCGTACCCCCAGCGGCCTGCCATTCAGCCACAGTTCCAGGGTCTCATACACTTCCCCGCAGTCGATCTCCACCCTGTCCCCAGCCTCTGCCACCGGACAGTCGAAGACGGCTTCATATTCCATCACACCGCTGAAGGACGGGAACCTTCCAGGTGCCGTCACATCCTCCAGCATTTCCCACTCCTGGATATCATGATACACTTCCCGCCTGCAATCGTCCAGCCTTACCTTCCAACCCTGTCTGGGCACCAGGACGCATTCCTCCTGCAGAACATCTCCTTCCTGCAAGGCATCTCCCTCCTGCATGGTACCTCCTTCCCCTAAGCTCTCCCCGGATCCAGGCCTGTCTCCTTCCCCTGCCTGACCGGCATAGAAGATACAGGCCTCCCCAGGCCCCAGGTGCAGGCGCACCCGTCCGTCCTGCTCCCCTGCCCCCGGTTCCCGGACGGGGAACAATCTGTTGTCAAAGGCATCATACCGCCAGAGTCCTTTTCCTGCCCCTGGCAGGGATACCCGGACATCTGTCTCCTCTGTCACAGACTCATTGAAGAACAGATAGAAGTTCCCCTCCTGCTGGCGGTAAGGGAAAAACCGCAGTCCCGGCGCTGCAGGCACACAGCCTGCTCCCTCTATGCCAAGCCCATGCAGATAGGAAACCAGTTCTGCCTTCTGGAGCAGCAGGCCTTCCCCACGGTACCGCTCCCCTGTCTCCAGCACCATGGGCCACTGATCCAGAAAGAGGATCTGCATCCCTGCTGCCGCTGCCGCCGAACACCAGTCCAGTACGGCCTCCGGCAGATAGGCACAGTAGGGCAGGATCAGCACCCGGCAGGAAACCTGTCCTGCCGTAAGCCTGCCACCCCTGCAGGACCCCCGGAGGGCATCCTCCGGAAGCACCGCATAGGGGATCTGGGCCTGGGCCAGGAGCCTTCCTGTCTCCTCAAAGGGTTCCCAGTCTCCAGCCCACTCCCCACAGGCATTGTAGAAGATCCCCACCTCCCAGGCCGGGCTGCCTCCCTGGATCAGATGGCTGACCCGGTTCATATAGTCCATGAGCCTGCCAAAATAAGGGTACTGGGGGTTGATCCCCCTGGCATAAAAATGGGGCGGACAGTCCGGATCCGGGAAGTCATGCATGGTAAAGGCATGGGGCACGAAGCAGTTCACCCCCCGCACCAGCATATGGTCTGCCAGCCATTTCATGAGCTTCAACCCTTCTGCCCATCCGTAGGCCCCGAAGATCTCGCACATGGTGCGTCCCTTTTTCCCCGGATCCAGGTAGGCCAGGCTGACCCCCATGGCCGCCAGTCCATACTGGAAGAAGCGCCCATCGTAGGTTCCCTTTCCCCCCACGGCATGCAGTCTCCTGTCGTCAAATCCTGGCCGGATCTGCTGGAGCACCACATCGATGCCTGCCATGTCCTGGCCTGCCAGCGCCCGGAAATAGTGTCCCGTTCCCAGGCCCAGCATGGCATGGCAGCCGTTGTCCTCGATCACATGGCCTATGTATTCTACCCCGTGTCCCCTGCACCAGTCCCCGATCTGGCCACAGAAGTTCTCCCCGTACAGCCTTGTCACCAGATCCATATATTCTACCCTGGATCTGGGGGAGATTCCCTCCAGGTCACAGAACAGGGCCGTCAGGCAGACCCCGTAGCCTTCTCCCCACTTCTCCTGTAACAGTCCCTCCAGCTGCCCACACCAGGGCAGGGGTTCCTGGGAATGCCCCACCCTGTAATGGGCCACCGCATTGCCAATCTCCGGCTCATCAGAGAAAAATCCCGCAAACAGGCCCCCGAACAGCTTCCCATAATGGGCAAAATGTGGTTCGTACACCGTATCCAGGAAGAAACGCACCGCCTCCCGGTCCAGCGTGTTGATATAACCCGGCCGCATCCTGGCGGCTTTTGTAGTGACCTTCAGAACGGTCACCACCCAGTCTCCCTCCGGCACATCCCAGTACAGGATCCCGTCCTTCACACAGCCCCCCAGATCCCACACCCGGCACAGCCGCTCCTCCTGCCCGTCTACCCTGCGCCCTGCCGTCACAGCCGCCAGGTGCTCCCCCTCATCCAGGTCCAGGATAATCCCTGCATGTTTCATAGGGCCGCACACATCCACATGATAGTAGTCCAGAAGACGTTTTCCATAGGGGGAATCCTTCCCCACCTGCCCGTTGGCATAGCCGCTGGGAAAATGGGCGTCATCCAGCACCCAGACACGCATGTCCAGGTTCCCTGCCTCCTCCAGGATCACATCCATATCCCGCCACCAGCCCTCCCCCACATAATCCGGATGGGGCCTGGACTCTATACACACCGCCCGGATGCCCGACTGCCGGATCCGCTGCATGCCTTCCCGAAGTAGTTCTTCCCCTTCCCCGTGCTGCCAGAAAAAGGGAAGAATGCAATTCTCCTCCCTGCCTTCCAGTACTTCCCGCAATCTCTGTTCCATACGCCCTCCTTCGATTCCGCATAGTGCCCCATCCCACTGTGGTTCTGCCCGTTCCTGCCGGGCAGACTGTTATCCCTAAGGACACCCCCGCTGGTATGGTGCCTCTTACATCCCATCCACGCCGGGAAGGCTGCCGCCTACAGGCAGCAGCCTTCCTCTTTTGTCCTGCCGGTTTTCCCGGCCGTCCACCTGCGGGATATTCCTTACTTGTTTGCCTTGTGCTGCTCATTTACCTCATCCATAACCTGCTGTCCACCGGATGCCAGCCACTGGTCCCATGCCGCCTGCAGACCCGCCTGGTCAATGTCCCCCACGATGTACTGGGTCCTGGCGTCATCCAGGATCAGATCCAGGTTCCCTCCGTTGGCTGCATAAGTAGCAGAATTCCCCAGATATCCAAGGGCAGGGTTCGGTACCACGATCCCGGCTGTCTCTGCAAACGCATCTGTCATGGCCCTGTCTGCTTCCGTGCGGTGGAATACATAATTGGTGGGATTGGCATTGGGCATATACGGTGTCATCTGGTTCAGCCCGCTATATCCCTTATGCAGGGCCTTGTCCTCCTTATTGATCTGTACCACTTCTCCGTTCTCATCCAGTTCCCAATGGATACCTTCCAGGCCATACATTACCAGCATCAGCATTTCATCGTCCGACATCTTATCCAGGAACTCCAGACATGCCCTTACTTCCGCTTCAGACTTGGCAGCCCTGGTTATGGCGAAGAAACCTGTCAGGGAAGTGGCCAGTGCCCGTGCATTTGTCCCATCCAGGGAGATACTGGGTGCAAAACTCATTGTAGCAGTTTCTTCCGGATGTGTCACGCTTCTAATGTCATTCTGGGTATAATAATCCCAGATTCTTCTTCCGTCATCGATACAGTCACAGTAAGCCCCTGCCACGGAATTATAATTATCATCTTTCCAGGAGCCAGTGTCACGGATGGCCCAGTCCTTCGCGATCAGTCCGTCATCATACAGTTTCTTGAACCAGTTCAGCGCCTCCATGTACTCCTGCGTCATGTGTACGGGAACCAGTTCTCCTGCCTCATTCTCCACCCATTTGTTGCCCACACCGAACCATACCTGCATCACGTCCAGGGGACCGGTATATTTGCAGAGGTTCAAGCCGTAGGTGTCATCCTTGCCGTTTCCATCCGGGTCCCCGTAGGTGAACTGATACAGCATATTGTACACGTCATCCACGGTCTTCGGTGCCGCCAGACCCAGGTTCTCTGCCCAGTCCGTGCGGTAACTCAGGCCAAAACGTCCCACCTTGTCCGAATTCATATACATGCCGTAGAGGTGTCCATCTACCACAAAGGCCTGGGCCATGGCAGGGTCATACTGGGACAGGTTCGGATAGTCCTGTGCATTGCCCGCCAGGTTCTCTATGGGCCAGAAGGCCCCTGCCCGGGCAGAATTCACCACCAGTCCCTTGGAGGCATTGACTGACAGGATCATGGGCATACCGTCCACACCTCCAGCCAGGACCGTGCTGAGCTTGTCATCGTAGTTGTCGCTGGTCACCCACTGGATCTCCACTTGATATCCCGTGTGCTCTTCGATCATATTTAAGATCTGTTCCCCATACTCGCCACTGTTGGGACTACCCTCAAAATCATTCAGCATGATGGTGATAGCGAAATCCTCCGGCAATTCATCATGCCAGTCCCCCGTGCCCTGGGTCTCCCCACCCTGGGTAGAGCCGCCTGCCACATCGTTTCCGCTTTCCTTGCCCCCGCCATCCGGATTATCCTGGGACTGGCTTCCGGGATCCCCGCCACAGCCCGAAAGGACGGTCATGGCCATTGTGGTAGCCAGGGATAGTGCAAGAACCTTTTTCATACCTTTTCTCATCTTAAACTTCCTCCTTCTTACTCCATTTTTCTATTTGACACCTATATTAACCCTTGGTACGGCACCAGCCTGTACAGTTTTCCCATCATCCTGTGCCACTCCACCATAGTCGCTGGCAGGACACCTATACAGACATCCGCTCTTTTTCATGGATAAGGGGCATTCCAGGCCAGGGCCATACCAGGGATAACATCACCATTGCGTTTCACATCCGTGCCGTTTCCGGCAGCATTCCAGGAAAGCCGTGCACCCTTTCAAGGTGCACTTATCCCTTTACAGCCCCGATCATCACACCCTTTGTAAAGAACTTCTGCACAAAGGGATATACGATCAAGATGGGCAGAACTGTCACTACCGTGGAAGCCAGTTTCACCGCCTGCTCCGGCGGTGCGCCTGCCACCCCGAAGTCCATCCGGCTCCCCAGCAGGTCAAATCCCTGGGCCAGCAGGACGATAGACCGCAGGATCAGCTGGGCTGTCTGCTTGCTGGTATCATTGATGTAGAGCATACAGCTAAAGTAGTCATTCCAGAATCCCACCGCATAGAACAGGCCCATGGATGCCAGGACCGGTTTGGACAGGGGCAGTACAATCCGGGCAAATACTGTAAAATCAGACCCTCCGTCCATCACCGTGGCCTCCTCCAGTTCCTTGGGCACCCCCTCGAAGAAATTCTTGATGATGACCATATTGAAGGCGCTGATGGCTCCGGGCACTGTCAAGGCCGCAAAGCTGTCCAGCATCTTCAGATTTTTCACCAGCAGGAAGGTGGGTATCATTCCCCCCGAAAATACCATGGTAATGATGACCATGTTCAGGATCAGGTTCCTTCCCTGGAATTCCTTCTTGGACAGGGGATAGGCAAAGGTAGTGGAAAAGACCATGGCGATGGCTGTGCCAATCACCGTGACAATCACTGTGTTCTTCAGCCCGTTCAGGATTCTCCCGTCCTCCAGGATAAATTTGTAGGCATTCAGGGAAAATTCCCTGGGAATGATCAGGAATGGACGCTGCGCCAGTTCCCGCTCCGTGGCAAAGGATCCCCCGAAGACATACAGAAACGGCAGCACGGCCAGAACCGCCACCAGCCCCACAAAGAGATAAATGCAGACCGATGTGATCCGGGTGCTTAGGGAACCCTTTATCTTCTTCCTCTTATATTTCTTCTTTCCAGCCACCTTGTTCTCCTTTCCATCAGTAAATACCCGATTCACCGCATTTTTTTGCCAGCCAGTTGGTTCCCATTACCATGATACAGCCCACGATTCCTTTGAACATCCCCACTGCAGTGGAAAAGGAATACTGCCCGTTGGTGACGCCGATCCGGTATACATACGTATCGAACACCTCTGCCACGGAGCGGTTCAGGGAATTGGCCATCAGGTAGATCTGTTCATATCCTGTATTCAGCAGGGAACCCACCCGAAGAATCAGCATGATGATAATCGTCCCTTTGATGGCAGGCAGGGTAATGTGCCACATCTGCTGCCACCTGCCGGCCCCGTCCACCCTGGCTGCCTCATACAGTTCCATATCCACGCCCGCCAGGGCTGCCAGGAACACGATCATGCCCCATCCTGTCTCCTTCCAGATATTCTGGATGAGGATGATCCCCCGGAAATACTGTTTGCCCGATAAAAACGGCACTGTATGTCCCGTGAAAGCCTGCACGATCAGATTGATAATGCCCGTACCCTCATTCAGCAGGGTATAGGTAATGCTGGCCACTACCACAAAAGAGATGAAATGGGGCACATATACCATAGTCTGCACCAGATTCTTATATTTTAAATGCATCACCTCATTGAGCAGCAAAGCCATAATCACCGGCATGGGGAAGTAAAACAGCAGGTTCAGGAACGATATGGCCAGTGTGTTTCTCAACAGCATGAAAAAATCCGAACCAATGAAGAAGTTCCTAAAATGCTTCCATCCCACAAAAGGACTTTGCAGGAATCCTGCAAACGGGCTGTAATCCTGGAAGGCAATCATCAGTCCTCCCATGGGAATGTACTTGAATATAAGGAAGTAGATACACCCCGGCAGGATCATCAGATACAGGATCCAGTGCCGCCTAACATACTTTCCAAAGGGCACCCTGGGTATGTACTCTTTTTCTTTCCTCTTTCTTCTCTTTCCTAACTTTTCCCTTTCCTCTGTTTTCACCACTTTCGTCTGTTCCATGGCCTTTCCTCCTTTTTATCACCACAAATTTACCATTGGCAGACATTAAAATCAATGTTCCAATCCTTTTCTGAAGTTTACTTTGTCCTGTTCTACAAGATTTGGACACTTGTGTTTATGCAGAATGAACAAAATCCCACCAAAAAAAGACACAGGTCTTTCCTGTGTCTTTTATACCTATGATGCCCTTCAGATGTGGTGTCTGTCACCCTCGGTTCATCTTCCGGAACTTTCCCGGACTGACCTTCTCATATTTTGTGAAAAAGCGGTTAAAGTTCTGGGCGCTGGTATAATTCAGCTGTTCCGCAATCTCCGCAATTGTCATGTCTGTCTCCAGCAGCAGGGACCTGGCCAGGTCCATCTTGTAACCTGCCAGGTATTCGCTGAAGGTGACATGCATCCGGCTGGTCATGATCTTCCAGATATAGCTGGGGTGATGCCCCAGGATGTCTGCACATTCCCCCAGGGTAATATTCCCCTTCCTCTCCCGGACCAGGTTCAGGATCTGGTTCAAGAGGGAGTCCACTGACCCTTCCCGGAATTCCCTTAGCTTTTGTATCACAGGCCGGATCACCATCTCCTTATAAAAATTGCCGATCCGGTCCCATCCATAGATACTGTTCAATTCAGAGAACAGATCCCTGTTCTGCCCCTCGAAAATCTCATTCACCGACAAGCCTGCCGCCCCCGCCACAGAGAGCACTGCTGCCAGGTATCTATACAGGGCCAGCGTCCTCTCCTGGAAGATCACTTTGTTTTCTGCCAGGGACCCCAGGAACTCCTCTGTGACAGTTCCTGCCAGTTTCTCATCACAGTCTGCCACGGCTTCCTTGATCCGTGTCTCGCAGTTCATGTCATAATACAGTGTCTTCTGGTATTGGACAACAGAATCCTCAAAAAAGACCAGGTCATATTTATCCTCAATTTCTTCCTGGCATTTCCTTTTCATGGCTTCATTATTTTTCAAGGCCTCCAGGCTTTCCCCATAGGCCTTTTTCAAGCCGTCCAGCCTGCAGAACACATTGCTGACACCACTGTAGACAAATATCTTCCCCATGGACTGCACATATTCCTCCAGATCATGCTGGTATTTCAGCACCTTCTCCTGGACCATCCCCCTGTCATCTGCGGATATCAGAGAGAACAGGACGGTACCGTTCCAGAAGGGACCCATCAAGGAGATCTGTGCCAACCCTGTGGGCATATTGTTCACGATACTTAGGAAAATGATATCCTTCCGGGTATCCTGCACCATGGTATCACCGACGCCGCCTCCATCTGTATCCATCCGCATGGCAGTGGAGACCACATACAGGTATCGTCCCGGCTTTAACCCCATCTGCCCCATCCTGTCTGCCACCGTTTCTCCCTGGATCTCCCCATTTAAGATCCGGCGGATCAACAGTTCCTGTAGTTGCATCTTCTGGGACTCCACCACTTCCACCAGATCTGCATTGCTGGCCGCCAGCTGGCCCATTGCGGTACTGATATAGGTAAATTCATTCTGTTTCTCATTTGTCCCTGGTGCAGCCCTCTCCGGGTCAATGCCCAGGGCATATTTCACCAGCTGGCCTACCGGGGCATAGATCCGCTCTGTCCCATGGTATGCCAGGATAAACTCCACAAATAATACCAGGATCACCAGAAAGGCCAGCAGCAGGATCCCGTTTCCCCCATCGCTTACCATGCTTCTGTCATAACTGGCAATATACGTCCAGCCGCTCAGTCCCGAATGGCTGACTGCCATCCGCAGGCCTCCCTCCCGCACCGTGACAAAGTCCCCGGTATGCCCCCCCAGTCCAAGGGTTTCGCCAGGCACAAGCTGCCGGACAATGTCCCCTGTGTCCTGGCTGTCTGTGTAAACCAGCCTTCTCCTGTCATCCAGGATCGTCATACCGTACTCCCCGGTTCCCTGGCGGGCCAACGCTCCCAGCTGCTGCATATCCACATTGATGATCAGCAACATATCGCATTCCCTTGCCAGCAGGGGAATCTTGACTACCCGGCTCAGTCCCCGCACATTGACTTCCAGACGATTGATGGCATCTGCTTCCACCCTGTTCCCCACTTGATTCTCCCAGAAGGAACTCTGGGAGTACAGCTTCCCTGCCTCTTCAAAAAGGGCTTCCACCTCCTGGTAATTGATAGCCTCTTCCAGGGCATACAGGCCCCGGTTGGACAACACCCAGCCATACTTTAGATTCACCAGGCTGTATCCCTTGATATACTGGCTCAGATAAAGGGGACCCTGCAGCTGCTTCTGGATATCTTTCACTCCGCTGTAATATTGGTTCCAGACATCCTGTCCCGCCAGTTCCCTTATAGATGCAGTGTCCACTTCCTCCTGATAGATCCTGCTCAGATTGTATACCACATTGTCCACACGGCCCTGCAGCTGTTCCACGGATGCCTCCAGGGAGATATCCAGACGTTTCCCCATCTCATTCAGATAGATGATGTAGGATCCGCTCCCCACCACCAGCACGGCCAGCAAAGGCAATAGCAGCAGTTGGATAAAGATACCCCGTTTATATCTTACCTTCCGCATCTGGTCCTCCCTTTTTGTCTCTACGCCTTTCTTATCCGATCTGGTGGAACTCCAGGAAATCCTGCAGCGCCCTGTCTATAAAAGCATAGGTATGTCCCATATCCTCATATTCCCGGTAATGGTAGCCAAAGGGATTCCCTTCTATCTTCTGGAAAAAATGCCGCACAAGCTGGTTCTTGTCATGCCAGGGGTCAAACCTGCCGCAGGCATGGTAGACCTGGGGCAGAGTCCTTTCCTCCTGCAACAGCTTTCTGGCACAGTGTTTCAAGGAATACTCTGTCCCCTGTATCTCCCCGGTTCCGAACATGGCGATCCGGTTCCGGGACCAGTCCCCGCCATCATCCGGAAAAGGATTGTCCTCCTGGTCCCCTGCCGCAAAGGCGCCTATATGGCCAAAGGTTTCCGGATAGGTCAGCCCGATTTTCAGGCACCCATACCCCCCATTGGAGAAACCGCACACATAATTGTCTTCCCGGTCTTCCGAAAATACCGTGAACATCTTCCGCAGCAGCCTTGGAAGTTCCACTCCCACCCAGGTTCCATAGGCGGGGCCATTGGCCATATCCACATAGCAGGAATTGTGTACCCCCGGCATGACCAGTATGATTCCCCGCTCCTCTGCCAGGCGGACAGCATTGGTATGGTTCACCCAGTCCAGGTGATCCCCATATCCGCCGTGGTAAAGCCATACCACCTTATATTTGTGTGTCCTGTGGTGCTCCCAGCCCGGTATCACCAGGCTGACGTCCATGGTCAACTGCAATGTCTCCGAATCCAGCATCAACTCTATAAAACTCATACGGATATCCTTTCTCGTTACATCTGCCTTAGGGCCTGCACCTGTTATCCCTTCATTTTACGCCTGCCAGAACCGGATGCATTTCTCCAGGCAGCCATACAGATAGTCCCTCCTGGATGACTTGCCAGTCTCTTCATATGCGACTGGTATCACAAGTCCAGACGCCTCCTCATGGAACCGCCTGTTGTCCTCCAGCCGGGGATCCGTGTCCGGGCAGACCTGTAAAAGCCTGGGGAAGGCAACCCCTTCCTTTTCACCAGCCAGGCGTCTGGCTGCCAGGAACAGATCATTGCCATTCTCCTCCAGTTCCTGCCAGGTGCCAAACAAATGGCCGGCCGGGATCGTGGTACCCTGTTTCCCACAGGGCAGACTGGCCTGTTCCCCGTAGAAGCCCCGTATGTCCAGGATGCCGGAAAAAGAGGCCCCGCCGCCGAAGACCTCCGGCCTGTTCAGTACCTGCCGGAAAGCCCCATATCCCCCCATCCCGATCCCGGCGATAAAACGGTCTTCCCGCTGGCTGGACAGGGGAAGGATACCCTCCAGGTAGGCTGGCAGGTCATCACACAGATAATCCGAGAAAAAGTGGGCGCTGGGAAGGTTCACGTAGAAGCTGTTTAGTCCCTCCGGAAGCACCACTGTCAGGGCGTACTTCTCCACGAATTCCGGCAGGCTGCCCTGCAATAACCACTCTGCCCTGTTTTCCCCATAATCATGTAGCAGGTACAATGTCCTGCCCCCCTTTGCCCCCACCCCATGCTCCGGATACAGGACATCAAAGGATACCTGCATTCCCGCGGACCGGATATGGGTGTTGCTGTTAAAACGCATCCATGCCATGATATTCCTCCTCTTTTTCTCTCTATGGCTTTCATTATAAGATATCCGGCAAAAGTAACACAATAAGCATTTTCTTTCCTTCCTAATACGGCACAACCGGCGTGGCTTATGCCGCGCCGGTTGATTGACCACTTTATAATGCCGCAAACCATCTTAATATAAAAATCCACTGTCATGTCAAGTTCTGCACCCAGGTGTATTTCCGGTAATACCAGTACACCACCGGTATTTTGACACATTCGTCCAGGCACAGGATAAAATATACTGCCAGCACTGGCAGGCGGAAATGGAATGCCGCCAGGAAGGCTGCCGGAATCACCAGCATCCACAATATGATCCCGTCACAGATACAGCCGAATTTTGACTTGCCGCCTGCACAGAATATGCCTCCGATCACCATATTATTGATGGAGCCGGCAATGGCATAATAGCTGGACATCAGCAGCATCCCGGAGAGATACCCGGTAGCCGTTTCCGTCAGATGGGAGAAGTGCAGGATCAGCGGACGCAGCGCCACAATCCCCAGGCAGGTGATTCCCCCGATCGTTGCGGCCAGTACCGTGGAATGTCTGGCATACTTTTTGGCCAGTTCCATCTGGTTCTTCCCCAGTTCGTTGCCCACCAGGATAGCCCCCGCGGTGGCCACGCCCTTAGACACGCAGGAGAGGATATTCCGCACAATATTGGCCAGGGAATTAGCCGCTACCGCGTCATTCCCCAGGTGTCCGATAATGACGGAAAACATGGTCACACCCCCGCCCCAGAAGAAATAATTCCCCACTATGGGCAGGGTATACCGGTTGAAATCTTTCCGGATCTTCCGGTCCACAGATACCATATAAGCACACCGGATCCTGATGCTGCCCTCCCTCCTGGCTTCTGCCATGGTCCACCCGAACTGGACCGCAGAAGCCAGCACAGTGGCCAGGGCTGCCCCCTGGATTCCCATGGCCGGACATCCCAGGAAGCCGAAGATGAACACGGTGTTAAAGCATACATTCAGGATCATGGAAGAAGAGCCGATGATGGTGCTCTTCGCTGTCTTCCCGCTGTTTTTCATAATGCAGAGGTAGATCTGGGACAGTCCTAAAGGTACATAAGAGATGCCCGCTATCCGCAGGTACCTGGCCCCGCGGCTGACTAGTGCCGTCTCGTTTGTCAGCAGGGACATGATCTGTTCCGGGAAGAAGAGGGTCCCTCCCAGGAAAACCACTGTCACCACCATCATATACCTCATGGCCAGGGCAAGGATCCGTTCCACGGTATCCCGCTCCCCCTTCCCCCAGTACTGGGCCGCCAGCATGGTAGTGCCCTGGACCAGGACCGTCACACAGAGGTTGTACACAAAAGTCACCTGCCCTGCCAGGGACACTGCAGACAAGGCCTCCTGCTCCAGAAAGCCCAGCATGAGGGCATCGGAAGCGCTTACCAGGGCGGTCATGAGATTCTGGAACGCAATGGGCAGCACCATTGCGCATAAATTGCGGTAAAATTGCTTTTGTTCCCGGGATACCTTCAACCCAATTCTCACCTGCTTCCTCCGTTCTCGTTTATCGCACGAAACCTAGTGTATTTTCCTTTATAGCGCAACAGGCGCGACTTACGCCACGCCCGTCAAATGGAATCCTTACATAACGGTTCAACCGGTCACTGGACCGTCACACTGATACACATAATATGCGAAGAGAATCTGTTTTGACGTTCCTTGTCCTCACAGAAGCTTCTCTGCCCACTCTGCTTCCTTGAATCCCACCAGCACAAAGTCTTCCCCCACCGCCAGGGGCCGTTTTACCAGCATCCCGTCCGTGGCCAACAGCGCAAGCTGCTCCTCCTCGGACATGGCAGGCAGCTTATCCTTCAGCCCCAGCTCCTTATAGAGGTTGCCGCTGGTGTTGAAGAACCGCTTCAAGGGCAGGCCGCTTCTGTGATACCATTCTGTCAGTTCCTCACAGGTGGGATTCTGCTCCTTAATAGGCCGGTCTTCATAGGATAAACGGTTTGCCTGCAGCCAGGCTGCCGCTTTTTTGCAAGTACTGCATTTTGCATATTGAATCAATTGCATGGGACACCTCCTGGTAATCACTCATTCCCCGGGAACTTCGGGATCCCGGCAAAGCCTTTCTCCAGATCCGCGTCTGTCGGGATATAATCCGTCATCTGTCCGTCATGGAACCTGCCATAGGCCACCATGTCAAAATAGCCTGTGCCTGTGAGGCCGAACACAATGGTCTTCTCCTCCCCGGTCTCCTTACACTTCCCTGCTTCATCTATGGCCACCTTGATGGCATGGGCGCTCTCCGGCGCAGGCAGGATGCCCTCCACCCTGGCAAACTGTTCTGCCGCCTGGAAGACTGCTGTCTGCTCCACACTCACCGCACTGATGAGGCCGTCATGGTAGAGCTGGGACACCACGGAACTCATGCCGTGGTAGCGCAGGCCCCCTGCATGGTTGGGGGCAGGCATGAAGCCGCTGCCCAGGGTATACATCTTGGCCAGGGGACATACCTTTCCCGTGTCGCAGAAATCGTATACGTATTTCCCCCTGGTGAGGCTGGGGCAGGATGCAGGCTCCACTGCAAGGATCTGGTAATCTGCCTCCCCGCGGATCTTCTCCCCCACAAACGGGGAGATCAGGCCCCCCAGGTTGGAACCGCCTCCTGCACAGCCGATGATCATGTCCGGCTTGATGTCATATTTCCGCAGGGCCGCCTTGGTCTCTTCCCCGATGATGGACTGGTGGAGCAGCACCTGGGACAGTACACTGCCCAGCACATACCGGTATCCCTCCCTGCTGGTGGCCGCTTCCACAGCCTCGGAGATGGCACAGCCCAGGCTGCCGCCGGTTCCAGGGAACTCTTCCAGGATTCTGCGGCCCACATTCGTGGTGTCCGAAGGGGACGGTGTCACCTGGGCGCCGTAAGTGCGCATGACCTCCCGGCGGAAAGGCTTCTGCTCATAGGATACCTTTACCATGTACACCAGACAGTCCAAGTCAAAATAGGAACAGGCCATGGACAGGGCCGTGCCCCACTGGCCTGCGCCGGTCTCCGTGGTGACCCCCTTAAGGCCCTGCTGTTTGGCATAATAGGCCTGGGCAATGGCAGAATTCAGCTTGTGGCTGCCGCTGGTATTGTTACCTTCAAATTTATAGTAGATCTTCGCAGGGGTGTCCAGCTTCTTCTCCAGGCAGTAGGCACGCACCAGGGGCGAAGGACGGTACATCTTGTAGAAATCCCGGATCTCCTGGGGAATGTCAATGTAGGCGTCCGTGTCATTCAGTTCCTGCTTCACCAGTTCCTCACAGAACACCCCCTGCAGTTCCTGGGCCGTCATGGGCTGTAGGGTACCGGGGTTCAATAGCGGCGCCGGCTTGTTCTTCATGTCGGCGCGGACATTGTACCACTGCTTCGGCATCTCATGCTCTTCCAGATATATCTTGTATGGTATGGTTTTCTCAGACATTGGCTGGTTCCTCCCTGTTCGCCCGCCTGGGCTTATTTGGCCGGTTTCCTTCTGATTCCTTTCCTTTGCTCCTGCTTTAGGACTTTAATGCAGGAAAACGACTGATTGCATTGTAAGCATTATTCGGGAAAATGTCAAGTGTCTGTGGAGGGTTACTGTTCACAGGTGCCACCGCGAGGTGTTTTCACGCGTTCTTTGCGTGACAAACCAGAGACAACCTGCGCCAAAACGCCTGCATTTGGCGTTTTGTGTGCATATGTTGCTGTGAACGGAGTGAACAGTAACTGTGGAGGGTTGGCGCTTCAGGAAAAAACGCAACCTATCTTGTAGCAGCCAATATTTTATGCCAATATATTCACATGGGGTACTGCCATAACGGGTAGACGGTCAGTCCTTCTTTGCAGAGGAACTATCCCTCTGACTTTTCGAAATCGGGTTTTATGTGCAAAATTCGCACAGAAACACCTCGCGGCATTCGCCAAATGTCTATGAGATGCTTTGCATCTCTATGGGCAGCCGCTTGGGTCTACGCTTCGTGCCTTCTCATATCCCACACTCAGCACGTTGCCGCAGCTTAGGATCAGCATGGTGAGCACCGTGGGCATGATTTCCGGCAGGTTGATATACCAGATCTTCTGTAAGCGGGTGGCGCCATCGATCTCGGCCGCCTCCAGCAGCGCCCTGTCCACGCCGGAGAGGGCTGCATAATAGATGATGGAACTCCAGCCCACCCCCTGCCAGATGCCACTGAGTACATAGACCCATTTGAAAAGCCCTGCCTCCTGCATGAAGAACACAGACTCCTGCCCCAGCAGGTTCAGCAGCTTGTTCACAATACCGTTGGTGGGGCTCAAGAACAGCATCAGCATGCCACACATGACCACCGTGGAAATGAAATGAGGTGCGCAGGATCACCGGGAACCAGTAGGACTTGAACAGCCGGGTAAAATTGTCAAATCCCACCCAGGGACTGCCCCAGACCCCCTTCTTGATGCTGAAATCTTTAAAGGCAATCAGGATGCCGTACATGGGTTTGTACGCAAACACTGCAATGTACACCACCGCTGGCAGCAGCAGTACATAGAGTTGCCAGGATCTGAGGATCCGCCTCCGAAGACCCGTGGTCTTGCTCCCGGCGTTCCTATTCCCTATGTTCCATTTCCCAGCAGTCTCTTTCCCGTCTCCGGTGCCTGTCTGATGACTGTCTGTCCGGTGACTGACTGTCTGATATACGGCATCCCTGTTCCTATCCATCCCCATGTCCATCCCCCATACTTTCTTCCCTTGGGCCATGTCTCCTTCTGCCACGTCTTCTTCCCCTGGATCAAGTCTTCTTCATGTCTTCTTCCAGGTCCTTTCTCTCCGCTGTCAGCTTTCCGGTGTACCGATGCAACGGCAGCTGTTGTAAGAAAAGCATACCGGACCTCCCTCCCCTTTTCAAGAAACCATATTTGCACAGAAATCGGCCTTTTCCTCCCATACACGCAAAAAACAGGCCATTCCTGCCTGTCTTTTTTCCATTTCCCCTATATCCATTGCAACTATCGCACAATTTCCTGGCTGGTACTGACCGTGAAAGACTGCCGGAAGTCCCTTGACAAAGCAACAAGCCCATGGTAACATAACAGAAATTGAAAAGAAAAGGTCCTTTCCAGAGTCTTTTCAAAGCAATTACTTGGACCACTCCTCCGGGAGTCGAGGCCATACGGACAGCCGGGTCCACTGCCGATTGGCAGCCTTGTGTTGCCTTATTGATTGAGTTAAAAGCTCAAATTTTATAAGTTGGTTACTTCATAACCGAAATGTGCCTTGTGCGCAGACTTGTGAAACGGTCAATAAGAGTAGTAAAAGTAGTATTGCTATATAGACTCTGATCCCCCGTCTTATCCGAACAGCTTCTTCCAGTTCAGATTTTTGCATTTTTCCCATTCCTTTTGGGTAATGGACATTTTGCAGAAGATCAACCTGATGAAGTTCCTCTGATAGCAACCGCAAGTCGTGCAGACAGCACAGCTTGCGGTTTTGTTATGCCAGCAGAAGAAAAAGGAGCAGGAAAGAAATTGAAAATCCCCCCAACCCATCCAAATCTAAACAGCCAGAACCGTGCACCCATTTATGAGGCGCTGGAGTCCTTCCGGCAGATGCGGGTCGTCCCCTTTGATGTACCAGGCCATAAGCGGGGCCGGGGCAATCCGGAGCTGACCGAATTTCTGGGGCAGCAGTGCATTGGGGCAGATGTAAACAGCATGAAGCCTCTTGACAACCTATGCCATCCGGTATCGGTCATCCTGGAGGCAGAAAAGCTGGCGGCGGACGCCTTTGGAGCAGCCCACGCATTTCTGATGGTTGGCGGCACTACAAGTTCTGTGCAGAGCATGATCCTTGCAACCTGCAAGCGGGGGGATGAGATCATTCTGCCCCGCAACGTCCATAAGAGCGTGATCAACGCCCTGGTTCTGTGTGGCGCAGTGCCGGTGTACGTCAATCCGGATGTAGATGTGCGTCTGGGCATATCCCTGGGGATGCGCCGGGAACAGGTGGCAAAGGCTATCGCCGAACATCCGGGCGCAGTGGCGGTGCTGGTGAACAATCCCACCTACTACGGCATATGCAGCGACCTGCGGGCCATTGTCAAAATGGCTCACGCCGCAGGGATGAGATGTCTTGCGGATGAAGCCCACGGCACCCATTTCTATTTTGGCGGGGGTCTGCCGGTATCAGCCATGGCGGCAGGAGCGGACATGGCTTCCGTATCCATGCACAAGAGCGGTGGCAGCCTGACCCAGTCCAGCCTGCTTTTAGTAGGACCGGATGTCCACGCCGGATATGTGCGGCAGATTATCAATCTGACCCAGACCACCTCCGGCAGTTATCTGCTGATGTCCAGCCTGGACATCAGCAGACGGAACCTGGCCCTGAGGGGCCGGGCAATGTTCCATCAGGTAGCCGACCTGGCAGAGTATGCCCGGCAGGAGATCAATGTGGTGGGCGGATACTATGCCTTTGGCCGGGAACTGATGAATGGAGACTCTGTATTCGACTTTGACACCACCAAACTCAGCGTCCATACCCTGGAAATCGGTCTGGCCGGCATTGAAGTATATGATATCCTGCGGGATGAATATGATATCCAGATTGAATTCGGTGACATCGGCAACATTCTGGCCTACCTCTCCATGGGGGACCGCCCCCAGGAAGTGGAACGGCTGGTCAGTGCCCTGGCAGAGATCCGGCGGCGCTACCAGAGGGATCCGTCTGGCCTTCTGAGCCAGGAATACATAGAGCCGGAAGTGGTAGCCAGCCCCCAGGAGGCGTTTTATGCCCAGAAGATCAGCCTGCCCCTGACCAGGACCCAGGGGCGGGTATGCAGTGAGTTCGTGATGTGCTACCCGCCCGGTATCCCCCTGCTGGCCCCGGGGGAACGGGTCACCGCAAAGATCCTGGAGCACATCCGGTACGCCAAGGAAAAAGGGTGCAGCATGACCGGTCCGGAAGATCCGAATCTCGAACAGCTGAATGTGCTGGCATGAAAGGAGAGCAACTATGGAAATGTGGTTCAGTGAATTACATACCCCGGATGTGAAACACAGCATCCGGGTCAACCGGCACCTGTATTCCAAGCAGAGCGACTACCAGCGCATCGATATCTTCGAGACGCCGGAATTCGGCCGCGTGCTGACTTTGGACGGCAACGTGATGCTGACGGAGCGGGATGAATTTATATACGACGAAATGATAACCCATGTGCCCATGGCAGTACATTCCGGCATCCGGGATATTCTGGTCATTGGAGCCGGGGACGGCGGTGTGGTGCGGGAACTGACCCGGTATGACCGGGTAGAACACATCGACCTGGTGGAGATGGACCCACTTGTAGTGGAGGCCTGCCGGACCTATCTGCCCAGCAATGCCTGCCGGATGGACGACAGACGGGTTCATATCCATTTTGAGAATGCACTGAAGTTCATCCGGCGCCAGGAAGCGGCATACGACCTCATCATTGTAGACTCCACTGACCCCTTCGGACCCTCGGAGGGACTGTTCACCCGGGAGTTCTACGGCTGCTGCCACAACGCCCTGCGGGCAGACGGCATCATGGTCAACCAGCAGGGGAGCCCTTTCTACGCCGAGGACGCAGAGGCCATGCAGCGCAGCCATAAGCGTATTGTCACCACCTTCCCCATCAGCCGGGTCTACCAGGCCCATATCCCCACCTATGCTGCAGGGTACTGGCTGTTCGGTTTTGCCAGCAAAAAGTATCATCCCACTGACGATCTGGACACGGAAGCATGGAGAAAGTTGAATCTGCACACACGCTACTATACCCCCAGACTCCATATGGGTGCTTTCTGTCTGCCTGCATTTCTGGAGGAGATGCTGCGGGAAGTGGAGGGATGAGCCATGCTGAAACCAAATATTGAGAATTTTATAGGCTGTGACTGCGATTATGAACATGCCCGTATAGTCCTGTATGGCGCACCTTTTGACTCCACCACCAGCTTCCGGCCCGGCGCACGGTTCGGTCCTTCTGCCATACGCCACGAGAGTTTCGGGCTGGAAACCTATAGTCCTTATCAGGATGCTGACCTGACAGACTGCGCCGTATTTGACAGTGGCGACCTGGAGCTTTGCTTTGGCAGCGCACAGACGGCACTGGAAGATATCGAAGCCCGTGCCGTCCACATCCTGCAGGATGGAAAATTCCCCCTGCTGCTGGGCGGTGAACATCTTGTCACGCTGGGTGCGGTGCGTGCCGTGGCAAATCGACATCCGGGCCTTCACATCATTCACTTTGATGCCCACGCCGATCTGCGGGACGATTATCTGGGGGCAAAGCTCTCCCACGCCTGTGTTCTGCGCCGGTGCCATGAACTGGTAGGCGACCGGCACATCCATCAGTTCTGTATCCGCAGCGGTGACCGGGAGGAATTCCGTTTTGCCGGTGAGCATACGGATATGCACCCCTTCGGGTTTGACGGCCTGGAAGAGACCGTTGCAGTGCTGGTGGAGCAGAAAGTCCCCGTTTACCTCACCATTGACCTGGACTGCCTGGATCCTTCTGCATTTCCCGGAACAGGTACGCCAGAGGCGGGCGGTGTGGGGTTCCTCCAGCTGCTAAAGGCCATCCGGACAGTCTGCACCTCCCATGTGGTTGGCGCAGACATCAATGAGCTGGCCCCTTCGCTGGATCCCAGCGGCGTTTCCACCGCAACTGCCTGCAAAGTACTGCGGGAATTGATTCTAGCCCTGCATACCGCTGATGCAAAATGAATTTATGCCAAAAGGAGGTCCCCACTATGAGTAAAGTGCTTGTTATCGGCTGCGGCGGCGTTGCATCCGTTGCCATCCACAAATGCTGCCAGGTCAGCGAAGTATTCACCGAACTGTGCATTGCCAGCCGGACGAAATCCAAATGCGACAAGCTGGCCGCGCAGCTGGCTCCAAAAACTGCCACAAAACTTACCACCGCCCAGGTAGACGCAGATGATGTGCAGCAGGTCACCAGCCTCATCCGTGCCTGTAAGCCGGATCTGGTGATGAATATCGCCCTCCCCTATCAGGACCTGACCATCATGGATGCCTGCCTGGCCTGCGGGGTGGACTACATGGACACCGCCAACTATGAGCCGGAGGACACCAATGACCCGGCGTGGCGGGCTGTCTACGAAAAGCGCTGTAAGGAAGCCGGATTCTCTGCCTATTTCGACTACAGCTGGCAGTGGGCTTACCGGGAGAAGTTCCAGGCGGCGGGACTTACTGCCCTGCTGGGCTGCGGTTTTGACCCGGGGGTAACCCAGGCGTACTGTGCCCACGCCCTGAAGCACGAGTTTGATACCATTGACACCATCGACATTCTTGACTGCAATGGCGGCGACCATGGCTATGCCTTTGCCACCAACTTCAACCCGGAGGTGAACCTGCGGGAGGTATCTGCCCCCGGCAGCTACTGGGAGGATGGTCACTGGGTGGAAGTCCCCCCTATGAGCATCAAGCGGGAATATGACTTCGACCAGGTGGGACAAAAGGACATGTATCTGCTCCATCACGAGGAAATCGAGAGCCTTGCCCTGCATATACCCAAGGTGCGGCGGATCCGCTTCTTCATGACTTTCGGACAGAGTTATCTGGATCATATGCGGTGCCTGGAAAACGTAGGGATGCTATCTACCAGTCCTGTGGATTTTGAGGGGCAGCAGATCGTACCCATCAAGTTCCTAAAAGCCCTGCTGCCAGACCCGGCCAGCCTGGGTCCCCGTACCAGGGGCAAAACCAACATCGGCTGTATCTTCACCGGAAAGAAGGCGGGACAGGACAAGACCTATTCCATCTACAATGTCTGTGACCACCAGGAGTGTTACCATGAGGTGGGCAGTCAGGCCGTCAGCTACACCACTGGTGTACCTGCCATGTGCGGTGCCTTGATGCTGCTGACTGGCAAGTGGAGCAAGCCCGGCGTCTACACGGTAGAAGAATTCGACCCGGATCCCTTCCTGGCGGCGCTGGACCAGTACGGTCTTCCCAGGAGCGAGTGCCGGACACCGGCACTGGTAGACTGATGGGTAGTTCCTGCACAAAAGAAAACCGTCCAGCCTTTGAAGGACTGGGCGGTATGTCCCCGGAGAACCTGTTTGGGAAGCTGCCTACGCCGTGCTATATCCTGGATGAGTCCATGCTGCAACAAAATGGTGAAATACTGGCTGGTGTGGCAAAGCGGACAGGTTGCAGGATCCTTCTGGCCCAGAAAGCATTTTCCAACTATGATCTCTATCCGGTCTTATGGCCGTATCTGGACGGAACAGAAGCCAGTGGGCTGTATGAAGCCCGGCTGGGCGCAGAGGAAATGCCGGGGAAGGAGGTCCACGTTTTCTGTGCGGCCTATCGGGAGGAGGAGTTTGACGAGCTGCTGCGCTATGCCGGCCACATCGTCTTCAACTCCCCCCGCCAGCTGGAGCGGTACGGGCCACCTGCCAGAAAAGCGGGGAAGAGCATCGGACTGCGTATCAATCCGGAGTTCTCCACCCAGAAGGATCATGCTATCTACGATCCCTGCGCCCCTGGCAGCCGGCTGGGAACTACCCGCACCCAGTGGGACACCGGAATGTCCCGGGAGATGGTTGCAATGTTGGACGGACTACATTTCCACACCCTGTGCGAGCAGGATTCCGATGCGCTGGAGATCACACTGAAGGCTGTGGAAGAAGGCTTTGGCGATGTGCTGCCCCGGATGAAATGGCTTAATTTCGGTGGCGGGCACCACATCACCAGGCCCGGATACCATATCCCCCGCCTGGAACGGTGTATCTGCCAGGCACAGGAGAAATGGAACCTGCAGGTCTATCTGGAACCTGGGGAAGCCTGTGCACTGAATGCGGGCTATCTGGCCACCCGCGTGCTGGATGTGCTACAGCACGACGGAATGCAGATTGCCATTCTGGATACCAGCGCCGCCTGCCATATGCCGGATGTTCTGGAAATGCCTTACCGTCCGCCACTATACGGTGCAAAGGAAGCGGGAGATCTGCCTTGTACCGTCCGTCTGGGCGGCCCCACCTGCCTGGCCGGGGACGTGATTGGGGATTATGGTTTTTCTGCGCCTTTGCGGGAGGGCGACCTGCTCCTGTTTGGCGACATGGCAATCTATACCATGTGTAAGAACAACACTTTCAATGGCATGGCACTTCCGGGCATCTTTGTGCTCCACAAGGACAGGACGCTACAAAGCTTGAGACAATTTGCATATAAGGATTTCCGGCAGCGTCTGGGACAGTAGGATCCTATCAGTCCTGGCGTGTGACACCCTGGGGATGGGCCTGCTGCCTCATCTCCTCCATCCACCTGGCTACCCCATTGTCCTGGAACAAAGTCACCAGGTCGGCCTGTGTCCTGCCATGGCCCCTCCACAGATACACATAACCGTCCTTGCACCGGATGTCCAGGGAATAGCTATGGCCATATTTCTCCGGAAAATACAGGCTTACCTGGTCAGCCCCCAGGTAAGCATCTGAGGTTTCTGTAGTAAACCACTCCATGAATTTTTCCTTTTCCGCTTTATCTGACACAACTATCATATTTCTGGCCAGTTCCTGGATCTCCTGGCATTCCTCTGAAGATAGGGGAACCGATATCCGTTCCTCCCCTTCCCTGTAGGTGATGACAGCCATGCGGGGTGCCTCCCTCCAGAGAACGGAAGTGACCAGCTGACAGTTGGCCTGGTAGATTCCCATCAGGGAAAGGGGCATCAGCACACCTGCCGCCAGGAGGGCCAGCTTGGCTTTAAGGGATTTCCTGCACAGGAACAGTACCACCTCTGCCACCAGGATAAAGAGCAGAACTGCCGCAATCATGCGGCCATAGGGCTGCGGCTCATTGATTTCCTTCAGCCAGGGATTGCCCCTCTCCCTAAGCCAGGCATTCACCTGGTATTCTATGGGGTGGGCCAGGCAATAGCACACCAATGCTGCAAAGACCCAGAAGATCACCCAGTCCTTCCTGCCTTGCATTCTTATTTTCTTTCCTTCCGTTGCCTTCCCACCTGTCTTCTTCATACCACTCCTCCCATTTTGGCCTGCCTGTCCCGATTCTGCAGAATGTTCCCACAGCTGCGCCTTTTATTCCCAGGCGCAGCATCCCCTTCCGGCACACCTGCCGACACACACATAAGTCCTGCCACATACCTTCCCTTTCCGCACACAGGATACCCATCCAGTTCTTCCCTGCCCTGCCACATACGCCCGGATGTCTTCCCGGATTCTCCTGGCGGATCCGTCTCCGAAACGGGTACCCACATCTCCCCTTCCTCCTGGCCGTCGGCCTCCGCAGGCAATTCCCCCTTCTCATAGAAATCCCATACGATCCGGGCAAATTCCCGGGAAACCCGGTATGTCCTGCCCCCTTCCGTGGCCAGGTAGCAGTCCTTGCAATTGACCCAGTACAAGCCATAACGCATCTCACCAAAAGAGATTTCCAGAGGGATCTCCTCCTCCCCGGTCCGCTGCAGGGTCACCGGTTCCAGTTCCCTGTGCAAGGACTCTTTCAATGCGTCCTGTACCGCCCTGTTCCCACCCAGGCTGCTTCCGTCCTTTTGCCGCAGCCAGAATACCGGCTCCCCCCTTAAGTGTTCATTATCTGCCACTGCTTTTGCATTGATCCCATAGGCAGCCCCGATGCACAGCAGGATCAGTGCGCACCAGCAGCCTGCAAACTTCAGATAGCGCCCTAAGGTGAACACCCTCTTATCCCCTGTAAAATAGGCCAGGGAGCCATAGATGGCCCCACCCATCAGTATGGTAGTCACCACCTCTGCCACAAAAGTAGCCAATATGCTGTGGGGGAAGAATTCCGTGAGCCAGATATGCAGGGTTCTTCCTGCATACCGGGCGGGTGCATCCGTCCCCAGAACGGACACATAGACTGCCTCCATAAGCTTGTAGGGAACGGCCAGGATGGCTTTTGTAGGGAGAAAATGATCTGTCACATAGGTGTGGCTGTAATATCCCATGAATAGCCCCAGTACCGTAAAGATAGCGATCCTCAAGGATCCTTCCTTGAATTTGGAGACTCGCTCCTTCAGCTTCCTGTCCTCCCCCTGGTAAGGTATCTTAGGGATCAGGATTTCCTCCTGGCAGTCTGGCGTCTGTTCTGCGTTATGACTCTCAAGTCCCTGTGGGACATATCCCTCTTTCCCTTCTTCTGCCGTTGTATTCCCCATGGAAATCCCCTCCCTTTCCTGTCTTTCCTTCATATAGGTAAGCTGCTCCTTTCCCGGACTCCTTCCCGGCTTTTTTGACAGTATTCCTGGCATTACCCCTTTCCAACCTTTGGTTTCCCATTTTCTGACACATACATCGTATATATGCCTTTGAACTTTTTCCTGGCCCGGTAGATCCGGCTCTTCACCACCTCCACAGACAAGTTCATGATCCTGCCGACCTCCTCATAGGATAATTCTTCAAAGTCCCGAAGCAGGAGTACTGTCCTCTCCTGCTCTCCCAGGCACATAAGGCACTGCCGCACCTGGTCGGCCTGTTCCCGCCTCAAGGCTTCCTCCTCGGGCTGGTTGCTGCCCGGATCCGGCTCCGGTTCCCAGCCCTGTTCCTCCAGCAGCAGGGGACGTTTCTTCTTCGCATAACTGAGGAACACATTCCTGGCAATCCGAAGCGCCCAGGTACGGACATTTGCCTCCCCCCGGAACCGGTCCAGGTGCAGGAACATCCGGAGGAATACCTCCTGGCTAAGATCCTCTGCCAGACAGGTATCCCTGGTCATATACACCAGGTATCCATATACGGCATCCCTGCACTCCTCATAAGCTGCTGCAAATTTCATAGCTATCCCCCATGCCCGTCTCTGGCAGACACTCATTCAATATTTGAATGGTTAAAGTTTACATCCAAATTTCCCGTCATGCCGATACAACCGGCACAAACAATCTGTGAACCGGTGCAAGCAAAGCACAAAAACTTCACCTTTTACACTTATAGACTCCTATTTTCCCAAAAAGTAACGGGAGCATTTCCCACTTTTGCTCCCGTTTCCTCTATATTCTATCATTTTCCACGTGCCCGGACAGGCAGTCACCCTCCCTCTTCCAGAACATCAAAAGCCGTTCCCTTCGCCCAGGGACTTCCGATGTCACATCTCCCATGATGATACCGGTGGGACAACATCTCCCCCTGTCCCTCCACTACTTCCAGCTTGATCCTGCTCTCCCCAGCCCGGGTATAGCGGTCCAGCAGCGCCACCAGCGCATCCACATCCTGTCCCTCTGCCTGTTCTCCAGTTTCCCCATTTCCTGTCCCTGCCATCCCTGTTTGTCCTTCTATCCTGTCCATCCCCACCCGTCCCTTCCATATCCGCAAAACCCCAAAAATCCTTTGCCCCCAGTTTATCCCATATTCCTTCCATATGCAAGAAGAATTCCTAAGGATGTCCCGTTGCTGTGAACGGAGTGAACCGTACCAACGGCAAAGCCATGAAAAGCAACATGGTGTGAATCGTAACACGTTTCCTAAACTTCTCTGGGGCGATTTCCATTCTCTTGTTGTATTTTCCCCTCCAATTTGGTATAATCGGTAAAGCTTATTGGATTTATGCGCAATATTTATTATATTTTTAATAGGAGGATTTACAAAATGGCGAAGAAACGCAACATTATTGTGGGCCAGTCAGGCGGACCCACATCCGTCATCAATTCCAGTCTTGCAGGTGTCTACAAGACAGCCAAGGAGCGTGGTTTCCGCAAGGTATACGGCATGCTGCACGGCATCCAGGGCTTTCTGGACGAGCAGTATGTGGATCTGTCCACCCAGATTCATTCCGGCATGGATATCGAACTGCTGAAACGCACCCCTTCCGCATTCCTTGGCTCCTGCCGCTATAAGCTGCCGGAGATCCACGAGAACCCGGAAGTCTACGAGAAGATCTTCCGCATCCTGGACAAGCTGGATATCGAAGCTTTCATCTACATTGGCGGAAACGATTCCATGGACACCATCAAAAAGCTGTCTGACTATGCTGTGTTCAAAGGACATGACCACAAGTTCCTGGGCGTGCCCAAGACCATCGACAATGACCTGGCCCTGACAGACCACACCCCTGGCTTTGGCAGTGCTGCCAAGTACATTGCCACTTCCACCAAAGAAGTCATCCGTGATGCCCTGGGCCTGAGTTACAAGAAAGAGATGATCACCGTCATTGAGATCATGGGCCGCAATGCAGGCTGGCTCACTGGCGCAACCGCCCTGGCCAAGACCGAGGAATGCGAAGGCCCCGACTTGATCTACCTGCCGGAGATCCCCTTTGATATTGACAAATTCCTGAAGAAGACCAGGGAACTGCTGAAGAAGAAACCTTCCCTCGTGATCGCTGTTTCGGAAGGCATCAAGCTGGCAGACGGCAGGTATGTCTGCGAACTGTCCGGCGGCGGAGAGTATGTGGATGCCTTCGGCCACAAGCAGCTCCAGGGCACGGCCGCTTACCTGGCAGGCTTCCTGGGAGCAGAGCTTGGCTGCAAGACCCGCAGCATCGAGTTCTCCACCCTGCAGAGAAGTGCCTCCCACATGGCTTCCCGTGTAGATGTAGACGAAGCCTTCATGGTAGGTGGTGCCGCTGTCAAGGCCGCTGATGAAGGAGATTCCGGCAAGATGGTAGTCATTGACCGTGTGGCAGACGATCCTTATATGGCTGCTGCCGGCATCTATGATGTACACCGCATTGCTAACAATGAGAAGCTGGTTCCCCGCTCCTGGGTAAACAGGGAAGGCAACTATGTGACAGATGAATTCGTCAACTATATCGAGCCGCTGATCCAGGGAGATTACCAGCCCTTCATGGTGAACGGCCTGCCCCAGCATCTGGTCCTGCGCAATAAGAAGCTGTAGGATCCAGAGATGGCATAGCCATCCATATACAGATAAAGACCCGGACAACAGCCTTCCCATGGCTGATGTCCGGGTTTTACTATTTTCCTTTTTCCCGTCATGCCGATGCAATCGGCACAAACAATCAATGAAGAACGCTGTCCTTGCGTTCTTCTGTGTGAAGAAGCTCTGCTCGCAGAGCGTGAAATCACTTGACGAGGTCTTTTCCGAGCTTAGTGATTTCCTTCACACTTTTATCCACGCAGCTTCCTAACCGCTTTCTCCCCGATCAGGCAGGTTCCATGCTCTTCCAGGGCCAGCACCTGCTGCTCCTGGGCAGCGTACAGGCTGCCGAATTCCATGGCCTGGATACAGGCCCTGCTGTACCGTTCGTAAGCCGCATGTCCCTTGCGCAGTTCCAGGTAATAGATCCCGTTCATCTCAAACAGCCTGCTGTCCACCCGCAGGTTGGCCGGCAGTGCCGCAGCATATGTCATCACATTCCCCAGGCTCCCGAAAGCGAAGACTGCCAGTTCCGGCTTCTTCCCTTCCCCGGGTTCCTCTTCTGCTTCCTCCTGCTGTTCCTGGACCGGGTTCCCTCCATTCCCCTGGCTTCCTCCCCCAAGGCCTGCCTGCTCCCTTGCCAGCTGCAGGAACCGTTTCATCTCCTTCAGGCAGGCTGCCAGATGATCCCCCTCCGGTTCCCTCTCTGAGAAAGTAAGCAGCAGCCCCTGGTCAGGCAGCATCATGATCTGTAAGTCAAAGGCAAACTTGGGCGGCCTGTAGCCCACCTCCTCTGCTGCCTGTTCTATGATCTCCTGCACCACTTCCTTGGCCTTCTCACTGCGCAGCAGGAAATCCTTGTAGTCAATGTCATACTCTTCCAGTTCTTCATTTGACAGATAACATTTTACTGTCTTGTCATCTACTCTTTCTATCTTCATACCACATATCCTCATCCCGGCTTAAGGCTCCCCGCGCCCAAGCCCTTCCTTCCATGGCTTCCCTCCCGGATACTCCTACAGGAAACAGATCGTCACTTTCCCCCTGTATCTGTATCATAACATGATATTTCTCTTTTTTCAATTCATTCCAGCTTATTTTGACTTGGAAATGATACCCTGGGTTACTTTTCACTGCCCCACCCCGTGAAAAGTAACTACCCTAGTTACAGTTCATCCGTCAGCCAACATAAGTGAACAGTACCATACCCTAAGTAACAGAAAGGGCCGCCTCTATCATCCGCAGTTCCTCCATCATGATGCAGTGCGGGATTCGGTTTTCTTCCACCAGCTGCAGACATTCCTGGAAGTCAAACCATCTGACCTCCTCCACCTCCTCCGCCTGGAGGGTGAAATCCTCCGGTTCCCTGTCCAGCCACATATAGAAAACCTTGCTGACCTGTCTGTCCACAAAAGAACAGCCATAGAATTCCTCTTCATACTGTATGTACCGCTTCCCACAGTCGTGCAGATCCCTGGCCATGGCTTCCACTCCCAGTTCCTCTTTCAGTTCCCGCAGGGCAGATGGCACATAGTCCACTCCTGCGGGGATATGGCCTGCACTGGAAATGTCATAGCAGCCCGGAAAGGAATCCTTGGTATGGCTGCGCTTCTGTAGCAGAATCTCCACCCCTGCGCTGTCAGATTCTCCAGGGCTGCAGGGACAAGAAACAGCCTTCCTGCGCAGCAGCCACACATGAGCCGTCCGGTGCCAGATCCCCTGGCTGTGGGCCAGGGTTCTCTCTATGGTCTCTCCAGTGGGTTCCCCTTGCTCATCTACCACGTCCAACAGCTCCAGCCGCCGGAAGAATTCCAGGAACCCATCCCCCAGGGCGATCTCATCCAGGGCATCCTCATCCAGATCATAATAGTACTTCCCGGTCCGGATCTGTACAGACATGCTGTCCAGGGGAAACCCTTCCTTCCGGATCCGGGTATGGGACTTTGCAGTAAGCAGGAACGGCAGACTGGCCAGGCTCTCGTCCATGGACTCCATTATATGGTTCTCATCCAGCACCAGACAGATGGCATTCCGGTATCTGGCTGTCAGATCCCCGTATGTACTGGCAAGCCCCCCATAATAGGCTACCATCTCCTCATCCGACAGATACTTTCCCTGCACCGTCCGCACATGGACACCTGGCTGGATCTCCCCTGGCACTTCGTCAAAATACAACCCGGAGTCGCAGGAGAAGACCGGTATCCCGTAGAACCGGTAATAGGCCAACGCCTTCTGCCTGGCATTCTCCAGGGGCGTCCTGCCGTCCTCCGCCACAGGAGGCGCTGCCCGGTCCATATCCTTTAGCCCCAGTATCTCCAGATGCATCCCATCCAGGCCTCTTCGCATCACATCCAGTTTAGCAGGATTCCCTGTTCCAAATAACAGCTTCATTGGTGCTCCTTTTCCCATTCCCGTTCCGTTTCCCATGTCTCCTATGGCCCCTGTCAATAAGCCGGATGCCACACTTTCCTGTGCATCCGGGATTGTTGTCATTATATCCCGTTTTGTGCAAAAAAACAATTCCAAACTCCTTTAACCGAAACTCCTTTTCGCTTCACAGTCCATTCCTGGCTCTATACCATATACTGTCCATGGAATATTTCCTACTTTCCCTCATAAACAGAGAAGATTTTTGATTTTTCAAATGGATTGACATATTTTCTAAAATTGCATATAATAATAGTACAATGTAGTAGCGTACCGGAACACCTTGTTATACAGAGCTTTCAGTAGGGGTTATGCAGTAACCTCAAACCAGAGTAGGCTGCAAAGCCGAAAGAAAATCAGACGCTGGGACACATAATGATCCAACACCTGTTGCTTTGTTTCCTCTCCGGCCTCTTTCAGACCCTTGGGACTGTGTCCAAAGCGCCTTATGAAATCTTTTATAAGCGCTTTTTCGGCCCTGTCATGCTCCTTCTCATCCAGCCCCAGCTTCTCAAGTGTCCTGTCACATTTCTGGATATTCCTGTTGTAAAGGCAGAACCCCATTTCTTCCATCAGCGTCATGTACAGTCTCACTGCTCCTTCTGACCACTCAAAATCTGATTCTTGCCAATCCTCCTTCCATGACACTAACTCCAAATAATGTTTAATGGTGTCACTTAATGCCGGCTCTCTTCCGGCATAGTATGCCGTCATATCCTCCGCATCCCCGGTCAGGCTCATGACAAAGCTTTCCGTCATGGAAAGGTAGGCATCCAGATATCCGGTAAGATCCATGCGGCTGTACTGGTCTGCCCCCCGGATGCAGAGCCTGCCATACTGCGTTATACAGGTTTTCCTCAAAACTGTACACCGGGTACAGCCATAGCGCCGGCTTGTCCACACCGGCCTTTACCACGGAACCTGCAACCCCTTTGCCGAAGGAATCTACTGTTCCTAAGGCGGAACCTGCCTTTTCAAAGATTCCGGAAGCCTTCTCCCTTATTCCGTCCCATGTTATATCCGGATCAAAAGATGTTATTTTACTTGGTATGGCAGGGTTCAACAGGAAATGCCCACTGGGATCCACATAATTCAGATAACTGCTCACACAGTAATTATACCGGTTCAGTGTCAGCGGTTCCCGGATATTCCCCAGGTAGCTGTCCTCGGTGAGGAAGCTGGCTGTCACCACGCTGTAGTACCTTGCACGCAGGTACTGGCTGTGGATGTTGGGGTTGTAGGATTCCCCGTTGTAGGTGTACTCGTTCTCATAGGTGGCGGATCCGTAGGCCAGTTCGCCCGTGACGGTGTACTGGTAGTAGGTCTTCGTAAGGTGGCCCTTTGTGTCCGCAATACCTGCCACGCTGCCCCTGGGATCACAGGGTGACAGTCTTCACCCGGTGAAAAGATTTTCTAAGGCATCACAGTACGCTGCCTAAGAAAATCTATGTTTCACCCAGATAGTAGGAAGTCTTCGCTGTCTGGTTGAACAGTTCCATACTGATCCTGTCCACGCCGTAGGTGTAGGTGGTGTCGGTCCGTCCGCCCCCCGTTCTGCTCCACCAGCACTTCCACGTACTCCCGGTTCACGTCATTGACATACTCGATCAGCTCATATTTGCTGTTCAGCACGGCGCCTGCGGGGGCGATGAGCCGGACCAGTTCCTCCTCCGTGGGGCTGGCGGCCGTAAGGATCTATCTCCCTGGCCTCCTCGGTGTGTTCTGCCACAATGTAGCCCCTGTCGTCATAGGTGTAAGTGTCGTGTCCCAGGACCCAGCCGCAGTCGTCACAACGGTTCGTCAGTTCCGTCACCTGGTTCCGGGCGTTGTAGGCCTTATAGGTGCTGATGCCGTCCGGCAGGTGTACCGCCACGGGGCGGTCCAGGGCATCGTATTCGTAGGAAATGACCCTGCCCAGCCTATTGTATGGATACCCTGTCTCAATTATCATTCATCAGATAATGCGTCAGCTTATATAATTGTTCTTTTGCCGGCTTAACGAACGGTGTTAATAATGCATCCAGCTCCTCCAGATTCTTCTCCCCTTTTTTCGCCCTGTCTATTATATCTATTGTTTTTTGGGAATCTCTTCCTTGATATCCATAAGAATCATCATCTTCATCACTAAGCCTATACAGTAGTTCCTCTAAGCCCATCCGTCCTTCCAGGTACATCATATAATAGTATCCAACAATCACATCCTGTTCTGAATAGCTGGTTTCCTCATCAAATACCACCAGTACCTGGGCAATGGCCAGGAGCAGTTCGTCCTTATCCTTTGCAAATGCCACATCATAAACCCAGCACTCCAGTTCACTGTTGTGTAATATCAGTTCATCTGCCCAGGACTGCCAATGTTCTTCTGTCCAGTATCCGCTTAACACTATTGTGTGTAAATAACTTACCTCTATCATCGCCTTCCTCCTGATCATTTTTTCGGTGTATCTGGATGCAGACCCGCTTCTGCAGGCCCGTGTTTTTGGAAATCTACGGATAGATTTAAACGAACTGCACAATGCTTTATTGTTCTTTCGGCAAGTCGATACCAAACGGTATTACGGAAGGTATAAAATCATACCCGTATCGGTATAAATCAACCCCAAATTCAACCTGCATAAAACCATTTCCAGTCCCATTACAGTAATACGTAATCCCCTTTCCTCTTTCCCATACAATCTTCAGATATTCTTTTGTTCCCCCTCGGTAATCAGAGTACATACGGAATATCCTCGTGTCCCCGGATACTTCCACATATTTGTGCCATTGTTCTTCATCTACTATATCTTCTGTCCCCTCCTCACAACACACCAAAAGACATCCTTCCAGAAATTCTTCTTCATCTTCCCTTAATAAATCCACAATCTCTTGTTCCTGCCTGTCATTAAACCTGCCTTCCTCGAATCCCCACAGCCTCCTCAAGTATATTACATCATCCTGGACATAGAAATATCCCAGATATCTTCGTCCCGACCTAATCACATCGCCAATGCCTTCTATCTGTATCTAGCTTTACTATCTTTCATCCCTCCATCCCCCTATCCTACCGACAGTGCCAACTTTATATGTGCAAATTCATCTCACCCCAAGTCAGCACCCCCGCAGCAAGTTGACAGGGCATCAAACTTGTAACATAGCAAGCTGTGGGGTATGTGTTCTTCGCTTCGATCAGTGCTGATCATATACCACCAGCACTACGCCCCTTTGCAGTATTCCTCAAGTAGCCATGTAAACATGGCTACTTTCACAGCCTTTTCTGATAATAGCCATCTTTCCGGCTAGCCCGTTCTTCTTTCGTGGCCACACGACATATAGGAAGTTTTCTAGGTGTCCCTTTGTGTCCGCAATACCTGCCACGCTGCCCCTGGGATCACAGGGTGACAGTCTTCACCCGGTGAAAAGATTTTCTAAGGCATCACAGTACGCTGCCTAAGAAAATCTATGTTTCACCCAGATAGTAGGAAGTCTTCGCTGTCTGGTTGAACAGTTCCATACTGATCCTGTCCACGCCGTAGGTGTAGGTGGTGTCGGTCCGTCCGCCCCCCGTTCTGCTCCACCAGCACTTCCACGTACTCCCGGTTCACGTCATTGACATACTCGATCAGCTCATACCTGCTGTTCAGCACGGCGCCTGCGGGGGCGATGAGCCGGACCAGTTCCTCCTCCGTGGGGCTGACCTCGCCGTCTGCCTTCAGCTGGATGCCCGTGCCGTCATAGTCACAGTTGTCGCGGGAAGCGTAACAGTGCGGGAAGAAGTTCTAAGCCTGTAAAGTACACAGCCAAAGAACTTCTATGGTTCGTATGCGAACCTCTCCCGCACGTAAGAAGTCCTCGTCCCTGTCCGGGTTGTAGTTCACCTGGTAGACCCGGTTGCCGTCCCCGTCATAGGCGGCTGCCATCTGCAGGTTGCGGTTGTAGGCATTGCCGGTGTACACGGCCTCCAGCCGGGCCTCCACGGTATACTGGTAGGAGGTGAAGCTGTTGTCGGTGGGGGCTGTATTCCTCCAGCAGGTTCCCATCTTCATCGTAGGTGTAGCAGACCTTCCAGGTGATGCGCCCGTTGCAGAGCACTGCCCAGGAGAGCTGGTTGTTTTCATTATATACCATGCCAGCAAGAAATCTAAGAGAAATATCCTAACCTTTAGTAAGCCAACATACTCCTTCATGAAACAATACCCATATTAATTTATCTTCAAAATTAACTATAATAATATCCGTTGAGAAAAACGGCTCGCCATATTCCTCCATATATGTATACACAAAGTTGTCTACTTTTCCCGAATCAACCGCATACGGTCCATTTCCATTATGATAGCATGTGTCTGTTATTACATATAATTTCCCTCGCATAGGAAATAAATTCTGTAAATATTTTAATGCTTGAATATCTTCTATTTCAATGTCCTCCCCAATATTCATTTTGGAGGCAACGTTAAAATATAGATCATCCACCCTTTTAAAAATCATTCCAAATCTGTTATTCATCTTATCATTAAATTCATTCCACGTTATCATATTATCTTTTATATGTATCCCACCCTTCTATAAAATACTTTTCTATGACTTCCCATCTTCCATTTTCATTCAAATGCCTAATCGTCACATGCGGTCCCTCATTTGTACTCACATGGCCTTCGGGATTCCATTCTATTTTTATAGTACCATCCTTATTTTGATACCATCCTGGCTTGATTTCAATAAAATCATCCAAATCACCTCCTGCTGCTTCTTCTGCCTTTTTCAACAACTCATCTTGATTTTTCACATAATTACGTGTTACTTCTTGCCCTGCAGAATTAGTGACTTTTTTTTCATAACTAAAGCTATTTCGATTACCATTTCCTGCCCCAGTGATAGCCACCGTCCCCAGGGCTATATCCGCCATAGCCACGACTTCTTCCAGTGCGCGTTCCAGTGCTATGCCGGTACTTACTGCCCCATAGCATGCACCCACTGCCCCTGCCAGCCTGGCGCTGAAGATATTCGCAATGGGCACCGCCAGGGAACCCCAGCCTCCCTTCGGGATGTTCCACGGATCATATTGGGACACACTGCCTGTGGGCATGCCGCTCAGCATTGCCCATACCCCCAGTGCTGTTTCTCCAATGCCGACTGCCACCTGGCACAACCTGGCCCCGTACCTCCCGATGTGGCAGGACTGGACCAGGTCCATTCTCTCGGCCTGGATCTTGAGGCGGGACGGCCTGTCCAGGAAGACATCCTTCATGCTTTCCGTACAGACATATACATTTTCCCCGACTATGATATAGGTAAGTACCAGGTTGGCCTGGGTTTCCCCCTGGGAGGCAAAATCCATCATCATTTCTGCCACCCTGTTGACCACCCATTCTTCTGCCCCGGCCACGGCTTCCCTTACCGCATCCCCTGCATCCTGGATGGCTTCCCTTGCCTCATTTATTTTATTACGGATCACTGGCGCAACCAGGCGCTGCTCCATCTCCACGATTTTCCTCTCCAGCAGCCCCCACAGGACTGTGTTCCCACTGGGATCCACATAATTCAGGTAACTGCTCACACAGTAATTATACCGGTTCAGTGTCAGCGGTTCCCGGATATTCCCCAGGTAGCTGTCCTCGGTGAGGAAGCTGGCTGTCACCACGCTGTAGTACCTTGCACGCAGGTACTGGCTGTGGATGTTGGGGTTGTAGGATTCCCCGTTGTAGGTGTACTCGTTCTCATAGGTGGCGGATCCGTAGGCCAGTTCGCCCGTGACGGTATACTGGTAGGTCTTCGTGAGGTGGCCCTTTGTGTCCGCCAGGCCTGCCACACTGCCCCTGGGGTCACAGGGTGAAAAGATTTTCTAAGGCATCACAGTACGCTGCCTAAGAAAATCTATGTTTCACCCGGATAGTAGGAAGTCTTCGCTGTCTGGTTAAACAGTTCCATGCTGATCCTGTCCACGCCGTAGGTGTAGGTGGTGTCGGTCCGTCCGCCCCCGTTCTGCTCCACCAGCACTTCCACGTATTCCCGGTTCACGTCATTGACGTACTCGATCAGCTCATACCTGCTGTTCAGCACGGCACCTGCGGGGGCGATGAGCCGGATCAGTTTCTCCTCCGTGGGGCTGACCTCGCCGTCTGCCTTCAGCTGGATGCCGGTGCCATTGTAGTCACAGTTATTGTAGGATTCATAGTAGCAGGTGAAGTCCTCGTCCCTGTCCGGGTTGTAGTTCACCTGGTAGAC
>CAJUGH010000001.1 GCA_910586215.1 uncultured Acetatifactor sp. | reverse complement strand
CTCCTGCCGTACTTCAAGGTCAGCACCCTGGAAAAATTGATCCCCATCAGATAATCTTCCTTGGCCCGCAGATAGGCGGCTGCGCTGAGATTATCATATTCCTTCAGGTCTTTGGCCTCCCGGATGCCCCGCAGGATCTCCTCCTCTGTCTGGGAATCGATCCACACCCGCCTGCGTTCCTTGCCGGTGACACCGGACATCTGTTCTACCAGGCGGTAAATATATTCCCCTTCCCGTCCGGAGTCCGTACATACATAGATGGTAGACACATCTGGCCGCTTCATCAGGGAACTTACGATGGTATATTGTTTCCTGGAACTCTCTATGACCTCATACTTAAACTCTGTTGGCAGGAATGGGATCGTGTCAAGACTCCACCGCTTGTACATGGCATCATAAGCTTCCGGATAACTCATGGTCACCAGGTGCCCCACACACCATGTGACAATGGCTTCCTCCGACTCCAGGTATCCATCCCTGGAAGCGGTCCGTATCTTCAAGGCATTGGCGAATTCCCTGGCCACGCTGGGCTTCTCCGCAATAAATAAGTTCTTACCCAATTTTACTCCCATCCTTATGTCTGGCTTGAAAACACGGATTCCAGTTCTTCCGGCGGCAAGGGTTGCCCAAAGAGATACCCCTGAATCACATCACAACCGATGGCGTGAAGGTATCTGTATTGCTGTTCCTCCTCCACCCCTTCGGCTATGGCCTCGAACCCCAGGCTTTTCACCATATTGATAATGGACTCTGTGATCACCCTGGTGGAAGAATCCGTCATGACTGTATCGATAAAAGATTTGTCTACCTTCAACGTATCCACTGGCAGTCTCTTTAGGTAGGCCAGGGAAGAAAAGCCAGTACCGAAATCATCCAGGGATATCTTCACCCCCTGTTCCCGCAACAGCCGCAGCTTCGCTGCCACGGACTGGAAGTCCTCAATCAGCACACTCTCCGTAATCTCCAGTTCAATCTCTGCAGGTTTCACTTGATACCGGTTCAGAACTTCCATCACGGAATCCACAAAATCATCCCGTTTATATTGCAGGGCAGATATGTTCACAGACATGATGAAGGGAAAACCGAACTGCTGTTTCCATGCGGCATATTGCCGGACACTCTCCTCCATTACCCACCTTCCGATGGGAATAATGCTGCCATTACTCTCTGCCACGGGAATGAAGGTAGTGGGGCCAATCAGTTTCCCACCTTCTCCCTTCCACCGGATCAGGGCCTCTACCCCCCGCAGCCTGCGGTTCCCCGCATAGTACTGGGGCTGGTAATGGATCACGAAGTCTTTGTTGCATACCGCTTTCTTCAGTTTATTCTCCAGTTCAATGGATTGAAGCAGTTCATCCATCACAGGTGCATCAAAATAGTGCAGTGTACCTGCTCCTTCCGCTTTCCCCTTGAACACCACGATCTCTGCACAATTGATCAGTTCCAGGGCAGTATCAGATGCCTCGGGATACTCTGCCACTCCCATGCTCACCGTGATAGAGGCTTCTTTGCCTTCTTCCAGGTAGAACGGCTCCCTGATGCGCTCCTGTATGGCCTTATGCAGGAAAGATACGGATTTGCTGCCCGCAGGGTCGTACACCGCCATACAGTACACATCACTGTGGAGATGGCAGGCCATGATATCTTCCTGGCACAATCCCTTCAGGAAACTGCCGAACTGCCGCACCAGCTCATCCCCCACCACAAGGCCCATGCTGTCATTGACCTTGCGGAATTCATCTATGTTGATTACCACCACACTGACAATGCTGCCTGTGTGGGATGCCCTTTTCAAGTATTCCCCCAGAAGCCTGACAAAATAATTCCGGTTGTACAGTCCTGTAAGGCTGTCATAATAAGCCATATATACCAGTTCATCCTTCTGGGCATGCTGTCTGGTAATATCCCGGATATAGATTACCTTTTCACTGGGCTTCCCCTTCTCGTCATAATACACCTGGGTGCGGAAATGCATCCAGGTACGGCTATCCTGCAGCAGGCACTCCATTTCTGCTGTGTCCTGTCCTGATTTCTCCGGATAGATCACATCCCCAAGCTGCAGCCGGCAGGATTCTTCCACCGCATCCAGAAGCTGTTCCATGTCCCTGGTATCTTTCACCTCAAATGGAAAATAGTCTGCCCATTGCCCCAGGGTGGTGGCCTGGCCCCGATCAAAGGAAAAATAGAGAAATGCCCCCACCGCCGCCTGGCAGACTTTTAGGTACATCCGCTCCCGCTCCATCTGTTTCCGGTTGATGGCCCGCAGCAGATCCACTTGATAATGCAATTCATTCATACGCTTTTCCTAACTTCCCTTATATTCCCGGCAAGGAGCACTTCTCAGCCTATGTATCCGTGGGCCTTCAGCAGTTCTGCACAGAGAATGGCGCCGCCAGCAGCCCCGCGTACGGTATTGTGGGACAGTCCCACGAACTTATAGTCATACACCGTATCCTCCCTAAGCCTGCCCACGCTGATCCCCATACCCTTCTCATAGTCCACGTCCAGGGCCACCTGGGGCCTGTTGTCCTCCTCCAGGTACTGGATAAACTGCTTCGGGGCACTGGGAAGGCCAAGCTTCTGGGGTTCCCCGCTGAAGTTCCTTAGCTTTTCAATCAGCTGTTCTTTTGTAGGCTTTTGGGCAAATCTGACGAACACCGCCGCCGTGTGGCCGTTTAAGACCGGTACCCGGATACACTGGCAGGTGATCACAGGACTTGTGGCAGGCTCGATCTGTCCGTTCTTCACCTGACCCCAGATCCGCAGGGGTTCCTTCTCGCTCTTCTCCTCTTCCCCACCAATATACGGGATAATATTCCCCACCATCTCCGGCCAGTCCTGGAAGGTCTTCCCGGCACCGGAGATGGCCTGGTAGGTGGTAGCCACCACTTCCACAGGCTCGAATTCCTTCCAGGCTGTGAGTACCGGCGCATAACTCTGGATGGAACAGTTGGGCTTCACGGCCACAAAGCCTTTCCTGGTACCCAGACGCTTTTTCTGGGCTTCTATCACTTCCATATGACCAGGGTTGATCTCCGGCACCATCATGGGCACATCTGGCGTCCATCTGTGGGCGCTGTTGTTGGAGACCACCGGTACCTCGCACCTGGCATAGTCTTCCTCGATCTTCTTGATCTCCTCCTTGGTCATGTCCACGGCGCTGAACACGAAATCCACCTGGGAAGCTACTGCCTCCACTTCATTTACGTTCATCACCACGATCTGCTTCACCGCCTCCGGCATAGGGGTGTCCATCTTCCACCGGCCTTCCACTGCCTCCTCATAAGTCTTGCCTGCGGAACGGGGACTGGCCGCTATGGTGGTCACTTCGAACCAGGGGTGGTTCTCTAAAAGGGCAATGAACCTCTGCCCTACCATGCCTGTACCGCCTAAGATACCTACTCGTAATCTCTCACTCATCCTATTCTCCTCTTTCCTGTTGTTCTCTTGACGGGTATTCCTTATTCCTGTTTCCTGCCTTGTTTTTTATCCTGCTTCCAGGCCCTGTGCACCTGGCCTGTCTTCCCTTGCCTGCTGCCCTGGAATGCAGCCTTCCTGCATCAGATAAGCCCTGTTCCTTTCTATGGCTTCCCTCATGGCCAGGATACCAGGACCTCCTAAGGTCAGCCGCCTCTCCACACAGGCCCTTAGGGAGATGGCATCGTACACATCTGCCTGGAAATCCGGACTGATCTCCTGCAGTTCTTCCAGGGAGAGGGCATCTATGGATGTGCCCTTTTCGATGCAGTACAGCACCAGCCGGCCAATGATGCCATGGGCATCCCGGAAAGGAACCCCTTTCCCCACCAGATAGTCTGCCGCATCCGTTGCATTGGTAAAACCATTCATGGCACTGGCTGCCATGCGTTCCTTCCTGAATTTCAAGGTACCAAGCATTTCCCCGAACAGTTCCAGGCAGTCCCTCACTGTGTCAAAGGCATCGAAGGCCACCTCCTTGTCCTCCTGCATGTCCTTGTTGTAAGCCAGGGGAAGTCCTTTCATGGTGGTAAGCAGGGCCATCAATGCCCCATATACCCGGCCCGTCTTGCCCCGCACCAGTTCTGCAATGTCAGGATTCTTCTTCTGGGGCATAATGCTGCTACCAGTGGAAAAGGCATCATCAATCTCCACAAACTGGTACTCATTGGAATTCCAGAGGATAATCTCCTCACTGAAGCGGCTAAGATGCATCATCACCATGGATAGTGCCGCCAGGAATTCGATCAGGTAATCCCTGTCTGCAACGGAATCCATGCTGTTATGGGTAGGACCAGCAAACCCCATCAGTCCGGCCGCATATTCCCTGTCCAGCGGATAAGTGGTTCCTGCCAGGGCGCCTGCTCCTAAGGGGCATGCATTCATCCTGTGATAGATATCTGCCATGCGCTCCCTGTCACGCCGGAACATCTCAAAATAGGCACCATAGTGATGGGCCAGGGTAGTGGGCTGGGCTTTCTGCAGATGGGTGAAGCCTGGCATATAGGTCTCTATATGCTCCTCCATGGTATCCAGGATCCTCTGGAGCAGTTCTTTTAACAGGCTGTCCACCTCCAGTACCACCTGTCTGGTGTACAGCCGCATATCCAGGGCTACCTGGTCGTTGCGGCTCCTGCCCGTATGCATCTTCTTCCCGGGTTCGCCGATCCGCTCTATGAGCTTCGCTTCCACGAAACTGTGAATGTCCTCATAGGACTCCTCTATGGCCAGCCTTCCCTCTTCCACATCCCTGCGGATACTTTCCAGGCCCCCTGTTATGCTGTCCTTCTCCTCCCCGGTCAGGATCCCCTGTCTGGCCAGCATGATCACGTGGGCAATACTGCCCTGGATATCCTGTTCAAACAGACGCCTGTCAAATCCGATGGACGCATTGAATGCAAAAACTTTCTGATCTGTCTCCTTGGTAAAGCGGCCTCCCCAGAGTTGTGCCATATATTTTCCTCCCTTTGGCATGGCGTCTTAAAGACTTCCTAAAACCCATAAACTCAAAACTGATATTACCATAAAAAGAAAGGCAATGCAACAAAAATCCCTGCATCCAGTGCCAAGGCACTGCCACTATTCATACAGTATTATAAATATAAAAATGAGGACGAAAGGGAATGGCAATCTATGTCAACGCTACTGGAACTGAAAAATATCGGCTATTCCTACCATAGCCTTCATGGGGAAACCGTGGCCCTTCGGGATATTTCCTTCCAGGTCCGCCAGGGTGAATTTGTTGCCATAGTCGGCCCTAGCGGCTGCGGCAAATCTACCCTGCTATCCATCATCGCAGGGCTTCTGACACCGGAACTGGGCACCATAGCCGTGAATAACCCCGATGGCACCCTGCATTACCCCAAAGTGGGTTACATGCTTCAGCGGGATCACCTCTTTGAGTGGCGCACCGTCTATCGAAATGCCATCCTGGGACTGGAAATCCATCATATGCTGACTCCGGACCGCCTGGAAGCCGTGAACCGCCTGTTCATGGAATACGGCCTTGAAAAATTCCGGGACAAGAGGCCCAGCGAACTCTCCGGCGGCATGAAACAGAGGGCTGCCCTGATACGGACCCTGGCCCTGGATCCCCAGCTTCTGCTGCTGGATGAACCCTTCAGTGCGCTGGATTACCAGACCAGGCTCATGGTCTCTGCAGACATCTGTAAGTTGATCCGCGCGGCAGGCAAGACCATGATCATCATCACCCATGACCTGTCCGAGGCCATCAGCCTGGCAGACAGGGTCATTGTACTGTCCGGACGGCCTGCCACAGTGAAGACAGAGATGGCAATCAAGCTGTCCATCCAGGATGACACTCCCCTGGCGGCCCGGAATGCACCGGAATTCCAGCAATATTTTAACAGACTGTGGGAGGTACTGACACATGAGGCATAATCCGAAAAAAGAATTGACAAGACAGGAAGAATTCGTGAAAAACCACAGACGCCACCACCATATGGTAGCCTCCTGGCGCACCATTCTCTTTGTGATGTTCCTGGCGCTGTGGGAGGTGAGCGCACGCCTACAGTGGATCGACAGCTTTTTCTTCTCCAGTCCCAGCCGGGTGGCCCTGTGCTTCGTGGAACAGATACGGGACAATCATCTGTGTGCCCACATAGGTGTTACCCTGTATGAGACCATTGTCAGCTTCCTGCTGGTGCTGGGCTTAAGCCTGCTGGTATCCACCCTGCTGTGGTACTCCCCGAAACTGGCAGAGATCCTGGAACCCTACCTGGTGGTCCTGAACAGCCTGCCTAAATCGGCCCTGGCCCCTCTCTTCATCGTCTGGCTGGGCACTGGGTCTACCACCATCATTGTGGCCGGTATCTCCGTGGCCATCTTCGGCTCCATTATCAGCTTTTTCACCGGCTTCCAGCAGGTGGATCCAGAGAAGATCACCTTGATCTATACCCTGGGCGGCCACAGACGGGACGCCTTCTTCAAAGTGGTGCTGCCTGGGTCCATTCCCATCCTGCTCAGCACAGCCAAGGTCAATATCGGCCTGGCCCTGGTGGGTGTCATCATCGGGGAATTCCTGGCGGCCAGACGGGGGCTGGGATACCTGATCATCTATGGCTCCCAGGTGTTCCAGCTGGACATGGTCATCACCAGTATCCTGGTGTTGTGCATCATCGCCCTGGTGTTCTACAAGTCTATCCAGTTCATTGAGCACCAGATCAAGATCAAGTTCAAGATGTGAGGGACATCTGTCCTGTCACAAAGGCCAAAAGCAAATGCTTTTGGGCCTTACATAAGGGATTCCACATCGCACTCTCCAGGTATGCAGGAACCGGATCCCCTCATACCCAGGGGAAACCAGCCTGGATAAAAAAGAAAAGCAGGCACGCATTCTGACTAAAATGATAATATAAAAAAGAATAACTTTCCCGCATGGTTTTATGGCATTCCATCTTAAGCCACACAAAAAGGAGGAAACCACTTGGAAAAGTTATTCACAAAAATACTATACCATACTTTGGGGGAAATAGCTATATTTTCATGGAAAAATTTGGTAAATATCCGAAAAAAGGCCACAAATCCCTGATTTCGGAGAATCAACTGGTTTGCGGCCCATCAAGCTGAAAATGGGACTCGAACCCACGACCCCTTCATTACGAGTGAAGTGCTCTACCAACTGAGCTATTTCAGCAACTATGTGTGTACTCAAACACAACAAATATATTATAACTGTTTTTTCCACACATTTCAACTATTATTTTTTGTTTTACAAATTTTCCACCTTACCGTCCAGGTGTACATCCAGCTGGTTATACGGAATCTCAATCCCCGCCTCGTCCAGGGCCAGCTTACAGTTCTCCGTGACCCGCCATTTTCCTGGCCAGAAGTCCTCCTGTCGAAACCAGCATCTGACGCCTAACTCCACCCCTGAACTGGCCAGGTCATTCACATATACCAGCCTGTCCCTGTCTTTCAAGGTGGACGCATCTGTCTCCAGCACCTGCAGCAGTACTTCCCTGGCCCGCTTCAAGTCAGCCTTGTAGGAGACACTCACCTTGATATCCATGCGCCTGGCCTCCTGGCCCGTGACGTTCACCAGGCTGTTGTTAGCCAGGCTGCCGTTGGGCAGCACCACTGTCTGATGGTCCGGGGTCAGAAGTCTGGTATAGAAGATCTGGATCTCCGTCACCGTTCCTTCTTTGCTTGTAGAACTTTCTATAATATAGTCCCCCACCTTAAAAGGTTTCAGCACCAGCAGCAGGACTCCTCCTGCAAGGTTGGACAGGCTTCCCTGGATAGCCAGGCCAATGGCCACACCGGCAGAGCCCAGCAGGGCCACGATACTGGCAGCATCCACACCGAAGGAAGCTGCCAGCATCAGCACCAGCAGGGTATACAGGGCTGCCTTGAGGAAGGAATCCACGAACTGTATGGCCCCCAGCTCTGCCCCGGCCCGCTGCATGGAATTTTTCACCAGCTTTCGCACCAGCTTGATTACCTGGATTCCCAGCAGGAAGAACAGCACTGCCAACAGCACCCGCAGTCCCAGATGAAGGGCCTTCTCGGGCAGAGTAGCAAAAAAATCCCGCAGCATTCCCGCTGATACTTCCACAGAATTTGAATCCGGCATCTCTTATTCTCTCCTTGTCTTCTTCGTCTCCCGGACCTGTCCAGGCTTCCTGGTTCCTTCCGTCACAGCTTCTGCCTTCTTAGGCTTACCATTTCTTTCTGCCGCTTTGGCTTCACTTTCTCTTTGGGCCTCCCGCTCCTTTGCCTTCCTGGCCCTTTCCCTGGCCTTCTCCAACTCCTGGGCCTTCACCTTCTCAAGCTTTGCCTTGATCCGCTGGGCCTCCTTTGCTTTTGCCTTCTCTGCCCTTTCCCTGGCCTTCACCGCTTCCCGCTCCTTTTCCTTGATCTGGTCCAGTTCTTCCTTCGTGTAAGGAATAAACTGCAGGATGCATAAGGACAGCGGTGCCAGTTTCACGGTGATGGAACAGGGTCTGTCATCCCACTCCTGGGCCTTGGCCCGCTTGATCCGGCCATTCACCATACCGCTTCCGCCATAAGCACTGTCATCGGAATTAAATATCTCCTTGTATTTCCCATGAAAGGGAACCCCCGTGGTGATCTCCTGGGGGATGCCGGCAAAATTTGCCACCACCAGCAGAATCTGGTCCTTCTGGCTGCCCTTCCTAAGGTAGGACAGATAACAGTCCTCCCCAGAGATATGATTGACCCACTGGAACCCGTCACTGGAGTCATCCAGTTCATGCAGTTCCGGGCGACTGCGGTACAGTCCGTTCAGATCCCTTACCAGCCTGGCAACCCCCTCATGTTCCGGTTCCGCACGCAGGTTCCATTCCACCTGCCGGTTCTCATTCCACTCATCGAATTCGCCGATGTCCTGTCCCATGAACAGCAGCTTTTTCCCAGGATGGGTCATCATATAAGCATAGGTCAGCCGCAGGTTGGCAAATTTCTGCTCCCGGCTGCCAGGCATCTTCCCCAGCATGGTAGCTTTTCCATGAACCACCTCGTCATGGGAGAATACCAGCACAAAATGCTCGCTGTAGGCATACACCATGCTGAAGGTCAGTTCCCCGTGATGATGGCTTCTGAAATAAGGATCGTACCGGATATAATCCAGGTAATCGTTCATAAATCCCATATTCCACTTTAGGTCAAAGCCAAGCCCGTCCTCCTTTAAGTCTCCTGTGATCCTGGGAAAAGCCGTACTCTCCTCCGCAATGGACAATACCCCAGGATTGCGCTTCTTCAGGATGGAATTGAGGTGCTTGATCATCTCAATAGCCTCCAGGTTCTCCTTCCCCCCATACATGTTGGGAATCCACTGGCCGTCCTGCTTCCCGTAGTCCAGGTAAAGCATGCTGGCCACCGCATCCATCCGGATACCATCCGCATGGTACTTCTCCACCCAGAACAGGGCATTGGCTATTAGGTAATTGGATACCTGGGGCCGTCCATAATTATAGATCAAGGTACCCCAGTGGGGATGGGAACCCTGCCTGGGATCCAGGTGCTCATAGAGACAGGTGCCGTCAAAATGGGACAGGCCATAGGTGTCCCTGGGGAAATGGGCAGGCACCCAGTCCAGGATCACGCCGATCCCTGCCTTGTGCAATTCATTTACAAAATACATGAAATCCTGGGGGGAGCCATACCTGGCAGTGGGTGCATAATAGCCGATGACCTGGTACCCCCAGGAGCCGTCAAAGGGATGCTCCATCACCGGCATCAGTTCCACATGGGTATAACCCATCTCCTTCACATAGGGAATCAGCTTGTCCGCAATGGTCCGGTAATTGGCGTAGGGCATTCCTTCCTGGGCCTCTGTAAAGGAACCCAGGTACAGTTCATAGATGCTCACCGGTGCATTTCCCATCTGGAAGCTGGTCCTTCCCGCCACAAATTCCCCGTCCTCCCAGACAAATTTCCCCAGGTCGGTGATCACCGATGCTGATTCGGGACGCAGCTGTGCAGCATTTCCGTATGGATCTGCCTTCAAGTATGTCATACCGCCCTTCAGCTTCAGTTCGTATTTGTAATTGTCCCCGCAGGCCGCATCTGGAATAAAGATCTCAAAGATACCGGAATCCCACAGCCGCCTCATCTGGTGGACACGGCCATCCCACCTGTTAAAGTCCCCCACAACACTTACCCGCAGGGCACCTGGTGCCCACACTGCAAAATAAGTACCACCTACCCCGCCTATCTCACAGGGATGTGCTCCCAGCTTCTCATAGATGGTGTAGTGGATACCATTCTTGAATTTCTCCGTGTCTGCCTGGGTGATCTGCGGCTCAAACTGGTACGGTTCCCCCTGGATATGCTCCGTCCCCTGTCCATCCTTCACCACATAATGGTAAACTGGCAGTCCTTTTCTGGCCCGGGGTACCAATACCGCAAAAAAACCGTCCTCATCCGCAAGTTCCATGGGGATCTCCTCCCCGCCATCCTCCCATACCATCCTGGCCTCCACAGCCCCGGGGAAATACGCCTGGACCAGGGTCTGGCTGCCCGATTTGTGGGGACCCAGCAAGCTGTGGGGATTGTCACTCTCAGAATAGATAATCTCCTCGATAGCAGGCCAGTTCATCAGCTTATACAGTTTATTCGTCATATCTATGTCCTCCTATTCATCCAATCCGTGCAGGAACAGGCCGCTGCGCAGTTTCGGTTCAAACCAGGTGGATTTGGGAGGCATCAGTCTACCTCCATCGGCCACATCCAACAGTTCCCCAATGGAGGTGGGATACAGGGAAAACGCGACTTTCATGTCCGTATGTACCCTCCTTACCAGCTCCTCCAGTCCCCGGACTCCTCCCACGAAATCAATTCTCGCATCTGTCCTGGGATCCTGGATGCCCAGCACAGGCCCCAGCAGATGATTCTGCAGCAGGGACACGTCCAGTCCCCCTACCACGTCCCTGTCCCGGATCTCCTCCCTTGCCACAAGTCTGTACCAGGTGTCCTCCAGATACATACCAAATGTTCCTCTCCTGCCGGGATGGTATGGCGTCTGTCCGAGGCTCTCTACCTGGAATTTCTCTCCCACCAGTTTTAGGAATTCAGGAACCGTGTGCCCATTCAGGTCCCTCACCACACGGTTGTAATCCAGGATAGACAGTTCTTCCTCCGGGAAGATCACCGCCAGGAAACGGTTGAATTCCTCCTCCCCTGTATAATCCGGATGCTGCTGCCTGCGCAGAAGTCCTACCTTCACCGCGGAAGCACACCTGTGATGGCCATCGGCGATGTACAGGGCAGGTACCCTGTCAAAGGCATCCTGGATGGCACCAATTGTCTCCTCCCTGTCCACTACCCATACCCGGTGCCGGACCTGGTCCTGGGCCACAAAGTCCAGGCATGCTTCCTGCTTCCTGATCCCGGCAATGATCTCCCGGATCCGCGGCTCCTTTCTGCATGCCAGGAAGATCGGCCCTGTGTGCATGCTGCACACATCCACATGCCGGATCCGGTCTTCCTCCTTGTCTGCCCTGGTGTTCTCGTGCTTCTTAATCACCCCCTGGAGATAGTCGTCAATGGATGCACAGGCCACGATCCCTGTCTGGCTCCTCCCTGCAAATTCCTGTTCATACAGATAGAAGCAGGGCACTTCTTCCTGGAGGAAGCATCCCTCCCGGATGCGTTTCCGAAGCAGCTTGGCCGCCCTCTGGTAGACCACTGGCGCGTAGGCATCCACCTCTGGCCCGAACCCTGTCTCAGCCCTGTCAATGGCCAGGAAAGAATACGGGTTCTCCTGCACGATCCTGGTGGCCTCCTCCCTGTTATACACATCATAGGGCAGTGCTGCAATCTGCTCTGCCCATCCCGGTGCCGGACGATAGGCCCGGAACGGTCTGATCTTCGCCATAACCCCTCCCTGTTTCCTTAAAGTCTCCCGAGATTTTCGTTACTTTTCACGGCCCTGCCGTTCAAAGTAACAAAACTTCTTTCTCTTCTTCGCTTAATAGAATTCTACCAAAAAATGCTATGCATAACAAGCTTTTCATGATAAACTGTAAGAAATAAGGGAAAGACTCGTTATATGACGTTATATGACAAAGACTCAGATGAGAGGAGAGTTCCTATGACAGAGGAAAATAGAAAAATCCTGGAGCGGATCAACCGGTACGGGGAGAATGTCCTGGGGGAAATCGATCCCCAGAAGACCCAGGTCTCTGTGCAGCTGGATAAGCTAAGACCCATTTTGGAAGAAATTGCCGCGGAAAAGCAAATCACCCTGGAGGATATGTTCATCCTGTACATGGATTTGCAGAGTGAAGCTTCCTGCGCCACCAATGAAAAGCTTAAGGAGAGCCTGCAGGACATCAACGAAGGCCTTGACGGCGCTTCCCCGCTGTTGTTCCGCTAAGGCCGGCCACAGCTATAGGCAGATATGTCCTGTTTCATGGACCGGAAGCCACCGGCCTGAACCAAAAAGACAGCCAAAATGCCACAGACGGCAGTATCCGGTACACAAGGTATCGTTACTGCCGTCTGTTCGTATCCGTTAGCGTCTGCCTCAAGCATTCCTTCCGGATTCCTTCCCAGGAGGATCTCCTGCCCTGCCTGCAAAAAGTCAGCCTTTTACAATCCTGGCCCGGAATACCCCTTCGATCCGTTCTAGGGCATCCACGATCTCCTTTGTTGGTTTCTCCTCCACATCCAGCATGGTGTAGGCCACCTCTCCCCTGGACTTGTTGGTCATGTCACTGATATTGATGCCCTTCTCACCGAACCCGGCGGTGAATTTGGTAATCATATTGGCAATATTCTTGTGGAAAATAGCCACACGGCCTGCATTGGTACACACGCCCATGTCACAGGCAGGATAATTAACGCTGTTGCGGATATTGCCATTCTCCAGGTAATCCATCATCTCCTGCACCGCCATCACTGCACAATTGTCCTCAGACTCCTCTGTGCTGGCCCCCAGATGGGGAATGACGATACATCCCTTCTGCCCCGCCGTGGTGGGATTGGGGAAATCGGACACATAACGGGCAATCTTACCACTTGCCAGCCCTTCCAGCACATCTGTCTCATTGGCCAGCAGATCCCTGGCAAAGTTCAGGATCACCACCCCCTCCTTCATCTTAGCAATGGATACGGCATTGATCATCCCCCTGGTGGAATCCAGAAGGGGCACATGGATGGTGATATAATCACACTGGGCATAGATATCGTCCACATTCAGCACATGGACCACCGAACGGCTTAAGTTCCAGGCGGCGTTCACAGACAGGTAAGGGTCATAGCCATATACCTCCATCCCCAGGGACACCGCGGCATTGGCCACCTTCACACCGATGGCCCCCAGGCCGATGACCCCCAGCTTCTTGCCCTGGATCTCCGTGCCTGCAAAGTGTTTCTTCTCCTTCTCTGCCGCTTTGGCAATGTCCCCATTGCCCACGTTTTCCCGCACCCAGTCGATGCCGCCTACCACATCCCTGGCTGCCAGCAGCATACCCGCCAGCACCAGTTCCTTCACCCCGTTTGCATTGGCTCCCGGCGTGTTGAATACCACTACGCCCTTCTCCGCGCATTTTTCCAGGGGGATGTTGTTGACACCGGCCCCTGCCCTGGCTACTGCCAGCAGTCTCTTCGGGATCTCCATCTCATGCATGGAAGCACTCCTCACCAGGATGCCGTCCGCTTCCTGCATATCCGCTGTGACCAGGTATTTATCACTGAAGTTCTTAAGCCCCACATCCGATATGGGATTCAGGCAGTTGATCTTGTACATGTTTCTCTCCCTCCTACGCCATGTTCCTGGCTTCAAACTCCTTCATGAATGCCACCAGCTTCTCCACACCCTCAAGGGGCATGGCATTGTAAATGCTGGCCCGCATACCACCCACGCTCCTGTGACCCTTTAGGTTCTCCAGGCCAGCCTCTTTGGCCTCCTTCACAAATTTTGCATCCAGGGCCTCATCCCCTGTGACAAAAGGTACGTTCATCAGGGAACGGTCCTCCCTGCGCACTGTGCCCCGGAACAGGCGGCTCTCATCCAGGTAATCGTAGAGAATAGCCGCCTTCTTCTCATTGTATGCTTTCATGGCCGCCAGGCCCCCCTGCTTCTTCAGCCATTTGAACACCTTGCCACAAATGTAAATGCCATAGGCAGGCGGTGTATTGTAGAGGGATCCATTGTCCGCATGGATCTTGTAGCGCAGCATGGTAGGAGTACCAGGCAGCACATCCTCCGTCACCAGATCCTCCCGGATGATCACGATCACCACACCGGCAGGTCCGATATTCTTCTGTACGCCGCCGTAGATCAAGCCATACCTGGACACATCCACCGGCTCAGAGAGAAAACAACTCGACACATCGGCCACCAGGGGCTTTCCCTTGGTATCGGGCAGGGTCTTAAACTTGGTGCCATAGATGGTATTATTCTCACAGATGTAGACATAATCTGCATCCGGGCTGATCTTCAGGTCTGTCAGGTCCGGTATATAGGAAAAAGTCTTATCCTCGGAAGAGGCAATCTTATTGGCCCTGCCGTAGAGAGCGGCCTCCTGGTATGCCTTTTTGGCCCATTGGCCGGTGACAATATAGTCTGCCACCCGGTTCTTCATCAGGTTCATGGGAATCATGGCAAACTGCTGGCTGGCTCCTCCCTGCAAAAACAACACCTTATAGTTTGCCGGGATGTCCATCAGTTCCCGCAGGTCAGCCTCTGCCTCCTTGATAATCCTGTCATATGTCTGTGACCTGTGGCTCATCTCCATCACAGACATACCGCATCCCTGGTAGTCCAGCATCTCCTCTGCGGCCTCCCGCAGCACCTCCTCGGGCAGGACGGCTGGTCCTGCAGAAAAATTATATACTCTTGCCATCTCTAATCCTCCTCACAATCAGTCTATCAAGTGATTTCCTTTTTCAGTACATGAATTTAAGGATAATCGTTTCTTTCACTTTAGTCAACTGCATTGTTAAATTATTTTTATTTTGTCCGTATTCTGTAAACAACCCGGCACATATCGTCCACCTTCAGTGGACTGGCACAGCCTGTCAGTAAAACATGATAACCGGTGTCCCGATCTCCACCATGTCGTACAGTTCCCCCATGATCTTGGAAGGTGTATTGATACAGCCATGGGATCCGTTTGTCTTGTAAATCTGTCCGCCGAATCTGGACCGCCAGTTGGCATCATGGATCCCCACAGCGCCCCGCACCGGCATCCAGTATTTTACAGGGGAGGCATAGTCAGGTCCGCGCAGTATCCGGTTCCGCTGTTTGTTGTACACAAAGTTAATTCCCTGGGGGGTTCCATGGCGCTTGCTGGTATCGCCTGTGACAATATCCGTATCCAGCACCAGTTCCCCGTCCATGTAATAGTACATGTGCTGCTGCGTCATGTCCACTTCGATGTAGGTGCCCCCAATGTCGTCAAGCCCCCGTACAAACCCCTGCTGAAGATAGACGGGTACACGAACCAGGACATCCTGTCCCTGTCCAGACTCCCCACTCTCTCCTGGATCCTGGTCTTCCTGGCCCGGTTCTGTACCATTTTCTTCTTCCGGGTTTCCCTGGCCCGGTTCTGTGCCATTCCCTTCTTCCTGGCTCTCCTGTACCGGCCACTTCTCCAGGTCTCCTGTCAGGGTCCCCATCAGGAAATTCACCTCAGCCTCCACATCCAGTTTTGTTCCATAGGTACCATATTTGACACTGACCACATCACCCCTGGTTGACTGGAACTCCTTTGTGGTGTCGCAGGTATCGTACCTGGCTGCCAGTTCCTCCACCCAGGCCCTGACGGATCCTTCACTGACCACCAGGCGGCCCCCTTCATCCAGCGTTGGGATTCCCTTCGCAGTCTCCAGGAAACCACTGGTCACCTCCGGTGTCAGTTCAATGGACTCTGCCCCCATATCATAGATGATCCGCTGTGACTGGAATGCTTCCAGTTCCATCCAGAGCCTGCGTTGTATTTTATCCTGGTCTGTGTCCGGCAGGGTGGAATAGCACTCCCCCGCACCCAGATCCACGGACACCTCTCCTTCCTTCAGGCAGGCCTCCAGATAGGCATAGGCCTTCTCCACATTCAGACGCATGGCATTTCCATCCTGCAATACATACCCATTTGCCGTACTCTGGATGGATACGCCTTCCTCCCTGTCCTTGTGTGCCTGCACCAGGGGCAACGTCTCAAAACACTCCCGCAGCCCTTCCGCCGGCCAGGTAAAGCGCCCTGCCTCCATAGAGATGGACACCGCCTCCCGCAGGTTGCCAATCCAGAAGCCAGTGGAGTTCTGTTGCAGGTAATCCTGCAGGGCTTTTGTATAATCTGGCTTAACTCCCGCGGCCTCCCCGTCTATCTGCCACTGCATGCCCCCGGCATCCACCAGCGTAATCACAGGAGCTGGTGCCCGTTGCACCAGCTCCTGATTCACCTGATCCACTGTTTTCCCGGTACAGTATACCCCGTTAATCCATGTATTCACCGGGAAATGACTGCTGTAATATGCCGCCAGGGCCAGATATCCTCCCAACAATATGAACATCCCTATGAGCAGAAACAGCACCAGCACTCGAACCAATCTCTTCATAACTGACATATTCCCTATCGTATCCTATTTCGGGGTCTCCCGATTTGTATCTTTCTTCCCTTATTCCTTTTCCAGGTCATCCCCGTCAAAGACTTCCGCAATGGGTGCACCTGCCGGCACCATGGGAAATACCTTGTCATCTTCTGGAATCACGCATTCCACCAGCACAGGAGCTTTCATGGCAATGGCCTTCTCTATGGCCAGGGCAACTTCCTCCTTCGTTGTCACCCGGATGGCCTCACAGCCAAGGCCTTCCGCCACCTTACAGAAGTCTACCTTGTCATGCAGTACCGTCTGGGAATAGCGCTTGCCGTAAAACAGGGTCTGCCACTGGCGCACCATGCCCAGCACATGGTTGTTGATCACTACCTGGATAATGGGAATATTGTAGCGGCTGGCTGTAGCCAGTTCGTTCATATTCATGCGGAAGCATCCATCCCCTGCTATGTTGATACAGACCTTGTCCGGCTGACCCACCTGTGCCCCGATGCAGGCCCCCAGGCCATAACCCATGGTACCCAGTCCCCCGGAAGACAGGAAAGTGCGGGGCTGTGTATAGCGATAGTACTGGGCTGCCCACATCTGGTGCTGGCCCACATCTGTAGTGATCAGTGCCTCTCCTCCTGTTACTTTGTCTATGGTCTCCATCACATAGGGACAGGAAAGCTTGCTGTCATCGTATTTAAGGGGATATTTTTCCTTCAGGCCGGCAACTGTCTGCATCCAGTCCCCGTGGTCCTGTCTGGTAAGCTTCCGGTTCAGATTCTCCAGCACCAGCTTCAGATCTCCCATCAGACTGGCATCTACCCGGATATTTTTGTTGATTTCTGCTGCATCAATGTCGATATGGACAATCCTGGCCCCCTCTGCGAACTTCCTGGGATTCCCGGTCACACGGTCTGAGAACCTGGCTCCCAGGGCGATCAACAGGTCACACTGGCTGACTCCCAGATTGGAAGCCTTGGTGCCATGCATACCGATCATACCAGTATAACGGGAACTCCTGCCATCGAAAGCCCCTTTTCCCATCAAGGTATCACACACAGGCGCATCCACCAGTTCGGCAAATTCTGCCACCTCCCTGTATGCCCCCGAGATCACTGCACCGCCTCCCAGATAAATAAAAGGCCTCTTCGCCTCCTCGATATACTGGATGACTTTGTCCATCTCCTCCTGGGAACAGGACATGGGAGGAACCACAGCCTTGACTGGCACAGGGGTGTATTCGCACACCGCCGCCGTCACATCCTTGGTGATATCCACCAGCACAGGACCAGGACGTCCGCTCCTGGCAATGCAGAAGGCTTCCCGCAGGGTATCTGCAAGTTCCCCCACGTTCTTTACAATGTACCCATGTTTGGTGATGGGCATGGTTACACCTGCAATATCCACCTCCTGGAAGCTGTCCTTGCCCAGCATGGGCAGGGTCACATTGGCCGTAATGGCCACCATGGGCACCGAATCCATATAGGCGGTTGCGATTCCTGTCACCAGGTTAGTGGCCCCGGGACCACTGGTGGCCATGCAGACCCCCACTTTACCTGTTGCCCTGGCATAGCCGTCTGCCGCATGGGCGGCCCCCTGTTCATGGGAAGTGAGAATATGTCTGATCTCACTGCTGTGCTTGTATAGTGCATCGTAGATATTCAGGATGGAACCTCCTGGATAACCGAATACGGTATCAACCCCTTGCTCTTTCAGACATTCCACCACGATTTCTGATCCATTCAATTGCATTGTCATACCTCCCTGTGTGCTTAAAGAGGGGTGTTTCACACCCTCTTGGAGGGGTGTTTCACACCCTCTTGGAGGGGTGTTTCACACCCTCTTGGAGGGGTGTTTACACACCCTCTTGCATATCCGGCAGTTCCAGCACAGCGCCCCTGTTGCCGCTTGTCACAAGTTCCCTATAGCGCTTCAGGTAGCCTGTCACCTCTGACTCCTTAGGCTGCCAGGATGCCCGCCGGCGTGCCATCTCCTCGTCAGACACCAGCACATCCAGCCTGTTCTCCGGAATATTGACTGAAATGGTATCCCCCTCCTGCACCAGGGCAATGGGACCGCCCACAGCCGCCTCCGGGGACACATGGCCGATGGAGGCACCCCTGGAAGCGCCAGAGAACCTGCCATCCGTGATCAAGGCCACAGACGAACCCAGGCCCATACCGGCGATGGCAGAGGTGGGATTGAGCATCTCCCGCATGCCGGGACCGCCTTTGGGTCCCTCATAGCGGATCACCACCACGTCCCCTGCCACGATCTTCCCGCCTTTGATGGCAGCTATGGCATCCTCTTCACAGTCAAATACCCGGGCAGGCCCCTGGTGTACCAGCATCTCGGCTGCCACTGCGGAACGCTTCACCACACCGCCGTCCGGTGCCAGGTTTCCCTTTAAGATGGCAATGCCTCCTGTCTCAGAATAGGGATTCTCCACAGGCCGGATCACCTGGGGATCCAGGTTCCTGCAGTTTCTGATATTTTCCCCTATGGTGGTGGCATTCACTGTCATACAGTCTAAGTGCAGCAAATCCTTCTTGGTCAGTTCGTTCATCACGGCGTAGACACCGCCAGCCTCATTTAAGTCTTCCATATAGGTGGGTCCTGCGGGCGCTAAATGGCACAGGTTGGGGGTCTTCCCGGACAGTTCATTGGCAATGTCCAGATCCAGTTCCACCCCGGCCTCTCTTGCAATGGCGGGAAGATGGAGCATGGAATTGGTAGAACATCCCAGGGCCATGTCCACAGTAAGGGCATTCAGAAAAGCATCTTCTGTCATAATGTCCCTGGGTTTGATATCCTTCTCCACCAGTTCCATGATTTTCATGCCTGCATGCTTTGCCAGGCGGATTCTCTCTGAGTATACGGCCGGTATGGTGCCATTGCCTTTCAGCCCCATGCCAATGGCTTCCGTCAGGCAGTTCATGGAATTGGCCGTGTACATGCCGGAACAGGAACCACAGGTAGGGCATACTTTCTCTTCGAATTCACACAACTCTTCCATGGTCATGGTGCCTGCTGCCACACTTCCCACTGCCTCGAACATAGAGGAAAGACTTCTCTTCTGGCCCTTCACATGTCCTGCCAGCATAGGTCCTCCGGACACGAAGATGGTGGGGATATTCACCCTGGCTGCCGCCATCAGAAGCCCAGGTACATTTTTGTCACAGTTGGGGATACATACCAGTCCGTCAAAGCCATGAGCCAGGGCCATACATTCCGTGCTGTCCGCAATCAGGTCCCTGGTCACTAAGGAATACTTCATTCCCACATGTCCCATGGCAATGCCATCACACACGGCAATGGCCGGAAACATAATCGGCGTACCACCCGCCATAGCCACACCCATCTTCACCGCTTCTGCGATCTTATCCAGATTCATATGGCCAGGCACAATCTCATTATAGGAACACACGATACCGATCAAGGGACGCGCTCTCTCCTCCTCCGTGTATCCAAGGGCATTAAAAAGGCTCCTGTGGGGTGCCTGGGCGGTGCCCGTCTTTACCGAATCACTTCTCATCTCTGTCTATTACCTCCTTCTTCACCTAATCCGCTCTGCCAGCAGGTCTCCCATCCTGCGGCATCCCACTTGCTCGCAGCCTTCCGACAGGATATCACCAGTACGGTAACCGTCCTGTAGCACCTGTTTCACCGCTGCTTCTATGGCATCGGCCTCCCTGTCCAGGTCAAAACTATAGCGTAACATCATGGCAGCACTGAGGACAGTTGCAATGGGATTGGCTATATCCTGTCCTGCTATATCCGGTGCAGAGCCATGACTTGGCTCATAGAGACCGAACCTGCTGTCATTCAGACTGGCGCTGGCCAGCATGCCGATGGAGCCTGTGACCATGCTGGCCTCATCGGACAGGATGTCGCCAAACATATTCTCTGTCAGGATCACATCAAACTGGGACGGGTCCTTCACAAGCTGCATGGCACAGTTGTCCACCAGCATATGTTCCAGTTTCACATCTGGGTAACTGGCGGCCACTTCCTCCACCACCTTCCTCCAGAGTCTGGAGGAATCCAGCACATTGGCCTTATCCACGCTGGTCACCTTCTTCCTGCGCTTCCTGGCAATATCGAACCCTTTGATGGCAATCCGCCGGATCTCATTCTCATCATAGGTCAGGGTGTCGATGGCTTTGCGCACACCGTTCTCCTCCACGGTCCTGCGCTCCCCGAAATACAGGCCGCCAGTCAGTTCCCGCATGATCAGCATGTCGAACCCGGCCCTGCTGATCTCCTCCTTCAAGGGACAGGCTGCCGCCAGTTCCTCATAAAGCACTGCCGGGCGCAGGTTGGCGAACAGGTTCAAGGCCTTCCGAATGGCCAGAAGCCCCGCCTCCGGCCTTAAATTAGGAGGCAGCTTATACCAGGGGGATGTAGTGGTATCCCCGCCAATGGAACCCATGAGTACCGCATCTGCTGCCTTGGCCCTGGCAATGGCTTCCTCCGTCAGGGGAACCCCATATGCATCAATGGAGGCTCCTCCCATAAGAATATCCTCAAAATGCATCTGGTGCCCATAGACCTCTGCCACCCTTTCCAGGACCTTCTTCGCCTCCGCTACAATCTCCGGCCCGATCCCATCGCCGGGAATACAGGTAATATGTAATTCCATAATCCGTCGTCTCCTTTTCTTGTCTCTCCTGCCTGTCTATTGATTCCCATGGACAATTATATCTAATAATAACTGATACCCGGACAAATATCAACAAAATAATAGAATGAATCAGGAAGAAAATAGATCCCGTCAAAAAGGGACTGATACCATCCTGTACCAGTCCGCTTCCTATGCCGTCCCTTTTCCCTTTTTCAGCTTGATGTGGCAGATTTCAAGTTACTTTGAACGCCGCAGCCACGAAAAAAAAAATGGCTTCAAGTTGCCATAAGCGGAGCAAACCGCAGCGGTTTTAACTCTCGTCCGCCTTCTCCACACGGCTGATGGCACCTTTTTCCATGGGGATACGGCAGTTTTTGTTGTTGCCGAATTCCACGATTACCATGTCGTCCTTGATGTCAATCAGCACCCCGTAGAACCCAGAGGTGGTCAGCACCACATCCCCGATCTCCAGCGTCTGCAGCATGGCCGCCAGTTTCTTCTTCTCCTTGCGCTGGGGCCGGATCAAGATAAACCAGAAGATTCCGACCATAAGTGCCATATACAACAGCATTCCCACCAGCCCCATACTGCCTACTGTCGCAGTGGGATCTGCCGCCGCACCTGCCGCACCCGTCTCTGCTAATAAAATACCCATTTTTCCTCCATTCTGATGCCAGCATTGCCGAGGTCCCACGTTTCCGCAGTCACCTGGTCCAGGAACAAATCCTGTCCCTGACTGGTCCATGTCAAACTGTCTCTGGCATCCGTACGCTTGTCTCAAATAAACATGATACACAAAAACTACAGATTGGGCAAGTGTTTTATTCTATTTTCATAGAAATTATTCTTTTTTTACAGGTTTCATTTTCCCGGGCAGGTTGCTGTTCACTCCGTTCACGCAACAGATGCACTATCCTTCCTGCCCCCTGGCCATTGCTTCCAGCTTCTGCCTCTTATATCCTGCATAATCCCCTTCATCCAGGGCATTCCGGATCTCCTCCATCATGGTGTTGTAAAAATACAGGTTGTGGAGCACGCACAAGCGCATGCCCAGCATCTCCCTGGCCTTCAGCAGATGCCGGATGTAGGCCCTGGAATACCTCCTGCAGGCAGGACACTGGCATCCTTCCTCAATGGGCCTGGCATCCAGTTCATACTTCGCGTTGAAGAGGTTGATCTTGCCCCTGTTTGTATAGAGATGGCCATGACGTCCGTTCCTGGTGGGATATACACAGTCGAAGAAGTCAATGCCCCGCTCCACCCCTTCCAGGATATTGGCCGGGGTTCCCACCCCCATCAGATACGTGGGTTTCTCCAGGGGCAGATGGGGAACCACCTGGTCTAAGATATCATACATCTCCTCATGGGTCTCCCCCACCGCCAGGCCACCCACGGCATAACCGTCCAGCCCAAGTTCTGCAATGCGTCTGGCATGCTCGATCCGGATATCCGCATATACCGCCCCCTGGTTGATGCCAAAAAGAAGCTGGCTGGGATTGATGGTGTCCTCCAGGCTGTTCAGCCGCCCCATCTCCTGCCTGCACCGTACCAGCCACCGGGTAGTCCGGTCTACAGAGGCCTGCACGTAAGCTCTGTCTGCCTTGCTGGGAGCACATTCATCAAAAGCCATGGCGATGGTGGATGCCAGGTTGGACTGGATCTGCATACTCTCCTCCGGACCCATGAATATCTTCCTGCCATCGATATGGGAGTGAAAATAGACTCCCTCCTCCTTTATCCTGCGCAGCCCTGCCAGGGAGAAAACCTGGAAGCCTCCAGAGTCCGTAAGGATGGGCTTGTCCCAGGACATGAATCTGTGCAGCCCTCCCATCTGCCGGATGACCTGGTCACCGGGACGGACATGAAGATGATAGGTGTTGGACAGTTCCACCTGGGTCCCGATCTGTTCTAAGTCAGAGGTGGCCACCGCTCCTTTGATGGCGGCCACTGTCCCCACATTCATGAACACAGGAGTCTGGATTACCCCGTGTACCGTATGAAATTCTGCTCGTTTTGCACGGCCTTCCCGCTTGAGAATCCGGTATGTCATAAAATCCTCCCTCTATTATCCTGTTCCTTTTTACGGCATTGCCGTTTAAAGCAACATTACCGTTCACGGCAAAGCTATCATTGTATTCTAAAAAAACCTATGTTACAATCTAGCATGGAGTTTTTATAGTGTCAACTGTTATCTTGGAGGGAGGTATATAAAATGGCAGGATCCACATGGGGTACCATATTCCGCATCACCACCTGGGGGGAGTCCCACGGCAAGGCCCTGGGAGTCGTCATTGACGGCTGCCCGGCAGGACTGCCCCTCACGGAAGCCGACATACAGCCTTACCTGGACAGGCGCAAGCCAGGCACCAGTCAGATTACCACCCAGAGAAAGGAAGATGACCAGGTAGAGATTCTCTCCGGCACTTTTGAAGGACTTACCACTGGCGCTCCCATCTCTCTGATGGTGCGCAACACTTCCCAGATCTCCAGGGATTACAGCGATATTGCAGGCTGTTACCGGCCAGGACACGCGGATTATACCTTCGACCAGAAATACGGCTTCCGGGACTACCGGGGAGGCGGTCGTTCCTCTGGCCGGGAGACAATAGGACGGGTGGCAGCAGGCGCCATTGCCTGCAAGATCCTAGGGAAGCTGGGTGTCCAGGTCTGTGCCTACACCCGCTCCCTTGGACCCATCCAGGCAGACATGGCACATTTTGACCGGGAAGCCATCCTGCACACCACTACCGCCATGCCGGACTGCCAGGCCGATGAAGCGGCCCGTGCCTATCTGGAAGAGACAAAAAAAGCCGCCGATTCCGTGGGGGGTGTCATGGAGTGCATGGTGGAGGGGCTGCCTGCCGGGATCGGGGATCCTGTGTTTGAAAAACTGGATGCCAACCTGGCCAAGGCCATCCTGTCCATCGGCGCCGTGAAGGCAGTGGAGATCGGGGACGGCTGTGCAGTCTCCACCCGCCTGGGCAGCCAGAACAACGATGCCTTCCGGATCCTGCCTGCCGGACAGCAGACAGCCCGGGTCTCAAAAGCCACCAACCATGCAGGAGGTATCCTGGGAGGAATCAGTGACGGGGACCGGATCCTTGTCCGCGCCCATGTGAAGCCCACTCCTTCCATCTACCAGCCCCAGGATACCGTGAACCGGGAAGGCCAGGAGATCACTATCCAGATCAAGGGACGCCACGACCCCGTGATCGTCCCCCGCGCTGTGGTGGTACTGGAGAGCATGACTGCCCTTACAGTCCTGGATGCCATGCTGCTAAACATGTCAGCCAGGATGGACTCCCTGGAACGGTTCTATCTATAGGTGACAGTGGCCGTCTGGCCCCATTGTTCGGATTCCGTTTCCGAATACACGGCAAATGGGTTGTTTCTCACGGCTTTGCCGTTCAAGACAACGCCACGAATACGGATCCTGCTGATCCGGGCGTTTAGACATTTCCCAGCTTATGGAACAAAATACAATTGGGTACATTCACGTGGATCGGGGCGCCATTCATCACCATGGTGCCCTTCTCCATGTCTACCCGGAAGAAAGTCATATCATTGGACTCGTGGTTCAGGGACACCAGATATTTATTGTTGGGGAAGAGACTGGCATCCTTGGGATAGTCCCCGCTCACCGGCAGGCAGAAGATCCTCGTCAGCATTCCCGTAGCCTCGTCTACCTTGAAGAGTACAGCGGAGTTGTCCCCGGCATTGGTGCTAAGCAGGTATTTGTGGTCATCGGAGAATTCCAGCGCACTGGATGCATTGGAACTGCCCTTCTCCATATCCACTGTATCAATGGTCTGGATCTTCTCAAACACAGGCTGTCCCTTTCTCTCTTCATAAGAATATACATCAATATAACATTTCAACTCATGTACAATATAAATGAACCGGCCATCCCTGGATATCTTGATATGCCTGGGGGCAGATTCTATGGCGCTTCTGATCACATCTGCCAGCATTACCTTACCGCCCAGCGGATCAAAGCGGTATACGTTCACATGGTCCATGCCCTGGTCTGCCACCAGCAGGTATTTATTGTCATGGGTCATCCTGGCGCAGTTGATATGGGGCCTGAAATTCCGCTCTGCCACACTTCCCAGCCCCTTGTGGAAAATCTCATCCGTAATCTCCCCGATGGATCCATCATCATTCAATGCCAGCACTGTCAGCTTTCCATCATGATAGCCGGCCACAAAGAGATATCTGTCTGTATAGTCGGTAGACAAATAGCATCCCCTCATGCCATTGATGGATGCAAAATTGATCATGGACAGATCCCCGTCCCCCATGATCCGATAGGATTCCACACCGAAATCCGTGATGGAATACAGATACTTATTATTGTGGGAGATTGTCACATAGGAAGAATTGGTAATCTCCACCTTATCCTTCTCCCGGAAATGTCCCTGCTCCATATCCACATCATAGATTCTGATACCATGCTTGTCCCCCTGTGTATAAGTGCACACATACGCCACATATTTTTCCTGTTCCATCGCCATACCTCCCTGTGCCCTTCGGCTAACATATCCGTCAGAATTTGGAAGCTCCACTTCCAAATCTAAATATAGCATAAACACACCTTTTTTGAAATACTTTTTCTTCTGTTTTACTTCATTTCGGTAACACTTCCGGGACGGCCAGACAGCAGGGAATAAACGAGGTAGAATCCTGTCAAAAATTCGTTGACTTTCGGGGCAGTTATGTTATAAAATTGAAGGCAGTATGTTCCAAGGAACCATGATGATCCTGAGTACGCTGTATGGGGAGGTCTGCCACATGAAAAATGCACTGGTGAATCTAGTCAATATCTCAAAATCTTTTGATGGCCAGTTGATCCTGGACGACTTGAACCTGTATATCCGGGAGAATGAATTCCTGACTCTCCTGGGGCCAAGCGGCTGTGGCAAGACCACTACCCTGCGCATTCTGGGCGGTTTCGAGAAACCGGACAAAGGGCAGGTGATCTTCCAGGGACAGGACATCACCAACCTTCCTCCAAACAAGCGGAACCTGAACACCGTGTTCCAGAAGTATGCCCTGTTCACCCATATGGATGTGGCAGAGAACATTGCATTCGGACTGAAGATTAAGAACAAGACGAAATCCTACATAGATGATAAGATCAAATACGCCTTAAAACTGGTGAACCTGGATGGCTATGAGCACCGCTCCCCTGACTCCCTAAGCGGCGGACAACAGCAGCGGATTGCCATTGCCAGGGCCATTGTGAATGAGCCTAAACTCCTGCTTCTGGATGAACCCCTGGGTGCCCTGGACTTGAAGCTGCGCCAGGACATGCAGTATGAACTGATCCGTCTGAAAAACGAACTTGGCATCACCTTTATCTATGTGACCCATGACCAGGAAGAGGCCCTTACCATGTCGGATACCATTGTAGTCATGAACCAGGGCTACATCCAACAGATCGGCAGTCCTGAACGGATCTATAACGAACCGGAGAATGCCTTTGTGGCTGACTTTATCGGAGACAGCAACATACTGGGGGCTACCATGATACAGGACCGCCTGGTAGAGATCCTGGGAGCGCGGTTTGCCTGTGTGGACGAGGGCTTCGGGGAGAACAAGCCCGTGGACGTGGTCATCCGCCCGGAGGATGTGGACCTGGTGGAACCTTCCCAGGGAACCATTCAGGGAAGGGTGACACACTTGATCTTCAAGGGTGTCCACTATGAAATGGAAGTAACCGCAGGTGGCTTTGAATGGCTGGTCCACTCCACGAAGCTGTACGAGGTAGGCACCGAAGTGGGTATCCGTGTGGATCCTTTTAATATCCAGATCATGAATAAACCAGCATCCGAGGACGAGGAGGCCGTAGGCATCAATGAATAGAAAATTACTGTCCGCTCCCTTTGTCTTCTGGTCGGCCCTGTTCATCCTTGTGCCTCTGGGCATGGTATTCTACTATGGACTGACGGATAAGACAGGAGCTTTTACCTTAAGCAACATTGCAGCCATTGCCACCCCGGAGCATTCCAAGGCCCTCTGGGAGGCCATGAAGCTCTCTATTGCAAGCACGGTGATCTGCCTGCTATTGGCCTATCCCCTGGCCATGATCCTCTGCAATATGAGTACCAGCAAGGAATCCTTTATCGTGCTGATCTTCATCCTGCCCATGTGGATGAATTTCCTGCTGCGCACCCTGGCCTGGCAGACCCTGTTAGAGAAGACCGGCGTGATCAACAGCATCCTGAATGTCCTGCATCTGCCGTCCTTAAGTATTATCAATACCCCTGGGGCCATCATACTGGGCATGGTATACAATTTCCTGCCCTTCATGGTACTGCCCATCTATAATGTACTGGTAAAGATTGATCCCAATGTGATCAATGCCGCCAGGGATCTGGGTGCCAACAGCCTGCAGACCTTTGTGAAGATTACCCTGCCCCTAAGTATTCCAGGTGTCATCAGCGGCATCACCATGGTGTTCGTGCCAGCCCTGACCACCTTTGTGATCTCCAAGATCCTTGGTGGCAGCAAGATCCTGCTGATTGGCAACGTGATTGAGCAGGAATTTACCCAGACTGGCAACTGGCACCTTGGAAGCGGCCTATCCATCGTGCTGATGCTCTTCATTCTCTTCAATATGGTGATCAGTGCGGTCACTGACAGGGATATGGAGACCGGAAGATAAGCCAGGAATAATGGAAGATAAGAGGAAACAGGAGGACTATGATGCTGAGGACCACCGCCAGGAAAATATATATTGCGTTGATCTTTCTCTTTTTGTATGCCCCTATTGTCACCTTGATTGTGCTGTCTTTCAACGCCAGCAGGACCAGGGCAAAATGGGGTGGTTTTACTTTCAAATGGTATGCGGAACTGTTTGACAATGCAGTGATCATGCAGGCCTTGTGGAACACATTATCCATCGCACTACTCTCTGCCCTGGCTGCCACCTTGATCGGCACCATCACCTGCATTGCCATGCAGAAGATGAAGCGCAGGAACCGTACTATCTTAATGGGAATCACCAATATTCCCATGCTGAATGCAGAGATTGTCACGGGAATCTCCCTGATGCTGCTGTTCATCAGTCTGGGTATCAAATTTGGATTCCTCACCATCCTGCTGGCGCATATTACTTTCAATATCCCTTATGTGATACTGAGCGTCATGCCCAGGGTGCGGCAGTTGAATCCCCATACCTATGAGGCGGCCCTTGATCTGGGAGCTACCCACCTGCAGGCCTTCTTCAAGGTGATCTTCCCAGATATCCTACCAGGAGTATTGTCCGGATTCCTAATGGCCTTCACCATGTCCCTGGATGACTTTATCATCACCCACTTTACCAAAGGACCAGGCATTGACACTCTGTCCACCAAGATTTACACAGAGGTGAAAAAAGGGATCAAGCCGGAGATGTATGCCCTGTCAGCCATTATTTTCGTATCTGTGCTGATCCTTCTGATCCTGGTGAACCATTCCCCCAGGGGCCGGAAAAAAGCGTAAGGGCCTGCCTGGTAGCAGAAGACAGATATAGGCCGTATGGAGAATTTCCCATAAGAAGCCTAATTAACATGTTGTACTTGAAAGGAGAGACTGTCTGAAATGAAAAAAAGAATCGCCATGCTGTGCGGCATCCTGGCCGCTGTACCCATCCTCTCCCTCACTGGCTGTGGTGCTTCGCCTTCCGGGGAGAACGGGGAGGTCTATGTATACAACTGGGGAGAATACATTGATCCTAAGACCATAGAAATGTTCCAGGAGGAAACCGGGATCAAGGTGATCTACGATGAATTTGAGACCAATGAGACCATGTATCCCAAGGTGGCGGCAGGATCCTCCGTGTACGATGTGATCTGCCCCTCCGATTACATGGTCCAGAAGATGATTGATAATGACCTGCTCCAGGAACTGGATTATGACAATATGCCAAATGCCAGGGCCAACATAGGTGCCCAGTACTATGAACAGGCCGCTGCCTTCGACCCCGGAAACCGGTACTGTGTACCCTACTGCTGGGGAACTGTGGGCATCCTGTACAATACCACCATGGTAGATGAACCTGTCACAAGCTGGTCCATTCTCTGGGACGAGAAATACAAGGATAACATCTTGATGCAGGATTCTGTCCGGGATGCCTTTATGGTTGCCTTGAAGAAAAATGGAGTCTCCATGAACACCCTGGATGAAGCTGCCCTCCAGGCTGCCAAGGAAGCCTTGATCCTCCAGAAACCCCTGGTACAGGCCTATGTGGTAGACCAGGTCCGGGACAAAATGATCGGCGGAGAGGCCGCTCTGGGCGTCATCTACTCCGGAGAAGCCATCTTCACCAAGCGTTCCAATCCCGACCTGGAATATGTGGTTCCCCAGGAAGGCACCAACGTGTGGATTGATGGCTGGGTAGTTCCGAAAAATGCCGCCAACAAGGAAAACGCTGAGAAATTCATCGACTTCATGTGCCGTGGGGACATTGCCCTAATGAATTTCGACTATATCACCTACTCCACACCCAACACGGCTGCAGTGGAACTGATCGAAGACGAGGATATCCGCACCTCCGAGATCGCCTTCCCCGACCTGTCTAAGTACGATGGTCTGGAAACCTATAGCTACCTGGGGGAAGAAGGGGATGAACTGTATAACAATCTCTGGAAAGAAGTTATGTCCAACTGACCTCCCAGCAGATAAAGCCAAAGGCGGTCAACCTTCCTAGGGACCGCCTTTTTCTCTTCCTCTGTCTTCATATCCTGCTCCCAGAGCTGTCTCTTAGTCACCATCAAGGAATCTCCCAGGGCCATTTTCCCCTGGCATCCCCTTCATGTGCTTTCATCCAGGATCAGTCCTGGCAGTCACAGCTTTCCCTCCGGGGAAGCACAGGATAATCCTGCCAGGAGGGAGGCGTCATATTCGTATCACATGCCTGCCCTCTCTCTTCCTGTCCCTGGCCATCACAGGCACAGGGCATCACTGGCATAATAGGTGTGTGCCCTTCCTGGCACCCACAGTCACCTGGCATGTTTCCCCGGCCACAACAGTTATCCCTGTCACAGCCGTCATTCCTGCCACAGCCATCACTCCTGTCACAGTCCCTGTCCCGGCCACAGCCGTTATTCCTGTCACGGTCCCTGTCCCGGCCACAGTCGTTATTCCGGCCACAGCACATGCCACGCCCGCAGTTGTTCCCATTGCAGTTTCTCCAAGTGCACCTGTTGTTTCCGCTGCATCCCAAGATCAGCAGAATCCAGATCAGACAATTCATATCTCTCACCGCATTATATGTTTTACGGTATCATATGCAGCCCTCCCCCGGATCCGTGCCTGTCTGCCAGGGAACTGACCGGGAATCCTGCCACTGTTCCTGGCAGATTTATCCATTCCCTGCCTGGACGCTTTCATAGATAACAATACTCCTGGGTTGGATGTGACAGATTCCGGCACTGTCTGCCTCCCAGCCAGGTTTCCTGGTCTGGAGACTCTTCCCCTCTGTCTTTGCTGCTTCCTCCTGCGCCGTCCCTGCATCCCCGTAAGTTCCCCCGCCTTCCTGGGCAGTGTCTGCCACTAGTTGCCACTTCATCCCCTTAGGCAGCCTGGGCAGGGCCAGGATATGTTTCTCCCAGTGCATGTTCATGGCCAGATATAGGAATGCATCCTCCTGCCCTTTCCTTGTCCTGGCATATTTACCGCAGAACATAAGTCCTATATGTCTGCTGTAATATTCCATGTCCGGCCTCCAGGCATTCTCCCCGTGATAGGACAGATCCGGATAGCCACAGGCAGCATAGTCCATAAGCCGGTGTCCTCCAGGCGGGTGCAGGATCGGATGGGCCTTCCTAAATGCTGCCACCTGCTTCCAGAACCCATAGAGTTCCCTATTCTTCTCCAGGTCCCTCCAGTCCAGCCAGGTACATAGGTTGTCCTGGCAGTAGGGATTGTTGTTACCCTTCTGGGAATTTCCGAATTCATCTCCCATGAAAATCAGGGGAGTGGACTGGGAAAACAGCAACATGCAGATGGCATTCCTGACCAGCTTCATCCGCAGGCTGCGCACCTTCACCTTGCGGCTTGCCCCCTCCTCACCACAGTTCCAGCTATAATTATAGGGATTTCCATCCCGGTTCTCCTCCCCGTTTGCCTCATTGTGTTTCTGGTCATATGACACCAGATCCATCAAGGTAAATCCATAATAGTTCGTCATGTAATGAATCCTGCCCGCCTGGGGAGGCACATGGCGCATCTGGTAGAGCACACCGGGCAGCATGTTCTCATCCCCCTTCAAGTACCTTCTCATGGTCATGCAGTAATCATCCTGATAGAAGGAGAGATTCCGGTATCCCACCTGTTCCCGTCCATAGATAGCTTCCGTGTTAAAGCCATAGTACCATAGCTTTGTGTCTGCCAGACAGGCATCCTGGGCAATCATCTCCACTGGCAGGTTCTCTCCCATCAGGTGGAACCCGTCCACATGGTATTCCAGCACCCAGAAGCGGAGCAGTTCCGGGATCCCTGCCACCTGGACTTCGCCTGGAAAATAAAACTGCATTACCAGTTCCATCTTCCTGGCGTGGAGGGCTTTCACCAGATCCTTGAATTCCCCCACGGCATCCTCATCCCAGGCATAGGCCGATTTGGGCGCATAGTAGTATCCCCTCTGGTACCCCCAGTAGTTCAGCTTCTGATCCGTCTGTGCTCCCTGGGAAATGTGGGCCACACTGGGGACAAGATCCTCCGGGGGATCCTTCTTCACTGCCATTTCTGCAAATTCATAGGCTGGCTGCAGTTCCAGGGTAGTGATCCCACTCTCCTGCAGATAAGGAAGTTTCTCTATGATCCCGCGGAAAGTTCCCCGGCAGGACACTCCTGAAGAGGCATGGGCTGTAAATCCCCGCACATGCATACAATATACCATACAGTCTTCCCCAGGAATCCGTGGCCTGATATCTCCCTCCCAGTCATACCCCCTGGATGGGATGACTGCTTTCCAGCTACTGATGTCCTGGCACCTGCCATACCTGCGTTTCCCCAGAAAAGCCCTTGCATACCAGTCTGCCACCGTCTTTCCATCCTCATAGAACTGATATGCTATCTCCGATGCGTCTGCCCTGTCAATATATTTACAATAGATGTTCCCGATCCTGTCCTCCTCTGTAAATGGTATCTTCTGTACCTGCTTTCCTGTATGTCTGTCATATAGGAGGATCCCGCAGGAATCCTTCCCTGACACAAATGAAAAGCGAAGCTTTCCCCCTTCAAGATGTGCTCCCAGAGGGTAGGGACTCGTGTAACCAAACTCTGTCATATAGTCTGCCTTTCCCATTGCTGCTGTAATCGTTTCCCTTCATAAGATAAGTTACAAAATAATTATAATGTATTGCAAGACAAATCACAAGCAGTTATACTTAAGATAGTACAAAAAAGGTGATTTTGTCCCTATTGAATCACAAAAATAGCAATTGCCCTACAAAATACACTTTAGGAGGATACTACATGGCTAAGAACAAGAACAACGAGTACGCTGATGAGGAAATGACCGTGGAACTGGAACTGGAGGATGGCACTATGGTAAACTGTGCCATTGTCACCATTCTCACCGTGGAATCCAGAGACTACATCGCCCTGCTTCCGTTGGATGAAAGCGGAGAGAACAAGGATGGTGAGGTATGGTTCTACGCCTACAGTGAGAATCCCGATGATCCCAATGAGGAGCCTGTCCTGGACTACATTGCCGATGACGAAGAGTACGAGAAGGTGGCTGATGCCTTTGATGAATTCCTGGACAATGCAGAATTTGACGAACTTGTGGACGGGGAGGAAGACAAGTAGGACAGCGGCTGCAGGAACCGTGAAAGCTGCCTGGGGCGCTCCCTGGTGCCGGTAAGGGCCAGAAGCTCCAGGCTTTCTTTCGCCCTGGTCATCCCCACATAGAATACACGCCGTTCCTCCTCTGCCGCGGAACCAGACAATAATTTTCCGTGTGGAAAGATTCCCTCATTACAGTCTGGTATGAATACCTTGTCGAATTCCAGACCCTTGGAGGCATGAACTGTCATCAATTGGATACAGGGAGGACTGTCTGCTCCCAGGGGCTGTCTGGCTCTTTCTTCCCGCCGGTTCCCGGTTTTCTGTCCCGTTCTGTCATCCTGCCCGCTCCAGCTTTCCTGCCTGCCTCTGTTCCCCTGCCTGCTCTCCAGGAACGCCCCATACTCCCTCTGGGCCTCCTCCCATTCCTGCACGCTGGTGTATCCGGCTGCATCCTCCTTCATCCACCCAAGCACCTCCATCCATTCCAGCCACTTCTCTTCGCTTCCCGCAGTCTGCCGAAGCCATTTTCCATACCCCACTGCCCGCTCCAGATAAGACACCGCCAGGGAAGGGGACAGCCTGCCCATACAGGCAAGATGGCGCCCAAAGAGTTGCAGGGCCTCCAGGATCCTTGTCCTGTCCCGCTCCGGCATCTCCCTGCGTCTGTAATATCCTGCCATCTCCTCACAGGTACACTTGCCACTTCCCACTGCTTCCCTGCTGATATACCGGGATGGCCGGTTCATGACCCTAAGCACATCTGCCCTTGTCCATTTCCCTCCAGCCAGCCGCAGGTATGCCATCACGTCACCAGCCACAAAATGGCTGTATGGGTTCTGGATCCCCTTGTTCATTGCAAAAGGAATCCCCTGTCTGCGCAGCCGCACCGCCAGCCCCTGCATGTAGGAGTTGGTCCGAAACAGCACGGCGCAGGTTCTTCCTTCCCTGTCCTGTTGCCGGGCAAATGCCCCTAACTGCTCTTCCAGATACGCATATTCCTCCTCCCTCTCTGAAAAAGACAGCTGTCTTACGCTGTCACGGTTCCCTTTATCTGCCCTGGCCGGATTCTGGGACAGTTCCTTCCGGAATCTGTCCCGGTTCTCCCCGATCACGGCAAGGGCCGCATCAATGATCTGTTGGTTGCTGCGGTAATTTACCCCCAGCAGCAGCTTCCTGGCATCGAATTCCTCCACAAAACGCCTCATGCATTCCGGCCAGGAACCCCGGAATCCATAGATGGCCTGGTCATCATCCCCCACTGCAAAAATATTGTATGGCTCCCTGGACAGCAGCTTTATCACCTCATACTGCACCGGGTTGATGTCCTGGAATTCATCAATCAGGATATGGGAGAACCGGTCCTGCCACTGCCTTCTCACCCGTTCCCTGCCCTTTAATAATTCCCTGCATTCCCACAGCATGTCATCGAAATCCATATAGCCGCCGCTCTTTACACGCTGTCCATACACCTTCAGGATCTCCTGGAAATGGGCCTGCCATTTCATAGGCAGTTTCTCCCTGGCTTCCTCCAGCCTGCCCGTATTTTTGTAGAAGCTTATCCCGGACAGGATCTGCAGGGCATCTTCCCTGGCTTCCTCCCACAGATGCTGTCCCAAGTCTTCTACTTTATATGTCTTCATAATAGGAATCAACAGATTACACTTTTCCGGACTACCCAGCAGCTTTTTCCTGCTGCAGGCATGAGATTCTTGCAAAATATGATAAAAAACAGAATGAAACGTACCAAAATTGACGGGACTGATGGATGGTGCCATGGCCTGGAAGCGGCCCTGCATGGAGAGTGCCGCTTCCTTCGCAAAGGTAATCACCAGGATCTTCCCCGGAGGAATCCCCTGTTCCATCAGATACAGGATACGGTTTGTGATAGTGAAGGTCTTGCCGGAGCCGGGACCAGCCAGGAGCAGCAGCGGCCCCGTCCCGTGGGTCACAGCTTCCCGCTGTGCCTTGTTCATTCCCTGTAGGTCTATCATGCCGACAGCAATTCTATACCCTTCCGGATCCTGCGCAGGGTTTCTTCCTTGCCCAGCACTTCCATGATCTCCGTGGCACCTGCCGGGGTCATCTGCTTCCCGGACACAGCGGTGCGGATGGGCCACATCACATAACCGTTCTTATATCCCTTCTCCTCCACATATCTGGAGAGCATCCCATACAGCCCGTCATTGCTGTAATCTTCCCAGGCCTCCAGAAGAGGCAGCACATCCTGTAAGACCTGCAGGGAGGATGCAGTGTCCGTTTTCATCTTCTTGTGGGTATACATGGCAGCGTCATACTCCGGCAGTTCCCGGAAGAAGTCCACCATCTCCAGGATATCAGGGAACACCTCAATGCGGGTCTTCACCATGGCAGCAATTTTCCTCCGCGCAGCTTCCCCAAACTGCACAGAACCGGCTTCCTGGCCATCCCCTTCTCCCAGACCTTTCTTCAGGTAAGGATCCGCCATCTCCAGAAACCGGTCAAAGTCCATGGCCTTGATATATTCACCATTCATCCAGCGCAGCTTTACCACATCATACACAGCGGGAGATTTGCTGATCCTGTGATAGTCAAATGCCTTGATCAGTTCCTCCAGGGAGAAGATCTCCCGGTTCTCTTCCGGACTCCACCCCAGAAGTGCGATAAAGTTCACCACGGCTTCTGCCACGAAGCCCTGCTCCATCAAATCTTCGAAGGAGGAACTGCCTCCCCTCTTGGCCAGCTTCTTGTGGTTCTCATCCGTCACCAGGGGCAGGTGGACGTATTTTGGCGGTTCCCAGCCAAAGGCCTCGTACAGGCGCGTATACTTGGGGGAGGAAGACAGGTATTCATTGCCCCGGACCACATGGGTGATATACATGGTATGGTCGTCCACCACATTGGCAAAATTATAAGTGGGATAACCGTCTGACTTGATCAGGATCATGTCATCCAGTTCCTTGTTCTCCACTGTGATATCCCCATAGAGTTCATCATGGAAAGTAGTTGTCCCCTCTGTGGGATTGTTCTGCCGGATCACAAAAGGCTTCCCAGCATCCAGGGAGGCCTGGATCTCCTCCTGGGACAGAGACAGACAGTGTTTGTCATAGACTGTGATCTCCTTCCCTTCCACCACCTCTGTCTTCAAGGAAGCCAGGCGCTCCTTGTCACAGAAGCAGTAATAAGCCTCCCCCTTGGCTATCAGTTCTTTCGCATACTTCATGTAGATGCCCGTCTTCATCCGCTCGCTCTGCACATAAGGGCCATAGCCCCCATCCTTGTCCGGGCCTTCGTCATGGGTGATCCCCACCTGCTCTAAGGTGCGGTAGATAATCTCCGTGGCACCCTCCACAAAACGCTCCTGGTCCGTGTCCTCGATGCGGAGCATGAAATCACCGCCCTCATGCTTGGCAATCAGAAATTCATAGAGAGCCGAACGCAGGTTACCCACATGCATTTTCCCTGTGGGACTTGGCGCATATCTGGTTCTGATCTTCATTGCTTACCTCCTGTATTTTTCTATTTTATCCTCTTTTTGGGAAAACTGCAATCCTATTTTCACCACTTTCTTCCAAAAAGGCATCTCCCATCCCCTGGATCCCATAGCGTTCCAGAAGACTTTCAAGCCCCTGACGGATCTCCTCCCGGCTGTAGTCGTGTTCCTTCAAGAAGGCATCACTCTGCTCATTCAGATAAGCATAGAACAGCACTGCCATCTTGCATTTCTCCATATCCCCGGCAGCATCATCCCCGGCAAGCAGATCATATAGCCTGTTCTCTGCCCCATTGATGTCACCATTGTCCACCATATCAAGCAATGCTCCATAAGCCTGCTTCCACTCCGTCTCTTGTAAAAGCTCCTCCACCTGGGATTTCGTCTCAATTCCAAACAGTATCTTCAGCAACGCACGCACCATCTCCTTGATCAGGCGCATGATATAATCCTGTTCATACATCTTTTTTCACCTGCCCGGTTCCTATGCAGACTTTCCCTGCATGCTTATCCACGCCTGCCTGCAAGTATATCCTTTCTGTCTTCCCCGCCCTGTTCCAGCATCTTTGTCTTCAGCAAAAGGTTCCCTATGGTCTGCACCTTACGTTTTGGCTCCCCATGCTCTGCCTCTGCCCTGGCAATCCGGTTGCGGATGTCTTCCATGTGGCGGTCTAAGGCGGCGCTTATATTGGCACACTCCACCAGTTCCTTTGCAAGCTTTGCAGCCTCCTCCTCCGGGATGTTCTTCTTGTAACGCAGCTTGTGCTCTATACTGGCCCAGAAATCCATGGCTATGGTGCGCAACTGCACTTCCACCTTCATGAGACGCTTCTCTCTCTGCAGGAAAATGGGCACCTCCACGATCAGATGCAGGCTCCGGTATCCGCTGGGCTTAGGATGTATGATGTAGTCCTTCCTCTCCACCAGGGTGATATCATCCTGCCCCAGAAGACAGTCTGCCAGCATATAGATATCATCCGGAAAAGAGCACACCACCCGCACCCCTGCAATATCCCGGATATTCTGCTCCAGGGACTGCATGGTCAAGGGAATCTTCTTGTCCCTGGCCTTCTTAAGCAGGCTCTCCATGGATTTGATGCGTGTCTCGATACCCTCTATGGGATTCCTGTCATACTGTAGGGAAAACTGTTCGTTCAGCACCTTGAATTTGGTCTCTATCTCCATGATGGCACAGCGATAGTAGGCGATCATGGTGTCATAGGGCAGCCTGTTTTGCTGGATGAATTCCAGGAACTCATCTGACATCAGGTTGTCCCGCACAAACTGCTGTCCCGCCTGTTCTACAAATTTCTCCAGTCCCATGGTTCGTTTCCTCCGATGTATCTTAATTGGAAGTCTTCATGCTTCCGGCACCGCATCTTTTGCCGCAGCCTTGAACCTGGCCACTTCCTTTGCCGCCTGGGGAATGGGAATGTTAGTCCCGGCCCCGGCGATACAGCCTCCCGGACAGGCCATGCCTTCGATCAGGCAGCCGTTCTTCCGGCCTGCCTTGGCCAGCAGCAGCATCTTCCGGCATTCGGAAAGTCCTTCCGCATGTTCGATCTTCACTTCCGTGGACGGATAATAGGTCTTGATGCAATCCTCAATGGCGCTGGCAACCCCTCCTGCCACACCGTATCCGCGCCCTGCACCAGTAGCGTCCTGCATCTTGTCCATGGCAGCGATCTCTTCCAGAAGGATCCCCCTGGCTTCAAACATACCTGCAAGTTCCTCAAAGGTAATCACAAAGTCCACATCAGAACGCACTGTCCTGCGGCTGGCTTCCAGCTTCTTGGAAGCGCAGGGTCCTATGAATACCACCAGGGCATGGGGATGTTCCTGCTTGATCACCCGGGCAGTGGCCACCATGGGTGTTAGTTCATTGCTGATCTTGTCAATGGTCTCAGGAAACAACATCTTGGCCATCACTGACCAGGAAGGGCAGCAGGAGGTCAGTGCAAAGGCCTGGTTGCCGCTTGCCACTTCCTTCACATAGTGTTCTGCCTCTGCCATGCACCCCATATCCGCCCCGATGGCTGTCTCATACACATCTGCAAATCCCAGTTCCTTCAAGGCCGTCTTGAACATGTCCGGCGTCACCTTAGGACCGAACTGTCCCACAAAGGCAGGGGCCACCTGGGCAATCACTTCCTTCCCGGACTGCATGGCCCGGATGAGCTGGAAGATCTGGGATTTGTCTGCTATGGCCCCAAAGGGGCAACTCACCATACACATGCCGCAGGACACACATTTGTCATTGTCTATGCAGGCCCGGCCGAACCGGTCTGACTGGATGGCCCCCACCCCGCAGGCCGCTTTACAAGGTCTCTCCTTGTGGCAGACCGCATCATAAGGGCATACATCCTTGCATTTGCCGCATTTGATGCATTTCTCCTGGTCGATCACGGACTTCCCGTTCACCATGGAGATGGCACCTCTGGGACAGACGCTCTGGCAGGGATGGGCCACACAGCCCATGCAGGAACTGGTGATCTCATAGTGGTCCTCTGGGCAGGCATTACAGGCAGAAGGAATCACCTGCATAAGCGGCGGTTCGTAATATTTTTCATCAATATTACTCTCCTCCAACCCTTGTGTCAGATGGCCTGGATGTTCCCTGTTCTCCGGCCTCAGACTCATACCCATAGCCAGCCGCAGACGCTCCCGGATGATGGCCCGGTCCCGGTACACACTCTCCCAGTACAGCGGTTCTTCATAATCCACAATTTTATAAGGCAGGGCCTCCATGTCATCCTTCAGATTCGTGGAATGGTAGGCAAGGTCAGCTACCTCCTTAAAAACCCGCCTCCTGCGCTGTCTCACCGGTGTATCGATTCCTCTCATGCTGCTCATATATTCCACCTTCCCCCTTTGGACTGATAATTTTTTAACAAGAGTTCTCTCTTCATTAAACCATATCCAGGCCAGGCTGTCAATTTTATTCTCCAAGTCTATTGCAATTTGCGGATTTTATGCTATACTTAAGTGCATGGGGCATTAGCGCAGTTGGGAGCGCGCAACATTCGCATTGTTGAGGCCGTGGGTTCGAATCCCATATGCTCCATGGAAAGAGCCTTGGGAGCACCAAGGCTCTTTTTGCATATTCTTTTGCAGGTTCTCCTATGCCTTATGGTGCATCTCCCCATCCCCCGAAGCTGCCAGTCTTCTGGCCTCCTGCATGGTAGCCGGTAGCTGTTCCCGGATAAAATCCAGGGCCATGATGGTATTCAGGCAAAACTGGGCCGTGAAATTCGTGGTCACCCAGGGGATCTCCCGCAGCAGGGCCTGGTTGCCTGTGTTCTCCAGTTCCAGAACACCGTCAAAGCCTTCCAGGCTCTCTCCTGCATCCGTCCCATTCTCCAAGTCCTCCTCAGGCCCTTTCAGCAGCGCCTGCAGCAGCACCCGCCAGGTGCGCTCTGCCAGCACTACATCCTGCAGGTACCAGGCCCCATAAGCAGCCACCGCCGCTGCCAGCAGGGGCAGGGTAAATTCCCGGTCCCCGATCAGTCCGCCGGATTCCTGGATCTGTTCCCGGCGGGGCAGATAGTAGAAACGGCCCAGGTCCGCAATCATGCGCTTCCACTCCTCATCCCCCAGAAGATCTGCCATTTCCGTCCACACAGCCGGCGCCCCCATGCAGACCTGGAGATGGCATCCCCCTGTGGTCCGTTCCCCGATGTAGCGCAGGTGGCAGGTGGCAGGGTCAAATTCAAAATCCGGTCCGCTCACCAGCTTCAAAGGTGCCTTTTTCAGATCCTCTATGCCTGTAAGGATCTTGTCCCGGTATCTGGTATCGTTGAACCGCTCCCAGCGGGTCATCCAGTTGGAACACAGGGAAGACCAGTCCGGCCCGCTCCTGGCATGGCTGGGATATACCATGTCCTTCTTATCAAAAAAGTCTCCCAATGGATCCTTGTTCAGGAAGCTGTACTCATTGTCCTTCAGTTCCTCGAAAATATCCTCCATCCGGCGGTCTCCAGTGAGATAATAGTAATACCTGTGGTGGGAAGCCATGGCGATCCTGGCCTCCTTGCAGGGACAGCCCCAGTGGCGCACATTGTGCCGGGAACCAAGTCCCTTATACTTTCCCATATGATACACATCCACTTCAGAGGTATGCCGGGACAGCCGCTCTGCCATCCGGAACACATCTGCCCGGCCTGTGTGCAGGAAATACTGCCACAGCCACAGGGTAGGCACCAGTTCCGTATTGTCCCAGGCGAATCCACCGATGTCGTATTTCCATTCATGGCGCATACCGTCATAGGTGTGCATCACATCCCCGTAATTGAACATGCCATACCACCCGCGCTGCTCCACCTCATTGCTGTAGAAGGCAAAAGCCGCCTCCAGCTGCCCTTCCAGCCACCTCTCCATCTCCGTCTCATAGGAGGGCAGGGACCAGTAACCGAAGGCACGCATTTCATGGTAAAACCGGGGTGTGCCCACATACACAGGCGGATGGTTTACCATGGCGGCAAATGCCTCCATCTCCCCATCTGCCGGGATCATGTCCCCCGAAAAGGAAATGGCACATTCGCTGGTACATGCAATGCCTACCGGGTCAGCCCCCTTGTAGTCATAGCCCTCATAACAGACCTGATTGTATCCCCTATCCGCATAATGCCTGAAATCCATGGCTGGTGCTCCAGGAGACCAGAACCAGAGGGTGCAGGCTGCCTCCTCTCCCTCCAGTCCCTGGAAAGTGATGCCGGAGGGATACTTCTCCCAGAAGTCCCGGACCGCCACCATCACAGATCCAGATTCCGAACCAAAGGCAGCACCGCCTGCCGTATGTACCCCATGAAGACAGTCAATGGCACACAGATGATCCCCCCGCTGCTTCTTCCGGATACCAAAGTGGCTCACACTGTCCTGGCACAGGTCATATTCGCTCCAGTAAGGCACATCCTGGAGCACCTTATCCACAATTTCCTTGTCTGTTCCTTCCAGGAGCAGTTTTTCCCCTGCCATCTGGCGCCGGTAGATTTCCTCCGGGACCCTGGGACGCCAGGAAGTCAACGGCACCAGGGTCTCATGGAACACGCCGTGATCCCCCGTGAATTTCACATGGCGGTTGTATAATGCCCCCGCCAGGGGAGACTGGAAACGGATACCCAGTCCCTTTAGAAAGTCCTGGTTCTCATCTCCATCGTAGAGAAAGGTGTGGATAAATTTTAGGTTCGGATTCTGGTATCCCACTTCCATCCGGATCACAAAAGGTATCTTCCGCTCTCCATCCTTTGACACATGAATGCCGTCATACCGGACGATGGCCCGCAGGAAGCCGCGCTCTTCCAAAGTCACCTGTTCCACAAGCCCTTGATACTCCTTCTTTATCTTTCCAGGAAGCCCCTGAACCTGCACTGGTTTCTCTAAAAGCAGTACTGCCTCCCCGGCTTCCAGGCAGACCTTTCCCTGTTGCTCCACAGTCTCGAAAAGACGGCTGCCCACTTTCCGGATCTTTACCAGGACCGTCCCAGCCTGCAGGATCAACTCCTCTTCTGTCTCCTGGTACCGGATTCCTTCCCTGCAGGGGGCTGCTACTCCCGGCTGCACCTGGATCTTGTCCCCAAGCCTGGCTGCATCCCCGGTGTGGGCCGTCCATTTCACAGTGCCGTCCGGCCAATAGGCCGTGACCCTGGACTGGACCGGTACCTCCTGTACATTCCCGTCTTCCCCTTCCGCCGTACAGATGTAGGTGGTATCCTCCCGGCATTCCCCCTGCTTCCACATACAGCCAAAAGTGGTGTATCCAAAGTGCCTTCCTTGCTCCAATGCATGTAATCTCATCCTTCAATCTCCTTTGTAGCCGATTTCTGTTCCTGGTTCCAGAACAGGATATCCCCTAAGGCCGTTCCATACCCATCCCCTGCCAGATCCTTGGGACTAAGCACATGCAGGCCTGCCAGCTGCGCCACCACCTTTTTGGGCTGCCACATCCATTTCCATCCCGCTCCCATGGCCTGCCAGCCCCATCTGCCTTCACACCCGTAGGCAGAATATATCCTGCATTCTATCACATCCGTCAGTACAGTCTCTTCAAACATTACCTTCTGCTGTCTTCTGGTATTAGTGAAACAGCCTGCCGCCCCAGGACGCATCTGGCCCGACTGCACATCCCGGTAAAAAATACCGTACTCCCGCGCCATCCCCTCCGTCATTCTATCCCGCTGTCCCGGCACATACAGGACCCCGGCCACCTCCGCAGGAGATTTCAGGCGCACCGTCACATGGATAGGGAATGCCTGCTGGCAGATTCTGACACTGGTACCCGGATCTGGCGTCACCAGGGCTTCCCCGCCCTGTACGGTGGCATCCTCCCCATAATATACTGTCTCCGTCAGCATTTCCATGCGGTGTACGGGAAACAGCCTCTCCTCCAGGCTGGCTGGTTCCAGGACTACCCCAGGAGAAAAAGCCGCCGATGCTGCATACTGCAAAATGGCCTTCTTCAAGGAATAGGCAGCAGGTCTGTCCTCAAATGTCCCCTCCAGGTCTGCTGAAACCACCAGCAGCTTCCCGGAGAGCACCCTGGCCTCGAATATCAGCCCCAGGGACAGATTCCTGTTCCAGTCATCCACCGGACGCACAACTGGCTCTATTCCTTCCATCCCTTCCATACAGATTCCCCTGGCATGCTCCAGGATATCCTCCCACTGCCATCCCCCGGAATGCCCTGTAGGGAAATGGGAGAAGATCGGATGGGCGTCCTGGACCACCAGTCCCAGGGAACGCCCCCAGGAAGGTCCCATCTGTCCGTTCCAGAACACATTTTTCATGGACAGGGGCGGGCAGTCATAATCAAGTTCCCCAAGATAAGGCGTATACACCACAGCACCTCCCTGGGCCAGGGCCGCCTTCGCCTCCTGCCAGCTTTTGGTATAGCAGAAAATGGTGTCTGCATTCGGGTGGTCACTGCCCGTATCTGCCCCTGTACCGGATGCCGCAAATACATGTAGAGGCCAGCTATTTCGGCTTATGACAGATATCCGTTCCCAGGATCCCAGTTCCTGATTCTCCTGCTTACGGATCTCCAGCCAGACTTCCAGCCGTAACCAGACATTTTCCTGTATGTCATTGAAGGACAGTATGATTTCCCCTGCCAGGGTATTGCCGCCCCGGGCTATCTCCCCACAGGACAGTTCCCCCTGATACAGAACCTGCGGCTTCCCCGGATTCCCGGATCTGCTGCCATTCCCGTCCGGGCCATCTATCCCGGCAGAATAGCTCTTACCGGATTCCTGGACTACCTTCCAGCACAGCACACCCTCTTTTAGGTCTTCCCTTCCATAATGACAGACCCATAGAGGGATCACCGCCTGCTCCGTGTTCTTCCACACATAAGACCGGCAGACTGCCAGGATCACTGTATCCTGACAGAAACACCTGAACTGCTCCGGCCTGGCATATCCCTTATTCTCCCAGAAGGCATCCAGGAACCCTACCACTGCGGTGCCCTGTCCCAGGTAGTCGTGCAGATCCAGAAGTTCGAAACCCTGTAACTCCCTGGTCCGGAAATTTGCTTCCAGTTCTTCTTTGTAGAGCCTAAGCTGGTTCTCCCCGGTACATGTCACAAATTCCCTGTTGTAGCCAAGCAGTCCCTTTGCCCTGGCATTCTCCCGGAATACCAGATAATTGCCAGGATGCAGGTACCCCTTGAACTTGTCTATGACTGCAAAATCCGGATAGGCGCACCACTGTCCCAGTTCATGGCAGATGACAGGTTTTTGCACCCCTTCCAGGGAAGGACTGTAAGTCTTTCCTTTCCATCCCAGGGGATTGCGGATGGTACCTCCTCTGTAAGGCCCATACCCGGAACGATGGAAATAGATAAAGTCCGTCCCCTCTATCTGGGAAGGTGGCATTGGATAATGCCATCCCGACTGCGCCGTATAGAGCCTTCTTCCCTCATAGCCAAGCTGCCTGTCGTATTCCCGGATTTCTTCCACCCAGGCTGTCAAGGACTCATACCAGTCCCCACCCGGTTCATTGCCGGAAGAGAAGAACAGGAAGGAGGGATGATGTCCGAAAAAGTCCAGGATCCGCCTGCTCTCCTCCCGGAGCACCCCAGCCATCTCCTGCCCCCTCTCCCCATTGGCAAAGTCATTCCACATGCCGCATTCCACCAACAGATAGATATCCTCCCTGTCGGCAGCACAAAAAGCCGCCTCCGGAGGACAGCAGGAATGAAAACGGATGGCATTCAGCCCCCATTCCTTTATGATCTTCATCTTATTCTGCCACCAGCTTACTTCCGTGACAGGATAACCGGTAAGGGGGTACTCCCCGCCGAAATGGGTGGCCCTGAAATAGACCGGCTGACCATCCACCAGGAACCGTCCTCCTTCCGCTTCCACCCTCCTTACATGGATCCTGGCATACTCCTGCCTGGCCTGTATCCGCTCTCTGTGTACAGATTCCGTATACAGGGCGATCTCCCCGGCCATACCATTCCATGTGGCACCCAGGGCATCCGATACCCCGTGGCCATCCGGCCTGTAGGGATATTGCATGGCCGTGTCCATACACACCCTGATACGATGTTCCCCTGCCGCGAGCCTGCCCAGCTTGATCTCATGAGGGGTACACAGGCTACAGCAGCTTCCGCATTCTACACCGTCTACCCATACCGTGGAACGCCACCTGGCCAGTTCCGCGAAAAAGTACCATTCCTGGTCACTGCCCGGCTCTCCTGCCCAGGCCTTCCCGACAGTATTTCCTGCGGGTGATCCTGTTACCACAAAAGTTCTCTCATAGTAAGCTTTCCCCAAAAAATGCCGCGGGGGCTGAGACAGGAAAGGGACATTCACCTGTCCCTCTCCCTGTGCATACTGGTAAGGCTCCTGTTGGTACCAGAAGCCGTCATGGAGGCTGCTGACCCATGGCGTATCCCTTGTGATGGGATTCCCATATCCGGCCCCCTGCAGGATACCGGGAAGAGCAATCGTTCCCTGTTGCATGCCTTCCTCTGCTTCCAGGGAGATCTTCCACTCCCCTGCCATAGATAGGTACATCCTGTTCCCTCCTGTAGGTTATTTTTACGATTTTTCCATTTACACGCTTTTGATGAATTGTTATTTTGCAGGTTACCCGTCACTTTACAGGTTGCCTGTCACGGGCTGGTGCTGCCCCGTAACCTTTACAGATACGGCAGCACCTGGGAGAAATCCATGTCACTGGCGTAATAGAACTTGGTATAGCAGGGCTGGTTATAGCAGTTATTCTGCCAGGCGATGCCCGTACGGTACATGGTATCATGCATCAAGGTAAACAGCTTATGATGACTGATCTCTAACCCTGTGTAGATGCGGATAGCACTGCTGTCCTCCGTACGCAGCACCAGTTCTTCCCGGTAGTCTCCGAACAAATCCGCCACCAGGCAGGGATTCCCTTTGGTTCCATTGTTGGTAAGTGTTCCTTCCGGTGTCAGCATCACGCCGTGGGTATTGTCTCCCACCACACCGATGTGTTTTCCATGGATATGATCTGCACCATCCGTTATCTGGGTAGTCAGATCGGCGGCAAACCGAATACTCTGGTTGGTTCCTAAGACCTTATCGGGCAATTTGTTGCCCTTGCAATCGTACATCTCCTTGACCCAGACGCTTAAGCCCCGTACCCCGGGACTCACGTCCCCGATCATGCACCGGCCCAGGTCTTCTTCCGCGTATTCCCCGAAGAACACTTTCCCGGTCTCCCCGTCCCGGAGGGCCCAGCCATATGGCACTGCACTGGCTCCCTCGAACACATTGAAGATCTGGAAACCCGGCCTGTCAGGGTCGATCACTGCCACATGCATGGCATCCCCATGCCCCAGACGCGCTACCGTCTTCCCATCTGGCAGTACATCCTCCGAGGAATACAGCACACTTCCGTCATGGTCAATGGCAGCAGCACCGTAGATAATCTCCTGGCAGCCATCCCCGTCTAAGTCTGCCGTGGACAGGCTGTGGTTGCCCTGCCCTGCCAGGCAGCCGTACACGGGATCCGTGCCTGCTTCTCCGTGAGGACTTGCCCAGAAAGGATTGTCCATGGGCACATGGCCACTGTCGATATCAAACTTTACTCTATGCTTTCCCTCAAAGAAATCATAAGCCACCACAGTGGTCCTGGTATAGTACCCCCTGCAGATAACCAGGTATGGCCTTTCCCCGTCCAGGTAGGCCACACCGGACAGGAACCGGTCCACCCTGTTGCAGGGCTCGATGCGTTTCATGGCATAATCTCCCCAGCGCAGCCCGTCATCTTCCCTGGGATGAGGAAAGGCAATAGTCTCCAGTTCTGTCCCGTCCCCGCCGAACATGGTCAGATACTCTGGTCCCCGGTAGATAAATCCCTCGAATTTCCGCAGTTCGTTTTTTGGACTACGGGAAGGTGCGTACTCATCCATGAAGAAATCTGCCAAGGCCCTTGCATCTGTATCAGACAAGGGATAGGAATACCTGGGTTCTATATGGAAGCATTCCTCCAGAGTAGCTGGCCACCTTCCGCTTGCCACCTCCGGATAGGTATGCCACTGCTGGAACATCTCCACAATGTGCTCATAATAGTCCTGGGCACTGCACACATAATTGTCCTGGTGGGTAATACCCTTCTGCACATCCTCCTGTGGCAAAGTAATATACCGCACACTTTCCACACTGCCGTCTTCCCTGTAAGTTGTCATACAGGTGCCAGGGGCTGTCTTCACAGACATCTCTGCCTTCCCGTCCCCGTCAAAATCATATACCATGAACTGGGTATAGTGCGCCCCTGCCCGGATATTGACTCCCATGTCCAGACGCCACAGCAGCCTGCCGGAAAGCTTATAGCAGTCAATAAAACATTTCCCTGTGTATCCCTTGATGGATACATCCTGGGAATTGGAGGGATCCCATTTCACGAAGAACTCATACTCCCCGTCCCCGTCCACATCCCCCACACTCATGTCATTGGCCCTGTAGGTATAGGCATCCCCTGCCGGAGTCACCCCTCCCTCAGGCACCTGCATGGGGATCTCGATGTAAGATTTGGGATTTACCGCCACAGGTTCACAGGCCTTCTCCTCCCGGACACCTTCTCCTGCTGTTCCTTCCTTTACCGCTGCCACTGCATACAGATCCTGCAGGGTTCCCTCCCTGTCCAGGTAATTGGTGCTGTCCGTCACAAGCGCCAGCCTCTCTCCATTCTTATATACCACATAGTCCGTGCCGCTCATCCCCGTCTGGGTATAGCCAGTGGCTTCTTTCAGGAACATGCGCCATCCCAGGAACACGCCGTCCTTTGTCTTGATGGCGATCAGTCCACGGTTAAGCTGCTCCAGCTGTTCCTTCCAGACTTTCTTCACTGGGGTCTTCAGAGGACTACTCTCTGCAATCTTCTCCCCCTGTTTCCACAGTTCCACCTTCACATAGTGGGGCACATGGGTGGCCTTGTGCAGGGTATACTGGTTCCCGTCCCCCTCATAGACACATTTGTATGTCATGGTCTCCGAATACCGGTCTGACCAGAATACCTTGCTGGTGGCATCCTCTTCCTTCTCCCAGGAAAAAGCCAAAAACATGTCTTCCACCTGATCCAGATGCAGTGCAATTGTCTCCATATCATAACCCCTTTCCCAGAGCCGCCATTCTCCTTGCAGTACCTGCAAAGCGGCCCCATGCCTATTTCCATCATATACCAACCTGCCAAATCATGCAACCGCGAATGATATTACAGCCCTACTCATTTTCTCTTCATGTGTTACTGTTCATTTTATTCACAGCAACAGATGGAAAAGGAACCTGGTTCCATTGCTGGTAACCAGGTTCCTTGCAAATTTTCCAGAAAAAGTATCCTTTATACAGCAAACATGTCTGCTACAGAATTACTTGTTCACTGCATACTGCTCATTGATCTCAGTAATGATCTGATCGTATCCCTTTGCCCTGATATCATCCAGGCCGGACTTGAGCTGATCCAGAGTGATCTCTCCGCAGATATACTGGCTTCTGAGGGCCTTTGCCTGCTCATCCAGATCTGCACCCTGCAGGGCGTATGTCTCAGAATTCACCTTGAAGGACAGAGCCGGATCTATCTCTGCATAGGGCAGGGCTGCCTCATAGGCAGCGTTCTGGGCTTCATCTCTCTCTGTGTTTACAACAGGAACCGTTGTAGCCTCTGTGGAAGGCAGGAAAGTCAGAAGCTGGTTCAGACCCTTATAGTTGCCAGCCAGTGCTTCGTCTTCCAGGTCCAGCTTGTTTACCTTGCCATCTACCAGCTCATAATTGATACCTTCCAGACCGAACTGGGTCAGCACCTGCATCTCAGGATCAGACAGCTTGTCAAGCACAGTCAAGGCTGCCTCGATCTTCTCGGGAGTATCCAGGGTAGAAGCAGACAGGGTGAAGAATCCATTATATCCGGCAGTAGCCAGGGTATGGCCGTTCACAGCACCATACAGCACCATGGAGGCATCTTCCTCGGGATTGACCACAGAAGGTGTCTTGGTCTCCTCTGCCACAAAGTAGTTCCAGATTCTCTTACCGGAATCCAGCACATCAATGAAGACTCCGTTCTCCCCTTTCTTACAGCCTTCAGACCAGCTGTCTGTAGGTCTGGACGGCCAGTCCTGAGGCATCAGCTTCTCGTCATAAAGCTTCTTGATGTACTCTACAGCCTCGAAATACTCATCCTGCATCCACACGGGAACAAGCTGTCCATCTACTTCTGCCCAGCCGTTGCCACAGCCGAACCAGGTCTGGATGATATCGAAGGGACCGGTATACAGGGTCATCTCCATGGGATACTCACAGAAACCCTCATGGTTCTCGTTGCCATTCTTCATGGCTACCAGCATGTTGTACACATCATCGGGAGTGGCATTCTCAGGAAGCTCCACGCCCAGGGCTTCTGCCCAGTCCTGACGATAGCTCAAGCCGTAACGCCCCACTACACGGCAGCGGGGAAGGCCTACCAGCTTGCCATCCACAGTCAGATTGGCAGCCACATCCTTGGACATACCAGCCAGATTGGGATACTTGGCCGCATCCCAGATGTACTCATTCAAGTCAATGAAGGCACCGTCCTTTGCAGCCTTTACCACGTCACCAGTCATGGTGCCGCCGTAAGACATGATCATAGGCATGGTCTTGGGATTTGCGAAGAACAGGGAGTTCTTCTCGGCCGATGCATCATTTGCCACCCAGGTGATCTCAATGTCATGGCCCACATAGTCCTCAATCTGCTGGAAGATCTGCTCTGCATACTCACCTACATTGTTGTTACCAGCATTCAGGTCAAGCACACTCCAGGTAATGGTCTGACGGGCAACTTCCCCACCTGTGGACTGATCTTCCCCGCTGTTACTTTCCGCCGGAGTGGATCCACTGTCAGAAGCAGAGGACTGTGTCTCACTGTCTGAAGGTGCAGATGACGGTGCATCTCCGTTGCCACAGGCTGCAAGGCCAAAGGCCATTGTAGAAGCAAGTGCCAACGCAAGAACTTTGTTGAAACTTTTCTTTTTCATTGTCTCCTCCTTAATAGAATATGGAAATTAATCTATGAAAACAGGTACTACCTGAATTCACCAAATACACAAGGCCGTATCCTCTTGTCAGCCTTTCACAGCCCCCACCATAACACCTTTTGTAAAATGCTTCTGCACAAAAGGATACACAATCAGGATCGGCAGAGTGGCAATCACGGTACAGGCCATCTTCACAGCCTTGTCCGGGGGTGCCCCCATCATGTCATAGTCCAGTGCCGTATCCGCAATCTTCGAGGACAGCAGGATGATGGAACGAAGCTGGATCTGGATGGGAAACTTCTCCGGCGAAGACAGATAGATCATCGCATTGAAGTAATCATTCCAGAATCCCACACCATAGAACAGGGAAACGGATGCAATCACGGGCTTGGACAAGGGCAACGCCACCTTGGTAAAGATCTGTAAATCATTGGCGCCATCCATGTAGGAGGCCTCATCCAGTTCCACAGGAAGTCCCTGGAAGAACTTCTTGATGATAATCATGTTAAACGGGCTGATGGCACCAGGAAGCACCAAAGCCCACCAGCTGTCAAGCAGGCCATACGCCTGGATCACCAGGTACGTGGGGATCATACCGCCACCAAACAGCATGGTAAAAATCACCATATTCATCAACCAGTTGCGTCCCCGGAAATGGCCCTTGGACAGGGGATAGGCAAATGTCAGGGAAAACACCATACAGGACACGGTTCCCAGCACGGTAATACAGATGGAATTCCGCAATCCCCGCAAAATATTGGCAGTCTCTATGGCATACCGGTATGCGTTAATGGACCACTGGCTGGGAATAATGAAGAATGCCTTCTCTGTCAGTTCCTTCTCCGTGGCAAAAGAGCCTGCAAATACATACAGGAAAGGAAGCACGGTACTAAGGGCTATCAGACCCAGCACAACATAGATAATCACATCCACAATACGGTCACCGGTGCTCTTGCGCACTTTGGCGCCTTCTCTTACTTTATGATCTCTGGCCATGTGTCTCCCTCCCCTCCTAATATAATCCGCTCTCACCGAAGAGCTTCGCTACCTTGTCTGAGGCAAGCACCAGGATCATGCCTACCACCGACTTGAACATACCTGCCGCCGAGGAGAAGGAATACTGTCCGGCCCGGATACCTTTCGTATAGATATAGGTATCAAACACCTCGGCCCTGACCAGGTTCAAGTCATTTCTCATCAGAAAGATCTGCTCATATCCTGTGTTCAGGATGCCGCCCACGCGCATGATCAGCATCATGATGATGGTGCCACGGATGGCAGGAAGGGTAATGTGCCACATAAGTCTCCAGCGTCCTGCGCCGTCCACTCGTGCCGCCTCGTACAGTTCCTGATCCACACCCGCCAGGGCTGCCAGGAACACGATGGTGCCGTAACCTGTCTCACGCCAGATGTCCTGGCCTACGATCAGACCCCAGAAGGTAGAAGATTTCTGTAAGATATCAAAAGTCTGGCCTCCGGAAATGGCCTTGTATATCACGTTGAAGATACCATCCCCTACATTGAACAACTGGTAGGTCAGGCTGGCCACGATAACCCATGATACGAAGTGAGGTATGTATACCAGGGTCTGCACCACCCTCTTATAGCCATTATGTCTCACTTCATTCAGAAACAGGGACAGGATAATAGGTGCCGGGAAATACAGCACCAGCTGTAGCAGGCTGATTCCCAGCGTATTATACAGCAATCTTCCGAAGTCATTGTTGGAAAAGAACTTGGCAAACTGGTCGAATCCCACCCATGGACTTCCCCAGATCCCCTTAAAGGGAGAATACTCCTTAAATGCAATTACCAATCCCCCCATTGGTATGTAACGGAACATAATGAAGTAGATAAATCCCGGAAGCAATAAAATATACAGCCACTTGTGCTGCACCATGTACTGCCAGGTGCTCTTCTTCTTCGGCACGAATGTCTGTCCGTTAGAAAGTGTAATTGCACCTTTCTGTTTCGTAACCTTCTCTGCCATGTGAAACCCCTTTCTGCATTTTCTGTTGACGGTTAAACGGTGATCATAGCCATCCCACAAAACCGTACTTAACTTTGTCCATTTTAGCACCTCTTTACACAAATTGTCAAGGAAAAAAACATTGACAATTCGTTCACAATGTCCTGTTTGCCTATTTTTTATTTATGCATTTTGTACAATTTTGCTTGAATTTTCAGAAAAATCTATTTTGCGATTCTGTTCTGTATAGTGAAATTTCGTCTTCCTTCCAGAAATGGAACATGACATTTTTTCAAGCATTTCAGCGTAAATGTGATATCCGCGCGAAAAAAATCCGGCAACCATTTACGATTGCCGGATTAAAGTCTTTCCACCTTACACCTTGTAAACCTTAAGTGCCCCATACTCTGCCACAAGGGGCGCAAGCTGCCGGAATCCGATCCTGCCGCCAGCAAGGTGCGGTCCATATGTCTCTCCGTCATCCTCAAAGCGGAAGATCTCCAGTTCATTGATATAAAATACCACACTGTCCCCTTTCTTCAGAACAGCAACCCGGTATGGTTTCCTCACCTCATCTGCATCCGGTATGGGATCCCCTCCCTGGGCCACCAGGTGGAACCCGTAACTCTTCCTTAAGTTGCAGGTATGAAAGGCACGTTCATCCGGCTCCTTCCTGCGGAAATAGGATACATGGAACGCATCGATGTCCCCATGATGGTACTGGGAATATTCCCCTGTCCTCTGGGCCAGTTTCCCGGAAAAGAGATCCTCTCCCCCCCTGCCGGCGGCGGCAAAAAACAGGATGCACAATCCCGGCTCCCTAAGGGGCATGAACTCCCAGGTAATCAGCACATCAGACGGGAATTCCTCCGGGCACCACAGCACATAGTTGGCCTTCTGCCCTTTTTCTGCATCCAGGGCATTTTCCAGGCGCATCCTGCCCTCCGGGAAGCTGATCTTCGCCTGCCCTTCCAGGATAAAATCCTGGATATCCTCCTCACAACACAGGGGATTCTCATAGAGTAACTCTTGCACTTCTACATGACACACTTTTTCCATTCCTATACCTCCTAGCACACTTAAAGAAGGGGGATACACAGCCTCCCCACCTGGAACACCAACGTGGATACTGCCCAGGCCAATGCCAGCTGGAAAGCCAGCATCTTCCCGGTAAATGCCCAGGAATGGCTCTCTTTCTTCACCGTGGCCACTGTGGCCACACAGGGCACATACAACAGGACAAACAGCATCAGGCAGTAAGCATTTAAAGGTCCAAACCCTGGATTCTGGACCTGGATGTTCGCCACGATGGTGGCCATCCCTGCCGCAGAGTTGGCATTTGACACCCCAAATAATACTGCGAAGCTGGACACTACCACCTCCTTTGCTGAAATGCCAGACAGCAGTGCCACTCCGATCTGCCACATGCCAAGCCCCGCAGGCTTCAGTAACGGCACCAGCAGATGGCCGATCATGGCCCCGAAGCTGTCCCCAGGGTTCTCTACCAGGCCCCCTGTTCCGAAGTTCAACAGAAACCATATGACAATGGAGGCCACAAAGATGGTGGTACCCGCCTTGGACAGGTAATCCTTCAGCTTATTCCACACATAGATCCGGATGGTCCTGGCATTGGGCCTCTTGTATTCTGGCAGTTCGATCAGGAGGGAGCCGTTGGCCTTGCCATGTTCCAGGCGGTTGCATACCAGGGCAGCCACAATGGCAATTCCCATCCCCACCACATACATGGAGAACGCCACCAGGGCAGGACATTTCGGGAAAAACATCTCTGACAACAGCACATAGACCGGCAGCCTGGCCGAGCAGGACATAAAAGGGGTCACCAGCATGGTCCTGCGCCTGTCGTGCTCCGTCTCCAATGCCCTTGTGGCCATAATGGCAGGAACCGTACAGCCAAAGCCCAGTATCATGGGCAGGAATGCCTTGCCGGAGAGTCCCACCCGTCCCATACAGGAATCCATCACATAGGCCACGCGGGCCATATACCCGCTGTCCTCCAGCACTGCCAGGGCCAGAAACAGGATAAAAATATTGGGAATGAACGTCAGGATCCCGCCAACCCCTGCAATGATCCCGTCTACAATCAAGGACTGGAGCCAGGCCGTTACCCCCAGTCCGGCCAATGCTCCGGCCACCCCCTCTGAGAACACCGCAAGCCCTGCCTCAAAGACTCCCTTCAAGGCGTCCCCCACTGTAAATGTCAGGAAGAATACCAGGCACATAATCAGCAGGAACACCGGGATTCCCAGCACCGAATGGGTCAGGAGCCTGTCGATCCGGTCTGTGGCCGCCGCCTTTTTCGATTTGTGGAACAATACTTCCTCCATGATTTTCTCTATGTAGGCATATTTGCACTGGATAATCTCTTTCTCATAATTCCGGTCTGCCACGGATCCTGTTTCAAGGGGGTGTTCCTGTCTTACCTCCTCATCCTCCTCCAGCAGCTTGATGGCATGCCACCGTGCGGAGGAATGGGAGGGATAGTCGGTCTGCATCATGGCTGTCAGCTTCCGGATCTTCCCTTCGATCTCCTCTGGATAGTCCAGCATGTACTCCTCCATGCCCTCCTCATAATGGTGGATCACCGCATGGAGCAGGATGTCCAGGCCGGTACGCCTGGCCGCAGACACGGGTACCACCGGAATATTCCCCAGCATCTCCGGCAGCCTGTGCATGTCGATCTCCATTCCCCGTTCCTTGATGATATCCATCATGTTCAGTGCCAGCACAATGGGCTTCCCCAACTCCAGAAGCTGCAGGGTCAGATAGAGATTCCGCTCCAGGGAAGAAGCATCCACCACATTGACAATCACATCAATGTCATCATCCATGACACACTGTCTGGTGACTTTCTCTTCTATGGTATAACAGGTCAGGGAATAGATACCGGGGGTATCCACGATGGTGATGTCCGTATCTTCATAGCTGGTATGCCCTTCAAAGCGCTCCACTGTCACCCCGGGCCAGTTGGCCACCTTCAGCTTAGAACCTGTCAGCGCATTAAACAAGGTGGTCTTCCCACAGTTAGGGTTTCCCACACATGCTATGTTGATATGCTTCCTGTCCTTTGGATCCATGCCTGCCTTACTACCATTTGTCTTACTTTTGCTTGCCATATTGTTGCCTGCCTTACTTTCATTTGTCTTGCTGTCGCTTACCTTGCTATTGCCTGCCTTACTTCCATTTGTCTTGCTGCTGTTTCTCATAGCCTTACTCCTACGTCCGTTCCGGCGGGAATACCCCCTTGTGGGATCTGCCCCTCCTGACTGCTTAGAAAATCCCAGCACACTTCCTGTCATGTCAGCGCAGCTGACACAAACAATGGATGAAAGCAAGGAATGGCGTTGCCATTCCTTGGGAATGACTTAGATTTTCTTGGGCCAGGTACTTTCTGGCCTTAGAAAATCTTCATTCCCTTCACACTTATGTGGGACGAAATATGCTTTCCCAGGGCCAGGCGTGTACCTCGCACCTGGATAATCAATGCCCCGTGCTTTTTCCGGTTCAGCACATTGACCACTGTCCCGTCATTCAGGCCAAGGGCCTGGAGTCTCCTGGTGATATCCGGCTCCACGGACAGTCCTTCAATACGGTAGCTGTTTCCTTTTTGCGCTTCGTATAATGTCATATGATTCACCTCATGCTTTGTAATACCTGTCCCACACTTCCAGACATGCTGCCTCAGCGTCCGTGCTGTCTTCCATGGCATATACAATCCTTGCAGGAATTGAAAAGAACATCCTTGCAGGCCTTATACGCACTATTCCCGGACCTGTCCGCTCCCATAAATGGCATATTTATAGGTGGTCAGTTCCTTCAGTCCCATAGGTCCCCTGGCATGGAGCTTCTGGGTACTGATGCCGATCTCTGCCCCGAATCCGAACTCATATCCATCTGTAAACCGGGTAGAGGCGTTCCAGTACACACAGACTGCATCCACCTGATCCAGGAACTGCTCCGCCGCCTTGGAATCCCGGGTTACAATACACTCTGAATGGCCAGTATTATAGTGATTGATATGGCGGATGGCCTCCTCCAGGGAGTCCACCGTCTTCAGGGACAGGATGGTATCCAGGTACTCCCTCCCGTAATCTTCCTCTGTGGCAGGAACACAGTCAGCCAGCACACTACAGACTCTCTCATCCCCCCGCAGTTCCACTTGTTTTGGAGCCAGGGCCTTCCTAAGCATTGGCAGGAAGGCCTCCCTTACGGCTTCATGCACCACCAGGGACTCACAGGCGTTGCAGACACCGGTTCTCTGGGTCTTGGCATTATACACAATCTGCATTGCCATGTCCAGGTCGGCCTCCTTGTCCACATACACATGGCAGTTTCCCACGCCTGTCTCAATGACAGGGATGGTACTGTTCTCCACCACGCTTTTGATCAGTCCTGCACTGCCCCTGGGGATCAGTACATCCACATAATCTTTCAGCCTCATGAACTCTACCGTGACAGCCCGGTCCGTGTCCATGATCAGCTGCAGCACATCACCAGGAATCCCGCATTCCTCCATGGCCTCCCTAAGCACTTTCACAATGGCCCTGTTGGAACAGATGGCATCGCTGCCTCCTTTTAAGATCACGGCATTGCCTGCCTGGAAACACAGACCAAAGGCATCTGCCGTCACATTGGGCCTGGCCTCGTAGATGATCCCCACCACCCCCAGGGGAACCCGGACCTTCCTGATCCTCAGCCCATTGGGACGTTCCCACTCTTCCATGATCTCCCCGATACAGTCTGGCAGCATGGCCACCTGGCACAGGCCCCGGGCCATGGCTTCAATCCGCTCCCTGGTAAGCAGCAGCCGGTCCAGAAGTCCTTCCTTCATGCCTGCTGCCCTGGCCTTATCCATGTCCTGGGCATTGGCACCAAGGATCTCCCCTGCTTGCTCTGTAAGCTTTCCCGCTGCATGCTGCAGGGCTTTTTGTTTCTCCTGGCTGGAAAGACGCTGGAGCAGCCCTTTCACCGCCACGGCCTGCTCCCCCATCTGTGTCAGTCTCCTGTTTCCTGTCTCCATCCCACTCTCCTTTTCTCCCTCATGTCCCTTTCCGGAAAACGCTCCTTTTCAAGGATGCTCCTTTCCACTAAAAATACCCTTCCAGGAAAATGCCTTTTCCAGGAAATGGCCAAAGACCCCAGCCCTGCTGTCCTCACACACAGATCACCTGGCAAGGCCGGATATCCGTCCCCTGGGCCGGGATCTCCTCCACCATCTGGCAGCAGAAACCCACTGCCACAGAACGCATCCGCAAGGCTTCCTTTCCCTCCAGATACCTGTCATAGAACCCTTTTCCATAGCCAACCCTGTTCCCGCATCTGTCAAATGCCACCCCTGGCATAAGCAGAAGACTTCTGCCGGCTGTCTCAGGGCTGTAACAATAACGCGCCGTAACGCCCTCCGGTTCCTTGATGCCCCGGTATCCCTCCTGCAGTTCCCCCAGGGAATGGATCTGGTAAAATTCCATACCCCCTTCCGGTTCCCCACACTTCCCGCATACCTTTGGCAGATATACCTGCTTGCCCAGGCGCAAAGCTTCCTGGATAATGGCACTGGTATCTATTTCACTTCCATGGCTTGCAAAGGCAAGCAGCCTGTCTGACCCATAGAACCACTGGTGCCCCAGGATGCGTTCCGTCAGAAGGACAGCCCCTCTCTTCCTCTCTTCCTGGCTTAAAGCATCCCGCAGTCTCAAGACCTGCCTGCGAATCTCCTGTTTTGTCCCTGTCATGTTTCCTGTCCTGTCTGCGTCCCTTTCCTTCGCCCTCATCCGGCCTTCATTCTGTTGCATTTCACGGCCATGCCGTTCAAAGCAGCCGCTGGTTTCCCTGCTATCCCTGGTCCTTACTTCTACACTTCCCGAATTTCTCCCCCAGGTTCACAAGCGTGCCATCCGGGTTCTCAATGGTAATCTGATCCAATTGGCTCTTAAGGTTCCCACGGATGCTGGCCACGTACTCTTTTCGCAGCCTGGCCTGCTCTTCCTTCTCCTGTGCTGTCAGCCCCTCCTTCTGGGACTTGTGATATAATGCATTGATGCGGGCAATCCGCTCTTCCATGTTCATACGGTCTCCTCTTTTCTTCAGCGTCCCTCCAGCATCTGTCCCAGACACTGCCAGCAGAAACGTTCCAGTTGTTCTTCCCTGCCCTCCAGTCCGGCCATCAGTTCCTGGGCATTTTGCCTGGTCAATTGATAGGACACCTCATCCACTGTCCCCTCCCTATATGCTTCCTCCAGTTCATCCTCATCCAGCAGATAAACCTGTCCTCCAGGTACCAGGACCACATCCAGGAACATATCTGCAAATCCGCTCTCCCCGCTGCCGCAAAGTTCATTTCCCGCCGTGAGGTCGAAATAATACTCCACCAGTTGCAGCTGACTGTCATACATCACTGTCAGCCACCAGTAGGCATTCTCAGGCGCTATCTGTAACCAGTAATATCCTGCGTCCAGGATCGTGACACAGGAACTGCCCCCATTTCCTTCATAGCTTTTGGTCAAGGGTTTCGTCACCGCATGCACATGGATCAGCTGCATTTCCCCCTTCAAGCCGGATTCCTCAAAGAATCCATGGACGGAGTCCCTATTTAGGATCCTGGGCCACTCCTTGCGTGCCAGACTTTTGTGGTGTATCTCCATATGCAGCCCTCCCTGTGGCCTTTTCGGCTTCCTGTCAGCAGCGTACCCATTCCCTGTGCCTGCTTTTATAGTTTCCTGTTGCTGTGAACAAAGTGAATCGTAACGATTTTTCATCCTCTGTGCAGATTCTCTACGAATCCTGGCAGGTCAAACCCGTCATCTGCGTGGGCCACAAAAAGCGTCCCTGTATTTTCCCCTTCCAGGATCCGGTGCAGCACACCGATATCCTTGCTGTTGGCAATGACCATGTCCACATTAGACCTGGTGGCAATCCTGGCGGCAACCAGTTTCGTGTTCATGCCCCCTGTCCCCACGCTGCTGCCGGTACTGCCCTTGCCCATGTCCATCAGTTCCTCTGTCAAGTCATCCACCTGCTCAATAAACTGGGCATCAGGATTCTTCCTGGGATCATCCGTATACAGCCCGTCAATGTCCGACAGCAGGATCAGCAGATCTGCCTCCACCAGGGCCGCCACGATGGCAGAGAGAGTGTCATTGTCCCCGATCTCGATCTCATAGGTGGCCACTGTGTCATTCTCATTGACAATGGGAATGGCTCCCAGCCGCAATAGTTCTGTGAAAGTATTGTGGGCATTGTAGCGGTTCAGGTTATCCACAATGGTATTCTTGGTCATCAGAATCTGGGCTGCCACCTGGTTATATTCTGCAAAAAGTCTCTGGTAGGTCATCATCAGCCTGGCCTGGCCCACCGCAGAGCAGGCCTGTTTCACCGCCATGGCCTCTGCCTGGCCGGATCTGCCAGGGACTTCCCCCTGTAGGCTGCCTTCCCTCCGGCAGCTTCCCTGAAGAGCCTTTCTTCCCGCCGCTATGGCCCCTGAGGTCACCAGGATTACATCCTTTCCCTGGTTGTGGATGTCACTCAGTTCCCTCACCAGCTTTTCCATGCGGATGTAATCCATATCCCCTGTATTACTGTGGGTCAGGGAGGAAGAGCCTATCTTCACCACAATCCGCTTTTTATCCTTGATCTGTTCCCTGTATTTACTCATATCTTCGTTCCTTTTCCCTGCATCATAAGCTTCCATAGGCTCTTGTCCCTGTATGCTGCCGCCTTGTCTCTTTGTTTTTATATTGCTCCTTGGTCCGGCGCATATTCTGCCGCAATCACCTCTGCCACCCGCATGCCGTCCATGGCTGCCGAGGTGATGCCGCCTGCATACCCGGCCCCCTCCCCACAGGGATACAGCCCCCTTACCGCTGCCTGCAGGCTCTCATCCCGGCAGATCCGCACCGGGGAAGAGGTCCGGCTCTCCACGCCGGAAAGGATCACATCCGGCCCGTCAAAGCCCTTGATCTGCCTGCCAAAGCCCTCCATACCCTCCACAATGGCCTGGTTGCAGGCCTGGGGCAGGATGCGGCTTACATCTGCCCAGGCATAGGCACCCTTACACTGAGGCTGTAGCTGTCCGGGGCAATCTTCCCCAACCCCGTCCATCCCCACAGGCTTGTCCGGCCCGCCGGATTCCCCAGCCCTGCCCATCTTCCCATCACCGCCAGTTCCAACGGCCTTTCCGGCCTCCACGCACCTCTTAAAGTCACCATAACGCTGTACCGGAATCTTTCCCCCGGCAAGCTGATATGCCCGCTCCTCCACCTTTCTCTGGAATGCAATGCCTGCCAGGGGATGATCCGACCCGAAGTCCTCCGGCGTCACCGTCACCACCACCGCACTGTTGGCATTGGCCCCATCCCTGGCGCTGTAGCTCATACCGTTTACCGCCAGCCTCCCCTCTTCCGAGGAGGCATTCACCACATAACCGCCCGGACACATGCAGAAGGAATACACCCCCCTGCCGTCCCGGCTCTTTGCCGTCACCTTGTAGGGGGCGGCTTCCAGGATACCCGGCTCCTCCAGGCCATACTGGCTTACGTTGATCATGGCCTGGGGATGCTCTGCCCTAAGGCCCACTGCAAAGGCCTTGGCCTCCATGGGAATCCCCTCCTCATACAGTTCCTGGAAGGTATCCCTGGCACTATGGCCGATGGCCAGCACCACCTGCCCGCAGGAGAGCCTCTCCCTGCCATTTATCACCACGCCCTCCACTCTTCTATCCCGGATGGACAGGCCTGTCACCTGGCTCTCAAATCGCACCTCTCCCCCCAGCCGCAGGATCTCCTGGCGCATACCCTTCACTACCTGGCAGAGCACATCTGTCCCCATATGGGGTCTGGCATCATACAGGATACGCTCCGGTGCGCCGAATCTCACAAAGGTCTCCAGCACCGCCATATTTCGCCCTTCCCTGTCCTTCACCAGGGTATTCAGCTTTCCGTCCGAAAAGGTGCCTGCTCCTCCCTCCCCAAACTGTACGTTGGAGACAGGATCCAGGATACCACCCCTCCAGAAGGCATCCACGTCCTTCTGCCTGCGGTCCACATCCCTGCCTCTCTCCAACAGCAGGGGCCTGTATCCGTGCAGGGCCAGGAAATACCCGCAGAATAACCCTGCCGGTCCCATGCCCACGATCACCACTGGATGTTCTCTTTTCCGGTTCCCGGTGCAGGGGAAAACATATTCTGTCTCCTCCCACTTGCACACTTGGTTCTCCCGTCCCCGGAACCGGCGCAGTACTCTGTCCGGATCCTTTACCTGCAGATCCAGGGTATAGCTGTATGTAATGTCCGGTTTTTTCCTGGCATCAATGGACCTGCGCCGGATCTTCAGACTGTAGATGTCCTCTGGAACCACATGCAGAAACAGTGCTGCCTTTCTCCAGAGTTGTTCCTGGGTATGACCTGTCTCCAGCTTCAACTGGCATATTCGAATCATTTTGCATCCTCCGCAGACACATCCGAAAATTCAGAAGCAGTCCCTCCTAATCCCCTGTTCCACTCTGCTATGATCCATAATATAACAGCCGCCTTTTCATTGCAAGAAAAAAGTGTGCCGTATTTTTCCGGCACACTCTTCCTGGTTACTGTTCACTCCGTTCACAGCAACATATGCACACAAAACGTCAAATGCAGGCGTTTTGGCGCAGGTTGTCTCGGATTTGCCACGCAAAGAACGCGTGAAAACACCTCGCGGTGGCACCTGTGGACAGTAACTTTTCCTGCACAAATCGCCACATAAACTCCTGGTATTCTACTTGGAACCAGACATTTTTTTAATCTGTCTATACCGCACATTATAGGGGCCATAGACAGTGACCGTCCGCTTTCTATCCCTGCCAGTTACAATAAGTTTTCCCTGGTTCAAGCCAATGGATATCTGATATTCTGCGGTATCCGGTACAGACTCATCTACCGTGATGATACCTTCTGCTTCATCTATATCAACCAGACCCGTTAGGGCTTTTATAATGAGTGCACCAGCTACAGAGGACAACCCGTGATTGAGACTGGCGACAGGGGAATCATGCTCCCAGAGAGTGTTCGTAGTATCTGCCATATGCAGATAGTATTCCTTCATTTCCTCCAAAAGCTGTTCGTATCTGCCCAGTCTGTGGAGACATTCAAACCGAAGAGTCATACCAATGAACAAATTGGAATAAGCAATTTCCGGGTACCCTTCCTGCTTTTTTCGCCTGTATCCGAGAATATCCAGTATCCACTTATAAAACTGTTGGAATCTGCCGTCTTCCTCTCCTGCAATACCACAGAATACCGCATAGTACTGGCAGGCTTCTGAAATCTCCTGCATATTTACATACGCCGTTCCGTTCCAGACCGCTCCATCACAGAATAGCTTTCCATCAAAAGCACACCTGATAATCTGTTCTTTCAATTCCTCTGCTTCACGGCAGAGCCCTTCATCCCCATATAATCTGCCAATGCTCTCAAGAACCCTCGCATAAAGCATATTTGTGGGATAACTTATATCTGCCTTTTCCACATACTGATTTGCTTCAGACCACTCAATAAAGTTCCAGCCCTCCAATTTCTTGAGCAGTCTGTTCTCACACTTGTAATCCTGCAGATATTCCAGGAACTGATAGCATAATCCACGAAATATCTCTTTATTATCCGCATGTCTTTTTAAATATTCTTCCAGTTCCAATATATACCACATAATCCACTGTGGTATCACTTGCAGAAGTTCTCCTGGATAATTATCCGGCAGAAGTCCTTCTGGAATTCCAGGAAATTCCTTTGCCATGGTAAAATTTTTTAAAAACTGCTCTTCTATCTGCCCTTTTCCTGCAAAGATCTGTTCTGCCTGACTCGTGAAATAGCTGTCACACAGCCAACCACCCCTTTCTCTTCCCGGACAATCCATAAAGCAATCCAGCGTATTCTGCCGGAAGGTTTCTCGCGCCGCCTCAAATATGCGCATCAGTTTTTCATCCTGTACGATCAAAATCGTGTTATGGCTCAAAGGATATGAATATTCTCTTAGTTCCATTCTGTTGACCTTGATTTTTCCCTTTATCACCAGTACAATCACGTACCGCATGGAATATGCCTCAAAAGCTTCCAGGTCATATGGCCTTTTGCTCTTTTTTAATTCATATTTGATGACACTGATTAAATCTTCCATCTCAAAGCCAGTTCTTCCCGCAGGCTTTTCAGAAAAAGCAATATATACTTCACTATCCTCTTCTGCCGTCAGATTTGCTTTGATAAACCCTGTATTTACCTGTCCATAATCATATAACCGGTATCTGTTTTTTGTCATGTCACTGTCCCCATCCGGCAGATACTTTCCCCGGATCCGGGTCAGCACATCATGCTTAATCTCTGAAAGTGGATAACAGACAATGGATACTTCATTCGGCACAAAATGTCTGGAACGATATACTGCCAACTCTCCTGCCCACTCAAATCTGCCCTGCATGACAGGATCTCCGAAATCTTCCACCCAAAAGTCCGGATTTGCATATCCTCTTGGAATTATTTCCTCCTCATATGTATGGACACATATCGCTTCCCCCTCAAAGTCTGTTTCTTTCCAGTTGGTAAGTATTGATTCATTGTCCAAGTACCAGACTTCCGAAAAAGCTCGTTGGTAACTGTATCTGTATACCTTCTGTTCCCGCAATCCATTTAGGGATATGGCTTTAAAATCCCGCCCTGTATGACAGATGGACTTTCCATTTTCAAATATCTCTGCCTGCAGAAAAGAAAAGTGGTTCATTGTGCCGAAAGAAGGACAATTATAACCGGCAACTTCCACACAGAGTACATTTTCGCCTGCTTTCACCTTGAGTCTTACATTATCTGCACGCAGATATCCATGAGGGGCCCTGGCTGGTCCGTAAAAGAGAAAGTTTCCATTCAGATAAACGCGATACAACGTTGCTCCCGTTATGTGTAATTCATATTGCCTCTTTTCCGAACCTGTAAACCTGCATTGGAATCCCGCCTGATAATTTATTTCTTCACGTCTGTTTTTAATAAAAACCTGCTCTGCTTTTTGAAACACCTGCTTATTCACCTCCATATTTTTATTTCGAATTTCTTACCCTTTTATAGAACCAATCATTACTCCTTTTACAAAAAACTTTTGGATAAAAGGATACACCGCAAGTAGCGGTATTACAGATATGATGATTGTACTGTATTTCAAGGACTGTGACAGACGTATCATCTTTTCCATCTCTGTAGCCGAAGCCCCAAAGGAACCTTCCATAGACAGTGAGGTATCGATAATCATATTTTTCAAAAAACAGGTTAGAGGAAACAGTTCCTTATCATACAGATAGATCAAAGCCGTGTAATAATCATTCCAATGTCCCACTGCATAGTACAATGCAATTACTGCCAAAATCGGCTTTGACAAGGGCAACACTATCTTCCACAGGAATTCCAGGTTATTGGCTCCGTCCATTTTAGCAGCATCATGAAGCTCTCCTGGAATACTGCTGGCAAAATATGTTCTGGTAATAATCACGTTATAAGTGGAAATAACTCCTGGAATTACCATTGCCCACATATTATTTACCATTCCCAGGTTCTTAACTACAAGATATGTAGGAATCAGTCCCCCGCTAAAATACATTGTTACAATGAGCATCATCATAATAAGCTTTCCCGGCATAAAACTCTTTCTCGAAAGCGGATATGCCAATGAAACCGTGGCTACAACATTCAGAAAAGTTCCAACCGCCGTATACACTATGGTATTTTTATAACCGATCCAGATATCCCTGTGTTCCAGCAGTTTTTCATAGGCCTCCAGCGTAAATCCCTTCGGGAGCAATACCACATTCCCCAGCCATAGTTCATTTGGATTGCTGAAGGAAGCTATAACTACGAACCAGAGAGGCCAGACAAATATAAATAGAAGAATACACATAATTGTAATATTTACTATGTCAAATATGCGGTCAGAATAACTTTTTCTGTATCTCTTCGTTTTTACACCAATCATATCTTTCCCCTTTATACCAAGCTTTCGCCGGCCACCTTTTTACTTATTCTATTCACAGTAATCAAAAGTACCATATTAATAATGGAATTAAATAATCCAACTGCCGTTGAAAAACTGTAATCGTGATCTATCATGCCTACCTGGTACACATAGGTGGATATAATGTTCGCAGACGACTTATTCATATTGTTTGTAAGAAAATATACCTTCTCAAATCCTACGCTCATAAGAGAGCCGAACTGAAGAATCAAAAGCATCAATATAGTTGATTTGATGGAAGGAATGTCTATATGGAGAATTCTCTGCACCTTTGTTGCCCCATCCATGATTGCTGCCTCATGCAGTTCATAGTCTACACCTGCAAGGGCTGATATATAAATAATGGCACTCCATCCCATTCCCTGCCATACATCAGACCACACATAAATACTCTTAAAAAATCTGGCTTCCGATAAAAAACCGACCTTTTCCAGACCAAGCTGCGAAAGCACTTGATTCATTATGCCTGTCTCTTGATTCAAAAACATGGTAAGCATACCGCAGATGACAACTGTGGAGATAAAATGTGGCGCATAAGAAACCATCTGCACTGTTTTCTTCAGCCATTTTACATTCAAATAATGGAGCATTAAAGCAAATATAATGGGAATGGGAAATCCAACCAGTAAACTATATATGCTGATACCCAAGGTATTTTTGATTAAAACCCCAAAATAGTAGCTGTTAAAAAAACGTTCAAAATGTCTCAGTCCTACCCATCGGCTTCCCAAGATTCCAAGTTTTGCCTTGTAATCAACAAAAGCCATTGCAATACCCGGCATGGGGATATAATGAAAAATAATATAATAAGCAACGCCTGGCAAGGCCAAAAGATACAAAAAACAATTCACTTTAAGATCCTTTTTTAATCTGCCCAGAAATCCTTCTGTCTTCTTCTCCCGCATCCTTCACATCTCCTCCTTATTCATACCGGCCATCGCAGAATGCGGCAGCCGGTATGGTTTTCCTCACCTATTGCATTGTAATGGATTTGTCATAGGTTCTCTGATATACATCCATCATATCTGAAAGTCCCATTTTCTCTATCGTTCCTACATAGGCATCCCAACTGGAGGATAGGTCCTTTTTGCCGGTAATGATCTCCATTGTATACTCTTCAAAATACATTTTAATGTCCGTAGACAGTGTCGCAATGATGTCTTCATCTTCTTCTGTATAAAACATGTTGGGTAATACCGAGACTCCATATGCTGCTGTTCTGACTCTCTCTTGATTCAGATAAACTTCATCGGGATCTGCAGCAGGAGACATATCAGTCCACCAGATATCAGGTGCAATATAAGGACCTGCTGCCGTTCCTTGAATAGTTCCTCTTCCACGGACTTCATCTACATTCTCACCGAACCCATTTCCGGTAATCCACTCCCACTGCCCCTTGTCATTAAACATAAATGTCTGGCCTTCCACACCCATTGTAGCCAGCACACCACCTTCCTGGGAATAGAATGTATCAAACATGGCAAGTACTGGTCCTGGATTCTTACACTTATCCGTCACACAAAATACACCAGTACTGATACCATTTCCGATCGAATATTCACCCTGTGCAAAAGGAGTCAGCATTTTATAATCATCATCCCTGTCACGACCTACTATCAGAAAAACACCAGCCGTTGCGGTAGATCCAATAATATCTTTTTCTGTACCCTTAGCTGTCAGTTCTTCTCCTGTAATCGTAAAACATGTATCCAATATCAAGCCCTCAGCATACAGTTTTGCCATAAACTCCAAATAGTCATAATATAAATCTGTCACAGGCGCGAAGACGAGCTTTCCATTTTCCACATAGCAATATGTTTTGCTGTCCACAGCACGTCCCATGTATTGCATCATAAAGTTTGGCATTCCGTTAAACGCCATAGGAATCTCATCATTGGGGTCTCCATTACCGTTAGCATCCAGTTCTTTAAATGCTTTGAGCACCTCATAAAGTTCATCCAGGCTAGAAGGTTCTTCCATTTTCAAGTTCTCAATCCATCTCATATTGATCCAATAAGGATTCCAATCTGTAATGGCCAGTTCGTAGCAGGGAAGCCCATACACATGCCCATCGCTTGATTCAATCCATTGCCATGCATTATTACCATCAAGCCAGGCAGTTAAATTCGGCATATACTCACGAATCAAGTCTTCCAAAGCCAGCAAAATACCCTGGCTGCCATAATCAAACATTTCCGAGTTACTCAGCCCGCATTTTATGAAAAGCTCCGGATATTCTCCTGAGTTTAATAAAAGATTTCTTTTTTCGCTTAACTCGGAAGATAACAGCGATTGGAACTTTATATCAATATTAAATTGTTCCTGGAGCATCTGCATTGGAAATGTATCTGCCAAATCATATGTGGATGCATGGAGCACAGCTAACGCAGTATATGTCAAGGAATCTTCCTGCGTTTTCCCTTCCGTCCCTGCATCAGACTCCTTATTTGTAGAGACTAGAGGATCTTCCGTCCCGGACCGCCCATTACCACATGCCAGCATGGTATATGTCATTAAAAGGACTAACATCATGGAAATTATTTTTTTTCTCATATTTTTCATTTTCCTTTTTCTTTTTTATTTGTCCCCTTAGCGCGCTTTCAAAGTGGATATACTGACTATACCGTCAAAAGCTTTTTTCCACAACACACATAATTTTGTACGTTGCCAAAAAAATGTATGTACCTTCAAAAGCTTGAAAATACGCGGTTTTTCTACTTAAAAAGCAGCAGATCCTTATGAGATCTACTGCTTTCTCCTAATGTGCCCTTCCCGATATTCAGAAGGAGACACTCCCATCTCCTGTTTAAACTTACGCCGGAAGCTGGATACATTTACATATCCCACACTGGCTGCAATCTGGTCAACTGTCTGATCTGTCTCTGTCAAAAGCGACATTGCCTTTCTGGCACGCATATTCCATAAATACTCCGAAAAATTCTTACCGAATCTCTGCTTAAAAAGAAAACTCATGTGGGCAGTACTAATGTGAAATGCATCAGCCAGCACTGTAATTGAAAAATCCGGAGACAAATATTCTGCATCTACAATCTCCTCTATCTGCCGGAACCCCGCCGTTACGTTTTTCCTGCATACCCTCAGAAGCTCCAGCATATTGCATAGAATTTCTGCTTTGTGTTCCTCATAAGAACAACTTCTGCATAGATAAAGAGTTGAATAATAAAGATCACTATATTCCTTAAATTTCACATTGTATTCACTAATGGCACTTGTAAGTATCGTAAGAATATCAATCAGTATACTCCTGCCATAAAAATCAATAAAGGGATTTGTGTTGCTATCTGAAATATGTTCCAGCACTCTTAGGATTTCCTTTATACACTCTTCTGCCTCTGTAAAGCAGCTACTTTTCAAGTCATCTGTCAGTCTTTCTAATTTGTCTACTGGATATTGTAATTGTCCATCATCTTCTCCTGTGATACACCGGTACAATGCAGGAATATCCATAGGAGAATCTGCCTTTTCACTACAGATGTATGTATGGCCAAATGCAGTCTGCAATTTATCCAGAATAGAAGTAACGGATGCTTCCATGTCATTTCTGTGATAGGAAAGCAGAAACACATCATACTCCTTTTGTGTTTCTATCAATACTACCATTTTTTTTTCTATATTCCCCAACCCCTCATAAATACACTTCCTCATTTGTTCGGAAAACCCACTGTCTTCCCTCTTATTCATGATTTTTACCAGATAAACAACACATTGCTCCGGCTCCATGGAAAAAAGGAGATCAATGTCATTCATATATGAATGATCTGCAAAGGGACTCTGAATTACAGAATCAAACAGAGATTTCTTCATCATTTTCTGGTAATTATTCAGCTTTTCTTGAAGCGCATATTTTTCAGAGGAGAGATTGCTGAAAGTATCCTCCAAAAGATCGATATAATTATGTTCTTTCTGACCAAATGGTACGATCTTCTGGATCAGTCTTTGCAGTGGCTGAAAAGTGACTTGCATAGCAATCATGATGACAGGCAGGCTGAACAGGAACACCAGAACAAAAGCTATCGTTTCTTTCCCCATAGCCTGTCTGACCAGACTATCAATTCTTTTGTTAGAAATCAATGCCAGCAAGACCAGTTTGCCACCACTGTCACTATTACCAGCTGTCACATATACAGAGTTAAAATTGTCCAGTTCATACAATCCTAAAGTATCTGGAGACCACCCTGTATCTGAAAGCAGACCTGCAACAGACAGCACCTCATCTTCCTCACCTCCCGCCAGCAATGAGCCGTCAGGCGCAAGCAATAAAAAAGTTACATCTTCCCTTCCGTCATCTACATTCAGAATCTTATCAAATTCTTGTCTGTTTAAAATATATAAAGTGCAAAATCTTGATTTTCTGCTTGCCTGGGAAAGATAGATCAAAAAAGATTTGCCCCCTGTATTCAATCTGAAGAAACGGCGTCCGAAATCCTTTCGGTACTCCTCCAAAGGAATGGGATATTTTACTCCACCCATGAAAACAGAATACCCATCCTCAGAAGACAAGACTGGTATAGCAGTAGACAATACGACCTCCCCGTCATCTGAAATCACAGAGATGGAATCAATCAGATTGTTCGCAATATCATACGTAGTAATTTTTTTATTTGCCTGATAAAGTTCATATGCAGGATTCACATAATTTGACATAATCAGATTCAAATCTTTTTTTATCTGGCCATCCAACAAAACAAATGACATGATTTCTGAATCCAGAGTAGCCTGGATAGACTCCATCCGCTTTTTTACAGAATCCTGCAGATTATCCTGATATATATCCATAAAATTTTTCCTGTAAATCAAGAAAAAAATTCCAATTAAAACGATAACAATCAGAAAGTAGGAAATAAAGTATTTGATAAATGTTTTGTTAAATCCCTTTAAGTTCATACTTATCATACCACCATGCGCCTCAGCCCGTATCCTGACAGGAGCCCTCTTCGTCTGTAAAAATCTTACCCAGTTCTAAAGGCATTCCAAGGCTACATTCTACCGCGCAGCCCCCGTCCCGGCCAGATATCCGCTACACCAGGCCCACTGCAAATTATAGCCTCCGCATTTCCCGTCCACGTCCAGAAGTTCCCCTGCCAGATACAGTCCCGGCACCAGCTTAGACTCCATCTGGTCCGTGATCTCACAAAGGGGCACGCCCCCCGCGCACACCTGGGCACAGTCAAAAGAATTGCTGCCAGTCACATGGACCTTCCACTGCCTGCAAAGCTGATACACCCTCTCCATGATCCTGGGGGTGACTTCGGATACCGGCACATTTCCTCCCGAGACTCCTGCCATTCTGATAAACAGGCTCATCAGCTTCTGGTTCAGCATGCCTGTAAAAAAGTCTTCCACAGAATGCCTGTCCTGCAAAAGTGCCCTGGCATCGCAGAACTTCTGGTATTCCTCCCTGGAATAATCCGGGAAAAAGTCAATGACTGCCTCCACCTCACCGCCTTTTTCCGCCAATATGTAGTTGACCACCCTGCTGAGCTGGAATACGGGGATCCCGGATATGCCATAGTCCGTAATCTGTAGTTCCCCCCGTTCCGTGGCCAGGCATTCCCCTCCATGGTACACGGAGATCTGCGCATCTGCCCTGACACCTGCCAGCATCTTAAAAAAGCTGTCCCTGCACCTTAGCTGGACCAGGGCAGGCACCACCGGCACAAGGCTGTGCCCCAGCCGGGAAGCCAGCTCATAGCCGCTGCCGTCCGAGCCTGTCCTGGGCGATGCCTTTCCCCCGCAGCATAAGATAACCTTATCAAAGCAGTACTCTTCCGGTTCTCCCCCCCTGTGGACACCGGACACCTTAAAGTCCCTGTCCTGGGTGATGCACTGTACCTTGTATTCCCTAACCACATGCACCCCCAGGGCCGCCACCTCCAGGCACAGCACATCTGCCACCACCGCCGCCTGTTCGCTGGCCGGATAGAGGTATCCCCCTTTCTCCCGGATCATCAGTCCCATCCCCTGAAAGAAAGAAATGGTCTGCCTGGTACCGAACTGCTTCAGACGCGCCTTCAGAAAACCGGGATCTTCCGTGTAATACCAGGATGTATCAAGCTTCCGATTTCCCAGGTTACACTTGCCGTTCCCTGTGGCCAGAATCTTCTTCCCCAATCTGTCATTTGCCTCTAATATTGTCACATCGGCACCCTGTCTGGCCGCTGCTATGGCTGCTGTCATACCGGCGGCACCGCCTCCTATGATGCCAATCTTCTTTCCGCTCTTACGCATAGGTATCTCTTCCTTCTTCCCTAACTGGAATAGCTTTCCAGAAAATTAAACAATGTCTCCTCATTCTCGATCCATTTCATCTGCATGATCTCCTGCTGTACATCAGCCGGCAGGGAATCCAACTGGATATCCGTCTCAATATAGACCGTCTCCCGATCATCCAGGTAGACCAGCACCTGGTTGTCATACACTGCCAGGTAATAGCTTGTGCTGGGCTTCACATAGCTGTAGTTCATCTGCACCACCACCCTCTCCCTGGAAAAAGAGAGTACCTCCAGTCCTACAAATCCTCTCTCCATCTCCGTCAGGGGCGGGGCAGCGGCATAATTCTCCATGGCAGCCAGGAACTGTTCCCGGTTCATGCCGATATATTTTTGCGGCAGCCTTCCGGAAGTCTCCACCACTGTCTGGTCATCAATGTCTGTCTCCTCCAGCACATATTCCGTGTCCACATACAGCCGCTCCGGGTTAGATGCCGCCTCCAGCAGCCCTTCCTGGGAGGCATCTTCCGGGATCTGTGTATCCTCTGGTCCGTCAGTCCCTGCCTCTCCTGCCATGGACCGGTCCGTATCTGTCTGGCCGGAAGGATGGATATCACCTTCCTGTGCAGACATACCGGGGGATACTGTCCCGTCCCCGTCCTGGAGTCCTGTCCCATCTGCACCAGGCATCCCTGGATCGGTGCCCCCGGCCGGCCGGCCTGAAGACAGTTCCGTTCCCTTCCCTTCCTCCTGCACATGGGCAGTTCCCTCCCAGGGCCTGTCCCCCGGATAAAAGTAGTGGGTCATCTCCACCCCTGCATAGAACCCGATCACCAGCATCATAACCGGGTAGAGCAAAAATAAACTGATACCTTTAACAATCTTCATATTGCAACCATGCCTTTTCCTTTGCAAAGAGTATCAGCTTATTTTCCGGCTTCTATACATTCCCGTTCCATTTTCTGCCGGATTTTTCAAGGATCACCTAAAAAGCCTCTATACACGCAGCCTAAAACACCCGCAGCATCTGTCCCAGGACGCGGATCAGCCGTCCTCCTGTCACTGTCTCCAGTTCCTGTTCCCGGAAATTCCGTACAAGCAACAGGATCACCCAGTAGGCCGCCCACAGAATCAGAAAGGAAGCCACCAATGTGACCAGATTCCCCAGGTGCGGAGTGAACAGCCTGCCCAGGAGCATCCCCAGAAGCCCTGTGATGCAGGCTGCCCCGGTGGGGATCACCAGGACCTGGAGCCAGTCTGTGCGCAGGCGCAGATGCTTACAGGAGAGGGCACCCAGGAGAAAAGTCAGCACCCCCACACCCAGCAGTCCCGCATACACCAGGGCAAGTGCCCCGACCTTCCCGGTGCCGGACAGCAGGAAAGCAGCCACCAGATAGACCAGGAATCCGCACCCCACCGAAGCAAGCACCAGCAGCTTGCGCCCCACCAGGACCAGGTACCTGGCAAAATACAGGGAAAGCACTGCCAGCAGGACCACCAGGGCACCTCCCCGAAGCATTCCCGCCGCCTCATTTTCCTGGGCCGGTCCAAACACGGCACCAGCCTGGGAGGCCATCACCATCAAAAAGGCCGCCAGGTAAGCCGTATGGGCTACGCCCAGATGCATCCCGGCCTGGAATACCATCCTGGCAAAGCGCTGTTCCTCTTTCCGCAGGCAGATCACTGTCCTGCTGACCGATGGCAGCATTCCTGCCACTGCCAGGGCCAGGAAGATCACCCCCATGGCCAGATAGCACGCCAGATACAGACCATACTGTACCGCGGCAGCATCCGGGTCCTCCCCCCTTTTCATGAGCAGCATAAGCCCCAGGGGCAGGGGCAGCAGAACCAACAGGGACGTACCTGCCTGCACCAGACGTCCCACGGATACCATCCGCACACCATCCCAGAAGGAATCACTTCCCCGCATCCCATCCGGCATATTCTTGTACTTCTGGTGCCGTCTACCCTTCAAGAGCAGTGCCAGGAATACCAGAAGCAGCCCTTCTGCCAGATCCACGGCTATGGCTACCCCCACACCGCCGTGCATGGCCACAAAATTCTCCTGTCCAAGCAGGTTACCCACCTTCTCGCCGTACCCTGCCCGCATCCTGCCAAACAGCAGGCCAAATCCCAACACCAGGACCTGCCGCAGGAAGCCCGTTGCCACCGTTGGGAACTCAGAACCATCCCCCTGGAAATATCCCAGGAACACCGTGGTCACAGACCTCAGAAATACAGCCGGTGACAGCACCATAAGAATCAAGGTGGCATAGGGCACCCCACACATATCCCCGGCTATCCATCCTGCACCAAAAAAAAGTAGCAGGCTCCCCAGAAGACCCAGGGTCATCTGGAGAAACAGCACATTCCTGCGCAGCCTGGAAGCATTCCTATATTGCCCCTTACCGTTTTTCGTGCGCAGCAGCCTGCCCAGCACATCAGACAGTCCCCCGCAGGCCACTGTCCACACCAGCAAATAGGCTTCCATGGCCACTGCCACATAAGTTACTCCGTTATATCCCAGCACCCTGGCCATCACCATCACTGCCACACAGGATACTGCCAGGGACAGTGCCTGGAATTGTCTTCTCTTCACTTCCGCATGATTCATCTATTGTTCCCCAGTCAATCCCTTGTGATCCCTAAGCCGGCCAGGATAGCCTCCTGCCTCTGCTCCATACGCTTGGCCTGCTCTGTCTCCATATGGTCATATCCACACAAATGCAGCATACTGTGTGCCACCAGGAAGGCGAATTCCCTCCGGATACTGTGCCCATAGTTCTGCGCCTGTTCCTGTACCTTGTCCACACAGACCATAATGTCTCCCAGAACCAGTTCCCCGGTGTCCGGGTCAAAATAATCCGCTTCCCGCCCTTCGTCAATGTGAAACACCCCCTCTTCCCCGAACTCCACATTGGGAAAGGAGAGCACATCTGTCTCCCTGTCGATCCCCCGGCACTGTCTGTTCAGTTCCCGGATGCCACCATTGTCCGTCAGCACCAGGTTCACCTGTACTTCATAAGGGCAGTGCTCCCTCTCCAGGGTCTCCTGGCACACCTGTCTGGCTGTCTCCTGCGCATCAAACGGCCAGTTTACCCCCCATTCGTCTTCCATGTATAATGTCATGGCCGTCTCCGCCCTCCTGTATGCGATGTCCTTCGCCTGTCCTTTTCCCTGGCCCTGTACGCCTCCCTGGCCTCATAGTCATCGTATGCCTGTACGATCTTCTGCACCAGGGGATGGCGCACCACGTCCTTACTGGTAAGGGTACAGAAGGCAATATCCTCTATCTTTCCCAGCACCCTGGTGGCCACGTCCAGACCGGAGACTGCCCCTGGAGGCAGGTCCTTCTGGGATGCATCCCCGGTGACAATCACCTTTGACCCGAATCCGATCCTGGTCAGGAACATCTTCATCTGGGCCGGAGTGGTATTCTGGGCCTCATCCAGGATGATAAAGGCATTGTCCAGGGTACGTCCCCGCATATAGGCCAGGGGAGCCACCTCGATCAGCCCCTTCTCCATATTCTTTGCAAAGGTATCTGCCCCCATGATCTGATGCAGGGCATCATAGAGGGGACGCAGGTAAGGATCAACCTTGCTCTGCAAGTCTCCCGGCAGAAAGCCCAGCTTCTCCCCGGCTTCAATAGCCGGACGGGTGAGGATGATCCTGCCCACCTCATCATTCTTGAAAGCGGTGATCGCCATGGCCATGGCCAGATAGGTCTTACCCGTCCCTGCAGGTCCCAGCCCGAAAACGATCATGTTCTTCCGGATGGCATCCACATAGGCCTTCTGTCCCAGGGTCTTTGGCTTGATGGGCTTGCCATTCACTGTGTGGCAGATACAGTCTTCGTCAATCCGGGAGACCACCTGCCCTTGTTCTTCCATTCCCATTGTAATCGCGTAATCCACGTTCTGCTCCTCTATCTCATTGCCCCGTTCGGAAAGAATGACAAGCTGCTGCAGCACACCAGCCGCCTTCTTTACCATGCCTTCCTCCCCTGTGATGGCTATCCCTCCGTTGCGGTTTATAACCGCGACATTAAAATCCCGCTCCAGTTTCTTCACATAAGCATCCTGCATCCCGAATATCTTCTGCATATGCTGGGAAGGTACCTCCAGTTTCTCCGTATATGTTCCCATTTTCCTCCTGCTTCCCCACTGCTTTCCGGCCCATGCGTCCGATCTTTTTGTGGGACTATTCGTCATCGGGCCTTTCCCTACTGTCCGGACCCCTTCCCTGTACCTATGGGTTCCTGTACCAGAAATTCCCCAGTGAGAAGGTAGGAAGTGCCGTCCACATCTATTTTAACATTTTTTTCAATAATTTGTACCCCTTTTTCCTCTAAACTTTCAAGAAATATCTTACATTTTTCCTGTAATTGCAGCCCGGCCTCCTTCGCCGAGTACCTGTATTCCACATCCTGGTATTCCCTGTATGTAATATCCCCCCAGTATATAGGGATGGAAAGCTTCTCAAACAGCATCGGGCGGCTCTCCCGGATCAGCGTGTCATATACCAGGAAAGGGCCGTCTGCCGGCAGCTTCCACTCCTTCTTGCCCGTCCTGAGATAGTGCTGCTGCTTCACCCTCCCTGTATATTCCTTTTTCACATAGTCAAAAGGCAGCCTGGCTGTAAAATGTCTCACATGCTCCAGCACAATATCCGCATCTGCCTCCACCAGATGGTATTCCCTGACCGTGCCGTCCTCTGCATAGATAGGAACTTTTCCCTCCACCAGTACTGCCCCGGCCTCCACCTCATCCCCCACGGCCACTTTGGGCACCCCGCTTCTGACCAGGATGGATACCACCCTGCCGCTATACTTGGACAGCAGGTCCTCTCCGGCCTTAGACTGGGGTACATCCGTGATAATGGGCGCATCATTTTCCTTGATGGAGATCAACAGCCTTGTGCCCTCCAGCCTGGCCGAGGCCCAGGTAACCTGGGGAAATGCCCGCCGGATCTGCTTCTCCAGTTCCTCAATGTCAAGTTCCTTCCTGTGGATGCCTATGGTAACCTGGTTCTGCTCCAGGAATGTGAAGAACATATCCTGGGTAATCTGGTAATTGCCCTCCACTTCAATGTCCCACACATACAGGGAGGACCAGAGCCAGAAGGCTACCGCCAGGATCAGTCCTGCCACGAACACCTTCCTCGCCAGCAGCCTGGGCCAAAAAAAGGGTAGTCCATATCGCTCCAATATGGCTACCCTGGTACCTGTCTTCTTCACAATGGGACGCAGCAGGCGGAACCCGGTAAGATGGATGCACATGTAATAAATGTCCCCTTCCCGGACAATATCCCACAGCAGGATGCCCTTGTTGCTGCACAGGTTCATGAAGCGCTCCGGCGAAAACCCGCTTACCCGGATGCGCAGATATCCCTTCAGATATTTGAAAAATGCAATCATGGCCCGACCATCTGCCCCTCTCCACCTATAGGCTCTTTCCCTTACAAATATTTCACGCAGGTAATGCAACCGCTGATCTTCATATCCTCGTTGGTATAGTAGTCAATGGAAAGTCTGCTGCCCTCAAAACAGACCTGGCAGGTCTTGCCCTGCAGCAGGATCTGGCATTCCGTATATTCCAGGATCCCCCTGTAATTTTCGATCCACGCCTCCTGGTTGCCAGTAAGGGAGACTTTGATAGCACCCATACAGATATCCTTAGGAAGTTTCAGGGATTCCACCAGATATTCTTTTTTTTCCATCCGGCCTGTTTGGTTTCTTTTCCTCATGCAGCATTATATGTCGGGAAGGGAGTCCTTATGATAAGGGCATTCCCCAAAATCAGAAATCCGTCAGGACTTCTTTGATAAAGGGCCTTTTCCCCGGAGCCTGGGTTCCAATATGGCAGGCCTTCAGAAACCGTTCCCCGGCCTGGACGGCTCTGCTCTCATCATTGGCATGAAGGATGGCCAGCACCTCCCCGGCCTCCACATAGTCTCCCACCTTCTTCTGCAGCACAAGCCCCACGGACAGGTCGATCTGGCTGTCCTTGGTCTCACGTCCCCCTCCCAGCATCAGGGAACAGATTCCCACTTCATCACAGGCAATGTGGCTGACATAGCCGCTTACCGGTGCTGCCAGGGGAAGCTGCAGGGATGCATGTGGCAGCAGCCCGGGGTCATACACTGCCCTGGCATCCCCGCCCTGGGCCTCCACGAACTGGGCCAGTTTTCTCAAGGCGTCCCCATTTTCAATGCTCTTCTGGAGCATGTCCTGTGCCTCTTCGGGATCCTGGGTCTTTCCCCCTGCCAGCAGCATCTGCGTCCCCAATGTCAGGCACAATTCCCGGAAGTCAGAAGGGCCGCCCCCTTTAAGCGTATCAATGGCCTCCCTGACCTCCAGGGCATTTCCCACCGCATATCCCAGGGGCTGGTCCATGTCAGAGATCACGGCAATGGTCCTGCGGCCTGCGTTATTCCCGATCCGCACCATCTCAGCAGCCAACGCCCTGGCATCTTCCTCCGCCTTCATGAAAGCGCCGCTTCCGGTCTTCACGTCCAGGACAATGGCATCTGCCCCGGCTGCCAGCTTCTTGCTCATAATGGAACTGGCGATCAGGGACAGATTGTCCACGGTGGCCGTCACATCCCTAAGGGCATACAGTTTCCTGTCCGCAGGGGCCAGGTCCGCAGTCTGCCCCATGATGGCGATGCCGATACGGTTCACGTTCTCTAAGAACTGTTCCTGGGAAAGGGCTGTGGTAAATCCCGGGAAGCTCTCCAGCTTGTCTATGGTCCCCCCCGTATGCCCCAGTCCCCTGCCACTCATCTTGGCCACAGGGATCCCGCAGGCCGCCACCATGGGGGCCAGGGCCAGGGAGGTCTTGTCGCCCACACCCCCCGTGCTGTGTTTGTCTACCTTGATGCCATGGATTGCAGACAGGTCCAGCATATCCCCGCTGTGGGCCATGGCCATGGTAAGGGCCAGGGTCTCCTGTCCGGTCATCTTCTGAAAATAGATGGCCATCATCAAGGCAGAGACCTGGTAATCCGGAATCTCCCCCCTGGTATATCCCTCCACGAAGAAAGCAATCTCATCCCCGGTAAGTGTCCCTCCGTTTCGCTTTTTCATGATAATATCATACATTCTCATAAGCTGCCTCCTTCCAACTTTAACCCAGAACCAATCCAGAAGAACGCTGTTTTTGCGTTCTTAACGGAATGGCTTTGCCATTCCGTTCACACTCCTGCCTTTTTACAGATCTCCTGCAGACAGCACCTGTCACAATAGGGCTTTGTGCGTGCCGTACAGACATCCCGGCCATGGTTCACCAGCCGGTGGCAGAAGTCATTTCCCTCTTCGGGTGGGATGATCTTCCACAGTTCCCGCTCCACCTTGGCAGGCTCCTTGATCCCGTCCACCAGCCCCATCCGGTTCACCAGGCGGATACAGTGGGTATCTGTCACAATGGCCGGTTTGCCGAATACATCCCCCATGATCAGGTTGGCACTCTTTCTGCCCACTCCGGGCAGGGCCAGCAGCTTGTCAAAATCATCCGGAACCTTCCCGTCATACTGGTCCCTGAGGATCTTCATACAGGCGCTGATGTCCCTGGCCTTGCTGTTGCCCAGGCCACAGGGATGGACGATTTTCTCGATCTCCTCCACCGGGGCATCTGCCAGGGCCTCCACGTCCGGATATTTCTCATAGAGTTTCTCCACCACGACATTTACCCTGGCATCGGTACACTGGGCTGCCAGGCGCACGCTCACCAGCAGTTTCCAGGCCTGGTCATAGTCCAGGGTACAGTCTGCCTCAGGGTATGCCTCTTTCAATTTCTCTATGATTGCTATGGCCCGCTGTTTTTTTGTCATATCTGATTCCTTTCCTCTGTTTCCCGCGGGACCCGGCCCTGCCAGTTCCCCCCATCCTGCTGCCTACAGGGTTTCCCGCTTCCTGCCTGCCCGGCTTCCATGGCAGGTAAAGTATAGTACCTGGTATTCCCTGCCTATGGCATCCAGGAATTCTTTAGCCTTCTCCATCTTGTCCTCGTCCAGGCTGGCAAAAGGATCATCGAAAATGATAAAGGGCTTCTCCTCCCTGTACATGGCATCCACCAGGGCCATCCGCATACAGATTCCCACCAGATCCTGATAACCGTAGCTTAAAAATCTGGGATCCCTCTGCATTCCCATGGCATCTACTGTCACATTGGCATTTGCATCTATGTGGTAATCCATGGCCCCCTCCCCGGCAAGCATCCCATAATACTTCCAGAAGCCTTTCCGGACAGGTTCCGTGTACCTGGAAGTGAAGGAGACCCTGGCCTGTTCCAGGTAGAACCTGGTATGCTTCAGAAGTTCATATTTCCTGTATTCTTCCTGGTAGGATGCCCTGACAATGGCCAGGTCTTCTTCCTCCTCAGCCACCTGGTCTGCCTCCTCCCGCAGTCTGTCCACCTGGCGGCTATACTCTGCCAGGGACGCATACACACCCTCCAGCTGGCCAGTCACCTCTTCCAGGTGACTCTGGATAGCCCCCAGGCTGTCTGGATCCGCAAGGGGCTTTGCTCCCAGAATCTCCTCCAGGTCCTCCGTCTCCTCAAAGGCTGCCTTCTGTCCCCCGGCCTTCTCCAGTTCCTGTTCCCAGATCTGTATCTGCTGCCTGTGATGTCTCACCTCCAGCAGTTGGGCATGAAGGTCCGGTTCCGGTGCCAGCCCCATGTTTTCTATATATTCCTGCAGCCTGGACACCATGTTTTGGTACCCCTTTTCTGCCCGGCAGAATTCCTCCTGCTTTTTCCGCAAAAGGGCATACTCCCGGCTGCACTCCCTGACTTCCCCCAGGCACCTGTCCAGTATATCCGCTTCCGTCTCCCCGGGTCTGCCTGGCATGTACTCCCCGGAAAACCTCCTCAGAAAAGCAGTCACCTCCCCTGTCAGGAACCTCTTCTCCTCCTCCAGCTTCCGGGCCTGGGTCCCTTCTGCTTTTTTGCGTAGTAGTCCATACGCCCTGACATCTGCCTTTAACCCATAAAGCAGGTCCAGGGTCTCCTCCTCACTCCCTGTCAGTCCGTATTCTGCCAGAAAGCTTTCCGTATCCTGTTCCACATTCCCTATCCAGATGGCATCTTCCGCCATCTCCTGCTCCATCCGTTCCCAGGCAGGGTCCTCCCATAAAAGTTCCCGGCCCTGGCCTGGCCTGGCACTCTGTCTGCCAGCAAGGTACTGCCACCCGATTCCGAAGAGGCTGGCAAGTACCCCTGCCACCCCCAGCCCGATCCCGGGCACTGCCTGTTTCACCCAAAGCCAGATCACCGCTCCCAGGACTGCCAGAAGGAATCCCCCTATGACCAGGATACCCGCCTTAAGCCGTCCTTTACCAGTTCCCTGCCGGATCTGTGGGGAATCACCGTCTGCCTGTCTGCATCCTCTCAATTCCTCCATGTCTGCCTTCTTCTGTTCCAGGGTGCTTTTCAGTTCCAGCCTGCGGCGCCAGTCTGCCAGGATTCCATCCAGTTGATCCGGGTCAGGCACCCCTGCTGCAAACTGCCGGGTGTATGCCCTAAACTGGGCTGCCTCCTGGGCCGTGAAGCTGTTCCGGGCAGCTTCCAGGTCGATCTCCCTGGTCTGTCGGATCCGTTCCTCCTGGGCCAAGAACTCCTGGGCATCCGGAATGGTTCCCCCAAACATCTGTGTCAGGGCTGTACTCCTTTGCTGCTCTGTCTCCGTTAACTGCAATAACCGCACTGCCTCCCTTGCCGCTGACAGTCTCGCACTTCTGGCCAGATAGGCATCCACCTTATCCAGGTCTGGCACAGGGCCGGGAAAATAGGCCTTCTCCTGCTCCAGCTTCTCCTTCCTTGCAGCGTATTCCCGGCACAGCCCTGCATACCTCTCCTGCCTGGCCTGGACATCCCTGTATGCGCTGACTGCCTGCTGCCTGTCTAAGAGTGCTGCCTGTTCCTGTTTCAAGTGTTCCTGCTCCTGCATCTTCTGGTGCAGCAGTTCCTGGACCTGCCCCATGGCCTGGTTCACCCTGCTGCCTGCCCTTACGCTCTCTTCCAGCCTTCCCATCTCACTTTTCATCCGGCTTAAGGAGCCTGTCTTCCTGTGGGGCGTCATCTGGTTCAGTCTCTCCTGGAGCTTCTGGATGGCCTGTTCATAATTGCTCATATCATCTGTCATCCGGGACAGATTCCCGATCTTGGCATGGATTTTGTCTGTGACAGAAGTCACACAGTCATTCTGGGAGAGGAAGACGGTCCTGCAAAAAGAATTGCAGTCCAACTGGAACAATTCCTCTCCTACTGCTGCTGAATAGGCATGGCTCACCAGGTTGGTATCCTTCTGCCGCAGACTGAAACGGTCTTCCTTTTCCCTGGAACCGAACACACGGGTGATCACGTAGCTTTGACCCCCTGCCTGGAATTCCAGCCTGCCGCCATAGACACCGCCCTGCCAGGGCCGGTACCGCTTTCTCTCGTTCCGGTAATCATCCCGCACTTTCTCATCCTGAAAGCCATAGAGCATCACCTTAATGAAGGTTGCCAGGGTACTCTTTCCCCATCCGTTTTCCTGGCAGATGACTTGACATCCCGGTTCAAAAGAGAAGGACACATCCGACCATTTCCCAAAATTCTCTATGTAACATTCCACCAGTCTCATATCGTCTCCCCGCCAAGTGCCCGGATCCCGCAGCGGATGATGGCCGCTTTTTCCTCCTGCCCCAGCCCATCTGCTGCCCATACTGTTCTCACAAACTCCCCCTTCAGGGATTCATCCTTTGCGAAAAGATGAAAATCTACACACAGGGCAGACTGATCCTGTATCTTTAGGAAATAGTACGCCGGTGCAAACTGCTGCGTCAGAATCTCCACATTTTTCTCACACTCCACATCCACATTGCCGGTCAGCACGATCTTCAGCATGCACCTGGAACTGTAGGAAGCCTCCTCCAGGGCCTGTCCGATCTTCTTTCCAATATCCGGCGTATTCCTGCACCCGGTAATATCCACTTCCAGCACATGGACCGTCCTGGCGGCAAAAGGCACAAACTCCCTGGTGCAGGTTCCACTGTCCTCATCCACATGAAGCAGTACAAAACCATGTTCCCCACACTCGTCAAATCCCCTGCCCTCCAGGCATCCCGGATAACAGTAGGTTCCACGGCCATCCAGTCCTGCCTCCTGATATGCATGCACATGTCCCAGGGCCAGGTAATCGATTCCCTTATCTTTTAACAGCTTCAAGTTAACGTAAGGATCATCCTGCCGGGTACCATACAATGTCACCTGTCCATGCAGCATCACAATATTGAACTTTTCCCCATCCAGGGATAACTCTTGATACGGGATAGCCCCGTCCTCCCTGAAAGGCTCCACCCCCGTGACAGTTATCCTCCCGGCAGTTCCCAGAAAGTAAGTCTTCCACCTGTCCCCGAACAGCTTTAGGTTATCCGGGATCTTTTGCAGGTTTCCCGGAAAACTGTCCCCATCATGATTACCCTTAAGGTAGAAAAAGGTTATTTCCGGATGGCCCGCAATGGCATCCAGCACTGTATGCCTGGCAGCAGCGGACACATGTTTTGTGTCAAACAGGTCCCCGGCGACCAGAACCGCCTCCACCTGTCTGGCTACTGCATATTCTACCATGCGGCGGAAAGTGTGCAGAAGTTCCGCTTTCCTCTCCCGGGCCATCTCACCCGTAAAGAGGGAAGTCATCTTCGCATCCAGATGCAGGTCCGCACAATGCAGCAGCTTCATATCCATCCTCCTACAGATCCACGATCTTTAACAGTCTCCTGGCCCCTTCGTGGCCGCTCTCTGCCGCCTTCCGGAACCAGTACCTGGCCTTCTCCTTATTTCTGGGGGTACCCTCCCCCTGCACATACATCTGGGCACATTGGTACTGGGCCTCCAGGTGTCCCCCTTCTGCCGCCCTCTCTATCCAGCGCAAGGCTTCCCCCTTCAAGGGGGGCATCCCTTCCCCCTGGTAGAAGATTTCCCCATATCGGTACTGGGCTTCTATGTGACCATTCTCTGCTGCCTTCCCATACCAGTACACTGCCTGCATCTGGTCCCTGGCTGACCCTTCCCTGGCATCATACATGGCCCCGCACACGTACTGGGACTGCGGGTGCCCGTTCTCTGCTGCCTTCTCATACCAATAGAGGGACTTGTCCTGGTTCTTCTTCGTTCCTTCCCCTTCCCCATACATATAGCCACACTGGTACTGTGCTTCCCGGCAGCCTCTCTGGGCTGCCTTTTCCATCCAGTAGAGGGCCTTGCGCATATCTGCCTCACTCCCCCTCCCACCGTCATAGTAGGCGCAGCCACATTCATACTGGTTCTTCCCGCTTCCGGACCCTGCCGCCAGTTCAAACAGGGCAAGGGCCTTTTCCCTGGACTTTTCACCACCGTCACCAGACAGATACATCCTGGCACTCTTGCACTGGGCCTCCCTGTTTCCCTGGGCGGCTGCTTCCTCGTACCAATGCAGGGCCTTCCCCTGATTCTTCTGGACACCCATTCCCTGGCTGTATCTGTCCCCGCACTGGCACTGGCAGATGGCATCGCCCCACATTGCACCCTTCTCATACCAGTACAGGGCCTTCCCCTGATCCCTCTCTACACCGTCTCCCTGGTCATACATCCTACTGCAGTAGGACAGGGCATCCATATGCCCCCTGGCAGCTGCTTCCTCAAACCAACGCAGGGCTTCCCTCCTGTCCATCCGATCACCCTTGCCCCAGTACCGCATCTCCCCGCATTTGTAAAGTGCTTCACGGGATCCTTGGGCAGCAGCCGCTTCGTACCAGCGCAGGGCCATGAACTCATTCACATCCGATCCAAGTCCCTTATCGTACATCTGTCCGCAGGCTAGCTGGGCTTCACACATTCCTTGTCCAGCCGCCTTCTCATACCAGTACAGGGCACGTTTCAAGTCCTCAGCCACACCTTCCCCCTTGTCATACATGACCCCGCAGAGATACTGGGCAGACGGATTTCCTTGTTGTGCCCAGGGAAGCAGCAGTCCCAGGGCCTGTTCGTACTCTCCCCTCCCATAGGCTTCTTCACCCAGCTTTACTTCCTCTTCCCCACTGGCATTTCCGCCCTGAGCCGGCGCCTTTCCCTGCCCAGTTCCTTTTTGTCTCTTACTTCCCATTTCCCCTTACTCCCGTTTACCCACTTCTATGTATTCCTTTTTGTACATCTATTTTTCATTCTACCTTGCGCCTTATTTCATGTCAAGGAGACAATTTCCGTTACTGTTTCCGGCCATGCGTTCACAGCAACCAATTTACGTCATGACAGTCCTGAATCATGCCGGACCATTACATCTTCTGTCTCCCTGTAGCCACAAATCTACAAAATGATGCAAAAATGTTGGAAATCTGATGCATTTTTGTAAAGATTCTGATGCATTTTCTGTGCCTTTTCCCTGTAAGGTATCCCTATATCCGGAGTACTAGATATAATTCCCAAGGAGGTATTCCCATGTACACTGTCAGAAAAACCCCAAGAACCCTTTGTTGTATCCTGGCATTCCTGCTCCTGGTGTGTCAGGTCCCCAGGGTCCACGCTGCGGAAAAAGAGGACAAGCAGGAAGAAAACAACGCCATCCTGGCACCCTATTTTATCATCCAGGACAAGGAGGGCAGCACTTCCCAGACGGACCAGTTCCCCCTAAAGTCCACTGATGTATCTGCCAATATCAGCGGTATGATTGCAGAGACCTATGTGACCCAGACCTATGCCAATGAGGGGGAGGAGGTCATCCATGCCAGGTATGTGTTTCCCACCTCCCCAGGTGTCACCGTCCACGGCATGAAGATGGAGATCGGCAACCAGGTGATCACCGCCCAGGTAAAGGAGAAGGAAGAGGCCAGGGAGACATACGAGGCCGCCAAAAGCCAGGGAAAGAGCGCATCTTTGTTAGAACAGAAACGCCCCAATGTATTTACCATGGATGTGGCCAATATCCTGCCCGGAGACACTGTCCGAATTGAACTGCATTATACAGAACTGATCTCCCCCAGGGATGGCATTTACAAATTCGTCTTTCCCACTGTGGTAGGACCCCGCTACGGGGCACCTGCACAAGGAGAAGATTCCGAATCCGGTACCCAGGAAAATGACTGGATCCGCAGTCCCTACCTGGCAGACGGGGATACCCCTCCCGGATCCTACCACATTGCCGTCCATCTATCCACGGGAGTCCCCATTGCAGAAGTGTCCTGCAAATCCCATGACATCCAGGTGACACAGAAAGACCCTTCCGAGGCCTGGGTCACATTGTCTGATACGGCAGATTACGCCGGAAACAGGGACTTTATCCTGACATACACCCTCTCCGGGGAAAGCGTATGCAGCGGCCTGGTACTCACCAGCAGCCAGGCAAACGGACAGGATACGCCGGAAAATTTCTTCCTGCTGACCATACAGCCTCCCGAACGGTATGAACCGTCAGACATCCCACCCAGGGAATATATTTTTGCACTGGACATCTCAGGATCCATGTACGGCTATCCCCTGGATACCGCCAAGGAACTGATCCGTAAACTGGTGACGAATCTGAGGGAGACTGACACTTTTAACCTGATACTGTTTGCCAATCACACCGACCTGTTCTCCCCTGTGTCCCTGCCAGCCACAGAAGAGAATGTGCGAAAGGCCATAAAACGGATTGATGAGCTGGATGGCGGAGGCGGCACTTCCCTGCTTCCGGCCATACAGGATGCCACTGCCATACCAAAGGAGGACGATGCCGCCAGGAGCATTGTCATCATCACAGATGGCTATGTGAGCAATGAAAGCGAAATCATATCCTATATCCAGGATCACATGGATGCCGCCAGCTTCTTCTCCTTCGGCATCGGGTCTTCTGTCAACAGCTATCTGATCAAGCAGATTGCCGGCTGTGGGCTGGGAGAATCCTTCGTGGTGACGGATGCGGCAGATGCAGTGGATGCAGCAGACCGGTTCTGCACTTATATAGAGGCTCCCCTGCTCACTGACATTTCCATTTCCTACCAGGGCTTCGATGTCTATGACGTGGAGCCGGCCGTCCCATCCATCCTGTATGCCAGCAGCCCTATCGTGCTATTCGGCAAATGGCGCGGGAACCCCGGCGGCACCATCCAGGTGACAGGTTCCACAGGAGGCCGGACCTATACCCAGGAGATTCCCGTGGACCAGGTGACCATTGACCTGGAAAATGAAGCCATCCGCTATCTGTGGGCCAGGACCAGGCTGGACCGTATCGCCGGATACGGCAGTGTCCGCAATGACACCTCCACCCGGGAGGAAATCACGAAGCTGGGACTGGATTACCATATGACCACTCCGTACACTTCTTTTGTGGCCGTGGTGGAAACCATCCGCAACCCGGAGGGAAATGGTACCGATGTGGACCAGCCACTGCCCTTGCCCCAGAGGGTATCCAACTTAGCCGTAGGCGGCGGATACTCTGCTTTCTCCGAGCCGGATCTCCCTGTAATCCTCCTGACTGCAGCATCCCTGTGTGCAGGGTGTGTCCTTCGGAAACGGAAAAAGAGAACCCAGGAAAGGCGCCATGTATGAACCCACTAGACACCCTGTCCAGATACAGAAAAACATTTGCCCGGAACCTGCCCTTCTACCTGGCAGGGGGGCTGCTGGTACTATGTATGAAATATTCCTACAGCCAGGCAGACGCCGGGTCCCTGCTGTGGATCCTGGCTCCCACCACCTGGCTGGTGACATTTCTCACGGGCATTCCCTTTTCCTATGTGCACGACGCAGGTTATGCCAACCATAGCCTGCGTATCCTGATCGCCCCCACCTGTTCGGGTGTCAGATTCCTGACGATCCTGTTTACAGCCCTCTTCTTCTCCTTTGTACACCGGGTGGGAACACAGGGGCGTCTGGTCTATACGACCTGTAAAAAGGGCCGGACCTCCAATACCCCCTGGCATATGGGGGCCAGGGCCGGCTGGATGGGCGTGTGCCTGCTGCTCTCTTATCTGTGTACGATTCTGACAAACAGCCTGCGGATTGTGGCATCCCTCTATCTGCCGCCCCTCCTGGAGCAGGCAGGTCTCCTGCAGGGTATGCTGACTCCCCACAGGCTCCATACCTTGATCGGTATACTCACGTATCTTCCTTCCCTGCTTGCGCTCTATCATATGACGGAAAAGTTCTTTCGGAAGGCAGAAGGAATCCGCAGGAACACCGGGACAGATCTACATCTGCCTCCCTCCTGCAAAAAAGCTGCCCTGGCACAGCTTGCCAGGGCATGTGTTCCTCCTTTATGCTGGTATCTTCTCCTTACCCTGGGCATCCCCCTTCTGGGACGGGCTTACGCCCAGAACCCTGGGGCCTTTGCAGAATACACCCTGCTCATCCTCCTGGGCTGTTTTCTCATCCTGGTACCCTGTTGTATGATCGCATTGCTATCCGGGCACTTCCTCCGGGGAAGGCAGCCATAAAACGCCCTATCTGGCCAGGGATTCTTCCTGTAGCCTATCAAACTCCGCCATGCATTCCTCCACCGTGGACCCGTTTAACAACATCCGCACAATGCGGCAGGTATTGCCCCACTGCTCCACCTTCATCCCGGCATTGGATCCCAGGACATAGATATTGTCCTGGATCCTGTCATTTAAAGGCTTCAAGGCCGGAATGCATTCCACCTCCACATTCCTGGAGGGGGAGATCACCTTGTTGACCTTGGCATAGGCAAGAAGGGCCTCATCGGAGACCATCACATCCAGGGTATGCAGGGCATCTTCTTTGTGTTCCGCATCTGCACCTATGGCAAATCCTGTCATGGGCATCACCGGCATCTGTCCCTTGCTGCTGGGGAATCCGATGACCTGCATGTTAAAGTTCGGCTTTCCGTAGGCAGTATCCGAATTTGCAGCCCCCCAGTAAGCCATGACAATGGGAGTCTTCTGTGCCAGGAAATCAGGCCCCTCTGCCTCAATGGCCTCACCGACAGATGCCTTCTGTGCATCAATATATCCGTGGTCGATCATCTCCTGCAGGAATACAAAGCCTGGCCGCATATAATCACTGTACTTAGCCTCCCCGCTGTTTAAGGCAGCAATCTCTGCCTCTGTGTTTCCACCATTGTACAGATCCGCATAAGCCTGGGCAAACACAAAATTCTCCAGCCACCAGCGGTTGGCACCCACAGGGGTCTCAATGCCGTTTTCCTGGAAAACACGGCAACACTCCAGGAATTCCTCCGGGGTCTCCGGAAGTTTCAGCTTAAGGGCATCGAACATGTCCTTGTTCACGAACAGTCCGTACGCCACCACCTCCTGGGGAATGGCCACCAGCTTCCCGTTCACAGTGTTGGCTGTGCGGATAATCTCCCGCAGATTCCCGGCACTGTCCAGACCGGACAGATCAATCAGCAGGTCTTCCTCTCCCAATGCCAGGATAGCATCCGGATTCAGCAGGTAGATATCATCCATATTGTGACGCACCCTGTCCATGGCCACTTCGTCATATGTCTTGTCCTGGTGATCCTGTGCTGTATAAGTATTATATGCCACTGTCACACCCAGGCGTTCCTCTGCCATGGTAATGGTAAGGTCAGAGGCACTCCTGGCAACATTTTCCGCATTGGGATCTGTCTTTTCCATGGGGCTGAACAGGTTAACCACACCTCCTTTGCCTTCCACGGAAGGCAACAGGTTAATTCCAGGGTCTTCCCCCTTTCCGCATGCCACGGCAGTCAGCAGGGTCATGCCGGCCAGGATCAGGACTACAACCCTTTTTGTGATCCTTCTGTTTTCCTTTCTCATATGCACATCCCCCTTGCTACATACTTGCCACTTCTCACTGGCTGCCTGTTGGCCAGGCAGTTCTTCTCTTTCTCTCTGCGGTTCTATTTCCGCACATATTGATAAATAATCTTTTTCAGCAGTCCCACATCGATAGGCTTGGCCAGATGGACATCCATGCCCGCAGCCAGGGCTTCCTTCTCATCCTCTGCAAAAGCGTTTGCTGTCATGGCAATGACAGGTATGGTACCTGCATCTTCCCGTGCGGAAGCACGGATGGCCCTGGCCGCATCATACCCATTCATCACCGGCATCTGCACATCCATCAGGATGGCATCAAATGTACCCGGCATCTCCTGGAGAAAACGCTCCAGGGCAAGCTGACCGTTCTCCACAATCTCACAGGTCGCTCCCTCCATCTGCAGTAGTTCTCCCAGGATCTCCGCGTTAATCTCGTTATCCTCTGCTGCAAGGAAATGCAGTCCTTCCAGGCCACTTTCCCCCTGTTCCAGGACAGGGTCATTTTCCTGCCTGGTCTGTATCTCCTGGAGCTTCTCTCGGAGGGCAGAAACAAAGAAGGGCTTCACCAGGATCCCGGCCTGTGCTGCCTTTGCCTCTGCCTCCGTCTCATCTGGAATATTCGTGTCATGGGAGACCAGGAACAGGACAGGTATGGTATCCGGTACTGCTTCCCGTATCTTCTCGGCCATCTTTCTGCCGCACATCCCCTGTTCACCCCAGTCTGCCAGCACCAACTGGTAACGGCCTGCCTCTGTGTCACCCTGTATCTGGTGCACCGCCTTCTCTATTCCGGAAGCCAGATCCACCTGGATGCCCACATCCAGCATCATTTCCTGGATATTTTTACAGGACTCCCTGTTGCTGCCAACCATAAGCATGCGGGAGATACCACATGTTTCCCAGAATTTCCTGTCTACCTGGCCTTCTGGGATCCGCAGTTCCAGTTCCACCTTGAAGAGACTACCCTTGTCAACCTCACTAGTCACATCAATGGTTCCACCCATCAGTTCCACGATGCTCTTGGTAATGGCCATACCCAGCCCTGTACCCTGTACCTTGTTGGTGGTACTATTCTCCGCCCTGGTAAATGCATCAAAGATAACCTTCAAGTACTCCTGTGTCATTCCATATCCGTCGTCTTCCACTTCAATCCGAATACGTTCATACTGTGTAGAGCGCTGTTTCATTCCTGTCATGCGCAACCAGATATTACCCCCAGCCGGGGTATACTTTACCGCATTGGAGAGCAGGTTGATCAAAATCTGGCTGACCCTGGTCTCATCCCCCAGAAGATATTCATGTCTGATCCCCGTCACTTCCACATGGAACTCCTGGCTCTTGGCCGCCGCCATGGGACGGATAATGGCATCCACGGAAGACACCAGGTCATTTAGGGTAAATTCCTCTACCGTGAGTACCACTTTCCCGCTCTCAATCTTGGACACATCCAGCACATCATTGATCAAGCCAAGCAGATGCTGTCCCGAAGCCTGGATCTTCTTCGTGTATTCCCTCACCTTGTCCGGGCTGTCCGCATCCCTGGCCAGCAGGGTTGCAAATCCCAGCACGGCATTCATGGGTGTGCGGATATCATGGGACATATTGGACAGAAAGGTAGTCTTGGAATTGCTGGCAATCTGTGCTGCCTGCAAGGCCTCTGCCAACTGCTTATTGTGAAGTTCCCTCTCTGCCTCCCGTTCTTTCCTTACCTTCTCCTGCTGTCTCTGGCTGAAATAATACAAGACACAGCACAGAAGAAAGGCAGAAAGCATCACCACTACCACAATCAGTATATTCTGGTTGACCGTCTTCCCCTCCTGCTGGATCGCCTCAATGGGTACATAACCGGTCAGGTAAAGGCTTCCCCCGTTCATGGCCCACATATAGTTCAGGGATTTCTTCCCACGAATGTCATGGTAGAACAAGATATCCCTTCCATCCTTCACGCAGTCCAGCACTTCTTCCTTCAGTTCCTGGTCCCGGATATCATTGGCCCGGTAAAAATCCTCCAGGTTCAAGTGTCCCGCATTTCTCTCCCCCATGCCCTTAGGCTTCAGCACAAAGCGCTCACTCTCTGCATCCATAACATAGAGCATGGCCTTTTGGTTGTAGAAACCGTCCGGGAGGGATTTGTCCAGAGAGTCATACACATACTCCACATAGAGCGCACCGATCTTCTGCCCGTCCTTCTCCACGGGACACTCCATGGTATAGGCCCAGGTGCCCATATAGTTGATATATGACCTGGACACCGGCAGTCCTTCAATGGTATTCCCCCCAGTAAAATCCAGTTCCTCCTCCAGGAAAACATCCCCCACACTAGATACCCCAGACGGTTCCCCTGCCCGGACAAAGGAAAGCCTTACCATGGTCTGGTTCTTCTGGAAAGAATGGATATAATCTTCCGGATTCTCTATTGTGGCAATTTCCCGTGCCATCAGTCTCTGGAACTGGGCATCCTTTTTCAAGCTGGACTCTATCGTAGATTTTATGAGATTCAGACTTTCACTCAAGTTCTGGATCGCAGATGCTGACATCTCCGCAGAAGTCTTCCGTGCCACGGAGAATACCACTATCCCGAAAACTGCGAACACCGCTATAATAGAAAGAAGCAGGGTAATTCCTTGATCCTCTCTGCCCCTCTTACACCCCTTTTTCACCTTTGACCTCCATTCCGCCTGTGGCCAACAATGAAATCCCCTTCTACAAAATCTGGATTCTTCATATCTGTAGCAATCCATATTCCTTTCGCATATTCCCGCCCCTGTCACTTCATCCTTCGTACGCACTCATGTACTAATTATTATACTCGCTTCTCCAATTTGGTGTCAATACAAATTGCGAATGAGCCAGGCAGCCATGGTGGTCTCGGGTTTGTCACGCAAAAAAAGCACGTGAAAGCATCTCGCGGTGTCACGAGTGAACAGGTAATACAGGACATGCACTATCGACAAGACAAAATATGCGCTGTATAATAGGACATAATTCCATACCCGCACAAGAACAACGCCAGGCCCATGCCCGGATGAAGAAATGAGGAGGAACAACATATGGATAAATTATTACTCAAAGCATGCCAGAACGGCCAGAAAGGTGTGGTGATGGCCTTCTTGAAGAAAGACACCATCCATGTCAATGCCGTGGACGAGACCGGCTGTTCTGCCCTGCACTATGCCTGTCTGAAAGGATACCGTGACATTGTGAAGATGCTGTTAAGCAGGGATGCAGATGCCACCCTTATCTCCAACACCAGCGTCACTCCCCTGCATATGGCAGTAAGGTCCGGAAACAAGGAGATCATCAGCCTGCTGCTGGAAGCCGGGGCAGACATCAATGCCACTGACAAGGAAGGCAGAACCCCCCTGATCTATGCCGTGGAGTCCAGGAAGGCCGAGACCGCCAGGTATCTGATGGAACAGGGCGCAGACAGTTCCATCCTGGATAACCAGCACCACTCTGCCCTGGACTATGCCAATGCCATGGGACTTGTGCAGGTGATGGAAGCCCTGTCCCAGGGCGGGGCAGAAAGCAGTACCGATGCCTACGGCAACACCCCGCTCCACCAGGCCTGCTACAATGACCAGGGGGAAGTGGTCAAACTCATGCTGGCCAGAGGAGGCCTGGATCTCAATGCCAGGAACGATGCAGAACTGACACCTTTGTGTATTGCTGCCCGGGAAGATAACCTGCTCATTGCCGACCTGCTGCTGGAAGCTGGGGCAGATGTAAACATCAGCGGTCCGAATGGTGATGCACCCCTTCACATGGCTGTCCGGAATGAAAATGAACACCTGGTACGGAAACTCCTGTCCCACCAGGCCAGGGTCAATGAGCGCAACGAGGATGGGGAGACTGCCTTGATCCTGGCTGCCAGGAAAGGCAGCAACTACATCGTGGGTGTCCTGCTGGAAGCCGGGGCAGATGTCACATTTGCAGACCTCACACAGCACACGGCCCTGTACTATGCCACCGAGGGCGGCTACAATGACATTGTGGAGAAACTACTGATGGCAGGGGCTGAGAACTAAAGAGAACCCCGTTTCCCTGCATGGATCTGAAAAGCAAAGAGCGTGTTTCCTGCCAGAATATCTATAGAACCTTCTGATAGATATTCTGGCCGTGGACCTGGAAAATGACCTGGTATCCGCACGCCTCATAAAACACGTCTTCCTTGGACCCCAGTGTAATATATTTGTAGCCCTTCTCCCTGGCCAGTCCTTCCAAGTATTGCATCAGTCCCCTGGTGATCCCCTGTCTCCGGTAATCCTTATGGCACGCTACAAAGCCAATCACCAGGCTGTCCTTGTTCTCTTCCCGGCCCAGCACGGCAGATACTACCCTGCCGTCCCCTGCCTGTGCATATACCAGTGGTTCCCGGCCACCCAGGAACCTTCTGTACCAGGCGTCATAGCTATAAAGTTCCGAAAGATCCGGACCGAGGACATCATAGCACAGTTTCAGCACGTCCCTCAGTTCCTGTTCAGACCATATTTCCTTCATACTTACCTTATCCATGATTTCCCTTTTCTCCCATTCGGCCATTCTACCCTAAATCCGCATTATCAGTTCATTGTCCACGGGAATCATCGTCCCAGGAACTCCCTGGCTGCATCTGTCAGTCCATCCCAGTCCACCCTGTCAAAATCCGTTGTGTCCACCTGGATCACCTCACCTCCTGCGAAAAAAGGATCCAGGTTGTGACACCATTTATGGAACTCCGAAAACGCCACTGCACTCCCGATCCGGTTCACATCCCCCCGTCCCACAGTCTCTTCCCTGGCCACAAAGCGCTGGTACAGGACTTTGGTGTCCCCAATAAACTTGTAGGTGAGCACCGCTGCATGACAGCGTCCAGCTAACTGCCGGATGGCTTCTGATTCATCCCTTTCCTTCACACCTGCAGGCACAAAATTTCCTTCCAGGATGATGGGATACCCTGCCCCAAGCATTCTCTCTGCCACATACATCATGCCATCGAATGTAACTGCGGAAAAGCGGCTCTTTTCCTTCCTGTCTGCTACCTGGATATTGCTGCACAGGGCTATCTTGAAGGTGTCCTTGACCAGACAGGGCACCTGGATCTGTCTGGAAAGCTGTTCCGCAAAAGTGGATTTCCCTGAGGCCAGGTATCCTTCTATGAGAATCATCCTATTGTCCATCCCCGCTTTCTCCTTCCAGGTTTTCCATTGCTATTTTACTTCTTCCATCCTGCACAGGTGTCTTTGTGTACTGTATCATAGCTTATGCCCACCAAAAGAATACTTTCCACCCTCTCCTTATGCAGCTTTTCCATATATTCAGGTATAAGGCCATGCATTCTTCTCCTCTTAACTGTTGATACATCTATTCTACCGCAAAATCCCTGGAAATGCAATGCCAGGGTATCTCTTGGTTACTGTTCACTCCGTTCACAGCAACAAATGCACACAAAACGCCAAGTGCAGGCGTTTTGGCGCAGACAGTCTCGGGTTTGTCACGCAAAAAAAACGCGTGAAAACACCTCGCGGTGGCACCGGTGAACAGTAACGTCTCTTGCTCATTTTGGCGCATGCAATCTTAGGTTTATCGCGCCAAAGATGCGTGAAAACACCTGGCAATGTCTCCCAGTAACTGCATATCTTCCCTACCGCTACATATACTATCCGAAAGATGCAGTCTTGCATAATATCCTTTCCAATTTTATATGGATGTCCGCAGACACAGCCAGCGGAAAGAGTAAGAGGGGAGTATTCATGAAGCATACAAAACGTGACATCATCATCGGAATCCTGTTTGTCCTGGTCACAGGAACCTTATCCCATTTCCTGTATGACTGGTCCGGAAGACTGCCAGTCGTGGGGCTGTTCGCCCCGGTAAATGAGTCTGTATGGGAACACATGAAGCTGCTCTTCTTCCCCATGCTGCTATATGCCCTGTTCCTGTGTCTCAAATACAAGGAAAATCCCTGCCTGTTTTCTGCCTTCTGCGCCGGGATCCTGGCAGGCACCTTCCTCATCCCGGTTCTTTTTTATGCCTACAACGCCCTGTTAGGCAGAGATGTCTTCCTTCTGGACATTGGCACTTTTCTCTTAAGTGTCCTGGCCGCTTTCTGGCTGACCTACAGGCTCATCATTTCCTGCAGGTCAGCATCGTACTCTTTTTTGTTATATTCCGTTATAGTTATCTTGCTTTTATGCTTCCTTAGGTTCACCTATCAGCCGCCTTCCCACAGGATCTTTGAAGATCCGTCTCAAACAGATGCAACGGCAGAACAGGCCCTTCACTCCTGCCCGGCTATCTGGAAATACTGCCGCTCTTCCTGTTCCCTGGCATCATACGCCACGCACAGGTAGAGGTTCTCAATCTCGTATTCGCCCTGGATCAGCCAGCCCACTGTCATATCCCTGCTCTCCCCAGCGGCAAGCCGGTAATGGTAGTAGTCAGAGGCACCCAGCACGGAAGCAGTTGCCGGGAAATACGCCGGCGCACATGTAACCATGGACACCTTCCCTGTATCGGGATCCGCATATGCGATCATAAGGGAACCAACATGCTGGTCTCCGTCTGACTCCTCCTCCAGGTTCTTCACCGCCAGGTCACATACCAGGAGCTTTCCCTCCTCTATGCTGCACCATACGGGTTCCCCTGTCATATCATAATTCTCTGTATTTTCCAGCATCTGTGTCCGGTCCAGGCTGGCCGCTTCCGGGGAATCAAATAGTTTGGCACTTTTCAAAGTAACTTCAAGTCCGGGATATAGTTCATTATCATTGGAAATGTCCATGACCTGCAAGGTATCCCCATTTTCCAGGATCTTGTCCGACAGCCGGGTCTCCCCCTCTTCCCAGGCACCTTCCCCGGCTTCCTGGGCCGCCAGGGATTTCTCTGCCTCCGGATCTAATGCACCCTGACCTGGATTCCCTCCAGTCTGTCCTTCCGCAGGTACTTCACCTCCCCCTTCCTGACTGCCACCAACTCCAGTCTCCACGCCTTGGGAAACATCACTCTCCACTGTGCCAGGCACCATGTCCGTCCCCGGGCCAGGGTCTGCCTTGCCACAGGATGCCAGCAGCACGCCAGCCATCAAAAGCGATACAAACATGACATTCTTTTTCATAAGATAACCTCTCTTCCCTGCACCTAGTCCCCGTCCTAAAAACTCCTGTTTCCAGGACAATGCCATAGATACATCTGTTTTTCAAAGTTATCCTATCCATGCTATGTATCTTTCTCTTTTCCGGTTTGTATCGGTATTGTATCTTTTTTCCGGTTTGTATCGGTATTGTATCTTTTTTAGGAAGTTGCCACCCCTCTATTCCTTTACGGCCCTTGTGGCAATAAATGTTGGAATATTATGTTCATGCAAATTGCCATATCCGTTTGTATCTTCATAGAGTTCTGCCAGGCAGAATCCCGCTTTCAACTGGCCGCCAATCTGTTCTTCCAGGGTATGGGAAAACTGGATTCCTTCCTTTTTTGCCATGCATTCCTGGAACAATTTTTCATCCCTCAGTGGATGAAAAGGCAATGCATAGGCGATCTGTGTCTGCTCCTCATTGAAAATGTAATTGATCCCAGTGTCAAGACCGCATAATAAGACACCGCCTTTTTTCAAGATACGGTAACATTCCTTGAAAATAGGGAGCACCTCTTCTACGTAACAGTTTGAAACAGGGTGGAAGATCAAGTCAAAGGTTTCCTCTGCAAAAGGAAGACGTTTCGTCATGTCTGCCTGGATGATCTCCACAGCGTATCCTTCCCTTTCTGCCACAAGCCGCTCACTCTGACACTGCCTGCCGGAATAGTCCAGCACCGTACAATCCGCCCCCAACGCTTTCAGTATGGGAATCTGCTGGCCCCCACCGCTGGCCAGGCCCAGGATCTTTTTCCCGGCAAGCTCCCCAAACCATGTATGGGGAACGGGTCTGGTAGGTGTCAGATACACTTCCCAGTTTCCCTGCTGTGCCTCCAGGTAAGTCTCATGGGATATGGGAATTCCCCATTCCCAGCCCTCCTGGCACCAGCCATCTATGGTCTCTGCGTTGATATCCTGATACTGCATCCTTGTACCTCCGTAATGTCTTTCTGAAAATGATGCATCCGTTCCTGTATGTATCCTCCCTTTGGGGAACCGGATATCTGCCCCTGGTCAAAATTCTGCATGTTCCTGAAGCCATTTTGCAACTCCGTCCCTGTCATTGCCCTCCACGATGCCCGTAGCGGCTTTCTTCAGCCCTGGCACTGCATTCTCCACTGCATAGCAGGCATCAGACAGTTCAAACATGGGAATATCATTGATGGCGTCCCCAAAGGAAATGACCCTGTCAAATTCCCACAGATGCTTCAGTGTCTTGATGGCTTCTGCTTTCGTGGCCTTACAGGGCATGATCTCACACCAGTATTCCGGCCTGTACAATTCCTGCTGCATGGTACAGCGCAGCCTGACATCCCTGGCAAAGATTGCCTGGATACGTGCCATCTCCTCCTTCTCCCCGATACAGGTATAGTAGAATACTTCTCCGTCATACAGGCCCCCTGCCCCCTGCAGTGGCCGCAGCCTCCTGTCCCCCCGGCGCTTCGCCAGATACGCTTTTATGCCTTCATTCTCCCGGGTGGTATCCCAGGATACTCTCTCCACCTGGTCTACATAAGCATATACCAGGGGACTGATCCCTGCCCCCTGTAGGACGCGCTTTACATATCCTGCCTCCTCCGCCGTAAAAAAGAGGGAGGAGAGCCTCTTCCCTGTGCCCGGCTCCACGATGAATGCCCCGTTATACACCACCACCGGCATTGTCATATGCAGCCCTCTTGTGACCACCGATGCTGATTCCAGGGACCTGGCCGTCGCATAAGTAAAGGGCAGGCCCCTTTCTATCAGCCCATTCAAGATCCTAAGACTCTCCGGGCTGATCCTGTCATGGGTATCCAGCAAGGTACCATCCAGGTCTGTCACATATAAAGTCCTCATATTTCCCTCCCACGAATCCCAGACTTCATTCCCTTCACACTTCCTTTTCATAGAGCGCCATGGATCTGCCGTTCGGACACGCGATCACCTTGACAATGTGAAAACCAGCATCCAGATAGATCTTCCCCACACGTTCCTCATCCAGGGCGGTATCCAGGCGGATATACCGGATGCCCCTGCTCCTGCACTCCTCCCTGATAGCCTCTACCACCAGTCTGGTCATGCCCATCCCCGCAAAACGGCGGCGCACACAGAATTTATGGAGGTAGGCCGCCTCATACGCAGGCGCATCCGGCCAGTACACAGAATCCGTCCACTGCAAGCAAAAGGCACAGACCACCTCCCCTGCCAGGGTACCGATGCAGAAATTTTCTGGCCGGACATCCTGGTTCTGTAATTCCTCTGGTGTCAGCCATGCATCGGGCCAGACACGGTATCCCGCCTCCCGTCCCCAGGCTGCCACTTCTCTCATGACGGAAATGGCGGCCTGCATCTCATGGAACTGGATCTTGACTTTCTCACAAAAGCATCCCATATTAATACGGACTTCCTTCTGCTCCCTGTCCCGGTTGGAATAACAGCAACTGTCAAAGCCAATCAGTTCAAATCCCTCCTGCTCATAGAAAGCAATCGCCCCCACGTTGCAGGACTGGGTCTCCAGGATGATGGCCCTGCGGCGCTCCCTTACGGCCTGGTCTTTTGCAATTGCCATGAGTCTATGGCCGATCCCCTGCCTTCGAAGGCTCTCCTCCACCCACAGTTCCGTGACCATCAGCCGGTTGCTCCATTCCTCCGGGCAGGTCTCAATGCAGGCCAGCAGGTGACGGCCCTCCCCTTCCCCGGCAACGATTCCCCAGGCGCAGGCTTTCTCCCAGTGGGGCTGGTACAGCTTGTCCGGAAAATCATACTCCTCCGGATAGTGGGATACCGGTGTGTCAAATTTCTGCCTGCGTATCTCCACACGATATCCCTCTTCCCGTTTACCGATCTCCACATCATAATATTCTTCCGTGATATACCGCATGGGAATCTTCTCCCCTTCCCATTCCTCCTTAGGAAGAAGAATGATCTCCCAGCAATGTTCTTTTTGGTTGTCCCCTTTTTTCTGTGTCATTCTCATACCCCCCGCTTGCTTCCCTCTTCGAGGCGAAACTTAGAACATCTTAGCTTGTGTACTCTAAGCCTGGATTTTCTTTTCGCCTTATACACTCATCTCTTCAAACCAGATCCGCAGAAGAATTCTCCAGGACATTGGGCAGCAAAGTATAGATATTACAGCCACATAGTGCATCAAAATGCTTCTTCGTCTCCATGAATGCCCTCCACTTATCCAGAGTGAAAGCGGGCAATCCGTGCCTTAATGCCACGTCCACCAGGCGCTTTTCCATGATACATGCCCCGTTTGGCAGGGAAATGGCATCGCATAACTGGATCAAGATATCGTAATGGTCGTATTCTATGCTTTCCAGGAATCTCTGCAGGAATTCCCTCTGTCCAGGGGAACAGTCATATTTCCCAAAAAAGGTATTCACATCCTTCAAGGGGAAAGAATGTGTCAGACAGATCCTTGCAATCTCCTCCTGTCCCAGGCTGGTCATATAGTCATAGCCGTCAAACAAATGCAAGATTCCCTTTATGCCTGCCCGGCGGCCAATGTCATGCAGCAGCCCCATGACATATGCCCTATCTGCATCCATGACATCTGTCTTCCCGGCGATCCGCCGGGCATTATCTGCAACCGCCATACTGTGCCGCACCCAGGGGCCAGGCATCAGTTGTGCGGCCAGTTCCAGTTCTTTTTCAGCTTCGGTTGGTTTCAGCATATCGGGTCCCTCCAAAAATATCCAGGTCTGTCACGCATCATTTCCTTGTTTCCATTGTCCCTGCCACTTTTACAGCTTCCATTATACATGGGATTCTGAACCTGGACAAGATAAAACCCACACTTTGCAGCAGACTGAACTGTTTCCTTCTGTCTCATCGTAACAGTTACTGTCCACTCCGTTCACAGCAATTATGCACACAAAACGCCAAATGCAGGCGTTTTGCACGAGGCAGCCTCGGGTATGTCACGTAAAAAAGTGTATGAAAACACCTCGCAGCGGCACCAGTGAACAGTAATCTGTAACAACTCAGACGGGTCATAAGAGCGGCTGTCTGAACTATCCCATCTCCAGGATGGTTCCAGCCAGGCGGCAGCTTGTCTCATCCAGAAGAAGGGCCTGTTCCAACAGGGCAATCTGTTCTCTCCGCAGCCCGGGGGTAGCGGCCCCATAAGCATCAGCCATATGATAGACAACCGGACTGGAAGCATTCCGGCTGCACTGCTCCCGGAACCCGGATACCATATCCGCAATCTGCCGACAGCAAACCGCCATCTCCTCCACATGTCCCCTTATGGCATCCGGCACCAGGGCAGCCGTTTCCTGCAGGTAAGAAGCAGCAGCCTGTCTCGCATCCTTAAGGCTGCACAACATATTGTCATTGACACATAGTCTTCGCAGGACATTCTCCCTGTCCGCATCCAGCCGAAAATCGGACTCCTTTGCAAGCCCCTGGATCCATGCCTGGTATGCTTCCTTTCCTTGATAGTAACCGCCCACGGCTTCCCCGTAAAAGGAAGTATACAGGGTAGAAAGGGATGTGCGCAGGGTCTCCATGCAGGATACAGGACCTGCCTTCTTCTCTCCAAAATGGATAAATAAAAAGGGCCAGGAATCGTTGTACAGGTAGCCCTCATTCTCTTCGAAAACCAGACGCCTGTCTTCCTGGAAATGTTCCTCCTGTTCCAGTCTGTCGAACACCTCCTGGTCAAAATAGGTGCGACACAGGAACCGGTTTCCATTTTCCGTATATCCTGTAAGAATGCCCCATTCCGGGGCAACCCGCAGGTTGATGGCCAGCACCGGCTTCCCACTGCGGATATCTTCCATGATTGTAAGCCGCTCGGCCTTTCTCTCCTGCTTCTCCAGCCTGTTCACCATGCGGAAGGTATATCCCAGGTTTTCAAACAGGGGAGTTGCATAATCGTAAGCCACCAGTGCATCTGTACAGCTATAGTCCCACACATCTGTAAAGCACACCCTGAAACAGGCACCACTCATACCCATAATCTGGGAATAGCTGTAGGATTCGCCCATATACCGAAGAGCCTCCTCCAGCGCACCGGCCCAGGGACAATCCCTTTCCTCCCCCCAGGACAGCCTCCCGATCCCCTTTAAGATGCACTTTGTATGATCTGCCAGGTAAAGACTGGTGCGGTGAGGCCCGTAATAAATGCGCTCCTGCTCCGGGCAGCTGATGACATGGATACCGGCCTCATTCAGATAGATGAGGGTAAGGTATTCCGTGTCATCGCTGGCTGTACTGCTGGGAAAAGTCTCATGGTTCACCGGGATGCTGTCCCATTTGAAATATGCATAGTGGTTCATCTTCTGCATGGCAGGGGAAAATGCTTCCTCGTTCCCATAAAAGGCGCCAATGACCTGGAAAGACTGTCCGTCCGGGAAACAGGCACTTTCCCTGTCCAATACAAGGCCGCTGTCCTGCAAGGCATAGGAATAGAAGATCCCTGCCGGTGTCTGATACTTTATGGTCAATACCTTCAGCCGCCCTCCTGGAAGGGAAACCCCCAGGAACTGTTCCTTTACCAGGATATTCAGTCCATTGTCCCGCACCAGGCCATTTACAAAAGCGGTGACAGGAATCTGTGCCTGACCGTCTGTGTATATGGCTTCCAGAACCAGAAATTCCCCCGGGCACAGCAGGCTGTCAATGCTGCAGCCCAGTGCTTCTGCCAGGGCAGGAAGGATTGCCGTCTCTGGCAGGCACCGGCCATTTTCCCATTTGGATACGGCCTGGGGGCTTACCTGCAGCCGCTCTGCAAGGGCCTCTCCCGTAAGCTTCCGTTCTTTGCGCAGGGACGCAATTCTTGTTCCTATTTTCTCTAAATCCATCTGTGATACCTCCGCTCATAACCTTTTGTTCTGACTGCTTCACTGCCATAACCATATCATGGTTTTCTCACCAGTGTGCTGTCTTGTCCTTTTTTCCAGCGCTGTAAGTCCATTATAGACTGGCAGGTGCCCCATTACCATACAGGAAACAGGAAGTTACGGACACAAAAAATCAACCTGCGGTTGTAAAACAATCATTGGCAAAAGGAAAAAGGGGGCTGCCGTATCACGAATCCCTCTCCGTCATAGCAGCATCCCCCATAACTCCTCTACAGGCTAAATAGATAATATCTTCTAGATATGCAGCAACTCACTGTACGCTTTCAGTGCGCCGTCCGTGTCATGGGCCAGCACCTTCTTGGCCAGGACTTTCCCCAGCTGCACCCCTTCCTGGTCAAAGCTGTTGATATTCCACACGAATCCCTGGAACATCACCTTGTTCTCAAAGTGGGATAACAATGCGCCCAGGGCCTGGGGTGTCAGCTGTCCACCCACGATGATACTGGAGGGACGGCCTCCCTGGAAGTTTTTGTTGCGGTTCTCATCCGCTTTTCCGCAGGCAAATGCCACGATCTGTGCCACCACATTGGCGCAGAGCTTCTGCTGGCTGGTACTGTCCTGGATCACCACGTCCCTGCCCATCTGGCTTTCCTTAAAGCCCACGAACTGCAGGGGGATGATGTCGGTTCCCTGGTGGAGCAACTGGTAGAAGGAATGCTGTCCGTTGGTGCCTGGCTCCCCGAAGATCACAGGGCCGGTCACATACTCTACCGGCTCGCCAAAGCGGTTCACCGACTTGCCGTTGGATTCCATGTCAAGCTGCTGCAGGTGTGCCGGGAAACGGTTCAAGGCCTGGGAATACGGCAGCACCGCCGTATTCTGGTAGCCCAGCACATTCCTCTCGTAGACCCCGATCAAGGCGTCCAGCATGGCAGGATTCGTGTACATATCCTTGTTCCGTGCCAGCTTGTCCTCTTCTGCCGCACCCTCCAGAAACTGGGCAAACACCTCCGGGCCAAAGGCCAGGGACAGCACTGCACCGCCTACGCCGGAGGTGGAGGAGAAACGGCCTCCAATATAGTCATCCATGAAAAAGGCGGCCAGGTAATCCTCGCTCTTTGCCAGGGGGGAAGTCTCACTGGTGACAGCAATCATATGTTTTGAAGGATCCAGGCCTGCATTCCGCAGGGCATCCTTCACAAAGGACTCATTGGTCAAGGTCTCCAGGGTGGTGCCGGATTTGGACACCAGCACGAAAAGGGAGTGGGCCACATCAATGGTATGCAGTACGGCTGCTGCGTCATCCGGATCCACATTGCTGATGAACCTGGCCTCCATCTTGAAGGTGTTGTTCACCTTGGCCCAGTTCTCCAGGGCCAGGTACATGGCGCGGGGACCTAAGTCACTGCCGCCGATGCCAATCTGCACCACTGTGGTGAATTTCTCGCCTGCGGCGTTTGTAATCTCTCCATTGTGTACCTTATGGGCCAGTTCTGCAATCTTGCGCTGCTGCTCCACATAGAAGCTGCGCTTGTCCACACCGTCGGCTACTACAGCCCCGCCAAGCTGTCCCCTGGTCATGTGGTGGAGCACCATGCGCTTCTCCCCGGTGTTGATCACCTCACCATTATACAGGGCCTCGAATTTCTCCGCAAGCTGGGTCTCCTCTGCCAGTTTTGCAAGCGCTCCCAGCACCTCCTCATCCACCTGCTTCGCAGCATAATTGTAGGAAAGTCCCGCTGCCATTGGGACACTGTACTTCCGCACACGGTCTGCACCGCCCTCCCCTGTCATGGCCTCTGCCAGCCTGACAGGTGCCACCTTGCACAACTCCTGGTATGCAGGGATGGTATCCAAATTGTTCCAGGTAATCATAATTGCCTCTGACCTCCTTAATCATTTTGTATCATGCGCCAGAACTTTTACTCTAACATTATACTATCAAACAGCCATGAATTCAAGGCAAAAGTTACTTTTCACGGCTTTACTATGGTACATCCAAAGTTACTGTTCACAGGCATCTATATATCAAACAGACTCAACTGCACAGCCTGTGGCGCCTCCTCTTCCTCCCTCTCCACCTGCTCCCACCTGGCATATCCTTCCGGGATCTCCTGGAAGAAAGAGGAGGGTTCTTCCCCGCAGACCAGGATCAGTTCTTCCCTGGCCCTGGTCATACCCACATAACACAGACGGCGTTCTTCCTCCCTGTCTACCGTTCCCTTACCCGTCTCCAGGGGAAAACGTCCCTTGTCCATGCCGTAGAGAAACACCACGGGAAATTACAGACCCTTGGAACCGTGAAAGGTCATCAGCGTCACCGTATCTGCCGTATACCTTCTGCCACCGCTGCGCCTTACATCCCCGTCCTCCCCAAAAGAAAGGGTCTGCAGGAAACCTTCCATATGGGGATATAGGACTGACATATCTGCCAGCTTCTTCAAAGATTCCCCATCCCCAAAGGCAATGTCCCCGGCCAGTTCCTCCAGCAGTTTTACCGGATGGGTCTTTCGAACCTTTTTCTTGTATTTTTCTACGAGGAAAAACAGTTTCTCCTCTGCGTTTTCTCCCAGGATGGACTCCAGGAACCTGCGGCAGAGCAGCCCTGCCGCCTCCTCCCCCGGATACAGGACATGACGGAAAAAGTATAGGGTGGCCCGCACAGGCATCTCCCGCAGGAAATCTTCCCTTCCTGCCACCAGGTAAGGGATTCCCTCCTGTCTAAGGCACTTTTCCAGAAGCGCTGCCTGCCTGTGCGTCCTATAAAGCACAGCTATATCTGAAAATCCCCGCACAGGCCGGTTCTCGCCTGGATCCTTCCCATCCGTTGCCAGCATATCCATGCCTCCCACCTGCCGTGCAATCTCCTTAGCCACGAAGATGGCTTCCCTGTGGGTGTCAACTTCCCGGTTGTTTTCCCCCTCTTCCTTCCGAGCGCTGTTTTCTGCCTCTTCCTTCCGGATACCGGCCTTCTGGCTATTTTCCCCTTCTTCCTTTCGGATACTGGCCTTCTGGCCCCCATCTTCCTTCTCCTGCAGATTTTTCATTGCCCGCAGTTCCTGGGCAGTAAAGAGTGTCATCTGTCCCTGCAGGCTGCTGATCTCCTCCGGGGCCAGCAGCCCGATCTTCCCGTACTCTCCGTCATATCCCGGCGTGCGCTCCACCTGGCCTTCACGCAGCCGCCGGATCCCTTCTGCCATCAGAGGCCCTGCCGCCTTGCGGATGTCCTCTTCCGGGACTTCCCGCAGGATGGCGAATTCCGGTCCCAGGACGGTTATCATCTGTTCATATTTTTCCATGGCCTTTTTCCCCATGGCAGAGATCCCCATGGAAGCGCCGATGACTTCCGGAAGGGGTACCAGACTCTCAAAGGGACGGCCAGCAGGCAGTACATACCCCTCCTCCCGGTCTGCAAGCTGCTCCACCCGGTTCAGCACGCCGATGGTGATCTTCTTCCCGCATACAGGGCATCTGTTCCCGTATCTGGCAGTCTCCTGGGGGCTGATGCACAGCCCACATTTCCGATGTCCGTCAAAATGATACTTCCCCTCCTCCGGGAAGAACTCGATGGTGCCCGCCAGCCCCTCCCCCTTCTGGATGGCTCCTGCCAGCCCCTGGTAGGAGAGTTCTATGTCCAGAAGATTCGCCTCCCTTCCCAGTCTTGCAGGGGAGTGGGCATCCGAATTGGATACCAGTTGAAAACCATCCAGTGCCCCTACCCGCCAGTTCATGGGAGGATCCGAGGACAGCCCGGTCTCCAGGGCGTGGATATGAGGTGTCAGGTCCTCAAAGCATTCTTCTATGGTATCGAATCCTGAAAAAGCCCCGAACAGGGAGAAATGGGGTGTCCAGATATGGGCAGGCACATAGATCCCCTCCGGGGCAGTCTCCAGCAGGATCTCCAACAGGTCACGGCAGGGAATCCCCAGGATGGGCCTTCCGTCAGAATGGATATTGCCGATCAGTTCCAACCGCCTGGCCAGCGCCTCTGCAGCCTCCAGTCCCGGCAGCAGAAGCAGGCTGTGTACCTTCCTTACCCGGCCTGCCTTCTTGTAGATGGAACTAATCTCCCCTGTGACCACAAACCGGGGCAATCTGCCGCCCACCTGCGTCCCTCCGATCCGGTATTCCGGTTTCAGCACATACAGGCCCTCCTCTGCCGGTTCCAGCTTCTGCACCAGTTCTTCCCGCCAGGCAGGATGGGTGAAGTCCCCTGTGCCCACAATGTCGATTCCCTTTTTCCTGGCCCACAGATCCAGGTATTCCGGCGTACAGTCCCTACTGGTAGCCCGGGAGTACCTGGAATGGATGTGCAGATCTCCTATGTACATATTTCCTCACATTCTGCCGTATGTATCCGGCTGGTGATGCCCGCTTTCCTACAATACTGTTTTCCTACAATGCCTGCTGCATTTTCTTACAAGCTGCACCTCGCGGCAATCAATATCCATGAACAGGGATTGTTTCCTGTCATATTTTTCCAGCTTACTTATCCCGCCTGCATATTGCAGCCTGTGAATACTTGCCGATTCGAATGTAAGCATCTTGCTGCCATATGGGATCCGGCCTCCCGTCAATGCTGTTACCAGTGCATATAAAATAGCGCCATGGGCAACCAATAGGATACTGTTCTTCTCAGGAAACAATGCAGGGATCCGCTCAAATGCCCGATATGCCCTCTTGCATAAATCTTCCAGTAGTTCCATTCCAGGATAGAAGCCATCCGGATACTTCTCTTCCCGCTCCAGGCTTGTCAAACCTTCTCCCATCCCAAAACAACGCTCCACAAGCAATGGCTCCACGATAATATCCGACTTGTCATACGCCAGTCTGTCTGCCACAATTTCTGCACTTTCACGTGCGCGTGCCAAAGGACTTGCGATAATCAAGTCAATTGCAGGATACACTCTTCCAAGCACTTCTGCAGCATGGCCAATCTGTACTCTTCCTTTCTGGTTTAAGGGTATATCGGCACGACCTTGCAATCGTCCAGCCAGGTTCCAGTCTGTCTCCCCATGCCGTAATAAAAAGAAATCCATATGTTCCTCCATTTGCGCCCGTATACCACAGGTATATCCCTTTTCCCAGGATCTCACGAAAGTCCTTCCAGCGAAGCAATGTCATCCCAGAGGGCTTCCGCTTTTTCTTTAACAGCAGCCCTGTCTCCAGGGCTTAGCGGTACAAACAATTGTATCCGCAGTTTTCGTTCCTTCTTTTTCCACCTGCCAACCACTTTCCCGTCCAGCATAAGTGCAGGCATCACGATTCCTGCCAGATTGAAAATATCCCTCATATGCCCAGGATCCAGATACAGACTCTCCTTTTTCTCATATCCCAGCATGAGTTGGTCAAACCCTGCCAGAAACAGACACCCGGGGATATCCCGGTTATATTGCTTCCCGTTATCTATGGCATAGTAAGTCTTCCCCTCCCACTGATAATCTGCCACAGGAAGCCTGTCTATCCACTTCTTTACCTGTGCAGCAGTAGTGTGGAAAAAATACATGGCATCATGGATGGTGGCTGGACCCATATTGGTAAAATACCGCCTGGCCATCTCCAGCCCTGCTTCCTCCTCCGGCATCGGGGTAAAAGCAGGGGACAGGCAGAACATCTTCTTCTCCTGGACAACATAGTTCAGGAATCCCCGCTCGCACAATTCCCGGATCCCACCGCCCCATGGGTCGAACATACTGTTCCCCTCCTGTTCCCCCATGCCTGCTTCCTGGCAGATCCTCCTCAGTTCCTCCCTTGTACGGGGCGCCTTCTCCAACGCCTCCAGGATCACAGAGGACAGATAAGCCTGCCGTTCAGGTGTCAGAGCCCAGTCTGCCCTCTGGTTCCACCAGGAACAGTCTGTCCACTCATTTCGTCTGTAATTCTTCCCGTCTGCACAGTGCAGGAACAAAGGCAGGTCATCCTCTGCAAAGACATGGACGGTACCCCGTATGGTCCAGTTTTTGACCAGATGATCCTTCAAAGTTGCCTCATTGTAATCGTTACAGCGGATCCGCAGGGAATGCATGACATTTGTCATAAACTGCGCCTGCATGCCGCACAGATCCCGGATCACAGTCATCTTGTCCCCAGGCTCCACCAGGTACTGGTTGGTGAGTTGCTTGATCTTTAAGTCTTCCAGGGTCATTTTTCTCTAATTTCCTACTCCACTCCATTGTTTTCCATATATTGCCTCAAAAAGTCCAACACCTCCATGGTACAGTCCACCACACGGTTATGGCTGTAATGCCTGTTACAGGAAAAGTATCCAAAATATCCCCAGGGATCCTTTATCTGGGGACCCCAGTCCCAGAGTCCATCCTCACAGGCATTCTCCAGGAGCCATTCCACTGCATCTGCCAGGTAGAGGCCAGAACCCCTAAACTGGTTGATATAGCGGAATGTCTTGAACCATCTCCTGGTCTTATTATACACAAAATTTTCCGGGAGCCGGTCCGGAGTCTTGTCCCAGAAATGACCATTCCGGGAAGCATGTCCTCCCAAGTGCCGCAACATGGCATCCTCCAGGGAGGCGTCTATCGCCTCCCGCCTCTTGAGAAGCAACTCGCTCTGCATGGGCACCAGCCGGTCTTCCCTGGTAAGAAACACCTCATGCTGGGCGGCCCGGTCCCTCTCATAGGAGTACTCCCCATCCTCATAGGCCCTGCCCGCAATATACCGCCACTGGTGCCAGGTTTCGTCACACAGGGAGGATCCCGGTGAAATGGCTTCCATCAGGTTGCAGACTGTAGCCCGGTGCCAGGGAAGCGCCCTTTCGTTTTTTTCCCAGGGCTTCTCCAGGCTGGTTCCAAGGAGCAGTTCCTGGAGATACTCCCTGGCCATAAACAGGATATCCCGGTCCTCCAGCGTAAGTCCGATATACAGGCAACGCTCGATCCCCACGCCGGAGGTGGGGATCCTGGACTTCACGGAATAGTCCTTGGACTGCAGCCTCCCCCAGCCGCCATTTTCCTCTTGTGTCTGATACATCTCCTCCACAATATCGCTTTTTAAGAAATCCTTCCGCAGCAGGGAAAGTTCCGGATCCTCATAGGGCGTGCCCAGCAGGGAAAATTTCACCTTGTAATGGACTGCAGGGTAGTCACAAAATGCAAGAAGGGCCTTTGCATGCCTGCAAAAAATGTCATGTGTCATTCCAGGTATCCTCCTTCCATCTGTCGCATATTGTCCTATTCTTAAAAAACCCCATCCGGGTCAGTCACTCCAATGGGGTTAGAAATACCAATATAGCTTTCTGCCATGCCTACAGATACATTTTGGCAGCTTCCTCTGCCAAATGGAACTTTTCCTGGATTTTATCCAGAATTATGCTGTCCGTAATTTCCAAATCCCTTAATGCTGATACCATAGCTATGATTCCTTCCTGCCTTCCTTCCTGTCTTCCTTCCTGTCTTCCTTCCTGTCTTCCTTCCTGTCTTCCCTTCTCAATTCCTTTCTCTTCCACACCCTTACTCAAATTACACATAAGCGATACCTCACTCTCTAACGTCTGCGTCATTTTAATATGGAAATCTTTCTCTAGTATCTGACACTTATCCTTTGAACCCGTCTCTGTGGACAAAAGGATATTTAACAATTTTAGCACATCCGTATTCGTGTTCTCCTCTTTCCCAAGGCCTATCATAACAGCCACCATCAGGTCATAATCTTCCTTTCGCTCTTTTACATTGCCCACCAGATTTTCTTCTGCAATGTAGTAGCGGGTAATACTGTTCTCTCGACTCTTCGGGGGATTCATACATATCCATATACTGTACACCTTTTTGATATTCTCATAGTGGGAATGTGTAAATTCTGTTCCATATTGGGCAGAAATCATGCGGCTACAGTAATAAATTCCCCTTTTTATCAACGGATAACCTGGGTAAAAATCATTCTGGGCTTCCAGATTGATTATCAAACGAATCCATTCCCCGGATACAGGGGCCGTTGCAAGGAATCGGATATCATAGGTGATTGTTCCCTCCGTCACAGACGTATCTTCACTTCCGGTTCCCTGTATCCTGGAAGTACGATTGGATTCATCCGGGGCAACTGCCACTTCTCCCACCTGTGGTGTACCTTCAATATATATCTCCGCAATCTCATCTACATCACAGTCCCGGTATTCTTCCAGGCAGTTCTTCATAATCCATGCCAGAATAATCTTCTCCGACAAAAGCCGCTTACAGGCTGCATCATAACTGGCTTTCTCATCTGCTACACGGATATTCTTTGCTATGGTAGTATCCATAATCATTGTCTTACCCCGCTTTCACCTGTATTTTATCATAATTCGAGCTAACAGGCCACATATATTTATCTCTCGGATTTTCTATCCGGAATTCATCTCGGATTTGTCACATAAAAAGCGCGTGAAAGCATCTTTCTGCGTCACAATAAGCAGTAACAGATCGACCCACAGGGAAATGAAACCAATACAGATAGAGCGATTCTCTCCTGCCATTTATAAAGATCTTCCTGATCCAGGCTGTCCTAATGTTTCCTGCCATATCCGGTCATCACCGCCACTGCCAGGATCCCCAGCATACAAAGGGAATAAAAGTTCACCAGGGGGATGGATGCAGGCGTCACCGCAAAGCCTTCCCCGAACTGGGCAGACTGCTGGGCCGGGATCACACAGTGCACTGTCCAGGGAGCCAGGAAGCAGAATACGCATCCTGTACAGTCCAGCAGGTTGGCCCGGCGGTACCGGTATACCCCCGCTTTCTCCCCGATCTCATTTACCAGGTCCCCAAGAGCCACAATTGCCACGGAAATGACCCCTGTCACCATACTCAATATCCCCGCGGAAAGCACAATGGCTATCTCTGTGCTGCGTTCACTCTTTGCAAAGCGGGACAGGAACACTCCTACATCCTCAAAGAGACCGCTGCGCTCCACTACCCCAAGAAGGGCGAATACTGCAATCAGCATAGCCACCGTACCTGCGGTTCCCGTGATGGCCTCTATGATAGCCCCGGACACGGCAAATCCACCAGGAAAGGAAATGAGCTTATCCACCGTGTATATACCAGAAAGCAGTCCTGCAGCAATCCCCACCAGGATCCCCCAGGAAAGGGCAGTAATCAAGTGCTTTTTCATCAGACACAGGACGATAATCACCGCAGGCACCACCAGCATGACCAGGCTGAGCGGATGCGCCTCACCAGCTGCCACCGTGGCTGCCTCCCCCGCCTCTGTTGTCCTGGATAACAGCAGGAACAGCACAAGGGCACCCGCCGCTGCAGGCAGGCTGTAACGCATCCTGGTCTTCACCACGGTACCAAGATCCGCATGCTGTGTGGCAGAGGAAGCGATGGTAGTGTCCGAGATAGGTCCCAGGTTATCACCGAAGGCCGCCCCCGACACAATGGCACCGATCATATATTCCGGCGCTGCCCCCGCCATCACTCCCACCGGGAACAGAATCGGGATCACCACAAAATAGGTTCCCACCGAAGTTCCTGTTGCAAAGGCCAGCAGGCAGGTGATAAGGAAGGAAGCCGCCACAAAAAGCTTGCCTGTGAAGCCTGCCGCCACCACATAGGCTGCAATGGTCTGTACCACACCGCTGGCCGAAATCAGCTTACCCGAAATCGCAGCCAGTATCACTGCCATCACAATCACCCCGAACATGGGCTTGCTTAATCCATATACCAATGCTTCCCCGTATGCCTTTTCATCCTTTACAAAAAGAACCCCTGCCACCAGTGCTGCGAAAAAAGCCAGCACATATCCGTTCACATTGGACTGGCTGAATGCTGCCCACAGGATCATGGCAGCCGCTACAATGAGCGGCACAAATTTCCCAAATTTTCCAAAACGAAATGCTATCCTCTTCACTTTCTGCTCCATCTCCCTGCCCTCCTCCTAGATGGCCCCTTTTGCCCTTTCCTGGAGTTCATGTTTTCCCATTTTCCCAGTAATCCAATGATGTGCCATTTCTGAAGCCTGTTCTGGTGAAAGGCCAGAGGTATCCAGCAAGGTGACAGGCGGCGAAGTCATGGCAGCGTTTTCCTTCAGCCAGCCATTGAATGAAAGGAAACTTTTTATCCAGTCTTCATCCGTCACCCTCCGGCCATTGCGCATACGCTCTTCCAGGGCCGTATCCTCGCAGACCACTGCAAGATAGTATATATCCGAGAACCACTCTCTTTCCGGATGGTTCTCAAATTGCTTCGGAACCGCACATCCGCATAAAACAACAGGCTTTCCAATCTGGGAAATGCAGGCACATGTTCTCATCCACAAGCGGCGGTAAGCACAATAATCATCGCCTGGCGTATTGTACACCTCATTCCACAGCAGATCGCTTTCCATGACAATATAGTCTTTTTCATGGATGAACAATTGCTCGCAAAGAGTAGATTTCCCCACACATGATGCACCTGTAATAATAAATAATGGTTGTCTGTTGGTTGGTTTCACAAGCCTCCTCCTTCACGGGACTTCCCTGATTACACTATAGTTTTGCCCTGTCGCCACAACCTACATAGGCTTCAGATTCTTATTGAGCCTGTCCACCATCCAGGCAATCCGCTTTTCCCGTCCGGCATCTGTCTTTGCATCAAAATACGCCCGCGTATATGTTTTCCTGACCGACATGGACATAGCCTGGAAATTAGTATGGGCAGGCTCGTATCTTTCCAGCAATGCGGCCAGACACGCGATCTGTTCCTCTGTGACCGCCGTAGGCTTCGGTGCATCCCACTGACCGTTCTCCCGGGCTTCCACTATCTTCCTCCTGCCGAAATCAGTCATAAGTCCCCGTTCTTCCAGGCTCTCTGCCAATGCTTTGTTCTTCTCTGACCATTTGCTCTTTTCCCTGCGCATGGAAAAATATTTCTTGTATGTTTTATCGTCCATGCTCTGCATCTGTCCATCGATCCATCCAAAACAGAGAGCTTCTTCAAGCGCCTCCCCGGCCTTTATTGTCTTAGGTCCACCCGCCTTCCCAAACAATAGCCACACGCCTTCATTTGACATACAATGGTCTGAAAGCCATTTTCTAAATGCTTCCCTGTCAGCAAATTCCATGATATCGCCCATAGTGTATTCCTCCCTATTACACCCAAATGTGAAAATCCTCATATGCTATTCTGTCAGGCAGCCTTCGCCTTAACCCTGGAAAAAATGCCTCCACAATCCGTCAAAAAGCACCAGCACTGCCAGAAAGCAGATATTGCTCACCGTGAAAACAGCGATATATGCTCCCTTGCGGGCACCCTCTTCCTTTGCCACATATTTGTAGGAAATCAGACTGGCCATGGAGGCAATCAGCGTCCCAAGCCCGCCCAGATTCACGCCCACCACAAGCCTCCCATAATCCTCCGTGAAACCCGACAGCAGCAGCCCCGCAGGCACGTTGCTGATAACCTGGCTGGCAGCGATGCCGGCATACACCTCCCTGCCAGCTACCACCTTCTGCAGGAAATCCCGGAAAGCCGGAATCCTCCCTACATTCCCGATAAAGATAAAGAATCCCACAAATGTCAGCAGCAGCGAATAGTCCACCTTCGCCAATAGTTTCCTGTCCCGGAACACCACCGCCGCCAGGACGCTTCCCAGTACCATCTGCCAGGGCAGCACATGGGCCACCGTCAGCAGACAGAGCAAAAACAGCGCCAGGTAGATCCACAGTGAAAGCAAGTCTGCCTTTGACCGCAAAAACCCTGCCTCCCCTGCTTCAAGCCCTTCTGCCAGGGGCTTGTGCCCATCAGCACATCCTCTGCCCAGGACCACTCCCCAGGCCAGCAAAAAGACCAGCGAAACCATTGTATAGGGCAGCATCAGCGCAAGGAAGCTTCCCAGGGACATCCCGGCCCTGCCATAGAGATACAGGTTCTGGGGATTTCCTATGGGCGTCAGCATGCTGCCCAGGTTGGCGGCTATGGTCTGCATGGCCACCAGGGGCAGGGCCAGCCTTTGCCTCTGTTCCCCATCGGTCATGGCCAGCACGGTAAAGGTAAAAGGCACAAAGGTGATCAGCGCCACATCATTGGTAATCAGCATGCTGGAGAAAAAGCTCAGCAGCAAAAGCACCAGCACAAGGCCACGGGAACCTTTTACTTTTCCCAAAAGCCTCCTGGCAATCCATCCGAATACCCCTATCTTCTGCAATCCGGCCATGACACTCATCAAACAGAACAGGATTGCCAGCGTCCGCACATCTATGTATGACGCATACCCCCGATCCGGCGGCACGATACAGGCTGACAGAAGGGCTAACAGCAATGCCACACAAAGCACTGCTTCTTTTTTCATAAAATCAATCGCCTTTTTCATATGTCCTCTTTCCGTGGGAATCCCTAAGGCCACAGCCTTACCGGTCTTTTTCCATCACATAATTTGTAAGTAAAATCCCCTGCCGCTCCACCTGTTGTTCTTTAACCACCCTATAGCCTCTTTTTTCAAAAAAGGGCCTTGCCGTGACAGAGGCGTGGGTGACGATGTTCCCCGGGATCTCCTGTTCCAGCCGGTTGCAGATAGCCGTGGCGACCCCTCTGCCCTGGTAATCCACATGGACATATAAACGGTCCAGATAACCTGTCCTGTCTATATCCCCGAATCCCACGACAACGTCCCCCTCAACGGTAACAATGCTGTAATGTTCCCGAAAGGACCGGTCCCATTCCTCCAGGTCCACCCATCCTGTGGCCCATACGTCCAATTGCTCTTCCGTATAGTCCCTGGCATTCACCCTGTGGACCGTATCATAAAAAAGCTTCGCCAGAACCTTACAATCCGGCCCCTGGTATTCTCTTATCCACATGTCGCTCTGAACCATTTTTTATTAAGACTCCTTTTATTCTACGAAAGCAGTTTACTCTCGCTCTCGCATAACATGCCACACATCGTCACCGCAAAAACCACATTTTCGATATAATCCTTCTGGATTATCGGCATTTTCGCATTTTCCTGATACCGTAACAAATCTCGCCGCTTTTCTCATTCTCCACAACAACTCTAACACAAGATAACTCCCTAATCCACGTCTACGATAATCCTTTGATATCTGAACCCATTCCAATACACCCTCTCCAATCTCACGGTCCAGTTCGGCAATCCCAGTTGCTACAATTTTTCCTTTATCATCATCTCTGACAGCCAGCCAAAGTTCTGAACTATACTGTCTTCTGGTTAAATAATCCTGCATTTCCGACATTGCAATACCAATGTTTTCATAACAACTGTTAATATGCTCCACAAATTCGGGCAGAGAGGATTTATAAAGAGAATAGCCCTCTGGCAATGACACAGGCTTCACTTCCAGCATATGATGCTGCAAACGAAAGTATGGTTCATCTATATATCGCTTCAGCAACTCTGTATTGAACTCACTGTCATGTAAAATTTTCATATTATCTGGAATGGAGATACTGACTGCTTTCCAATATGGGATAGACGATGCGCGGCATGGATTTTCTAAATATTGTTTCTTTGTTACTGTGTCCATGAATCACCCTTTCTCCAAAAGACTAAAGCAAAACCTCATATAAATATTCTTCCATGCTAATATCGGTGCCTCTTTTTTTATATGTTTTTTCAGTGACAATTCTTCCACCGCATTTCACCGCAACACGATTTGAGGGAACATTTTCTTTGTTAACCCAAATAGTAACTTTTTCTGCACCTTGGGTACGTGCATACTCAATCATTCCCTGCGCTATTTCAGTGGCATATCCCTGACACCAGAAATCCTTATGTACGCAATAAGCAATATCATAGATTCTTTTATCTTCACTAATCATAAAGCTGCAGGTTCCTATACGCTGCTTTGAGCCTTTCAACACCGGAATTAAATAACAGCACTCTTCGTCTTCTCCAAGTACCTCTAATTCTTTTATATATCCAAGGTCAATCTCTTCTTTTGACTCGTCAAGTAAATATTTACCCATCTCAGGGTCATTCCATATACTATAGGCCCATAGTGCATCTTCTTTTATAAAACCCCGCAATAGAAGCCTTGAAGTTTCAATCGGTTTTATTTCCATTTTGATTTCCTTTCAAACATCTTTCGGTTTTGTCTTATACAATCCATCTGCCTTTTCGCCGTCATATATGGTATGGTTCTCCATAACACTCCCAAGTGCGTATACTCCTGAGAAAACAGCACATATATTATCCCTGTTCTGCCTCCTGCAACTGTATACAATTTCGCCTTTACTTATGGTACGGCGACCCATAGCATGCCTAAGTGCGAAAAATATCCCTGTATTATTCTGTCAAACAAGACAGAACACTTGAAATGCTCTGCCCTGTTATACTCCTGTTCTTAGATAAGGTGATATTCCACATAAAGTTTCTGACGATATTCTTTATCTTGTAATGCCCTAATAGCATCTGATGACCTATTACCATCATTTAATATCAATATCAGTGTAGCCAGTCTTTCTTCTCCACGTTCTTCCCCTTTTTCCACATTCTCCTGGTCTCGCATCAATAAAGTCATATACTCATGCCTCCATTCCCTGTTTTTCTTGGCTTCCTGCACAGCTTCTTCCAGTTTCTCAACATAGGAATCCTCCGGCTTCTGCCCTGCCACATAGTCCAGAAATGCCTTTAACTCCCTGCTGACATCATCCATTGTCCCATCTGCGTTCAGAAATATCTTTAAGGCTTCATCCCCCATAGAAATACTGTTGTCTTCTTTACAGATATTTTCAAAGGTATAGATATGCCGCCCTTTCCCATATAAATCAAAGGGGCAGATAAATATGATATAGCTTTTGTTCAGCTTTTTATAATGCTGACCTGCATCCACAAGCTGCAGGTCAATCATTCCCTGATAATATCTGCTTCTCTTTGGCAGTTCCTTTGTATCACTGACCTGCATTTCTATGTCGTAAACCGTCTCCCTGTCGTCCTTTACATACACATCCAGTCTGACGCTATGGGCATCCATATCTACATTGATACTCTTCTGCAGTTCTGGATATTCAATACGGTCAATCTTTAAATCCGGGAGAATCCTCTGCAATAACTCTTTGCACAGTTCCGGGTTCTGCATGACCTTCCCAAACAGGAAGTCGTTGGATATGCTTAATTCTTCCCATTTTGTCTGCGTGGCTACCATGTTTTTCATTCCTCTGACTGCCTTCCTTCAAAAAAATCTGCTGGAAAACGCTGTATTTTCCATTCCTATTATACACAGTGTTCCGGCAAAATACAATAAGTTGAAAACCTATCCCCATAATCCAAAAGTTTGGATGTGTACCACCATCTCAGCGCATATCGCATCACAGTCTTTTCAAGCAGGAATGTTTCTGATCTATTTCAAACCCGTTCTTTCTGTAAAAATTTAAGGTGCTCTCTTTATTTGAACCGGTTTCCAGAAAAACCTTATAGCATCTGTGTTCTCTGGCTATTTCTGATGCTTTCTCCAGCAATGCCGATGCATATCCCTTGTTTCTGTAGTCCGCACGTGTCACAACGTTCTCAATGACTGCAAAGGGTCTGATATTATGTGTCAGGCTCTCAATGATTGCCATTTGTACAGATGAAACTACTTTCCCGTCTTCTTCTATCACCAATAAATGCATGTTCTCATCCTTCTCAAACTTATCAAGAAGTTGTTCCCATGAAAACATATCCTGCTCTTCTTTGGGCGGGAAGTGTGTCAGATGTTCAAAATATAAAATCTTTAAATCATTTGCGTCTGTACGTTTTGCTTTCCTGATATACATATTATGCCCTTCCTTCCATAATAACACTCCCAAGTGCGTAAACTCCTAAGAAAGTAGCACAAATATCGTCAAAATATCCTATATCTTCTTTCAAATCCTAAAACAAAATTTTATCCAGTTCATCTGGCACTTATCCTCCGAGCCTAACTCCGTGGACAGAAGTACATTCAACAGTTTTAATAAGTCTGTGCCTGAATCTTCCTCTCTCCCAAGGCAAATCATAACAGCCGACATCAGATCATAATCCGCTTTTCGCTTCTTTACTCTGCCCACCAGGTTTTCTTCCGCAATATAATAGCGGGTGATGCTGTTTTCACATACCAAGCAGGTATTATATTCTGCATATTGTCATACCACTCCAAGACCTCTTTGGCCTGCCCAAGCACCGTATCCACTTCCTCCTGCCCAAAAGGTATCGCCCAGTATACAGATGAAAGAGTATTGCTGGAAATGTATAGCGCAAGCAGCTTCCAGAAATTCTGAGAGGCTTCGTTGTCAAAGTATTCATTTACCATTCCGGATGCAAAGAGCGGAGATCTCTGTGCGCACCACACGATACGGTTAAATTCCTCCCATGGATCCCCATAATCATTCCGGTTAAAGTCAATGATGTGAAGCCGCCCATTGCATATCATCATGTTTCCAATGTGGTAATCGCCATGCTGGTATACCTGCAGCCTGTTTTTCAACAAATGGTGGTTCTCATTTATGTAATCTATAAACGCCTGTCCATTCTCATACTTGACGGGACACTCTCTGTACTTTTGGATATTGCGATCCAGTTTCCTCTGAAAACAAGATGCCCAGTCCTCCTGCTTTGCCGGAGCCGGTATGGAATGAATTTTGCGGAGAATCCGGCCCGCTTCAAGGCCATATGCATACTGCTTCGTGTCAGAATAGCCGCAGATAACTGCTTCGGCATCTTCGCCGTCAATCCAGCTCTGAATGGAGTAAACACCCTCCGTACATATGCCAAATTCGATTGGCCGGCACATGGGTACTCCGAGTGCGGAAACCATTTTCATCCTGTTAAATTCGGACTGTTTGACATCGTGTTGCGTGATATCAGAAATCCGTAGAAGATACTTTGTACCGTTCTCATCGGTGACACAATATTTTTTATCATTTGACCAGCCTTTGTTTATACTTTGAGCAAAGCCAAGCATAAAACAACCTGCCCGCCATGCTGACAGACATCTATTCGCTTATGCCCTACAATACACCGCTTTCCAAAATGGAAAAGGAAATTTTTTCGCAATTTATTTCCGCTTCTGCCCCATATGGCAGAACACAGACAGGAGAAGAATGTCCGAAATTCACTCCATAAATAACCGGAAGCTTCCCCTGTCCCAATTGGGATAACACATCTCTTACTGTCTCCTTCTGTCTGGTAAAGGTGGTATTTTCACTTGCTTTTCCCAGAATCATTCCGTTTATTTCTCCCAGTGCTCCGATTCTATCAAGCCACCTTAGGAAATCCTCAATGGCCAAAGGCGTAAAGAACTCGGGAATATCTTCCAAAAAAAGAATGGTATCCCTAAAATCCTCTGCATCAAGTGCCAGCGGCGTATTTTCCAGCTCCTTCAGTCCGGTATGACCGCCAAACAGCCTGCCCTTCACCGTTCCCTCTCCTTGAATAAGTTCATATCCATTGTTCGGATAATAAGTACGCCTGTGAAGCGGATCGAAATAATCCACCTCTTCGTAGGTCCATTCCTTTGAAGGTTCAATTACACCTATTTCTGAATCAGAAAAAAGCACCTTTTCAAACCACTTCCTGCTATATGGGTGCCAGCCCTGTGCTTCTGCCAAGGGAGATAACAGATTACAGCCGTAAAAAGAAGACAAACCACAATGATAGGCGAGGATATGCAAATTCATAACATCAGAATAACCTATGAATATTTTGGGGTAAGTACGGATTCGGGATGACTCAATATAGGGTATGATTCTTATACTGTCATTACCTCCCACACTGGCAATAATGGCTTTCACATCGGCATTTTCAAATGCCCACATAATGTCTTCTGCCCGCGCTTCTGGGTTTTCAGACAGATAAGCAGAGCCCCGAAGCGCATTCGGCGCAGGGAGCACCTTCAGCCCTGTCTCCTGCAGATATGTAACACCCAGCTGGTATTTCCAACGAATCTTGGCATCTCCGGCCCAGCCATGGCAGGGGCTGACCACCGCAATGGTATCTCCTCTGCAGAGCTTTGGAGGTTTTCGCAATTCTTTCATCCGTTTTCCCTCTTTTCCTGTTTCAGCCAGCTTTTTTGTTGTTCCCGGCCGCCTTTCTTCGGAATTGTTCTGGAATATTTCGCCCTTACTTATGGTACGGCTGCCCATGCAGAATTCGGTAAGCCCGGTAAATCTGTTCACACAATATCACCCGCATCAACTGGTGTGGAAAAGTCATATCCGAAAAACTCACTGCCTGGTCAGAGCGCCTTAACACCTTCTCATGAAGCCCCAGGGAACCGCCGACCACAAAGACTATATGGCTTCGTCCACCCAGTCCTACTTTGTGAATGGCATCTGCAAACAGCTCAGAAGAATAACGCTTCCCCTGGATCTCCAGGGTATACACATAGGCACCTTCTGGAATTTTTGACAATATCCTGTCAGCTTCCTTCTCCTTGATCTGATCTTCTTGTGCTGCACTGGCCCCATCCGGGGTCTTCTCATCAGCTACCTCCAGGATCTCCAGACTACAATACCTGCCCAGACGCTTGACATATTCCCCTACAGCCTCCCTGTAGAAGCTTTCCTTGATCTTCCCCACACACAATATGGTAATCTTCATATATCCCCCTGTCCGTTTCATTAGAGGATATATACCTCCTCTTTGGACATCCATTCCTTTTAGAAGTTTACTTCCAAACTTCCAAACATGCCACTTCAGCGGCACAAACAATGGTAGAAAAAGAAACCAGGCCCCCATGTTCCCTGGTATGCTGTCTTGCCCTCACTTCACCGGTCAGCCCCGTAAAAGTGAGTTAGCCCTAGACCTACCTGGAAACTGTCACAGAGACCTGGACAGATCCTTTTCACCAATATCCCCTTATGATTCACCACTTTCCCCGAAAACCATCTCATAGACCTGGTCATCCACCAACTGGTCCAGGAAATCCTGGTCCAGGTTCATGAACTGGCGGTTCAGCTTCTCCTTGATATAAGCTGTCCTGTTGAAATACTTCACTTCTTCCGGCTCAGACACGCAGGAGAGTTCCTCGTCTATTTCCCCTGCCTTCAAGTTATCCCTGCACCAGCCAAGCAGTGTACTGCGCAGGGAATTCTCGGATTCTGCCTTTTTGGCAAAAAATTTTGCGTTTTTCATGGATATGATGCCTGCAATCACGAAGAGAAGGAAGATGACGCCCATGACACCATAGACCAGGTAGGGATTGCCAATCTGGAAGGGAAGTACCTCCAGAAAACCAAGCACGACTATCGCGATACCCAGTACTCCCGTAATGGTGAGGACCCAGGCAGAGGATCTGTTGTCATCTGCCTTCTGGGAACTGTCCTGGTACAGGGATGAACTTCCTGGAGTCCTGGGGACAGTGTCTGCTTCCTGGAGTTTCTGTGACGCATTGTCCCTGGATTCCTCTGCCCCGGCTTTGCCTGCCTCCTGGGCACCTGCCATCCCGGTCTCCTGGCTATCTGTCCCGGAATCTTGCGTCCCAAAGTTCCCAGTCCCCTGGCTTTCTGCTGCCCTGTACTCTTCCAGGCAGGAAGAATCTTCCCCTTTTGCATCTTCCCCTGTCATACCTGCCGCACAGACTGCCTTCTGCTCCCGCTCCTTCACCAGGAATACCCGTAGCAGCGCTGCCACCTTTTCCAGATCCTGGTCCAAGACAGACAGATCATAGCTATCCTCCGTCCCATCATACCGGATTTCCACGCCGTCTATCCCGCTGTATTCCAGGAATTCCGCCAGCCTGGTCATCTCTTCCTTTGTGCCGAAGGTCAGAGGATGCTTCTCTTCCGGCAAGGTTTCCACCAGTTCACAGCCGCAGTCGGCACATACACGGAACCCTTCCCTATACTCGTTTTTGCATTTTGGACACCATGGCATACTGTCTACCTCCCTTTTCTGGGGTATCCGGTATCTACCTGCCCTTCTGGACGGCCTTGTCCTCCTGCCTCACAGACAGACCCGGAAGATTGTCATCAGTATTCGTAATCCATACAGGCCCTGTCACAGGTGACACTTCTCACATATTTTCCCGCTTCTACGTGGGCCGGATGATTCTGGTATGTCAGCAGGGCACCCACTGTCTCAAATTCGGAGACAAGGGCCACCTCCCGGTTGCTGGTAGGCTGAGCATTCTGCAACACCTCTATCTTCACTGCCCCGGGAACCAGTTCCTTGATCGGCTCTAACAGTTCCTTCATCTTCTGTCCGGCTTCCTTTTTGTCTGTGTCAGATAGACCCTCCACAAAATTCCACAATACGATATGTCTTACCATATGGTTCCTCCTCATCTGTTCCCAGATATCTGTAATCTCTTTCGCCGTCTTTCCAGTACCTCTCGCCCGGCACCTCTCCCAGGCTATGGCTGCCGGGATTACCTGCCGCTCAAGTACTCGTCTATCCCTTTGGCTGCCGCCTTCCCGGCACCCATAGCCAGGATCACCGTGGCAGCTCCGGTAACGGCATCGCCTCCGGCATAGACACCCTCCTTGGTTGTCTTACCGTCTTCTTCCTGGGCCACGATACATTTCCATTTGTTGGTCTCCAGGCCTTCCGTGGTAGAGGAAATCAAAGGATTGGGGGATGTTCCCAGAGACATGATCACCGTATCCAGTTCCATCACGAACTCAGAGCCGGGCACCTCCACTGGCCGCCTGCGCCCGGATGCATCCGGCTCACCCAGTTCCATCCGGATGCATTTCATGCCTGTGACCCAGCCTTTCTCATCTGCGTAGATCTCCACAGGATTGGTCAGAAGATCGAAGATGATTCCTTCCTCCTTGGCATGGTGGACTTCCTCCACCCTGGCTGGCAGTTCCTCCTCACTCCTGCGGTACACAATATGTACCTCTGCCCCCAGCCTAAGGGCCGTCCTGGCAGCATCCATGGCCACATTGCCGCCGCCTACCACAGCCACCTTCCTGCTCTCCATAATAGGGGTGTTGGAATCCCTGTCAAAAGCTTTCATCAGATTGCTCCTGGTAAGGTACTCATTGGCAGAGAATACACCGTTGGAATTCTCTCCGGGAATTCCCATGAATTTGGGAAGTCCTGCACCGGAACCAATAAACACGGCCTCAAACCCTTCCTCCTGGATCAGTTCATCAATGGTAACAGCCTTTCCCACCACCACGTTGGTCTCAATCTTCACGCCCAGGGCCTTCACATTCTCGATCTCTTTGGCCACCACTTCGCTTTTGGGAAGACGGAATTCGGGAATGCCATAGACCAGCACGCCCCCCGGCTCGTGCAGGGCCTCAAATATTGTCACTTCATATCCCATCTTAGCAAGGTCTCCGGCACAGGTAAGGCCTGCCGGACCGGAACCAATCACCGCAACCTTCTTCCCCTTCTGCTCCACGGCTCCTTCCGGTTTGATCCCGTTCTCCCTGGCCCAATCTGCCACGAACCGCTCCAGCTTGCCGATGGAGATGGGATCTCCCTTGATACCACGGATACATTTTCCCTCACACTGGCTCTCCTGGGGACATACCCGGCCACACACTGCAGGAAGGGCGCTGGCCTTGCTGATGATCTGGTATGCCTCCTCGATCTCTCCTTCCTTCACCTTCTGGATAAAAGCCGGAATATCAATGGCCACGGGACAGCCTTTCACACACTGGGCATTCTTGCAGTTGATACATCTGGAAGCCTCGTTCATGGCCTCCTCCTTGTCATATCCCAGACATACTTCCTCAAAATTGGCAGCACGTTCTTTGGCATCCTGCTCCCTCACAGGAATCTTTTTAAAAACGTCCATCTATTACGACCCTCCATATTCTTGTATTCTGCACCTTTATTTTCTTTCAGATAATCCGTTTCCTGGCTGACAGCCGAAACTGTACAGGGCCATCTGCACACCTAAAATCAATCTCATAATCCTTGTCTGAACCCGCATACCTGTTCCCCCGCGTCAGATTTTATTTTTCACCTTTCACACTTAACAATTCCCACAACCGCCATGGTGGGTATCACCCTCCTGCAGCTTCAGGATGGCTCTTCCCTCCTGGGTCTTGTACATCTGCTGGCGTCTCATAGCCTCGTCAAAGTTCACGGCATGGCCGTCAAACTCCGGGCCGTCCACACAGGCAAATTTTACTTTGCCATCCACGGTCACGCGGCAGGCACCGCACATCCCCGTGCCATCCACCATAATGGGATTCAGGCTCACCACAGTGGGAAGATTCAGTTCCCTGGTCAGGAGACATACAAATTTCATCATAATCATGGGGCCGATAGCGATACATACATCATACTGTTTTCCCTCTGCCACCAGGTCCTTGATGGTCTGTGTCACCATGCCGCTTCTGCCATAGGACCCATCATCCGTGGTGATATAGAGATTCCCGGCCACTGCCCTCATCTCCTCCTCCAGGATCAACAAGTCTTTGGTCTTGCTGCCCACAATCACATCGGCTGCCACCCCATGCTCATGGAGCCACTTTACCTGGGGATACACCGGGGCTGCCCCCACGCCGCCAGCCACAAAGAGAATCCTCTTCTCCTTAAGTGCTGCCAGGTCTTCCTGTACCAGTTCTGAGGGACAGCCCAGGGGACCCACAAAATCCTGGAAGGAATCCCCTTCCTCCAGTCCTGCCATCATCTGGGTGCCTGCACCCACGCACTGGAACACAATGGTGACTGTTCCCTTCTCTCTGTCATAATCGCATATGGTCAGCGGAATTCTCTCTCCCGACTGGTCCATCCGCACTATGACAAACTGTCCCGGCTGACAGGACCTGGCTACCCTGTGCGCCGCCACATCCATGAGATAAATGTTCGTGGTCAATTCTCTTTTCCTGGTAATCTTATACATAATCCACCTCTCTATTCCCCTCCCTGGGGACTCTCCCCTTCCTGGGAATTTGTATTTGCTTCTATTTCTTCCAGGGTCAAGCGTCCCTGCTCGTCCCGAAGTACCTTTTTCAGTTCTCCTGTATAGACCTCTACCCCGTATGCACTCCCTGTCCTGGTCAAGGTACCATCCTCCGCACAGAGAACCTCTACGATCACATAGTAGTCGCCTTGTTTATTGATATTCGCCACATACAAGTATTCGTAAAGATACAGGGCATTCGTGTCGTCAAAATGTCCGGCCTCGTCCCGTATCTTGCCGCTGGCCAGGGAATAGGCTGCCACGGCAGCCACCGCCTGTTCCGGTGTCAGATCCGTGCCAAGGACCAGTTCATAATTCCGCTCTGTCACCGTTCCAGTCACCCCGTCCACGATCTGGGCGAATTTGTAAGTAGAACGGCCAAGGGGCATGGGAATCTGCCCGGTATACACATTGGAAGCATATGTGGGATTGGATCCATCCGTGGTGTAATACACATTTTTCGTATCACTGAGTACCCTTATGTATGTGGGACTGTAGTAAGTCCCGCTGCCTGCACTGAGTTCCGGCGCCAGGATCTCATCGTTCTCAATGTGGTACTCTTTCTCCTCCACATCGCTGACGGTGCCGTTTTCATTGATGAACACAGCTTTCACGATATAATCCCCGTCCTCTAACAAGATGGGGGCCGTGTACTGGGGACTGGTTTCATCCGGTGTACTGCCATCCATGGTATAATAGATCTTCCCCGTCCCAAATGCCGTCAGTTTCAGCGGCTGTATACTGGTATAATATCCCTCGTTGACGCTGAATTCCGGAGGCCTGGCAATGTAATTCTGGTAGGTGGAGATCATCTGCTCATTCCCGCTGTTTAAGAGCAGGTCATTGATGGTCTGGTAATCCTTCCTGTCACGATAGATAGCAATCAGCTTTCCATAGGCCCGGTCCAACTGCTCTGTAGTGGCATCCGGATCCCTGGCAATATCCCGCAGGAGATATTCATATTCCACCTTATTATTTTTCTGCAGATACACTTCTGCAAGCCCAAACCGCAACTCGATGTCCGTGCTGTCAAGTTCAATTGCTCTGTTGTAACAAGCAATCGCTTTGTCGTATTGCTGTTGTCTGACATTCTGTATCGCCGCCTTAATCTGGTAGTCCAGGGAATTGTAACGGTAGGCCCGCACACCCAGGACTCCTGTCACACACAGGGCCACCAGAAGAAGTCCCAACAGAATCTTCCATATCAGATGTTTTTTCCGAGGACGCTGATAATAGAAATCCTCGTCTTCCCCGTCCTCTTCTTCATCCTCCTCTTCCCATTCTTCCTTGCATTCCTGCTCCTTAGCTTCCCTGCCTTCGTCTGTTCCCTGTCCGAGATCCTCCATGATGCCAATAATCGTCTGTTGTAAATTCTGCTCTAATTCAGGTTCAAAATCAGGCACAATATGGATATCCTCACCGCATTGCTCACAATACAAAGTATTGTCTGCCATCTCGGCGCCACAATTAGGACACTTCATATTTCAAATCCCTCTCTTCTAGAACAAACCTGTAATGACACCTTTCTCATCCACATCAATCCTGTATGCCGCCGGCTGTTTCGGCAGCCCCGGCATGGTCACGACATCCCCCGTAAGTACCACCACAAAACCGGCACCTGCAGATACATAGACTTCCCGGACGGTAATCTCAAATCCCACAGGGCGTCCCAGCATCTTGGGATTGTCCGACAGGGAATACTGGTTCTTGGCCATGCACACAGGCAGTCTGCCAAACCCAAGCTCTGTCAGCTTCTGCATCTGCCTGGTAGCTGCTGGTGTAAAATTCACGTGGGCAGCACCATAGATCTCCCCGGCAATGGTCTCCACCTTTTCCTCCAGGGACAGATCCTCTTCGTAAAGCACATGGAAATGGCTTCCCTTCTCCTCCAGGGTGGCAAGCACCTTCCGGGCCAGGGCGATACCACCCTCCCCGCCCTTTTCCCAGACTTCCGACAGGGCGAACTCACAGCCCCTGGCCACACAGAAGTCCCTTACAAAGGCGATCTCTGCCTCTGTGTCAGTCGCAAATGCATTCAAGGTAACCACCACCGGTACCCCGTATTTCTGCACATTTTCTATATGCTTTTCCAGATTTACAATGCCCCTTTTAAGTGCCTCCAGGTCTTCCTGGTTCAAGTCTGCCTTGGCCACCCCACCATTGTATTTCAAGGCCCTGACCGTGGCTACCAGCACCACTGCATCCGGCTGCAGCCCTGCCATCCGGCATTTGATGTCAAAGAACTTCTCTGCCCCTAAGTCTGCGCCGAATCCTGCCTCCGTGATACAATAATCCGCCATTTTCAAGGCAGCCCTGGTGCAGCGCACAGAATTGCACCCATGGGCAATATTGGCAAATGGCCCCCCGTGTACCAGGGCCGGTGTGTGTTCCAGGGTCTGCACAAGATTCGGCTTCATGGCATCCTTCAGCAGGGCAGCCATGGAACCCACTGCCTGGAGATCCCCTGCCGTCACCGGCTCTCCTGCATAATTGTATGCCACAATGATCCTGGACAGGCGCTCCTTCAGATCCTTCATATCCTCTGCCAGGCAGAGGATGGCCATGATCTCACTGGCCACAGTGATTACAAAATGGTCTTCCCGGACCACGCCGTCCATCTTGCTGCCCAGGCCCACTACCACATTGCGCAGGACCCTGTCATTCATGTCCTCACAGCGCTTCCACACTATCTGTCTGGTATCAATCTGCAAGGCATTTCCCTGCTGGATATGATTGTCCAGAAGGGCTGCCAGCAGATTGTTGGCGGAAGTAATGGCATGGAAATCCCCTGTAAAATGCAGGTTCAAGTCTTCCATAGGCACTACCTGCGCGTAACCGCCTCCGGCTGCCCCTCCCTTTACTCCGAAGCAGGGACCCAGGGATGGCTCCCGCAGGGCAACCACAGCCTTCTTCCCCAGCTTTCCAAAGGCCTGTCCCAGACCGATGCTGGTGGTAGTCTTACCCTCCCCCGCCGGGGTAGGGTTGATGGCCGTCACCAGAACCAACTTTCCATCTGGCTCATCCTGCAGCCGCTCCAGCAGTTCTTCTGACAGCTTAGCCTTGTACTTCCCGAAGCATTCCAGTTCTTCCTCCTGGATGCCCAGCCCCTCTGCCACTTTCCTGATGGGCCAGAGTTCTGCTTCCTGTGCAATCTCAATGTCTGTTTTCGCCATGATGATCCCTTTCTTCTATATCTCTTCCAGAAGCTGTTCAAACTGCTCCGGACTCATCAGAATCTTCCGGGGCTTGGTACCTTCCTCCTCACCCACCACGCCCAGTTCACAGAGTTGATCCATGATTCTGGCCGCACGGTTAAATCCTACCTTCAGCACCCTCTGCAGCATGCCAATGGAAGCCTTATCCTTGTCGATGATGAACCGCCCTGCCTTCTCAAACAAGTCATCCAGTTCCGATCCACCCCCCGCCCCAAAAGTTCCTGCGGAAGAATCCATATTCTGGATCTTCTCCTCCACATCCTCCGCATAGGTGTTCCCCAGGGTCTGGTTCTTTAGGAAATCCACCACATCGGACACTTCCTTGTCGGACACGAATGCTCCCTGGACACGGGCAGGCTTGGAATACCCCTGGGGATAGAAGAGCATATCTCCCTTGCCCAGAAGCTTCTCTGCCCCGTTCATGTCCAGGATAGTCCGGGAGTCCACGCCGCTGGATACGGAGAACGCCACCCGGCTGGGCATATTGGCCTTGATCAGTCCTGTGATCACATCCACACTGGGGCGCTGGGTTGCAATGATCAGATGAATCCCTGCTGCCCGGGCAAGCTGCGCCAGCCGGCAGATGGATTCTTCTACCTCCCCGGGACACACCATCATCAAGTCTGCCAGTTCATCCACAATGATGACAATCTGGGGCATCTTGGCAGGGGCCTGCCCATCACCGCCCTCCTTCATGGACTCTACCTTCTTATTATATCCCTTCAAGTCGCGCACATTGAGGTCTGCGAACTTCCGGTACCGCTCTTCCATCTCGGAGACCCCCCAGTGCAGGGCTGCAGAAGCCTTCTTGGGATCTGTCACCACCGGCACCAGCAGATGGGGAATCCCATTGTAAATGCTCAGTTCCACCACCTTGGGATCCACCATGATCAGCTTCACGTCATCTGGTTTGGCCTTGTACAGGATACTCATGATCAACGTATTGATACAGACCGATTTGCCGGAACCTGTGGCGCCGGCTATCAGCATGTGGGGCATCTTGGCGATATCCGTCACCACTACCTTACCCGCGATATCCTTCCCCACCGCAAAGGCAATGTTGGAGGGGAAGTCCTGGAATTCCGGACTCTCCAACAGGTCACGCAGGGCTACCATCATGGTCTCCTTGTTGGGCACTTCAATGCCGATGGCTGCCTTACCTGGAATGGGGGCCTCGATCCGGATATCCGTGGCAGCCAGGTTCAGCTTGATATCATCTGTCAGGCCTACGATCTTGGACACTTTTACCCCCTGCTCGGGCTGTAACTCATACCTGGTGACACTGGGTCCCTGGCTGATATCCGTAATGGTCACACGCACCCCAAAGGTAGCCAGGGTCTGCTGGAGACGCATGGCTGTCTCCTTCAGTTCCCGGGTAGTGTCGGCTGTCACAGGTTCCCCCTTCTGCAGCCTGGACAAGGGCGGAATCTGGTATTCTCTTGGCTTCTTCATGACATCCGGGGACATTCCTGGTCCTGGCTCCCGGGATGGATCAGCCACATATTCCGCCGGGCTTCCCACCTGCCCAGATATCCTGCTGCCGGAAGATACGTCTGGCAGCTGCCCGGGTTCACCTTCCGGTTCCGGGGTACCTTCCTTATGTATCCGGATGGCCTGGTGGGAAAAATCAAAGTCATCTGGTGCTGGAACAGAATCCGTCACCGGAATCTCTTCCCAGGCCGGATCCTGTCCTGCGCTTGCGGACAGTTCCTCTTCCCCATAAGTTCCATTCCCATAGATCCCGTCCTCCACACAGGCATCCATCCCTGGGGATATCCCCATGTCCATATACATTCCCTGGTCCAGGAAGATACCCTGGTCCACAGATATTCCCTCATCTTCCTCCATTGGCAGATAAGCATCCAGGGACATTCCTTCTCCCGCTGCCATCTCCTGGCCGTCCAGTGTTCCTGCATCAGCCAATGTTCCGTCCTCCATGGCAATCTCTCCCTCCACGGAAGCTTCTTCCTGGGTTTCCATCCCCGGATCCATGGATACCTGGTGGACACTTCTGATCTGGATCCGCTCAAAGCCAAAGGCAGGCTCCTTAACGGCTCCCATCTCTTCCATCCCACCGTCATCTGTCTTTCGAGACATTCCTTTCTGCCCTTCCAGTACGATCTCGTGGATGTCATCCCTGTGCCTGCCTTCCTCTGGCCTGGCCAGTGCTGTGTCCAGCATGACCCCTGACACCTTCTTCTCCATGCGGAGGATCTTCTCGTTCTCCTTCTCCTCAGCCCGAAGCCTTCTCTCCTCATCCCGGCGCAACCTGTCTTCTTCTTTCCTGGCCCGGACTTCTTCCTGCTGCCTGCGGCGTATCTGGTTCTGCTCCCTGCGCCGTATGGACTCTTCCCTGGACAGTTCCCGCATACGGCTGCTGCCTTTCTTCACACTGCCCAGCAGGGATTTCTCTGTCAGAAGGATCAGGCTCACCACACTGCAGAGCAATACCACCAGCACAGCCCCAATGGTCTCCAGGTAATGCTGTAACAGGAAGCTTAAACTGCCTGCCAGGATCCCGCCACCCGATTTTCCAGTGCGGCTGTTCTCGTAGATTGCCACGAAATCATATTTTTCCAGTCCGGCAGCCCCTTTGGCAAACAGGTCACACACCACTCCCAGCATGAAAAACAACACAATCCCTGCAACCAGTTTCCGCAGGGCATTGCCATTTCCCTCATTTGCGAACCAGAAAGCAGCTGCCAGAAACACCAATATGGGCACAATATATGCCGTAAATCCAAACAGCCCGAACAGGAAACCGCTGACCGCATCCCCTGCAGGCCCAATCAGGCCAAAATTGCAGCAGAACAAAAGAACCATGGCAACAAACAGGACTATCAGCCCGATCTCATGGAACAGGGCGCCATCCTGTTGTGCCTGGGAAACTGCCTGCTGCTTTTTCCTGCTACCTGCTTTTGTACCTTTCCGATTGGAAGAAGAAGACCGTCTTCCAGTAGAACCTGCCATCTCATCATACCCCTTCTACTTTTAGCATAGGTATAAGTATATCATTTTTATTCCAGCTTGTCATCTGTTTTTCGAATGGCGCTGGCTGAACTGTTACGATATCATCTCATGGAGCCTGGCAATGGCCTTGTCTATGCCGCCCACCTCGTCAATGATACCATATTTTACCGCATCCTCCCCCACCAGGATGGTACCCACATCCTTGGTAAGGATCCCTGTCTCTGTCATAAGCTGTTCCAGTACCTGTTTGCTGACCTTGCAGTGGCTGCATACAAAGCCTGTGATACGGTCCTGGATCAGCTTAAAGTATTCAAAGGTCTGGGGAACCCCGATCACCATGCCACTCATCCGCACAGGGTGGATCACCATGGTTCCTGTGGGCACAATGTAGGAATAATCCGTGCTCACAGCTATGGGAACCCCGATGGAATGGCTGCCTCCCAGGACCAGGGACACAGTGGGTTTGCTTAGGGAGGCAATCATCTCCGCAATGGCCAGCCCTGCCTCCACATCTCCTCCCATGGTGTTGAGCAGCACCAGGACCCCCTGGATATCCTTACTGTCCTCAATGGCTGCCAGGCTGGGCAGGATATGCTCGTACTTTGTGGTCTTGGAATTATTGGAGAGGTTGTCATGTCCCTCCACTTCCCCAATGATGGAGATTAAGTGGATATTCCCCATCTTGCCGTTTGTGTCCAGTGTCACCTGGCCGGTTTTCTCGATCCGCTCCTCCTGATGCTCTTCCTGCTTGCGTTTCTCCTCCTTGTCCGGTTCCTGGGACTGGCCATTCCAGCCCTCCTGGCTGCCTGCCCGGCTTCCGGCTTCTTTTCTGTCCATGCTGGTCCGGTCCTCCTTCCCCTGGTATCCCATATGTTTCTCCTGCTCCGTGTACGTATTCTGTTCCATGCATTTGTCCTGTTCCATCAGATCCTCCCTGTCAGCTACTGGCTTTTATCTGCATCTGCTTTATATTCCCAAAACCACCATGCTATTGTATAGGTTTCCCGTTTTTGTGGGAATCATTCATATCAGACCGGGGAGTCTTTCGTTACTGATCACTCATGATACCGCGAGGTATGATGCGAGGTGCGATTTTTGAAAATGGGCATGGACTGAATATCACTTTTGCTTAGACAAGCTTAAAACTGCCGTACCCCCAGAAGGGCCTGGCATACATCCTGCCAGGCCCCACATTGTCCCTAATCCCTATAAAATATCAAAATCATCACTGTCCTCTACGGACAAGTCATATTCTTCTTCCTCTAAGGACACCTGCCTGGCATAATCCATCACGCGCCTTTCATGCTTCTTCGGCAGAGGCAGGGGATTCTCAATCAGCTTAACCCTGGGAGCCTTCTCCTGCGCTGCATTTTCTTCCCCGGACCTGTTTTCTTCTGCGTCCTTACCTTCTGTATCCTTGCCTTCTGTGTCCTTTTCTTTCCCGGCTGTTCCCGATAGTCCCTCTTCATCTCTGCCCGCTGTGACGGCATGGTGCCCTGTCCCAGGCATATGATCCACGCCCGGCTCCACCTGGGCAGCCACATGCCCTCTTCCTGTCTGTTCCTCCCCGCCCTGTGCCGCCAAAACTACCGTCCCCGGCCTGCGGAAGCATTCCCCCAGGCTCACGCCGGCCAGCACACAGCCAAACAGATACAGCAGGCCATATCCCGGCATCCGGGGTACCAGCAGTCCGAAGCAACTGGCGGCCGCGCCTCCCATGGCTGCCAGGATCCACACGCTCATCCGCTCTTCCCTTCCACCGCACCAGAAACTCCATATGCCAAGTCCCATGAGTCCGGCCAGGACCAGGATCCCTGGCGGCACTCCGGGTCCTCCGCCAGCCACAGGCAGCACATACCCTTTTGGCTGGTACAGGGTGCCCCAGGCCGTAAGGACACTCCAGAACCCTTTTCCACTGCATAAGGCATCTGCCCCCAGAAAACCTGTAAACCCCAGTATGATGCCCGTCAGATACACTGCCCCCACGGCCAGCTTCCTGCCCCGGCCAGATATCTCTCCCTCCTCTGCCAGGGGCAGGAAAAGGGCGAATATCCCCAGAAGGAAACCGGACACATCCAGATAGCCCACAAGGCCGGTCCATGCCCCGGCCAGGAATACCAGGGGCATCCGGATCCTTCTGCCCATCCATGCTGTCACCCACACCAGTCCCAGGGAAAACAGACACAGATAAAACATCTCCGGTGACAGTTCCAGGATTCCCTGGATCCAATGGTCCGAACACATCAGAAACGCCAGGACTACCAGTCCAGGCAATGCCCCTGCAAGCCTCCGCACCGCAGCATAAAACAGTATGGCGCCTACAAGCTGCAGCAGGATCTGGAGCCATGCCCCCAGGACCATCTTGTTCCCCAGAAACCGGAACACCAGATGCAGCAGATGCAGGTAAAAGTAGCTGGCCCCGTGTACCACCTGGGGAATCTGGCTGCCTTCCGCCACCATGGCTGCCTGGAAATATCCCCTTCCCCCCACCATGGCTGGATCCAACTGCCATATCCGCAGCACAAGGCCTGCCAGAAGAAGCGATGCTACAGCCAGTCCCTCCAGCACCAGCAGCCGCCTCCCCCCATCCCCTGGAAGCCGTATGCTGCCCAGAAACCGGTTTGCCAGAAACACAAGCAGGCCTGTCGCCAGGATATACCCTGCCGTCAGACCTACATACAAGAGAGGCTGTTCCTGCCCCCACAGCACCCTGGACAGTCCCACCAGGATGCCTCCCATGGCCAGGGTATAGAGCAGCCATGCCAGATAGCTAACCGCGTTCTTCTTCCACACCATGATCCGTCAACACTTTCTCTATATTGTAACGGGGTCTCCCCTTCACTTCGATATATATCTTCCCGATATACTGGCCCACAAGGCCGATGGCCAGAAGCTGCAGTCCTCCCAGGAACCAGATCGAGAGGATCAAGGAGGTCCATCCCTGTACCACATGCCCTGTAAAATAGGAGATCAAGGCATAGACAAGGGCCAGGGCAGATACGAACAGGATAAACAGTCCTACTCCCAGGATCAGGCTGATGGGCTTTACGCTGAAGGAAGAGATCCCGTTAAAAGCCAGGGCCAGCATCTTCTTCAGGGGATATTTGGACTCCCCGGCCACACGCTCCTTGCGGTCATAGTATACGCTGTCAGTCTGGTAGCCAATCAACGGCATCATGCCCCGCAGGAAAAGATTTGTCTCCTTATACTTGGAGAACTCCTCCACGGCACGCTGGGACATCAACCGGAAATCGGCATGATTGTACACCGTCTTCACGCCCATGGCTCCCATCAGCTTATAGAACCCCTGGGCAGTCACACGCTTGAAAAAGGTATCCGTTTTCCGGGCTTTGCGCACCCCATATACAATGTCACAGCCTCCATGGAACTTGTCGATCATCTCCTCGATTACATCCACATCATCCTGCAAATCTGCGTCAATGGAGACCGTCACATCACACATGTCCTTTGCTGTAATCAGCCCTGCCGTCAATGCGAACTGATGTCCCACATTTCCAGCCAGCTTCACACCATACACCGAAGCCGGGTGTGCTGCATGTTCCTCCTCAATCAGTTCCCATGTCCGGTCCTTGCTGCCATCATTTACAAACAGGATAAAACTGTCCGCTGCAATCTTCCCCTTTTCCACCAGATCCTTCAGCACCCCCCTAAGGGCCTCTGAAGCAATCTTCAGTACTTCCTCTTCGTTATAACAAGGCACCACGATTGCCAATTTGTCCATATGCATCCCTACCTTATCCTACACATCTGCTATCCATAGAATGCCGTTATCCATACTGCTGTCCCTATTTCATCCCGGCATCCTGCCTTATATCCTATTCCTCCCAGTTGTGATAAACCGCCTGCACATCGTCATCTTCGTCCAGCATGTCCAAAGTCTTCTGCAGGTTCTTCAAGGCGGTTTCATCCGTTAGTGTCACATAATTCTGGGGAATCATAGTCACTTCCGCGCTCATCATGGGAATCCCTGCATCTTCCATCTTCTTGCGGACCTCCTCGAAGCTGTCCGGATCCGTGAGCACCTCGAAGCTGTCCTCTTCCTCGCTAAAATCCTCCGCACCGGCATCCAGCACTGTCATCATCAGATCGTCAGCATCCATATCACACTCTTCCTTATCAATAATGATCTGTCCCTTTTTGTCAAACATGAAAGACACACAGCCGGGGGTTCCCACATTGCCCTGCCCCTTGGTGAAAGCACTCCTCACATTAGCCGCCGTGCGGTTCTTGTTATCGGTGAGGGCATCCACAATAATGGCGATTCCATTTGGCCCGTATCCCTCATAAGTCACATACTCATAGTTCACATTGCCCACATCGCCTGCAGCCTTCTTGATACCACGCTCAATGGTATCGTTGGGCATATTGTTGGCTTTGGCCTTGGCAATCACAGTGGCCAGCTTAAAATTGTTGTTGGGATCCGGGCCACCCTCTTTCACCGCCACAGCAATCTCACGCCCTATAATCGTAAAAACCTTACCTTTAGCCGCATCATTTCTCTCTTTCTTATGCTTTATGTTCGCAAATTTTGAATGTCCAGACATACGTATTCTCCTCTTCCTTTTTATTTTCTGTTTTCTTTATGGACATGTAATGTCACTGTTCAGCCAGTCCATGTAAATAGTAGATACCCGTGCTTGCACGAATTCACTTTCTGTCAGTTCCTGTCATTGTCTGTCGGTGCTGCTTCCTGGATCTCCTCCCCAGTGTTCTCCTCCCCGGGCAGACGCTTCACCAGCACACTCTGGATCATCTTGTTCTCCACAGAGAGAATCTTGAAATTATAGCCCCCGTAATCCACGTCAAACTCCTCATCCGGTTCCGGAATCTTGTCCAGCCTGGCAATCAGGAAACCGTTTAAGGTCTCGAATTCCTCGTCATCGAAGGAAATGCCCAGATGCTCTTCCAGTTCTTCCAGGGGTGTCTTGCCTTCCATGACATACTCGTCCTCCCCCTTCTCCTCAATATGCTCACTGTCCTCATCGTATTCGTCCAGGATATTTCCCACAATTTCTTCCAGGATATCCTCCATGGCCACCAGACCGTCCGTCTGGCCATATTCGTCCACCACAATGACCATCTGCAGCTTTTTCTTCTGCATTTCCCGGAACAACTCATCAATATTCTTGGTCCGGGGTACAAAACAAGGTTCCCGCATCACATCTGTAAGATCCTTCAATGGCTGGTCAAGCTTGTCATCCTCCACATGAAAACGCATGGCATCCTTCAAGTGAAGAATGCCCACAATGTGGTCAATATTCTCCTCATATACAGGATAGCGACTGTTCTTGCCCTCCAGCATGAACTGAATCGCCTCCCCTAGCTGCATCTCATTGTCAATGGCCAGGATATAGTTCCGGTTGGTCATGATATCCTGGGCTTCCTTGTCCCCGAATTCAAAGATATTGGAGATCATCTCCGCTTCGCTGGCCTGGATCACACCCTGTTCATGGCCTTCATTGACCATGCTGATGATCTCTTCTTCCGTCACGTCCGTCTCGTCTGCCCTGCCCCCAACCCCGAAGATCCGCAGGATCCCATTGGTGGTCACTGTTACCAGCCCGGTAAAAGGAAGCAGCAGCTTCGTTAGGAAATACACCGGCGTGATACAGGCATAGGCCCATTTCTCCGGCACCCTGGCACCAAGCTTCTGTGGAAGCAGCACCCCCAGGGTCAAGGTTATGTACAGGATCAGCACCGTGGAAAGTACCGATGCCAACACCAACACCACGGTTCCTGGAATCGTCTGTAGTTTCAGCTGGTGCTCCGCCACAAACTCCAGGCCTCCTGTAATGGAACGGAGCAGAACACCCAGGCATACCGCCCCGATCGCCACATTCACCAGGGTGGTAATGAGCTGCACCGCATTGGTGTACTCTGCCGGTGCACTGATAATCCGCAGAAGACGCCTGGATCTCTTGTCCTGGTTCTCTTCGGACCGTCTCTCCACCTCCTTCTCGTTCAAGGCCGAAAGAGCCGCCCCGAAGCCATAGAAAAAAATATCGATCAGTAATAGCACTACATAGAAAATTATACTGCCCGTAGGCCCGCCATCATCCATGTTAAATTTCAATCCTCCGTCTGTGATGTATTGTCTCTGCCGAAAAATGCCTGTATCCTAATATACCATCATAAGCTGTATTCGTCAAGAACTGCTACCCCCATATTATGTATCCAGTTCCAGACTGACCATCAGCGCATGGTTTACCCGTCTCATGATATCACCCTCTAAGTGGCATACTTTGTCCTTCAGCCGCTTCTTGTCAATGGTGCGGAGCTGTTCCAGCAGCACCACGGAATCTTTATCCATATCATATGTGGCTGCGTTCAGTTCAATATGGGTGGGAAGCTTGGCCTTGTTCATCTTGGATGTGATGGCGGCACAGATCACCGTGGGACTGTGCTTGTTGCCCACATCATTCTGTACGATCAGCACCGGCCTGATCCCTCCCTGTTCTGAGCCGATCACCGGTCTTAAGTCCGCATAATATACATCTCCTCGTCTCATATTTCCTCGCATTCTGCCGCTGCAGGCGGCCCCTTGATATAGAAAAAGTATTGCCGGGTTTTTGGAGGATATGCAGGCCATTTTCCGGAAAATGGCCAAAATGTTTCAGCAGCCACGGGCCTTACCATCTCTCCCGGATGCTGCCATGTTCCACATATATCCTGGGAATCCGTTTTCCCAGGTCACAGACCAGTTCATAGTGGAAGCGGCCTGACAGTTCCCCCAGTTCCTCTGCAGTCACCTGCAGTTCCCCGTCCTGTCCCAGCAGTACCACCCTGTCACCTTCCGCGGCCTCCGGGATATGGGTCACATCTACCATAAACTGATCCATGCACACCCTCCCCAGGACAGGGGCACGCCTGCCGCGTATCAGCACATATCCCCTGCCCGACAGGGACCTGGGATAGCCGTCCCCATATCCCACCGGTATGGTGGCCACCCGCATGGCTTCCCGGGCTGTATAGGTTCCCCCGTAGCCGATGCTGCTTCCCGCTGGAATCTCCTTCACATACACCACATGGCTGTAGAAAGACAGTGCCGGCTGCAGGGGAACTGTATTCCTGTTTACTTCCCTGGAAGGATACAGACCGTATAAGGTGATCCCCGCCCGCACCACATCCATGTTCGCTTCCGGCATCTCCAGGATTCCCGCACTGTTAGAGCAATGCCTGACTGGGATCTGCATGGGTACCTCTTCCTCTATTTTATGCAGGAATTCCTGAAAAAGCCGTAGCTGTGCCCTGGCACTTGTCTTGTCTGCCTCGTCTGCCCTTGCAAAATGGGTGAATATTCCTTCGGTCTCTATCTCCTTTGCCCCTGCCAGGGCCTTCACGAACCCAAGGCCCTGTTCATCGGGGGTGATACCGATCCGGTTCATGCCAGTGTCCACTTTGATATGTACCTTCAGGGGATTCCCCACCTTCCGGGCCGCCTGCTGCATCTGTTCCACCATGTCCTGCCGGAACACTGCAGGCCGGATCTCTTCCCTGGCCATCCGCTCATAAGCATACGGGAAAGTGTATCCCAGCACCAGCAGGGGCTTCCTGATGCCTGCCGCCCGCAGTGCAAAAGCTTCCTCTGCCGTGGCTACCCCGAACCCATATACGTAATCCAGCGGCTCCAGCACCTGCGCAATAGGTATACTGCCATGGCCGTAGCCGTCCGTCTTGATAATGCCCATCAGTTTCGTTCCGGCTGCCACATGGGCCTTCATATTCTGCATATTGCGGACAATGGCATCCAGGTCTACCTGTATATATCCTCTCTGGAAGCATTCCAGTCTGTAGTCAAAATCCATCCCTTACCCCTATCTGCCCGCCGTGGGCTTTCCTCTCCTGCTCTTTCCTCCTGGAAAACAATTCCCCCAGGCACTCCACGATATCTCCTGCCATGCACCCCTGCTCCCCTTTCGAGGCACTGGCCCGGTCCCCTGCCAGGCCATGGAGGTACGCGCCAACGGATGCCCCCTGGAATCCTTCCATCCCCTGGGCCATCAGTCCGGCAATGATTCCGGTGAGCACATCCCCGCTACCCCCGGTAGCCATACCGCAGTTGCCGCTTAAATTGATACATATGGGGCCTTCCCTCCTGCCAATGATGGTTCTGGCATCCTTAGCTGCCACCGTGGCATACAGCCTCCCCGCCAAGGCCCTGGATGCCACGGCCAGATCCTCCTTCAGCCCCGGAATGGACACCCCGGTAAGCCTGGACAGTTCCCCCACATGGGGCGTCAGCACCACATCCCTGCCATTCCTCCCCTGGTCTGCCAGTTTCTCCTGGGCCAGGGAATCTGCTGCCAGCAGGTTCAAGCCATCCGCATCTATGACCAGGGGCTTCCTCCCTTCTGCCAGCACCTGGACGAGACAGTCTCCCGCCTCCCCATCCCTGCCCAGGCCAGGTCCGATGGCAATCACATCTGCCCATTCCAGACCATCTGCCAGTTCCTCCCTGGTGCCAAAAAGGGCCTCCGGTACCGCCGTCTGCAGCACCAGCCGGTTCTCCTCACAGGTAACCACCTTCACCAGCCCTGCCCCCATGCGGTAGGCAGCCCTGGCAGCCAGGACTGCGGCACCTGCCATATTCCGGCTCCCGGCCACCAGCAGTACCTTCCCAAAGGTTCCCTTGTTGCCGCTTCTGCTTCGTCCGGGCAGCAGAAGAAGCGGATCCTCCTCATAGGCAAACATCCCTGGTATCTCTCCCTGAAAGCTCTTCCCTGGGATACCAATATCTGCCACCGTGACTTTTCCTGCCCACTCACAGCCCGGATACAGCACAAGTCCCCGCTTGCAGAACCCGAAGGCAATGGTCTCGTCTGCCTTCAAGGCCTTCCCCCAGATCCTGCCGGTGTCTGCGTCAATGCCGCTGGGCAGATCCAGTGCAATCCGGTATCCTGCAAGATGCCCACACCTCTCCAGCGCCTCCTGGAAGACTCCCGACACCGGACGGCAAAGTCCCACGCCAAACAGGGCATCTATTATAATAGTATATTCCATACGCCGGGGCGTGGTGCAATGTTCCACAGGATAATTCTGTAGAATCTTCCACTGGTTCCTCCACTGATCCGTGGCACGCTTAAGCTCCCCCACACACCATACCTCCACCTGGAATCCTTCCTCAGAGAGCAGCCTGGCCAGGGCAAGGCCATCTCCCCCATTGTTGCCCACGCCTGCCATCACAAGTACCGTGATGATGGAAGAAGCATCTGTCTGCCTGCAGACATAGGCATCCACCGCAGCCTTGGCCGCCAGGGCTGCCCGCTCCATCAGGACCATGGCTGGTATACCGATTTTATCTATGGTGTTGCTGTCATATTGTTTCATCTCTGCTGCTGTCACCAGATATCTCATGAACCTACCTCCTGTGGGCCTTCCCTTTCAAGGCCGGATCTGCACGGGCTGGTATCAGACTGTTTCCATATGGCTTTCCTATGCAAACCAACCCACCATTGACTTTGCAGGCAACGTCACCAGGTCAGCTTCTCTGACCTGGCCCATTGCTTACGAAAATCATCTGACGGGAAAAAGAGAACTACCTTTGGCAGTCCTCCTTCCTTTTTTCCTGTTCCTTCATATAACGATTGATATTGTAGGACAGCTTCATCAAGCTGTCCGAGAGGTGGACATTCTCCACCTGGATGCCTTCTGGCACATTCAGGTCCACATGGGCAAAATTCCAGATAGCCCGGATACCGTTCTTCACCAGCATCTCCGCAACTCCCACCGCACTGGTCTTCGGAATGGTCAGCACTGCAATATCGATCTGATGCTCCCTTATAAAGCCCTCCATCTCCTCCATGGGCCGGACCCGCACTCCCCGTACGTCCATTCCCAACAGCCTGGGATCCCTGTCGAACATTCCCTTGAAGATGAATCCCCTTCTCTCGAAATTGAAATAATTTCCAAGTGCCCGGCCCAGGTTCCCTGCACCAATGATGATGAAATTGTGCTGGATATCCAGTCCCAGGATCTTTCCGATCTCCTGGTACAGATATTCTACATTATACCCGTATCCCTGCTGGCCAAACCCGCCGAAATTGTTAAAGTCCTGACGGATCTGGGAAGCCGTCACCTGCATCAGCCTGCTTAGATCCTGAGAGGATATCCGCTCTACCCCTTCATCCTTCAGTTCTCCCAGGTACCGGAAGTATCTGGGAAGCCTTCCGATCACAGCCTGTGATATTTCCTTGTCTTCCAAAAGAATTCCCTCCAACCACTCTGCATGCCGTTCCCGGCCAGAATATACCTGTCTTCTAGTTTAACAAGCAGGCCTGCTTCTGTCAATCAGATGAAGAAGTATTTGCAAGCAGCCCATCCAGGGTCTCCCGGATGGCCTTGATAAAGTCCAGGCTGTTCAAGATCACCGGATGTTCGCAGGTAGAGATCAAGGACAGGCTCTTTGTCATCCTGCCATCCTCCACCGTCTGGATACAGGCCCTCTCCAGCTTCCCGGCAAAGGCCGACAGCGGTTCATTCCCATCCAGTTCCCCCCTCTTCTTCAAGGCCCCTGTCCAGGCAAAAATAGTGGCAATGGAATTGGTAGAAGTCTCCTCCCCTTTCAAATGCTTGTAATAATGACGTTGTACTGTGCCGTGGGCTGCCTCATACTCATAGACACCACTTGGGGATACCAGCACGGAAGTCATCATGGACAGGTCTCCGTAGGCAGTGGCCACCATATCTGACATCACATCGCCGTCATAATTCTTGCAGGCCCAGATAAAACCGCCTTCAGAACGGATTACCCTGGCCACGGCATCATCGATCAAGGTATAGAAGTATTCTATGCCAAGTTCTTCGAATTTCTCCTTATACTCCCCATCGTAGATCTCTTGGAAGATATCCTTGAAGGTATGGTCATATTTCTTGGAAATGGTATCCTTGGTGGAAAACCACAGATCCTGCCTGGTGTCAACGGCATAGGCAAAACAGGCCCTGGCAAAGCTTGCGATGGATTTCTCCGTATTATGGATACCCTGGAGGATGCCCGCCCCGTCAAAATCATGGATCAGTTCCCTTGTCTGTGTACCGTCTGCGGCCGTGAATACCAGTTCTGCCCGCCCAGGGCCTGGCACCTTGATCTCTGTATTCTTGTATACATCGCCATAGGCATGGCGGGCAATGGTAATGGGCTTCGTCCAGTTTTTCACATAAGGGACGATCCCTTTCACCAGAATGGGAGAGCGGAACACTGTGCCGTCCAGGATTGCCCGGATGGTACCATTGGGACTTTTCCACATCTCCTTCAAATCATACTCTTTCATCCTGGCCCCGTTTGGCGTGATGGTGGCGCATTTCACTGCCACACCGTATTTTAAGGTGGCATTGGCAGAATCCACTGTAACCTGGTCATTGGTGGCATTGCGGTGCTCCAGCCCCAGGTCATAATATTCCGTCTTCAAATCTATGTAGGGATACAGCAATTCTTCCTTGATCATCTGCCAGAGGATCCTTGTCATCTCATCCCCGTCCATCTCCACCAGGGGGGTAGTCATCTTGATTTTCTCCATGGTCTTGCCTCCTTCTGTTTTTTCAACTAGTCCTGTGCCGCCTGGGCCTCATACCGCAGGTATGCCTCATGCAGGCCGCTTTTCACCATATTCTCATAGGCATTTATCATATGTCTGTTGGCCAGGTCCTCTGCCAGGTCGGCGTCCCCGGCCTTGATGGCCTCCAGGATCTGCTTGTGCTCCTCATTGGACTTAGGCCCCCGGTTCACGCTGGCCAGGGTCTTCTTGCGCACCCGCAGCACATACTGATGGAAAGCCTTCAACTGGTGTTCCAGGATCTTGCTGTCACACGCCTCATACAGGATATCATGGAACCGGTTATCCAGCTGTGCCAGTTGGTCCAGGTGCCCCTTCCCTGCATGGAATTCTGCCAGATAGACGTTCTCTTCCATCTCGTCCATCTGTTCCGGGGTGATATGTTCCGTGGCCCAGCGTGCACACAACCCCTCCAGCAGGGACCGGATCATATAGATGTCCTTCACATCCTTTTCCGTGATGCCTGTCACGTATGCCCCTTTGTTGGGAATAATCTGGATCAGCCCTTCCAGTTCAAGCTGACGAAAAGCCTCCCGCACCGGGGTACGGCTCACCCCCATCTCTTCTCCAATGGCTGCTTCCTTCAGTTCTTCGTGGTCTTCATATTTCCCACCCAGGATATCCTCCCGCAACTTGTTGAACACACGGCCCCGCAGGGAATACTTATCCGTAACCTCCTGCTTCACATCAAAATGGTTCATCTCGTTCTCTGTCTCCTCCCCTTCCCGCTTTCAGCATGCCTCATCCCCGGTGGCAACACTGTCACGCAGCAAACCGGCCAGACACGGTCATGGCCATCCGATACTCCGTTAGGAAATACCGGGGACATGGATCCCCTTCTCCTCACAGACCCGGCCCACACAGGCCACGATCTCCTCATCTGTCATCACCGTTACACGGCCCTGGGCATATTCCCCATCTACCCACTCCTTCACTTCCCTAACCAGTTCTGATGCCTTGTCCAGCTGGTCTGCCCCCTGGAGTCCATAATAAGTATTCAGGAAATGGGCGATCCCGGCCAGGCCGGAAGTATTGGATATGGCACACAACACCGGTCTTCGCAGGAATTTCTCCGTGTCAAATATATTGTAGATCTCTTCGTTTTTCAGCAGACCGTCCGCATGGATTCCCGCCCTTGTCACATTGAAATTCTTTCCCACGAAAGGCGTCCTGGGAGGGATGTGATACCCGATCTCCTTCTCGTAATATTCTGCCAGTTCCGTGATCACCGTGGTATCCATGCCGTTCAAGTCACCCTTCAGCTGGGCGTACTCGAATACCATGGCTTCCAGTGGCGTGTTGCCTGTTCTCTCCCCAATGCCGAACAGGGATGTATTGACACCGGAACAGCCATAGAGCCAGGCCGTAGTGGAATTGGACACTGCCTTATAGAAATCATTGTGTCCATGCCATTCGATCAAGCTGTGGGGCACTCCTGCATGGGTATGAATGGCATAAATGATCCCCTGTACACTTCTGGGAATCACGGCCCCCGGATAGTTCACCCCATATCCCATGGTATCGCAGGCCCTAACCTTAATCGGAATCCCATACTCCTCCATAAGCTTCATCAGTTCCAGGCAGAAGGGCACCACATACCCATAGATATCTGCCCTGGTGATATCCTCCAGGTGGCACCTGGGGCTGATCCCTTCCTCCAGGCATTCCCGGATCACGCTCAGGTAATGATCCATAGCCTGGCGCCTTGTCATCTTCAATTTCAAAAAAATATGGTAATCGGAGCAACTCACCAGGATCCCTGTCTCCTTCATACCGATCTCCTTCACCAGCTTGAAGTCTTCCCTGCTTGCCCTGATCCAGCTTGTGACCTCGGGAAAGGCATAGCCCCGCTCCATGCATTTATACACGGCATCCCGGTCCTTCTTGCTGTACAGGAAGAATTCGCTGGCACGGATCATGCCGTTTGGCCCTCCCAGTCTGTGCAGGTAATCAAATATGGTGACAATCTGCTCCGTGGAGTAGGGTGCCCTGGACTGCTGGCCATCCCGGAAAGTGGTATCCGTAATCCAGATCTCCCTGGGCATATTGTGAGGCACGATCCTGTCGTTAAAGGGAATCTTCGGAATCTCCGAGTAAGGGAACATATTTCGGAATACATTTGGCTTCTCCACATCATCCAATATGTACATATGCTCCTCTATTTCCAGCAGGTTGTTCTTCTGGTTCATGGAAACCGGGCGATTCTGGAATGTCCCGTTCTGCATCATGCTTACACCTCCCTGTGTGCTTCAGACAAAAGATCTGTTATTGTTCGGCCTGTATCATTGTATACAATCCAGGTGGGTATGTCAAGCAATCTGTAAAAAAGTTATAAATACATTTCAGAAATTCCATTACACTTATCCCAGCAGCCGTCTCACATTCACCATTCCCCACCCCTGCTGGTTCCAGGGTAATCCAAGGTCTACAGCAGAGTACTGTAATTCCTGTTTGCACCTGGCGTTATCCCACTCCGGATATTTCTGCAGGGCCAGGGCTGCCGCACCCGACACGATGGGGGTAGCCATGGAAGTCCCGCTCTTGGCCGCATAAGCGTTCCGCACCCGCCCTCCCAGCCTGTAGAAGTTCACGTTGCAGGACACAATATCCGTCCCTGGTGCCACCAGATCCGGCTTGCGCACTGCACTCCCATAGAATCCCCTGCCAGAATATGTTTCACACCTGCCCGGGGTTCCGGCCTTGTAGCTGCCGTCATGGCATCCCACCGTCACTACCAGGCTGCTGCCTCCCACGGAAGATATGGTGCCATCCCCCGGTCCCTTGTTCCCCGCCGCACATACCACCAGGATCCCACTGTCCCAGACCTGGTTGATCTTCTCCTGCAAAGCCCTCTCCTTGGCAGGCTCTGCCAGGTTCCCTATCCCCACGGAGATGTTCAGGATCCGCGTCCGGAATCTCTCCCGGGTCTGAAGTACCCAGTCCAGTCCTTCCAGCATGGCCTCCGTTGAACCGTCCCCTCTTCTGTCTAAGACCTTTCCCACCAGCAGGCTCGCGCCTGGTGCCATACCGCGGTATTTCCCTTCGGAGAGCACACCACTTCCACATAGGATCCCACAGACATGGGTTCCATGACCATTATCATCGTAGAGCAGTCCCCTGTCACCCACGAAATCCTGGAAGTCAAGGATCCTTCCCTGCAGATCCCTGTGGCTGCATGCACCTGTATCCAGGACGGCTACCGTCACACCGCTTCCGTCCAGGCCCTGCTCCCCCCCGGCTATCTCCACCTGCTCCCTCACCCTCTGCATAAAAAGAAACACCCCGGCATATATTTTACCCTATTGTATGCCGGGGCGCAGATTTCGTGTTACTGTTCTCGGCCATGCCGTTCACAGCAACGGATACACGATGACTTAGATTTTCTTTTCGCCTTTCACACTTCCATACTTGCGTCTCTTCCTGCCTCCAGGAAGCAGCAATCCAATACCCGCCAGCAATGCCGCACCAGCCGCACACCACTGGAACAATACCAGATAGGCCCTGCTGCGCTCCTGCTCCTGGCCCGCTCCAGGTCCTGCGCTCATGCGCACCGTATCCATGGTAACTTCCAGGAGGTCTTCCTCCTGGTCTGCCTCCCCGGTGCCGTAGATGCCGATCACGGCAACCTTATTGGTCTCAAACCAGATGGCATCCTGGCCGTTTATACGCACCCGGTCTGCAGGCAATACCTCAAGCTGTCCGTTCCGGTCCAATGTAAACAGGCAGATGTTCCTGCCCTGAAGGTGTTCCGGCAGGGGCAGTGCCACTGTCAGCGTCTGATGTCCCAGCTTAGCCAGGGGAATACCACTGCTGTCCGACAACTGCATCTCATACACTGCCATATCCTGGGGCATATCACTCTGGAAAGCACGCCTGCATGCCCTCTCCATCCGTTCCGCTGACTGGGCCTGGGTAATCCGCAGGGTATAACTGCGGCTTGCGCCCGCCAGACTGGCAAAGGCGCCTTCCACACCACTTACAGTCACCCCGCCTGTCTCCTGGTTCCCATCCCCACCTGCAGGTATCCTGTATGCTTCATTGGAGAGCCGTGTGGCAGAATCCTCATAGGTTTCCTCTGGCACCTCCCCCATATAATCCACATTCACCCCGTCAAAAGCACGTAGCCCCTGTTCCTTCACAGAAGCAGGTACAGACACTGTCTCCGCACTCTGGCAGTTACAGAAGGCCCGGTCCTTTATCTGTTCCAGGCCATCATTCAGCACGATCCTCTTCAGGCCTGTACAATCTTCAAAAGCCCCTTCCCCTATTACCCTGACACTGCCTGGCAGCACCAGGCTCTCAAGTTCCTCATGTCCACGGAATACTTCTGCCGCGATCACCCGTACTCCCTCCGGAAGTACGGCTTCGCGGCCCATCCCCCGGTAAGCCACCAGCACGCCACCGCTGACCAGATATTCCGATCCCTCTTCCTGTTCCTGCCCGGCATCCTCTCCCCTTAGGAACGAATCCAGCCAGGCCGTATGGTCAAAAGCTTTCGGTTCCACATTATACACGGAATCCGGCAGGGAAACCTCCCCCAGGCTGTCGCAGTGGTAGAAGGCACCATAAGATATCTTCTCCACTCCCTGAGGGATCACCATGGATTCCAGGCTGCTGCGTGCGAAGGAAAACTGCCCGATCTCCCGGATGCCATCAGGCAACACCACATCCGTCAGTTCCCTGCTCCTGTAAAATGCCTGGTCAGCCACCACGGACTGATCCACTATGGCATATTTGGCAATCCCTTCGACCAGGGAAGTATCCATGTAATCATCTGCAACTGGCGGTACTTCCTCAGAAGAGACTACAGATGCCTTACCCTCCAACACATTGGTGCTTCCCGGATTCAAAAAAACTACCGCACTGTTTCCCACCACCTTTGTGCTTCCCAGTTCCAGGCCGCTGCTGTAATCCGGCTCCGGGGTAGGAATGACAATATCCGGCACAGGTGTCTGCTCCGGATCCTGGGTCGGAGTCTGTCCTGTCCCTGGATCACTGCCTGGAGACGGTGACGGTATAGGAACCGAAGTATCCTGTCCTGGTCCGGGTGTCCCGGAAGGGCTATCCCCCTCCTGTCCCTGGTCCGTACCGTCCCCAGGCCTGTTGTAATCCGGCACATCCTCATATTCCGGCATCTCTTCCAGTCTCTCATAGAAAGCTTCTGCATATGTTTCTGCCGCACTTCCTGCCTCGCTGTGGATCGTAAGCTGGCGGCATCCATCAAAGGCTGTCTCATGGATAGCTGTAGTCTCCGGCGGAATGGAGATATCCTTTAGGTTCACACAGTCCCCGAAGGCCTGGATCCCAATAGATGTTACGCTGGCCGGTATGGTCATCTGCTTCAGGCCCGAACACCCCGCAAAGGCATAGTCCCCCACTGCAGACAGTCCTTTTCCAAGCACCACGGTATCCAGGTTCTCACATCCCCAGAAGGCATAGGATTCAATTCTTTCCACGGAATTGGGCAGAACCACCAGTTCCACATTGGTATCGTCCTCAAAGGCCCCCTGGGCAATGGTCTTCACGGTATCAGGAACAGACACATTTTTCTCTGTGCCCCGGTACTTGACTAATGTGCTTCCCTCTATCCGAAAATCGGAAGCAGATGACGATGCTGCATCTGCTTCCGATACAGGAAGCTGCATAATGATCAGCGATGCCACTATCATAAGCACGCCTACGAGCTTCTTTCTCTTTCTCATACTCTACCTTTAAGCTGTACGCACCCTTCTCTGTCTCCTGCTGTCTTTCTTCATGAACAACACAAGGGATACACAGGCCAGGCCAATGGACAGGAACCACTTGGGATGGATGCCGTCTCCTGTCTTCGGCGTATTATCCGCACCTCCTGCGGACAGGTTGCTGATATCTGCATAGATCACATAGGGTGAGAAATGCTCTGCCGTGAAGGTGATACAAGGCACTCCCGAAATGGTCGTAAACTTAGGTGTCAGCTTATCCAGCCTGTCATTCACCACGCCCGCCACCTTGTTATTGCCTGCATAATCCTTCAAGGAATCCGGCAATGGCAGGGTAATGCTTACGGACAACCCCGTTGTATCTGTGATCTTGTTGGTCCCTGTGGAATCGTATAAGGAAATATCCATAGGGAAATATTTAATACTCTCAATGTTGCCATACTCTGCCAGCAAGGCTCTAAGTACTGCCTCCGTAGCTGTGCTGCTCTCCGTAATCTTGATCGTGAAATTATCGGAAGAGCCATTGACTGTAGCAGACACCACCCCTGTGTTGGACAGTCCGTTCTTGTCAATCACCACTGTTGTACCGCCGTTCGTCACCCCATCCTGAGATACATTGGTGGGCCTCTTGTTGCTGGAGGAAGTATTGCTACTTCCTGTGCCGCCGGAACTGCCGGAAGAAGTGCTGGCCTTATAGTTGGCCGTTACCGTAACATTACCTGCAGGCATGGTAATCACAGTGGCTGACAAAGCCGTGCTGGCAATCTTGGTGTCAGCAGGCGAAATGGTCCAATGGCTAAACTCCTGCCCTCTAGCCGGATTGTTTGCAATGATAATGGGTTGCGCCCCTTCTGCATAATTACCGGAACCGCTGCCGTTCTGCACGGTCAGCACATACAAGGTTGTGCCCGGAGAGCCAGAAGGGTTCGGGGATCCGCTTGTACCAGGGGAACCACTGGGATTCGGAGATCCGCTTGTACCAGGGGAACCACTGGGATTCGGAGATCCGCTGGCACCAGGATTACCGGAACCTCCCGGATTACCAGAGCCACCGGGATTGCCGGAACCTCCCGGATTGCTGGAACCGCCAGGATTCTCACCATCGCTCAAGTAATAAGCAAACAGGTTGATATCCTCTGTAATATTCTTCAAGTCGAAGACACCACTGCCTACACGCCTCCATCCCTGGAAGGTCTTTCCCGGCTTATTCGGAACCTGCGGACTTAATGCCTCACCACCGTCCTTAACCTCTTGGGTGGCAATCACAGTGCTCATATCCTCATCATAGAAAGTTACTTTCCAATATCTCTGACTTGGATCATCCCGTTCTCCACTCCAATATACATCCGTGTCCTTCATGACTACCTGCCAGGTAATGGGTGTCCATCCGGTAAATTTCCATCCTTCCCGTGCAGGCAGATTGGCCGGCTCTAGTGCAGATTCCCCAATCTTGACAGTCTGGGGATTCGTCCAGGGACGTCCCAGGGCGTCCACTATACCTTCCGGATCTATCAGTTTCTGATCCCAATCATAGAAAGAGACCTTGTAATAGACCTCTGCCTCTGCATTGGTGTAATTCACATCATGCTGCTTTGCCCACTCTTCAATCTGACTGCCTTCCTCACAGACTAATTGGAAAGGTGCCTCTATGACGGTCTCATGATGTGCCGGGCCCCTGCCACCCACATCATCCCGGTTCTTGTCAGAATATCCAGCATCGCCAGGCTGCTTATACTCGCCATCACCAAAAGCCTTTTCATCAAGCTGATGGAATTTCCCCGGAACCTTTAAATTCTGCATGGCACTGTTCTTAAATGCATTTGCTTTTATTGTCGTAAAAGTATCTACGCGCGGCAATGTTAAAATTGCCAGGTTGGGAGTATATGCAAAGCCGTATTCCGGTATGGTATCAACTGTAGAAGCACTTAAATCAATACTGAGCACGTTTTTCGCATACATGAAAGCTTCCGGATATATTCCTGTGATGCCCGCAGTCTCATTGGCCGTCACCATGGCATCACTTCTTGCTTCCAGGCACTGGACGATCTTATCCTTGTTCCCATTGCTGAGTTCATAGACAATGGAATTGTCGCAGGAAAAATAAGGACTCCCGTTGAAATTCACGCCTGTCAGCTTCTCACATCCCACAAAGGGACGTACCCCCATCTTGTTCACAGTCGCAGGCAGGCTCACATTAGTCAGATTCACACAATCTTTAAAAGCATAATTGCCGATCTTCTCCGTTGCATCTGACAAGGCAATGCTGGTCAAGTACTTACAGCCGTCAAACATTTCGTCTTCCACTTCTCTGAGACTGTATGCTGTAAGCTGCTTGGGCAATCCTCTATCCGGAGCCACTTCGCTTCCTTCGTTCGTTTTGAATAGCCCTGACTTTACACTCTCAATCCCCTCCGGCAATTCAATTTCCAATACAGATTTCATGACCTGGCGCTCACCATCTGTAAATCCCTCTGGATAGGAAGTATTGGCATCTCTATATTTCGTTGCTGCTGCACCCATATCCGCTATATTCTCAGCAGTCAGATACGGATAATTTGTTGTAGAATACGAAGTAAGGTTCTGAAGAGTTGGATAATTTACCAACTCGTTCTTATCCGTATCAGGATTATATCGCACCTCCAGATTCATAGGCCATCCGCTGTAATATGTGATATACGTCTCATTCTGACTGTCATTGTTGATATTTTCATTAGGATCCATGGCATAGGTAAAAGGAGTGGAATCATAGGAAATCGGTCCTACAAAGTAAAGCACAGGATCTTTGGTCAAGGCCGTATCTTTTTCAGGGCATGACCAGGCGGTGCCATTTGTATGAATAATGTCTACCTGCGTCTGAAAGGCTCCGCTTCCAATACTTGCAAGATTAGTAGGATCCGTAAAAATAACACTCCTTAAACGATGACAGCCCCGGAAAGCATTTCCCTCGATAGTCGTAATGGATGCCGGTATGGTAATCTTTGTCAAGGCACAGTTATGCTGGAAGGTTCTGGAGTCAATGGAAGTCAGCTTATGGGGACCTATGGTAGCCGGCAGCGTCACCGTCTCCATTCCGGTTTCCATATCGCAGTATACCAGACGGTCCTGGGTATCCACACGATAGATTGCTTTCTTCCCACCCTCCACAATTGTCAGTTCATAGACATCATCCGGCACCGTTGAGTCGTAAAAACTATAAGCTATCTGTTCCCTTGTGGCTGTCTTATGCAATTCAGAATCCTTAGAACCCTTAAAATAAAAGGTAGACGGAACTGTCTGCTTTAAAGTGGCAAATGCAGATGTCCCACCCGCCACAAAATTCACATTCATATTGGATGCCTCTACATACTGCAAAGAGGAACACCCATCAAATATGGACAGGTCCACATCTGCCTGAGCAAAGCTTCTGGGGAAAGTCAAGCTCTGAAGCTTCGTACATCCCTTAAATACCCTAAGCCCAAGTTCCTTCAGCATAACTTCCCTGCTGTCATCTCCTGACTCCTTGGCCATCTCAACGTTTTCCAGATTATAACATCCCTCAAAGACAGAGTTGCCAAGAATACTGACAGAGACAGGTACTGTAAAATTCCTTAAAGACCGGCACTCGTAAAAAGCATAATCACCAATGATGGAAACCTGCGCATTGATGGCGATTTTCGCTTCCTGCATATTAATACAGTTCGCAAATGCCCCCACTCCAATGGTATTTAACCCATTCTGAAGTTCAATACTGGAAACATTCCCACATCCGTAAAAAGCATAGTCCCCAATACCTACCATGTACTTGCCCATGACCAGGGTGACGATATTGCTGGCATTGGCAAAGATACCATTTTCCCTATTGTTGTATTTGACATTTCCGGCCACCTTCCAGGTGCCCTCTCCGCCATCACCTTCAGCCAGGTATTGGTTACCAATATAACTCACCCTGGCATCCCGGATCCGGGAATGATCATTGCCAATTGCACGTTCGGGAAGTCCATTTGGCACCCCGTCTATAACACCCTTTGGATAATACCAGAGGGATTCTTCGTCTGCCGTGGCCTTTTCCCAGTTTGCCTTGGTGTCGTAAGTACAAGGCTTAAATGTGGATTTTGACACATTCAGTTCCTGGCCAATTGGGGGTAGCAGGGTCCCATCGGGAGCTTTTTCCGGCTGCCCGTCTGCACCCAACTGATAAACCGGATCATAGACAGCAGTCTCCAGGTAAAAAATGAAGTCATTATTACGGCTTACGGCACAACGTCCACCTTCTGTATTGCCCACATTGGAAGAGAGCTTTGCGTAGGCATCCACGGTATCGGGAATCCGCAGCGTCCCACCCTCTCCCAGTGTCTGGCTCTTATAGTAGCCAAGCACAACTGCCACCCGGTTGTCAGAACTCTGCCCTGCCGGCGGAACATATGCAAACTGAAAATTACCATCTCCCGTTGTGTAGATAGTTTTTCCTGTACAATCCGGAATACTGCTGGCTGTCACATCCAGGTTTGGATTGTTTTCCCAGTTATCCTTCAAGGTTCCCCAATCCGTATCAACCGCAGAAGACGCCGCCTCCAGCCCCTCCGTAGGGATCGCTGCCACCACAAGGGCAGACGCCAGGAACAGCGCCCCCAGTGTCTTGCGGACAGACCTCTTCAGCTTCCTTGTTTTACCCCTCTTCTTGACATCCTTTGCCATTGTCTCTACTCCTTTGCGATTTTCTTCGCCACGACTACAAAACGCCCATTCTTCTCCTGGTAGTCACAGGTAGAAAGAGTGAGCAGCTGATCCCCATACCTGGCAGTCACACCTGTATCATACAGGGACAGGGCAGCCATCTCTTCCATATTGGAATAGAACTCCTGCTCACTGTTGGCGTCTATAAACTGATAATATTTGAATACTATTTCATTCTCGCTGTACACCCTGGATCGAAACACATACATGACCTCATAGGTTCCCTTTTCATATATGGTATCAAACTGGATGATGGGGTGTTCCTCATAGTAAGACTGGTTCTTATACAGATCCAGCTTCCCGAACATCCGCCCGCTGCTCATGTGATGCCCGTAAATAATGTAATTGGTACTGGGCTTTAACACGTCACAGTCCTTATCCATAAAGATGGAACCATTCCTATCATATTCCTGGTTCAGGTTATGGTCCAGATAGTACTCATTGTCCACAGTCTGAACCACAGGGTAATCTATATTTGTATCGTCAATTTTCACCCATCCGATTAGCTTTTTGTTCACATTTAATAAATTTTTATATTCCTCCAGCACCTCCCTGGGTTCCTGCTCCTTCTCCCCATCCAGGGTAAACTGGGGGGTAGGTTCCGGCGTGGGTGCCGGCCTGGCCGCCGATCCGGCCGCAGCTATCTGCTCCTGCCGCATCTCGCTGAGTTTCTGGTAAGTGCTGTTGGTACGGTAATCATAATAGAAATAGATTCCTGCATATGTCAGGCAGCATACCCCCACCAGGCTGCAGGCCAGTACGATCCACTTACGCCTTTTCTCCCGTTTCTTCAATTCCTCCTGTACACGAGCTTCCAGCTTTGCCCTGGATGTGGGGGAAGTCTCCTGCAGCAGCCTCCCAATCTCTTCCTTGAAATCTTCTTCCAGAAGGGAGTAAAAAGTGTATTTTCCTTCCTTCAGATCCTTCTGCAGCTTCTCAAGCTGCCTTCTGTCCTGCAGGTCTGTCTCCTTCCGGATCCTGTCTATGGTGCCTTTGTCGCGCAGGGCACGGACATAATCCCCTTTCGTGCGGAAATGCCTTCCCTCCACTATGTATTCCTGTTGTGCCATATCCTCTTTCCTGTCAAACCCATTTGCTTCTCTTCCTATTTTACCTCATATTTCAATTTATGCAAGGGTAAATCTGCCCTGCACACCCCAAACCGGGAAAATTTTGTTGCTTTGAACGGCAAGGCCGTGAAAAGTAACAATATTTCCCCTGCCTGTGGGAAACATTGACAGGCCGCCCTGCATAGAATAAAGCATAAATAAACCCTTGGAGGCAAATAAAATGAGTGACCTGACTGCTACAAATTGTGGCTGCAATGACTCTTGCGGATGCGTAAGCTCCCAGAACAACGGATGTGGATGTGGCGGCAGCAACTGGATCTGGATTCTCCTGCTGCTGTCCTGCTGCGGCGGGTTCGGCAATGGCGGACGCGGCAGCGGATGTGGCTGCGGCGGATGCGGCAGCAGCCTGTTCGGTGGCGATAGCTGCGAATGGCTCATCCTGATCCTGCTGTTCTCCTGCTTCTGCGGTGGTGGAAGCGGACTGTTTGGCGGCAACGGATGTGGATGTGGCAATTCCTGTGGCTGCGGCAATTCCTGCTGCTAATCCCTAGTCTGCGGCCTGTCTGGGCCGCTTTTCCTAGCACAACAGGCTCCTCCGGGAGCCTGTTTCACCATACCTGGCAAGTATATGTCTGTACATAAGTGCCTCATCTACATCATAGGATAAAGTAGATGCCTGGTTCCAGGCACGGAAAGGTGTGATATGGCTATGGAGGAGAAGGGAAGAGAGACTATCACAGCGTTTGACAGTCTGATGACCACAAATCGGATCCAGATGATGAAAGTGATTCTCTCCTGGCTGCCTCCCAGGCAGCAGGGCGGGTTTGCCGTCTATATCAAGTTCGCCGAGTTCCAGCATGCCATGCAGCTCCTCTCCCGTCCCCAGGATATGCCACTGTTCTATGGACACAGGGTTCTGCCTCTTGACAGACTCCTAAGCGGCAGCCTGCTCCAGGAAGGTTCCGGGGATGTGGTGGATTTCCTGGAGGAACTGCTCCCCTTCTGCGGTGACGCAGAACGTGCCAGACTGGAGTCTGTCATCCAGATGATAAACGGCATCTCCAAAATGAAGGAAATGATGGAGATGATGGAAATGATGAAGGAATATATGGGCGGAGACGATGGAAAAGATACCGCCGGAAGCGGCACGGAAAGTGCAGGGACTCCAGGCGACGGTTCCTTTGATTTCCTCTCTGCCCTCTCCGGCATGGCAGGAATGTCCGGCATGGACCTTAACTCCCTGTTCCAGATGTTCGGCAACGATAACGGACAGGATCCCTAAGCCAACCGCCAAAAAGCAAAGAAAGGCAGGATTTACCATGGCAGAAAACCACACCAGACCAGCCTGGATGTCAGATCCACTGGTCAAAGACATTCCCCAGAGAAAACTACAGTTCCTGGAGCAACTCTTCGCACAGGGACGCGGCAAGAATCAGAAGGAGATGATGGCCTACCTGATGCCCATGATGAAAAGGGCCAAACAGGAAAACCTGGCATTCACCCCCCAGGAGATGAACGCTGCCATCACCGCCATCCGGAAATACAGCAGCCAGGAGGAACTGACACAGATCGACAAACTGTTGGAGAAAAACAGGCAGCAGGAGCAGCACAGATAAAAATCTCTCTTGGCGCAGAACCCGGAAAAGGGCAGAGTCATCCGCCCCTATCCGGGTTCCTGCCAGTGCAGTCTATCCCTCTGTGCACCTTACGCCAGCAGTTCTTCCAATTCTCCCAGCATTTCGTCAAACAGCTTCACCGCCGCCTGCACAGGCTCCTTCCTACCCATGTCCACCCCTGCCAGCTTCAGCAGGTCAATGGGGTCCTGGGAGCCGCCTCCGGTCAGGAACTTCATGTAGTCGCGGACTCCTTCCTCCCCCAGTTCCTGGATCCGTGTAGCCAGTGCTGCCGCCGCTGCAATACCGGTAGCATACTGGTATACATAAAAAGGCGTATAGAAATGCGGGATCTTCGCCCACTCCAGCCGGATCTCAGGATCCGATACCATATCCGGCCCGAAATATTTCTGGTTCAGTTCCAGGTATACCTGGTTCAGCCTCTCTGCCGTCAGGGACTCTCCATTCTCAAACATCCTGTGTGCCAGCATCTCAAACTCTGCGAACATGGTCTGACGGAACATAGTGCCCTTCATCCCGTCCAGGAAATGATTGATCACATAGGCTTTCTGGGCCTTGTCCTGGGTAGTTCCAAGCAGGTAGCGGGTCAACAGGATCTCATTGCAGGTAGATGCTACCTCTGCCACGAAGATCCTGTAGGAAGCCGTCTGGTGGGGTTGGGTCTTGTTGCTGAAATAACTGTGCATGGCATGTCCCATCTCATGGGCCAGGGTGAACATGTCATCCAGCTTTTCCTTGTAGGTCATGAGTACAAAGGGGTGGGTAACTGTGCCGCCACTGCAATAGGCGCCGCTTCTCTTGCCCACATTTTCACAGGCATCAATCCACCGGTTCTCAAATCCCTCCCGCAGGGCCGCCAGATAGTCCTCCCCCAGGGGTTCCAGGGCCTTCAAGATCTTCTCCCTGGCCTCTTCAAAGGGGACCTCCACCTTGCACTCCGGAATAATAGGCACATATACATCGTACATGTGCAGTTCCTCCACTCCCAATATCTTCTTCCGCAATGCCACATAGCGGTACATGGAAGGAAGTGCCTCGTGGATCACCTGGATCAAATTGTCGTAGACCTCTTCAGGTATGTTGGAAGGTGCCAGGTACATGGCCCGTGTGGAGGCATACCCCCTGGCCTTGGCATAGAACACTGCCTGTCGGATATTCGCCGTGAAGTTAGCCGCAATGGTATTCACAAACTGACCATAGCTGGCGTACATGGACCGGAAAGCCGCCTTGCGCACCTCTCTGTCCCTGCTCTCCATCAGCCCCCCGTAACGGCCCTGTGTCACTTCCGTCTCCTCCCCGTCCTCACCAATGATCCTGGGGAAAGTAAGATCCGCATTGTTCAGCATGGTATAGACATCGGAAGGGGACTGGGACATCTCCCCTGCGCTGGCCAGCAGGGTCTCCACCTCGTCATTCCTGGTGTGCGCCCTTCTCCGCTCTAGCAATGTAAACAGACGTTTATAGACTTGCAGCCCCGGCTCAGATGCCTGCCAGCCTGCCAGGGTCTTTGCAGGGATCGCCATGATCTCCGGTGTCACAAAGGCTTCCATCTCCCCTGCCCTGGCATACAGTCTCTGGACTTTCATATACATGGCCTGGCCGTCCACATCCGTAGTATCCACATCCATGTTCAGATGGGCATACATATACACCTTCTCAATCTCCTGATCCAGGCTGTCCTCAAAATCCAGGTATTCCTTGAGGGACTGGGCACTATCTCCCAGATGCCCCTTATAGGAGGCCACCTGTTCCAGGCGCCTTGATGCTGCCTCCAGGGCTGCCTCCCAGGCTTCCCTGTTCTCAAACAGGTCCTCCACGGCCCAGCGTTTCTCCACTGGTACCTCATTTCTCTTCGCTACTGCTTCTGCCATTTTCTCTTCCTCCTTATCTCTATTTATACCCACCGGCCACAGGAAGAGGCCTGTGGAAGACGACATGCCCCCCCCACAGACCCCACCTGCTCCTTCGTTCACTTCTCCTGCCCCAGGACAAGATTTCCCGTTACTGTTCACTCCGTTCACAGCAACGATTTCCCTTCCCCTGTCCATAATCATCCACAGGAACCACGCAGTTATCAGTCGTCAGAACCTTCCTCACTCACCTTGGCGGCCCTGGCTGCCACTTCCTTCTCCTGGACATCGGAAGGTGTCTGCTCATAACGGGCAAATTCATAGGAATAATCTCCCCGTCCGCCAGTCATGGACCGCAAATCAGTGCAGTACCCGAACAGACCACTCATGGGAACATCTGCCTCAATCACCTGCTTTCCGCCGGGTGCAGGATTCATGCCCAGCACACGGCCTCTCCTCTTGTTCAGATCGCCCATGATGTCGCCGGTATAAGCATCTGGCACCACCACCTTCACTGACATGATCGGCTCTAAGAGCACCGGACCTGCCTCCATGAATCCTTTGCGGAAGGCCTGGATGGCCGCCGTCTTAAATGCCATCTCGGAAGAATCCACCGGATGATAGGATCCATCGTAGAGAACAGCCTTCACCCCTACCACAGGATAAGCCGCCAGGGGACCTTTTGTAACAGAATCCTGGATTCCCTTTTCTACTGCCGGGAAATAGTTCTTGGGCACCGCACCGCCCACCACTTCCTGCTCAAACACATAGGGCTGTTCCAGGTCGCCGGAAGGGCTAAAGCGCATCTTTACATGGCCGTACTGTCCGTGTCCGCCGGACTGCTTCTTATACTTGCTCTCCACATCGGACTGCTTCCGGATGGTCTCCCGGTATGCAATCTTGGGCTGGGTCAGTTCCACTTCCACTTTATACTCATTCAGCAGCCTGCTGACAACGACTTCCAGATGCTGGTCACCCATACCATAGAGCAGTAGCTGACGGTTGTCAGAGTCATTTACCATACGGATGGTCTGATCTTCATGGGTAATCTTCTGTAATGCCTGGGAAATCTTATCCACATCCCCCTTGTTCCTGGGCTTATAGCGCATGTATGTATAAGGGGTGGAGATCTCAGCCTTGCCGAACTTAATGGTAGTCCCCTTGGTGGAGAGGCTGTTGCCTGTCCTGGCAGCCGTAAGCTTGGCCAGGGCACCGATATCACCTGCGTGGAGTTCCGGCACTTCCAGGGGCTTATTGCCCTGTAGCACATAGAGTTTGCCGATCTTCTCCTCGATATCACGGTCCACATTGTAGATCAGGTCGTCTGTTTTCAGCACACCAGAGTTCACCTTGATCAAGGAATATTTCCCGATGAAAGGATCCACTATGGTCTTCCATATGTAGGCAGACTTAGCCTTGGAGAAATCATAATCCGCATTGTAGATCTCGTTTGTCTTCATATTGATGCCTGCCACCTTGCGGTTCTCCGGGCTGGGCATGTATTTGATGATGTCATCCAACAGGGTATACATTCCCTGGCAGAGCACGTTGGACCCCATGGTCATAGGTACAATACTGCAGTCACACACATTGGTGCGCAGGGCTGCACGGATCTCTGCCTCAGAGAAGGTCTCCCCGCCAAAATACCGCTCCATCATCTCCTCACTGGTCTCCGCTACGGCCTCCATCAAGGTGTCACGGCAGAGTTGCAGGTTGGCCTTATTGTATTCCGGCACCTCACAGGGAACCACTTCCTTTCCCTGCCAGCGGTTGCCTGTCTCCGTGATCACATTCACATAACCCACGAACTTCTCATTCTCACGGATAGGGAGATGGAAGGGCGCCATCTTCTTGCCATACAGGTTGGTCATATCCTCCACTACCTGACGGAAGGATGCATTGTCCACGTCCATGTTGGACACATAGACGAACCTGGGCAGCTTATATTTCTCACACAGTTCCCATGCCTTCTGGGTGCCTACTTCTATACCGGACTTGCCGTTCACCACGATGATGGCCGCACCTGCCGCACTGACAGCCTCCTCCACCTCGCCCACAAAGTCAAAATAGCCGGGAGTATCTATCACATTGATCTTGTAGCCTTCCCACTCGATCGGAATAATGGAGGTATTGATGGAAAACTGGCGCTTCTGCTCTTCCTTGCTGTAGTCGCTTATGGTATTTCCGTCAGTCACCTTTCCCATCCTGGATGTGATGCCGGACAGATAGCCGAAAGCCTCTGCCAGACTGGTCTTGCCGCTGCCGCCATGTCCCAGCAGTACTACATTACGAATCTTGTCAGTTGTATAAACCTTCATATGACATTCCTCCAATTGGATGTATTTTGGGGATTTTGCTATATCCTGTTCTGGATGTTTCAACTCCCATAGGGTTATTTTACTAAACATTCGGGTATTTTACAAGTTAATGTTAGAAAAAAACCTATTGTTTTTCACACGTTGAAGTGATATAGTGAAACAGGAAACTGTATAAAGAAGAAACCAGCAAAACGGTTCCTCCAAAAACCAGAAAGAGGTGTCCCCTATGTCCCACTTGACCTGCGGCTTCATCGGCCTTGGCCTGATCGGTGGCTCCATTGCAAAAGCACTGAAGGCAGCGGATCCGGGCATCCGCATCCTTGCCTATGATATCAACATGGAAACCCTGGAAGCCGCCCACAGGGAGGGCCTGTCAGATGTCATATCCCCTGCCATTGATGCCACCTTTTCCCAGTGTGATTACCTATTTTTATGTGCGCCTGTCCAGAAAAATGACAATAACCTGGCACAGGTAGCCAGTATCCTCTCCCCAGACTGCCTGCTGACGGATGTGGGAAGCGTGAAGACAGCCATCCACAGCCAGGTCCGCGCCGCCGGACTGGAGCACTGTTTTATCGGCGGACACCCCATGGCCGGAAGCGAACGGACTGGCTATGCCAATTCCAAGGCGGCCCTTCTGGAGAATGCCTACTACATCCTGACTCCCACCTCTCTAGTCCCCAGGGACAGGCTGGAACGCTACCGGGCACTGGTGGAACAGATGGGAGCCATTCCCCTTGTACTGGACTACCAGACCCACGACTATGTGACTGCCGCCATCAGCCACCTGCCCCATGTGGTGGCTTCCTCCCTGGTGAACCTGGTGCAGGAGTGTGATTCCACAGATGGCATCATGCGCCTGGTGGCTGCAGGTGGTTTCAAGGATATCACCAGGATCGCCTCCTCCTCTGCCGCCATGTGGCAGCAGATCTGCCTGAGCAACCGGTCTAATATCTCCGCGCTGCTTGCAGGCTACATCCAGGTACTTACCACCATCCGGGAGAAACTGGATGCAGAGGATGCCGACGCACTGTATGATTTCTTTGACAGCGCCCGCATTTACAGGGATTCCTTCCTAAGTGCCTCCAGGGGGCCCATCAAGTCCTCCTACAGCATCTATGTGGACATTGCGGACAAGGCCGGCGCCCTGGCACACATTACCACCCTGTTGGCAGCACATTCCATCAATATCAAAAACCTCGGCATCTCCCACAACCGGGAGTCCGAGGACGGAGTACTGCGTATGGAATTCTACGAAGAAGCCGCCATGCAACAGGCGGCAGGACTGCTGCAGGCCGGGCAGTACAGCCTCCATATCCAGGCATAATACCAGGCAGGAAGAAGCCTGCCTGCAGGGGTATCTGCCTGGTATTCCCTATCCTTCCCGGACCGTCCCGGCCGGTTCTGTATCCCCAGGCACTGCTTCTGGCTTCCCAGCTGCCTTCCTCTTCCTAACACTCCTCCTGTGCAGGTATGCCGCCAGCATACACAGTGCCATGCCAAAACTGCCCCCGCAGGTGTCCAGGAGCACATCCGCAAAGCTGCCGTACCGGCCAGGCACGAAGAGCTGGTGGAATTCGTCTGCCGCCGCCGACAGGAATACCCACCCCACAGTGAGCAGATACAGTCTCCTACCCCTGTCCATCCACTGTGCCCAGAGCACATACACCAGTATCCCCATGCAGGCATACTCCGAAAAATGGGCCAGCTTCCGGATGGGATGCTCGAAATATGCTGCCAGACCCTCCATGAAGGCTTTACTCCATTTCCCACCTGACAGGGAGTTGAACAGTTCCACGCATTTCTCTGAGATCATCTGGCTGAGGGAACCGGACTGTTCCCCGTCCTGAGCGGAAAAACCAAATATCACCATATAAAGTGCCAGCAGCAACACCGCCGCTGGCACCGTAATCTTCCATTTCCTATTTTTACCGGTCATCTTCCTATTTTTCCCAGTCATTGACAGTCTGATACACCTCAATACGGGCCGCATCCATACCCGCCATGCCGATAAAAATGGCACCATACAGGAATCCACCGGATTTCAACTCGATCCTCACAATCTGCAGGAAGGAATGGATCACTTCCTTTGTCCAGATGGTCAGAAATCCCTCATAGATAGCTCCGATCTGGAGCTGCTCCTTACAGGTAAAGCCGATTCCCGACTTTGACACATCCACTATGTCAATGGCCACATCCTGACTACTGTTGTCGTCCATTCTCTTAATCACCAGTTTGGACGGCATGTCCGTTCTCTTATTTCTTCTTCTCTCCTCCACCTGTTTACCCTCCGGTTCCTTTTTGCTTTTACATCTTCAAGGTGGCGCCTTCCAGCCACTCTTTGTTTTCTACTCCTTGTCCCCATGCGTCCAGCGCCAGATTATAGGTATCCGAGATCTTGCGGTCAATCCTGAACAGTTCCCGCTTCATGTCTGCCTGGGCCACTTCCAGCCGGTTTACCCGCTGCTTGATCTCCCGGACATCCTTTTTCATATCCTGCACATCGGTTTTCATGCCCTGCATGTCGGTTTTCATGCCCTGCATGTCGGTTTTCATGCCCTGCATTGCCGTTTCCACATCCTGTATCCTGGCCAGGATCAGATCCAGCTTCTCGTTCTCTGTCATCTGCACTTCCTCCTTTTGAAAAAGTATATCACATCCAGACCTTAAAGTCTATTCTGTTATTTAAAATTATGGGAAATCATCTTTTGTCACCACCTCGAACAACATGCTCCTACCACAATTTCTCCCCGACCTGTCGGCACCGTTCCTCCATCTCCTGATAGTGCCTGGCACAGTCCTCCCAGTAGAAATCCACCAGGGCACGTTCCATCTGCCGGATCTCTTTGAAATGTACCATGGTAAGTGCAAACATTACAGCAAAATACGGGGAACAGAACCGCAGCAGCCTGCCAAAACGGCTCCGCGCAGACCGAAAGGCCACGGACTTCTCCTGCCAGCCAAGGATCAGCCTGCGCAGAGGCGATTTCTCCCCCTGCCGCTCTATCCTGCACAACTGCGCAATCTCCCGGTTGTGCAGCAGCCTGCCGGGGCTGTTCCAGTTGGAGACAGATCCCCCGGATATCCGGTACAGGATCAACTGGCGGTTCACATAACAGACCTTCAAGTCCCTGTTCTCATGGAATATCCGCTGGAAACAGGCCCTGTCATTCACTGTCCGGAACTGCAGGATAAAGTCAAGAACCCCCTCCGTCAGAAGTTCCCGCCTAAACAGGGCAGTCCCCATCACCGGACACCCCATGCGGATACAGTTGTACAGGGTTTTTCCCCGGATAAAGCGCTGCAGCACCACCTCCAGATAGGTCTGGTAAGTGGTAATCATCTCCCCGGAGCCTGTAAATTTTAGGAATGCCGTACATACTATGTCATGGGTATCCAGCCTGGACGTGACCTCGAACAGGTTGTAGGGGGACAGCAGGTCGTCCCCGTTGAGCACCATGAAACGCTCCCCCTCCACCCGCCGCAGGGCCTCCACATAATTGACGCAGATCCCGGCATTTTCCCGGCGGAAGAGCTGGTCTGCCTTCACAAAAAGGGACTGGTTTTCCTCCATCCACCTGCGGATTACCCTGCAACTGTCATCCGTTGAACCGTCATCTGTCACGATCAACTGGAAATCCTGGCCCTGCCCGAACCGCTCGATCTGGTAGCGGATACTCTCCAAGGCATACAGGATCACCTCCGCCTGGTTATAGCATGTGACTACAAATGTAAACATAGCAATTACTCCCTTGTATCTGCCGTGCAAGAACCTAATCCAACAAATAGCCTGCCCTGTAAGAGCATTCCAGGTAACTTGGATTCTGGTAATAAATATCCGTCTGGAAATCTGATATTTTATCACTGATAAATGATGCGAAAATATTCATTAACTCCTCAACTTCATTTCCTGGTTCTGCGCAGTCTTCGATCATTATACTATTTTTCACCTCTTCGGATGGTTGAGATTCAAAACAGGAATCCCCAAATCACATCTTGTAAATGCATACCTATTCACTACTACATCAGCCGTATCTACTTTAATCAAGTTTCCCTTTTATCGTTCACAATTGCTTTTATACTAGTACAATACTCAAATAGCATTTGCCTGCAGTTTACTTGCAATTCTGCCACATTTATATTATGATACTATCATTCATACCACACTTTTGTCCATAGAAAAGACAAAACTGCCATCAGCTTGAAAGGAAAAAGTTACTGTTTACCCCATACACAGTAACAGGAAAAACCATGATCTCCGTTATTGTCCCTGTCTACAATGCAGAAAAATACCTGCGCCGCTGTGTGGACTCCATCCTGGCCTCCACCTGCAGCGACTTCGAGATCCTCCTCATAAACGATGGCTCCACGGACAACAGCCCCCGGATCTGTGAGGACTGCGCTGCCCAGGACGGGCGCATTGCCCTAATCCACCAGCACAACCAGGGAGTATCTGCCGCCAGGAACCGGGGAATAGATGCCTGCAGGGGAGACTGGGTGGTCTTCGTGGACGCTGACGATTGCATCTCCCCGGATTTTCTGGAGATGATTGCCCAGGCAGATTGCCAGGGGCTGGATATGCTGCAATTTGACTTTTCGAGGCATCCAAACTTTGTGGTGTCCAGCCATCATGACGCCACAGATACAAGCCTGTCCTGCCCCACAGGCCATAGTTCCCCGGATGCTGCAGCCTCATGCCTCACCCTCTCCTTCCAGGGAGACCAGATGCAGCAGCTCATCCACAGGATCCTGGTTCCCTGCCAACTGCTGCCAGAGGGTAACACGGACTTCCGCTCCCCCTGCCTCAGGGCCTACCGGCGCACCATCCTGTACCAGCATGGCATCCGTTTCGCCCCCCACCTTGCAGTGGGAGAAGATCTCCTGTTCAACCTGGAATACCACCTAAAGGCCGGATCCTGTGTATATATACCCAGGCCGGTCTACTACTATGATGTACATACCGGCTCTGCCACCCACGGCTTCCGCACGGGCCTGGTAGAAAACCACGCACGTCTCCAGGAGGATGTAAAAGACATCCTGCTTGCTAACAACTGCTATTCCCTCTTTGAGGAAGACTTTTATTCCTACTGCCTGGAAAATCTGGCCTATGTGCTGATCCGGGAGATCTTCCATCCCCACAGCACCAGGACCCGCCGGGAGAGGCGCACCCTCTGCCGCTCCCTGCACCAGAACCAGACCTACAGACAGGCCCTAAAATACAATTTCCACCTGGGCATCCTGCCCAGGAAGATCCTGCTGCTCTGTTTCCGGCTGCACCTGACTCTTCTCACCTGCCTCATCAGCAGGGTCAGTTACCATTACCTGGAAAGAAGGCACACTTGACTACAGATCCTATCTTTTCAACTGACAGCCTTCGCAATACTTCGCAGGTCATAGGCCTGGCAGCCCCACGAACCTGCTGTCTCCTGCCCTTGTCCTGTCAGCCTGTTATTCACTTCATGCAGTCTTTCCCTACCCTTCCCGGCCCAGCATCCTGCAGTAGAGCGGATACAGCTTCTCCTTCACCCAGCCGTTCATGAAAAAGGCCCAGAGCAGCTCCTTGACCACATCCCCCACCCGAAGGGCCCCGCAGGCCCGCAGGCTTCTAAGGGCCATCCGCACATCCCGCCAGTTCCTGTATTTTAGGGCAATCCGATACCGGCGTCCGGCCTTCCAGCAGGTCAGCCGGTCCAGGGATGCCCGGTCCCCTATCTGACAGATCCGCGCAATGTCGTCCACCAGTTTCTCGTAATCTGCATATTTCTTCTCCTCCTGCTTCCTGGTCAGTTCCGTCCGGGAATGGCTGCCTGTGCGCACTGCCACACCGTAGAGTTCCTCCTGGAGGGTGGGACATTTGTACTGGTACAGGTAAGGCAGCAGCATCTGGAAGTTCTGTCCCACATCATATTCCGGAATCTGCCGCTTAGGATAAATGGCAAAAAAACAGGCTGATTTTAACAGATAGCAGCCGCAGCACACAAATGTCCTGGACTCTAACACGTCCCAGAATAATTCCTCCCTGGACAGGTCCCCTCTCTGTTCGTCCGCCTTCTGGCAACGCTCCCCGGTCTGTGCGTCAAAATAGTAGGAAAGGGATCTGACACAGGTATACCCGGGGTGCTTCTCCAGAAAACACACCCGCTTCTCCACAGACTCCGGCTCCAGCACATCGTCACTGTCCGGCCAGGCCAGATATTCCCCAGTCACATAGGGCAGCCCCTGGTTGATGGCACCGGAGGCATTCCTGTGGGAAGCCTGTACAATCCGGTATTCATATCCCCTGGCAGCAAATTTCCCCCGGTAGCTCTCCGCCACTGCCACTGTACCATCCATGGAGCCGTCATCCACCAGGATCATCTCAATCCAGGGGTAGGTCTGCCCCAGCACGGCATCCAGCATACCAGACAGATGTTGTTCCCCATTGTAGACCGGGGTGACAATGGAGACCCTGCCACTTATAAACACATTTTCCTCTACAGCCATTGCCAAATCCTCCGTTGGGCAGTAACACTCAGACTCCCACCTGTCCGGGCATACTCCCGCCTTCCTTTACCTGGACTATCTTCTGGTTCTCAATCTTATATACCACATCGCACTCCCGGGCCAGGCTCATATGGTGTGTGACCATGAGCAAGGTCTTGTCTGCCTTGATCTGCCGGATGGAGTCGATTACTGCTTTCTCCGTCTCCATGTCCAGCGCAGCCGTGGCCTCATCCATCACCAGCAGTTCGAAATCTTTGTACAAAGCCCTGGCCAGGGCGATCCTCTGGCGCTGTCCCCCGGATATGGCTGTGCCATTCTCCCCGATCAAGGTATCCACCCCATCGGGCATCTTCTGGATATCCTCCCAGATCTGGGCACATTTCAGGCATTCCTCCACCCTGGCATCATCGATCTCGCTCTCCTCCTCGAAAAACGCCACATTGTTCCGGATAGTCTCCCCGTTCAGGTACACCGTCTGGGGAATATAACTCACCAGTTCTCCCATACTGACCTTGCAGGGTCCTTCCCCATCCTGCCTGGCGACAATGTCATAGTCGTCATACAGGATATGGCCACTCTTAGGCTGCAGCAACCCCAGCAGCAGGTCCACGAAAGTGGTCTTCCCGGCTCCCGAAGCCCCGATGATGGCGATGGAGCACCCCACCGGGATCTCTATGGAGGCATCTTCAAAAATATTCCTCCTGTCATCATAACCAAAAGTCAAGTTCCGGACAGACACCCCCTTCTGAAAGGTCAGGCGCCGTCGCCGCAGGGCTGCTTCCTCCTGTTCTGCTGCCTGGATGGCCTCATAGGCTGCCATGCCCTCCCGCACGGACTCATAAGACTTCTGGGCGAACTCCACATTGTTCATGCCGCTTAAGATGCTGTAGGCCATGGGCAGCATCCGCACCAGGGCTGTAATATACACCACCATAGGGGCCAGGATCACCGCCAGGTTGCTGCCAAATACCAGGATCACTGCCAGGATCACGAACATGGCTGCCATAATGGAATTCTGCAGGAGCACACTGATGCTGCCTATTTTGTACCGGTACTCCCCCTGGACTTTGGCATAGCCGCTGCTGGCATCCCCATACTTGCCCAGCACGAAGGCAGAACGGTCATCTATCTTCATCTCCTTGAAGGAACCGAAGGCAATGGTTATCTGGGAGTTGGCCTTGATGGACCAGGCCCGGCTGCGCTCCCCGTAGGCCTTCATCCGTGCCCGCATCCGCAGGAACACGAAGGCCATCACCAGCAGTAGCAGGATCGTACTCACGATTCCCAGCCACCTGGACACATAGATCAGCAGCACCGCATACCCGGCCATGGTGATGCCATTTGTCACGATGCCGATCATATCCACGATGGCCTGGATGCAGGCCGTGGTGTCATTCCGCACCAGGTTCAGCGCCTGCATGGCGCTTTTCCTGCCATGCTCCACCAGGCTCTCCTTGATCAGCACCTCATACACCTTCATGGACAGCTTCTGGGCGCCATCGTACACGAACCGGTTGGCCAGCTTGCTCTTGTACAGTTCAAACAGGCATTTTGCCAGAGACACCAGCACCATGCCGATTGTGAAGGCCAGCAGCTCAGGCGAAGCCTGATTCTCCTGGACTGCGGCATTGATCACATAGATAATCACGGAAAAGCTGAAAATGTCCACCACAGGGCTTATCAGGCCAAGCACACCCACGATTTTCCAGGTCCTGCCTTCCTTTTTGTCCAAAATACCTGTGAGATATTGAAATTTCTGATACATATCCTCTCTGGCTCCTTCTACATCATTGGGTTTGAAAACACGCTATTACAGCCATTTCAGGGGCAATATTCATACTTATACCCCCATGCCCGCCTCTGGCGGGCACAAATTTCAAGAGTACGAAAGTTTACTTTCGTACTTTTCTGCCCCTTCCCCACAGCGCCCCCGCCCGCCGGAAAAGAACAAACAGTCTCTGGAATACCCCAAATGGCAGTCTCCCATACCAGGACCAGAAACGCTCCCTTCCCTTCCAGGCCGGGGTAGGCGCAAGCAGCCGCGGCTGCAGCACGTCTTCCTTCCCGCAGGCAAACCAGGAAAGGTTCCCCTTCACTTCCTCCCAAACCTGCCGTGCTTTATCCGAGTGGAGCAGGATCACGGAATGGCCCATACCGTCATCCAGGCCTGGCTTTACTTTCTCGATCCCCCAGAAATCCCCAATGGTAAAGTCACTATCCCTCTCTGTGGTACAGAATCTGCATGCATGGCAGGAGGGCCGCAGGATAGCATTGGCAAAATACATCTGACAGTAGGGATCCTGGTAGAGGGATCCGGCATACTCCCTGCCGTCTATGACAAAGGCACAGGTATGCCCGCTGTCCCCCCTCCTTTTGTCCCGGAAGAAAAAAGAAGTCATCTTCCCCTTATGTTTCCGTTCCAGATACGCCACATAGGACTGCCACACTCCGGGGGAGGGCACCCCATAGCAGATCAATGCCACCACCACCAGTCCGGGATATTCCCTGCCCAGGAAAAGCTGCAAGGCATGGGCCTGGCAGGGCGTTCCCACAAAGAGCACCGGATGTCCCTCCTTCAGCCGCCCCTCTATGCTGCGGTACATCCCTTCCCCGTTGCTCTGGACATACTTCGTCCGTTTCAAGACATCCAGTTCCGCCGGGGATGATATTTCCCGGTGTGCCACTTCCATCTGATCTGTGTAGGCCGCCCCGTACACAAAGCCTCCTTGGGACAGGACATATTCTGCCAGCACTGGGAAGATTCCCCCGGAAGAACTCTGGCTCCGCACCGCATCCTCTTTTGCCCTTCCCCCATAGCACATGACTTCTTGTGCTGCCAATGTCTCCCTTCCAGCATCCTGACTGCCAGTTTCCCTGCTCCTGGTGCCCGTCCCTGTGGTGTCTGCTCCCGTGGCTTCCACCCCTGTGCCATCTGTTCCCGCGGCCTTTTCCCCCACAGTGTCCATCCTCCCGGAATGTTTCACTGGACAGACCTTTTCACACCGTCCGCAGTCCATGCATTTCTGTGGATCCACCTCAGGATATCGGAAACCTTCCCTGTCTGTCACCATCCGGATGGCCCCCACAGGGCAGACATCCCCACAGGCCCCACAGCCGCAGCAGTCCTGTTTTTCTTCATATACTCTCTGCATCCTGTTTTCCTCTGCCTTTCGTCCTATGCTTTCCCCAGATCCCCCAGGTTCCCCAGCAGAAATGCCCCGGACCTGTCCCTGTGCTCCCTGGTCCTCCTGCGCACTTCCTCCCAGTCCACCCTCTCCCGGATATCCCCCGGAGTCTGGTCTGTACACAGTCTTCCGGACAGTCCGTGGATCTGCAGGATATTGCTGACCCTGGTTCCCAGGCTGCTGTGGGCGAAGGCCAGGAACTGCTTCTCATAGAGGATGCTGAAGGCCACAGCATGGAAAGAATTGGACACCACATATGCCGCCTCGTGGATATAGCCCAGGAATTCCCCGGGACCTGCCGCCCGGTCTATGTCAAACCCTTTGTCGGTCCCCTGCTGTCCGGCCCGCAGTTCGATCACTGGCAGTCCCGTCTCCCGGGACAGGGCCTGGGCATACTCTGCCATCTTCTGATTGCCCTCCGTCACATACAGGAAGATATACTTTCCCTCCCCAAGGGCCTGTACCTTCCCGGGGATCGTTTCCACCTGCTGCCAGGATGCCTTTCCCAGGAAAAACACGGGATCCAGCACTGCCGTAACCGGCCTTCCATACAGCTTCTCCACATAGGGAACAGCAGCTTCCTCCCTGACGGAAACCGCATCCACATGCCGCACCAGGCTGGCAAATTCCTGGTCATGCTTCGGATCCAGGGCGGCGCCCCCGAAGCTGGCCGCATAGGAGATCACTTTCTCCTTGCGCCTGGCCTGAAAAGCCCCGAAATAAGCCTTTCTAAGGCCACATGTAATATCCGGGTTCCAGATCTGGTCGCTGCCCACCACATAACAGCGGTAGGAAAGCCCCTTTAGTCCCCACAGGGACAGCTTTTTGGGCTGGTTCACCCTTACGAGGAACCGGCGCATAAACTGTCTGAAACTGGCCCGCTGCGCGGCAAAAGCCTCCCGGTTGGCCAGATGGGCCAGGAATCCGTTCCACATATGGAACAGACACCAGATACGTCCTTTTAGTCCCTGGATGGGTGCATAGGGAATCCACCAGTGCCTGCCGGTCATGTAAGGGGGCTCATAGCGCACAATATCCACGTCCAGCCCCTGCTCCTCCAGGAAATGTTTCAGCCCGTAGGCCTGGAGCATGGCTCCGTAATTGTTGGAACAGTGAAATGTCAGTATTCCGATGTCAGCCTGCCTTTTTTTCATATCTTATATCCCCCGTTCCATCCGTTTTTCCCTAAACAACCGCCATCCCGCCAGCTTCTGTGCCACCCTGTTCAAGACCACATACAAAGGATAGCAGGAAAAGCAACAGCCATACAACATCTGTGTGCTCCAGGAGAGCCTGGAAAAAAGCGGCCCCTTCCGTTCTGCCGCCGCTGCTTCCTTCCGTTCCAGACAGCCCTTTCGATTCCCTGCCCTGCGCAGCAGACCGTAATTCTTCATCATCTGGGCAATGGTGATATTCTCCCAGGTCATGGCAAAGGCAATCTGTCCCTTACCGTATTCCCTGTCCCGGATCAGGCTGCTGACCTGGAAATACCGGGTATCCCCATTCCTGGCCCCAACATGGCTGGCACTTGTACCATGGGTTCTGTAGTAGTACCACTTGCAGGGGGTGTAGGCCGTCCGCAGCTTCCTGGAAAACAGGCTGTACTTGAACCAGGTGTCCTCCCCATTTTTCATGGACTGGTCAAACCGAAGGTCCCCTACGCAGTCCCTGCGCACCATGCCGCAGACCCGGGACAGTTCCCGGACATACCGGATGTGGAACCACTCCTCTGCCAATTCCCCCTCTGCCACCTGCCACTGGGGGGATTCTGGCTGGTCCCCGGTTCCCTGGCACAGGGATTCCTGCTCTTTCCAGTCCCCTGTCCTCCGGCAGACCTGCTCCATCTGCCCATCATCCACCATGGCACAGTCGCAGTATAACATGACTGCACCCGTCTGCTCTGCCTGTGCCACCATTTCCTGGAAGAGGCAGGGATGTATCCCGTCATCACAGTCCAGGAAAAAGAGATATTCGCCACAGGCCAGGTCTATCCCATGGTTCCTGGCCCGGGAGACACCGCCGTTCTCCTGGCAGGTGAGCCGGATCCTGGGATCCGCAGCCGCCAGGCTGCGGCAGATCTCTGCCCCCCTGTCTGTGGAGCCATCATCCACCACGATAATCTCAAAGTCTCCATATGTCTGGTTCTGTACAGACCGGATACATTGTCCTATGTAAACTTCCCCATTGTACATGGGTATCACAACGGATATTCTGGGCATACGGTACACTTCCTCCTTACCAGTAACGCCATATCTCCATAGCTTTTTTCCAGAAAGGATGCTATAATAATCCTCTGGCTACAGACAGCCACGTTACTGTTCACTCCGTTCACAGCCACTACTCACAGAAAGCGAATTCCTATAACATGAACAAGAAAACACTGCGTATTCTCCTAATCCTAATTCCCTGTTTCCTCCTGCTGGCAGGTGCTGTACTTTTGTGTCAGAAGCTGCGCTTCGTCACTTACACCCCTGTCCTTATGGACGAATCCACCGGGGAACTTTCCAATCCCTACATCGGTTTTTACCAGATCCATGGGTATCTCCTGGAAGACACCGCCTCCTTTGACCTGGCCCACATCCAGTCCTTGGAATATGGTCCTGGCCTTGTGCTGTTACAGTTCAACTTACAGCAGTATGCCACCGCCCCCATCAGCGATACAGGCCTTACCCTGCTGGACCAGGTGCTGGCAGCCTGGCAGTCCACAGGCAGACAGCTGATCGTGCGGTTCCTCTACGACTGGGACGGTGATGTACGGGACAAAGAGCCAGCCAGTCTGTCCCTGGTCCTGGAGCATATGACCCAGACCGCCCAGGTGCTGAACCAGTATGCTTCCTGCGTCTATATCCTGCAGGGCGTCTACCTGGGCGCCTGGGGGGAAATGCACAGTTCTCCCCTGCTGGATGAGAAGAGCCTTATAACCCTCCTCACCCATCTGGCCCAGGTCACGGATCCCCGGATCTACCTGGCAGTGCGCACCCCCGCGCAGTGGCGTACCGTCACCCGGTCAGACGCTCCCCCGTCCCAGGCATCTGCCTTTGACGGTTCCCTGCCGGGAAGACTGAGCCTGTATAATGACGGTATGCTTGGCTCTGTCACAGACGTAGGTACCTACGCGGAGCCAGGTGCCTCAGAAGTTCCCTCCCCCTTTGGCAAATGGGACAGGCAGCAGGAAATTGCCTTCCAGGACGCCCTATGTGCCTATGTGCCAAATGGTGGGGAAGTGATCCAGGACAATCCCTGGAATGATTTTCCCCAGGCCCTTGCCGACCTGTCTGCCACCCACGTGTCCTATCTGAACAGCCAGTATGACCGGGAAGTCCTGGACAAATGGGAGCGGACAGCCTACCACGGGAATGACCTGTACGATGGCATGGATGGCCTGACCTATCTTTCCAGACACCTGGGCTACCGGTATGTACTGCGGGGATCCTCCCTGGACTGGGCCTCTCCTTTGAGGGAGGAAGCCACCTGCACCATCCTGCTGGAAAATACAGGGTTCTCCGTATCTTACCGTCCCTTTGATGTGACCCTGGTACTGGAACAGACAGATACAGGAGAACTGTTCCAGGTTCCCCTGTCCACAGACCTAAGGCTGCTCTCCCCTGGCAGGCAGACCTCCCTCCAGGCTGCCCTGGCCATACGAGACTACCCTGTAGGAACCTACACCCTGTCCCTGAAAATCACGGATCCGGCATCCGGATTCCGGATTTATCTGGCCAATGACATGGAACAGGGAGAAAACGGATATGCCATGGGTACCTTATCCATCCGCAAATTCCCCCAGTAAGACCTTATCTGCGGCTCCCCGGTTGGCAAAGCAGATCACCCGATGATCCTGCTTTCTGCGAAGCTGCAGGAAAAGCCTTCCCCTTTTCTCCCCTTCCTGCAACCGGCAGGTGAGTACCGTCTGCCGCCTGCTCTCCCACATCCGAGCATCTGTGTCCAGCAGGCGGTATCGCGGTTCCTCCAGGACACTATCCGGGCTTCCCTGCCAGGATTCTTCCGTCACCAGGAAACATTCCGCCTCCTGACACAGTTCCCCGAACCCACAGTTCTCCACTGACACATGCAGATAGTCCCTTCTCACCCATGCGTCCCGGACCACAAACCGGTATCCCAGGTGACGGCCAATATAGGTAAGGCCGTCACTTCCCCTCCAGCAGCCTTTTCCCTCTGTCCTCTCCTTCTTCCAATGCTCCAGCTGTTCCTTCTGGTGGACGCTGTTCAGATAGCCGATGTGCATCTGTGCCATCTCCCCTGCTGCCTGGAGACAGGGCATGAAGCTGCAGTCCCCTGCCAGCACCTCCCCGCCGTTTGGCCTCCTTCCCATCTGGTTCTCCTGCCAGGCCAGTTCCCGGAGCCGTTCCCTCTTTCCCCCGTCTGTACCGTAGGTACCCAGATCCGTAACGGAGCCGAAGATCCCATCGTTGAACAGTCCCAGCTTCTCGATAAGCCCCTCTGCCAGCCATCTGCATCCGGCCGCCAGACGCCACTGGGCCGGAGTCCGCACCGCCAGGAAACAGTTCCCCTTTGTGGCCCGGTACAGGCAGTTCAGCAGTTCGCAGATGTTATCCTGTCCCAGGAACCTGGAGCCATGCATCTCCCCCCAGTTTCCCACGAAGATACCCTGGAGTACCAGGATATGGAATAGATCGTCCCTCAGGATACTGCCCACCTGTTCCATATGTTCCATGACCTGGTCTATCTCTTCCGGCTCCCTGTCCCTGCCCTTTCCCTCCCTGTCATAGACGATCCGCAGGATGACCTGTTTTCCCTTCCCGACGAAGAATGCCAGGATATCCCGGATATGGGCCAGGGCTTCCCGGGGAAGGGGGCAGCCCCGGAAATCCCCAATGTCAATCACCACCAGAGCAAGCTGCTCTGCCATGCAGGCGTCGTCCAGCCATACCTCTTCCTCCACTGGCCGGAAGGCATGGCCGGCTTCCAGCACAAACGTATACACATGGTACCAGCCGATGCCAGGGTTTCCCAGCTCCCTTATATCCTCTGCCAGGGCAGCCTTCCGGAACTTAAATCTTGTCTGCACTCTTCAGTCCTACCCCCTCATCCATCTTCAGCACCTTCACCCTGAACAGGATAATCAGTGTGCTGTATATCACACGGAGCATATACCAGAAGGGCTTTAAGCCGGAATGCATACTCTTCCCCTCTGTGCGCGCATGCATCACAGCAGGCACCTCTACCACCTTGAACCGGATCAGAAGCATCAGGATCAGCATGTTGGCATCCGGATACTTGTCATCAAACTGGTTATACTTGGAATAGTATAGGAATGCCTTCCGGCTCAACCCCTGGAGGCCCGTGGTGGGGTCTGAAATCCGCTCTTTTGTGGCCAGGAAAATCAAGCTGCGGAACAGGGCATAGACAATTTTCTTGGGAACAGATACCGGAAACGGGGCACTTCCTTCCATGAACCGTCCCCCCAGCACAATGTCCGGACACCTCCCCTCTTCATCAGCCTCCTTCAGCTTATGGTAGAGCACAGGCACATTGCAGACATCGTGCTGTCCGTCCCCGTCCATCTGGATCACATAGCTGTAGCCCCTGCGGACTGCGTATTTATACCCGGTCTGCAGGGCGCTGCCATATCCCATGTTGTAGGGCTGGGAGATCATGGGATACTGCATCTCCTTCACACGCCAGCTTGTGGAATCCCTGGATGCATCGTTGATTACCAGAATGTCCGCCAGGGCAGATATCCCCTTTCCGTCAATCTCCAGTCCCTCAATCTGCCGCAGGACCTTCTGAATGTTCTCCCCTTCATTATATGCAGGAATGATAATCAGCAGTTCCTTTTTCCTCATCTCCATATACCCCCATATGCATTTGAACCATTTCCTTCCTGTGGATCCCATTTCCTCCAGGATAACTTCTTTCCCCATAGGACGGCTGGTATGCCTTACCTGTCTCCCGCATCCAGCAATTCCAGCAGTCTGCCCATGTCCTGGTCCTGTTCCTGATACTTCCTCCCCGCTGCCTGTCCCAGCCGCTTTCTCTTCTCCTCATCTCCCAGCAATTCCCGGATGCTGTCTGCTATCCCCTGGGGTGTCAGTTCACAGAGTATCCCGTCTTCCCCGTCTGTGACCTGCTCCCTGTTGCCATTGCAGTCAGAGACTATGACAGCACACCCCAGGGCCTGGGCCTCCTGGATGGCGATGCTCTTCCCCTCGAACCTGGTAGCATGGATGTAAAGGTCTGTCTGGGCATAAAAGGGAAAAGGATTGTCCACTGCCCCCACCAGGAGGAAATCCTGCCGAAGCCCCAGGGCAGCAATTTTTTTCTCCAGGGCCTTCCTCTGATCCCCCTCCCCCAGTACATACCATCTGGCCTTACATCCTGCATCCTTAAGCAATTTCATGGCTTCCACCGCAATATCATATGCCTTCTGGTAGGTCAGCCTGCCCACGGTCAGCAGCCTGAAGCCATCATAGTCATCTCCAAAACCCCCTGGCTCGCCAGCCCTTCTGCGGATTCCCTTCCAGTCCACCAGGTTGTGGAAGATGTCCATCTTCCCGCCATACTCCGGATAGACCGCCAGGAAATGTTTCCTGACCTCCTCCGACACAGCAAAGATCCTGTCGTAGGCTGCAAAACACGACTGGTCCATGTCCCTGGTATAGCCGGCACTCTCATAATCTATGTGAATGAAAGCCGCTTTCCGGGCCGCCTTCACATGGTCAGCCACATAGTAGGCAGAAGCGCCCTCCAGCCAGGCCACTGCCAGGTCATAAGACTGGGAGAACCGTTCCCCGCCGTCAGAGACAATCCTCCAGAGCAGTTTGTCCTTCTGGATATCCCCCTGCTTTTTCATGACACCATACGTGGAGAACAGATAACGCAGCTTCCAGGCCATTCCCCCATTCCGGAAAAAGCATCTGATCACAGTGTGGATCATGTTGCGTTTCCCCTTCCCGGAGAGGACAGACTGGCTGCTGTATCTGCGGTTCAGCAGTTTCACATGGCCCGGCAGTTCTCCCAGCATCTCCCCCTGGGCCATCATCACATACAGGGAGATTTCATAGGCCGGGTCGTCCAGACGCCTTAACAGTTCCACCAGTGCGGTCTCTGCCCCTGCCCGGCTCAAGGTGTTAACCACAAACAGAATTTTTTTCACGGATCTCTTCTACCTCCCTGGACACCTCATCCAACTGTGCCATGATATGCTCGTTTTCCTGGTTCAACAGGGACACCTGCATGGTCAGTTCCCTGACCTTCATGGTGAGCTGGGAGATCATCATGGTACTCTGGAAGCCCAGAAACAGTATCAGGGCTGCAATCCCGAAGAACACTAGCTGGGTGCCTGGTGCCACCATCTGGATCCACCCTGACAGCACAGGCACTGCTCCCACCAGGATCAGCACAAATCCCAGAATTTCCCAGATCACCGCGAAATTCACCGCAATCTTCTTATACGAATATGTCCAGAAGCTGACTGACATCAGCAGGACCCCCACCACTACGATCCCGATCCGCATCACCCCGCTATCCATTTCTATACCCCTCCTTCCATGATTTGCGGCTTCTCCTGTGAGCGCTTGTCAAACACTTGCCCTGTGGGCTGCTCCCCGGTACCGTGCATCAGCATGGAGCCACGGCAGAAAATATGGGCATCCAGGTGCTTTTCCATATACCGCAGCCGGAAATAGGCGAATGTCCAGCCGGTAAATGCCCCCAGCACCACACCCAGGCCGTACCACAGTTCCGGCAGCCTGGTGGCCAGGATACTGCCCAGGCAGGTGACCAGGCAGAACAGAATAGACGTCATGGCTGCCCCTGCCAGATCGTCATAATAATACAGGAACACAATCTCCGAATACATAAGGAACAAAATGAAATAACCCGCTACCAGACAGGGATAAATCCGCATAGTCAGGCTGGAGATCCCCAGGTGCGGCAGCACCACCACGGCCACCAGGTACACAATGGTGGTGATAATAAACTGGATGCGCACCAGGTTCATCAGTTCCACGGACAATTGCCGGAACATCTCTCTCTTGGCGCTGTCAATGTCTGCCCCCTTGCCGCCGATCACTGCCTCGGAGTACCTTTTGTATTTGTCATGGAAATACATCTCCACCCTGGAGATAAAGATGATGGTTGTGGAAATATTGGTGAACATAGCCAGGCAGGTGGCCATGTCATAAGGCTGGTTACATACAAAGGTCTTCACCACCACCAGCTTCATGTCCGTATTCCAGAACACAAAGTTATGGATATACAGTCCCAGCACATAGAAGAAATTGGCTACCACCAGCAGCCAGTACTTCCGGAAATATCCCAGCACCCGCTTATACCGGTTGCTGTTCTTCACAAAGTAACGCTTCACCAGGGCCATCTCCAAAAAGGCCGTAAGGAAGAAGCCTGTCATCAAGGCAAAGAGCATGCTCTCCCGGATGCCCCAGTCCATCACGAACCGCAGGAATAAGGACAGCAGGAAGGCTTCCACCATCCCCAGCAGGAAGAACAGGGATATCTTCTGGTAATCCTTGGCGATGGACAGATAAATCATGGAATAGAATACCAGCACCAGGGCAATATAGCCGCAGTATCCCGTAAACACATAGAACACATCCACCTTACCCACAAAATGCTCCCACAGACAGAAGGGGATCCCCACCAGGCTGGACAGCCCGATGTTCATAAACAGCCCTAAGTAATAACAGGGACGGATATCCTGGTAGCGCTCCTCAAAGATCACGTCTGACATATATTTGCTAAGGACAGAGTTAAACGGTGCCGCTGTCAGCAGGGAGAAGATAAAGATATACAGCACGGAGCAGGAGAACAGTTCCCGCTCCACAAATCCCAGTTCATCAAATCCCAGGAAATACTGCATCAGCAGGATATTCAGGATGACCACCAGCATGGGAGTCACCGTGGACATGGAACTGTATGCAAATCCCGCCAGAAACGTGGAGATTGTATTCTTTTCAAATATTTTGTTGAGCTTGATGCCTATGCCCGCCATTGTCTTCCATCCTTTCCCTTGCCGTCCTGCCCCTAGAGTGTATACGACATGTATTCCCGCCAGACGGTTTGCCTAAGTATCCATCTGTCAGGAGTTCTCACTCTCCGGTGTCGTCAGTCAGCGATACCGCAGTAATCCGCAAAATCCTTGTATATCTTCTGATAAGTCTCCCTCATATGTTCGATCCGGTAGCCGGACATGACTCTTTTGTAGCCGCTCTCCCCCATCTGCAGGCGCATGGGCTTATTCCTGGCCATATCTACCATGGCCTGTGCAATCTCTTCCACATTCATGATATGGGTCAGGATCCCCCCAGGGCCAAAGTCATCCTGTTCCCCCAGGATCAGTCCCTGACAGTTTCCCACATCCGTGGCAATCACCGGCTTGTGTGCCGCATAGCTCTCCAGTATGGTCAGTGGCTGTCCTTCGCTGATGCTGGTCAGTATGGTGGCATCCATCCGGCCCAGATAGTCCCGGATGTCCACCCGGCCAGTAAACACCACATCCCCGGCCAGTCCCAGGGTCTCCACCTGTTCAAAGCATTCCCTGGCATATTCCTCATCCTCATCACAGGGCCCCATGATCCACAGCTTCAGACGGGGTTCCCTCTCCCTGGCAAAGCTGAAGGACTGGATCATGGTCTTCACATCCTTGATGGGTGTCACCCTTAGGATGGCGCCGATGTTCACCCGGTCCCCATCCTCCCCGGTCCGGCCCGGCAGATCCTGCAGCCTGTCCACAGACACCCCGTTGGGCGTCACCATGGTCTTATCCCCCGGACACCCCAGTTCTATCTGGAGTTCCCTGGCATGTTCATACAGGCTGGTAACAAGGTCGGCCTTCTGGTAAGCCAGGCTGGACATCTTCTTGAACTGTTCGATCCAGATATTCTTAAACAGTCCCTTCACCCATTCTGCCCGCAGCAGTTCTTCCTCCCGCTCCCTGGTATAGATCCCATGCTCCGAGATCAGGAGCCTGCTGCCATACAGGACTTTGGCCATGCTGCCCAGCACCCCTGCATAACCTGTGGCCACGCAATGGTAAAGGTCTGCCTTCGGCAGTTTCATCTTCAGCGTGAAGAACAGGGGCAGATAAACGGAGCGCATGGTCCACAGGAAGTCAGAGAACACAATCTGACTGTAATGCAGGTCATAATACTCCCGCACGATTGTCAGAAAATCTTCCCCCATCAGCAGCTTATCCAGAGAGACCTTATGCTTCTGAAACAGCCCAAACAAAGATGCCCAGTCCACATCCTGGTTCATCACCAGGCTTCGCAAAGCCTGGTATTCCTTCTTATGCAGCTTCAGTTTCCGACCTGTCTTCCCATCCCAGTCCAAATCCTGTAGATATAGTTCATGCACTTCTGTCACATTTTCAGGCAGTTCATAGATGAATTTCCCCCGCATGGAACGGCTGCCCACAATGGTCAGAAGCACGAATTCCAGTTTGGGAAAGGACTGGATCAGACCATGTACCCAGCTTGACACACCGCCGGCTATATAAGGATAGCAGCCTTCCACCACGATACAGACCCTCATACTTATCCCTCTTTCTTCTCACAATTACTGGTAATATCTCTCATCTGAAGGCTCCAGCGTAATCGATACCTTCTCCTCCTGTACCTGGATCAGCCATGCATCCTGCTCCAGCTGCCTGAAGCTGCCTCCTTCCATGGCGGCCACGGACTCATTGTGGGTCCGCAGGATAAACCATACCTCGCCTACGGCCCCCGTCACCTCTAGTTCGATCACATTACCCCTGCGACCATCCTGGTAATCCATGGCCAGCAGGTTACGGATACGCCTGTCACATTCCGAGGCAGTGGTTCTGTCAAAGCCCGGGTAAGCCTTTCCGTAGGTAGTGATGGCCACTGCCACCGCCCTGGACATCTTCTCCCAGGCATCCTCCTCACCCTCCGGGTAAGCCACCTTCGTCATGTCGAAGGAAACACTGAGATATCCCAGGGACGTCTCCAGGCACTTGATCAGGAAATCATTCCTGTGTGTGCCGTCAATCACATCACCCAGAGTACTCTGGGCCGTCACATCCTCTGACACGAACCGCACCACCTCTGTCTGCATTTCTCCCCTGTCCGTCACAACCGTCCTGACAGAGGTAGGGATTCCAACTCCCAGGGCCTTCCCGATCTCTTCATCCGTCATTTTCCCTCCATAGAAAGAAGTAAAGTCATATCCCTCTACAGTATTCTGAAAGAACTCCTGATCCTCCTGCCATTTCATGTCCAGGGGCGTGTCAGACACATTCTGTCCCGACAATCCAACCTCTGCCTGGTTTTCCTTGAAGAGCTTCAGATAATATACAAACTGCTCCTCATCCGGCAGGTTCCCGTCCCTGTAGTCGAACTGGGGTGTCATCATACAGGTGGCCCGGTATCTGTGCTGCTCAAAGCCAGCGGAAAGCCCCGGCCAGACGATTTCCTGGAACACCTGCCTGATGCTGCGGCTGTACACCCGGTCCATCTCCTCCCGGTTCTCATCTGCCAGCCCCGGATACCCTGCCAGGATGATATTCTGGGCATTCAGTACTGGGTAGATCTCATAGGAATACATCTCTGCCGACATGGCAGACAAAAGTCCCAGGGCCTCCGTCCCCTCCATATACCCCCCATTTACCGCGAAGACATAAGCCGTACCGAAACTCTTGCGCCAGATCAGCGCCGGGTAGGAATTGGTATTGGTGACATCCCCCTCCAGGATTCCCTTCATGTAGGCCTTGGTGCCGGAACCCAGCACATACCAGGGGAAGACATTTTCCATATCCCCGCCTTCTTCCTCGTAGATGGTCTCCCCGCCCAGCAGAAAGCCACCACACAGGTGCAGTCCCTCCACTGTCACCTCCGGCTCCACCACCCTGCGGATACCCAGCAGATTGCGCACTTTGCTGTTACTCTCTATGACGGACACATCCGGCAGGTTACAGAACACCAGATGGGTTCCCTGTTCCACGCACTGGAACAGATAGTCCACCTCCCCCCGGCTGTCCCAGTCTACACAGGCAGAGTCCAGCACCAGCATCTCCGGAAGGCCTGCCCTGGAACCCTCCCCCCGGCAGTCTGTCAGGGAACTGTATTCCAGCAGATCCCTCTTGGTGTAGGAGACCCACTCCCGGGCAGTTCCCATAAGGGCACTATCCTGTTCTCCCACCAGCACCACCAGGCTTCTGGCCACCTGGATCTCCTCTCCGGCTGTTTCCTGCGTATCCTCCCCTGTTTCTGTCTGCCCTTTCCCAGGCAGGTAGAGATTGACCCTGGAAGGATAGTTCTCCGCCGTCTCTGTGTAAGTGTTGACAGCATAGTCATTCCAGTAATCCTTCAGGCTGTTGAGACACATGCACAAAAAGAGCAGTACAGACATCAATATGGCAATAGTCACAAAATTACGGCGCGATATCATCCTTACACCCCTTACATGCGCTTCCGTGCGCATATCAGTCAACTTTTCTTCTCCCGCTTGCCTCTACAGGATGCGCTTTCCCGTCAGTTATACCCATAGTCAATGGCAAAATTATACAGGCTGTATCCATCCTGTCGGACCCGGTAACACACAAAACGGTCTGTTTCATAGTACACTTCCATCTCATTGGGATACAGTTCCTGGAAGGCCTGTGCCCAATAGTACATATGGGACATGGTAACCCATCTGTCGTATCCGATATAGGGCTTGATGCCATCTTTTCTGGACAACGGCTCCTCTGCCCCTTCCAGGGATACCTCCCTGGTGGCCTCCTCCGTGCTGATGTAGTCTGAATACAGCAGCGGCACCTTTTCCACGAAAAAATATACCGTGGAGGTGGGAATGGTGAGGATAGTATTGTCCTCCAGTTTCTGCATGCCCCGCAGGAACTGGATGGTCTCATAGTGGTAGCCGTATCCCCGGATCATCTGGTGCTCATCATTGGCCGAGCATATGGTCCAGGTGGAACCCTTCCCGTTCTCCCGCAGGATATTGGTCACACAGGCAATGGCCTCATTTGTCTCATAGGGCGCATAACACTCCGGCTGTCTGACACCCGTGATCCCCAGCACCACCCAGGAGGCTACCAGGAACACCAGTCCTCCCAGATGGATCAAGCGTTTCTCCTGGAACAGCAGGAATAAAATGCTGTCTGCAATAAGACTCCAGGCCACCCCTGTGCCATAGGCCAGGTAGATGGCATAACGCGTATTCTCAATCAACCCTGGCAGTCCCAGCTTCTCCGAAGCCTGGAGCAGGGACAGGAGCAGGAGGAATACACTCACTGACAACAGCACGCCTCCATAGCCTGGACGCCGCAGGATCAGCCATAACACCCCTGCCAGGAACAGCACCCCTATGCCTCCCAGCAGGAACCAGGCCCCTGCCCGTCCAAAATTGGTGGTATAGAAGTCCATCCGCTCTACGATACAATCCATTTTCACCTGAAAGGATGCCCCTGCCCGCTCCAGCCAGGAAGGGGCAGTCTCCCGCCCCGATGTTTCCTCCTGTTCCTCCCCCAGGTCAGATGGCTTCTCCTGGGATGTTCCTGCCCCTTCCCCGGTATCCCTGGCAGTCTCCTGGGAGATAAGGGACATACCCCAGTTCAGGGAGTTCTGCAGGGGCGTCCCACAGGCATAGGCCACCACCATGGGCAGCAGGGCGATCACCAGGGCAGCTGTCCCGGACACCAGGATCCTCTTTAAATATCTCCAGCGGAAACACCTGAAGCAGAATCCCACGGCGATTCCCACACACAGCAGTCCAGCGGCAATGGCATCATAGAAATGAACCGTGAAAGCCATGGCGAAACTGATGGAAAGCAGGGCCAGACACTGCCCTGGCACACTGCCCCATATCTTCCCCTTTGTCCCCGATCCATAAAAATTTCCTTCCTGGAAAAAGGTAATCACAAATCCGGCAGCAGGCAGGATGAACACCATGCCGAACTCCTGGGGCAGGGAAGCATAGTACCTGTAATAGGCATATTTGTAGAAAAGATCGGAGAACACATAGGCAAACACTCCAATATAAGGAGTATACCTGGACTTACATACCGTGCGAAGGAACAGCAGCAGCATAAAATGAATCAGCAACGTCTGCACCAAATAGAAAATACGCAGCAACACATAGACCGGTATGGCAAACACTTCATGCAGATAGTAGATCAAGCAGTGGAATCCAAAGGGATATACCCCATCCACAAAGATATTGTTCCTGCCCATCTCATTGATCCAATGGTTGTGTAGCACCACATCCGTGGCACAATACCCATACACATTGATCAGATTGGTGCCGTACATATACAGCACAGCCCCTATAACCCCCAGGGTCAGGAGGATCTCCGGCAGGCAGGGATTCAGCCACTCCTTCAGCTTCCCTGCGGAGAATCCCTGCAGCCACCTGCCTGCTTTCAGCAGGATGGTCTTCCTGCCCTTCTTTCCCTCTGCAGCCAACGCCATCCACCCTGCCCACTCATCAAGGTGTCCCGCACCGTTTTTCCTGTATCTGAAGAAACACACCACCCCGAAAGGTGCCAGGGTTCCCAGGATCAGCAATGGCCGGCAGGAGATATGTAAGAGCTGCAGCAGATACACCATATGAATCACATAGAAATTCCCGCACACATAATATGCCATGATCCGCAGGGGCCTCTTCAGTCCTGCGAACCTGCGGCGCAGCAGGAGCCATGGAAGGAAAACCGTCACCCCCAGGTATCCTGCCGTCACTCCGGCAGCCTGTAATATGGTAAGCATCGTCATGGACATTGTTCCGCAACCTCCTCAACTGAATACCCGGATCAATTCCAGCGTCTCATTGTCAATCACTACATGGGATTTCTTCAGATCCTTCAAGGTCTCGAAGAAGGCTTCCCTGTCATTTGCTGCAAACAGAAGCTTCAGCCTGCAGGTATAAGAGGCCAGTTCATCGGGATATTGCCCCGCCATTCTTTCACACCATTTTGCACAGTTCTCCATGTCCCTGCACTCCAGTGTCCGCAGGCACACCTGGGTGTACCTTTCCACCGTCAACTTGGAAACATCCTTTCCATAGAGGGACTCTGCGGCATTTTCCAGGATCCCCACGTACTTCCACTGCTCCTGCCTGGAAAAAATGTGCTGCTTCAAGATCCTGTCCATATAGTCCAACAGCATCTCCTCACATTCCGTCTGTCCGATGTCCTCTTCCTTCACTCCGATCCACAGCTTCTGCACATTCACCCGGAACTTATTCAGTTCATCTGACAGCACAGCCGCCGCATAGTGGGAAGACTCTGAGTCCTCACTGTCCAGGGCCAGGAACAGCGCCGCCAGGGAATCCTTGATGTCCTGCCGGATCACGTTCATCATCACCATGCGCAGGTTCTTCTTCTCATTGATCAGCACAGCCTCTTCCAGGGGAATGATATTCCGCTCTGTCTCCTCATCTGCCTTCATACGGCTGCGGACACGCTCCTTTCCGAAGATCACATCTGCCAGGTCCGCGTCACGGCCATATGTCAGCAGGTATACCACATGCCCCATAAAGAAGAACAGTGGACCGATCACCGGGCACAGGATCATCACCACGAACCGCAACAGATAAGTCCTCCTGTTGTCATACGGGATCTCCTCTCCCTCTTCCCTGTCTGCCGCCTTGTGGGCCGGCACCAGGAACAGGACACCTGTAAGCAGGTAGCACAGGGCCACCACCAGGTTGACCAGAAGTATCACCAGAAAAATCCTTTCATCCTTAGCCAGTGTCATAGAATTGCCTCCTCGTCAATGACACAGGCATACCCGGCCTTCTGGAAACGCTCTATGACGCCCCCCACATTGTCCCTGCCCGTGTTGGTCAGAAGGGCATACAGCCTGTTTCCTTTCAGGATCCCCAGATAGTCTGTCTGCCGTATGGCACTGCCCAGGGTGCTGGCCACCTGCTCATAATTGCTTTCTCCTGCCTGGACCTCCAGAAGCACATATTCTGTAAGCCCCTTGTCCCTGGCATCCAGAAATGCCTTGGCAAGCTGGGTGAAAGCCTCCTCGTCCAGCACTTTTGTCCCTTCCACATAGCGCTGGTTCCGCAGGGCCTCCAGGTAATGGTTGGCCCGCACCACCGCATTCTGGATCAGGTACCCCACAATGGTCAGCCGGTTGGACTCTCCAAGTGTCATGCGCTCCCAGGGAATCCCCCAGAGCATCAGGATCAGTTGCATATTGTCTTCCGAATAGACGGCGCTGGCCATCATGGGCAGGTTGTCTGTCATGTTCCGGTTCACATAGACCCGGTGTTCCTTCAGTTCCCCGTATAACTCTGCCATGGAATCGTCCGTATACCGGATGGAATTCCCCAGCTTCCTGGCTTCCCTGGAAGTGGCAGAGAACAGCCTGGCATAGTCCCCGTTTGCCACGGTGTACACCGCCACATCCTGGCTGTCCATCAGCTTCGACAGTACCTGGGCCGCATAGAACAGCACCTCCTCCGGCCCGTACTGTTCCAGGGAGGAAGTAATCTCGTAGATCTTGCCCAGGCTCTCCTTCTGGTTCACCACCTGGGCCTCAAAGTTATGCTTCATCCGCACATTGCTGTCATTGATGTCCTCGATATCCCGAAGCTGCCCCTCCAGATACTGGATCCTGGCACTGCTCTCCCCCTTCAGGAAGTGTAGCTGGTCCTTCAGGTATCCCACCACCAGCCCCACAATGAAGAGCTGAGCCATCCATACATAGGTATTGTAGTCCAGCAGCACCTCGAAGCCTGTGCGCTCCTTCATCTGCCAGGCACAATACCCCGCCACTGCCAGCAGTCCGGAGAACACAGCCTGTCCCTGGCCGTGGATTGCAGCAAACAGCAGCACATACAACAGAAGAAAATCCAGCCTGGCAAAGAAAGCACTCTCTGCCGCACTGCAATGTAACAGATAAAAAGGAAAGAACAGAATCAGATTCTCTATGTAGGGGAACAGGGCCTTGCAGATCCTGCGGGTGCTGTTCCAGACTTTCCCTCCCAGACCCGCACCGGTATCCTCCTCCATGACAAAGGAGCCGCTGTGGCGCTTCATAAAGGTTACAACCCTCTCCACACCCTTCTCCCAGTTCATGAATATCTCTGTGGGATGTTCCTCCTTATACCGGTTCCCATCCAGGACCAGCCGGCTGTTCATTCCCACGGTGCTGTCCACCACTTCCACACCGGCATCCAGTACATCCCGGATCTTCTCTGCCAGTTCCATCTCCCCCACCTGTTCCATGGAGGAGATGTGATAACAGTCATACTTCCGGGAAGTACCAAATATCACTTTATATGCCATCTCCAACGCATCATTCAAGTACAGCAGGGAGAAAGCATGTCTCCTGTTGGCAGATATCTTCCCCGTGCGCAGTGCCTCCCTGCACATCTGAAAACAGGGATCTGTCTCCACCCCTCCCTTTTCCGGTACCCAGTAGACGTGGTCGAGCCGAAGAACCATTGTGTCCAACTCCTGGTTCTTCCGGTAGTTGGCACAGATCTCCTCCCCCTGGGCCAGGGCCAGGGCCTTGAAACCCACTGGTGAAGACGGCTCTTCCTCCTTGATATCATCCACATAAGCCCCGCCGTATACCTCCTGGGAAGACAGGTACACAAAGCGCCCGGCCTTCACCATGCTTAAGGCTGCCAGGATATTCATCAGACCCCCGATATAACGCACGGATTCCTGCCTGGCTTCCCCCCAGTCAAAATTGGTGTCATATGCACCCATGAATAAGGTCACTTCCGGCTTGATGCTCTCAAAAATATCCTTGAGACTGCCGCTGTCATATAGAAAATAGAATTTCTCGAAGACATGTCTGTAAGTAAACTTCTTGTCCTTCCTTCCGGTCAGCAGATACACCCGGTGTCCGTTTTTGTTCAGTTTGTCTATCACGGCGTTCATCATCACACTGCCGCCGCCAATCAGCAACACTACCATGCCAACACCTTCTCCCCTCGCTGGTAGAGCATTCTCCTATCCCTGTGGCTTCTAACGAACCTCAGTAAAATTATATCACCTCACCCTCATAAGTCAATAAATTTTGTCGTGTTGTCTGTATTTCTTTTCAGAACTGAAGTGGAAATAAACTCTTCACTTCAGCATTTCTTTTCAGAAGACTTTCCAAAAGTTACGTTCAGCCGCTGTACCAGCCGCCCCTTCTCAAACACCAGGATGTCATCACAGAACCGACAGCTGGACAGGCGGTGACTGATGAACAATGCTGTCTTCTCCCGGGTCAGTTCCCGGAAGCTCTCATAGACTGCGGGTTCGTCTGTTTCATCATGTAAAGTTCCATCTGGTGGAATCCGTTGGCCCGCCAGATATTGTCCCGCCCCTGGAGAAAGCGGGTGAAGATGCTGATCCCAAACTGTCCGGCCGCTGCCAAGGCGGCCGGCACAAACAGCTGGTTCTGCCTGCAGGCCCCTGTCAGCTCATTGACCAGGAGGGCTGACAGATACAGGGGGAAATAGGGGGCCGCGATGCCAGCCACCGCATGCAGGGAAGCGTATACCAGCACCTTCGGACAGATCTGCCACCAGATCCCCAGGCCCCTTGAGAACAGTTTCCAGTCTTCCCTTAGCGAACGTTTCCCTACCTTTTTTCTCTCTTCCATCACACGGCCTCCCCTTCCCCTGCATCTGCCATGCCGGCGGCCTGGTTGTAATATTTGCTCTGTACCTGGAACAGTTCCCGGTACTTCCCCTCTTCTGCCATCAGTTCCCCATGGGTTCCCATCTAGGCAATCCCCGCCCCGTCCAGCAGCAGGATACGGTCACAAAAACGGGTGGAAGCCAGGCGGTGGGAAATGAACAGGGACGTGGACCCGGAGACAATCTCCTGGTACCTGCGGTACATGCGGTCCTCCGCAATGGGATCCAGGGCTGCTGTGGGTTCATCCAGGATCATGCACTTTGGACTCCGGTAGAGCAGCCTGGCTAAGAGCAGCTTCTGGGTCTCCCCGCCGGAGAATTCCACCCCCCTCGGGGTGTACCTGGCGGTTCAACGGCGTATCTGACCAAAGAGGAAGAATTCCAGAACGGAGGCCAGCACCGTGGCAAAATCCATGGGAAAATGGACTGCTTACGTATGATTATTCCCGCAGGACTATGCCCTGCGGTTGTCCATCTCCCGGATCCCAGGGTCATACTGTAGGAAAAAGTCCCTGTCCAGCGTCCGGCATTTTGCCAGATATACCATTCGCTGTACCCCAGGTGGATACGTTCCCCTCCGGGGAGGCATTCTGGTTCCGTTATGAGAAGGACAGAAGTTTCGACATCCTCCTGCTGGACATAGAGATGGGTGGCCGAAACGGGGTGGAGGTGGCCCGCCAGATCCGGCAGGACAACCAGAGGATTAGATTATCTTTATCACGGGATTCCCGGATTTCCTGGCAGAAGGGTATGAGGTCTCGGCCCTGCACTATCTGATGAAGCCGGTGTCCTCTGACAAGTTATATGATGTCCTGGACAGGGTGTCGGGCAACCTGGCCAGGCGGGAGAGGTGCCTGTCTGTGACCTTTGACCGGCAGACGGATCTGGTGCCTCTGGACCGGATACTCTACGTGGAAGCCCAGAGACAGTTCGTCGCTATCCACACAAAAAAGCAGGTCTACCGCAGGGTGGGCCCGGCATACCATATCTATTTCTTTTTCTCATACCATTTGATTCCCAAATAGGCAGAAACGGTTTTTATTGAATAAGCATCGCATCCCCGAAGCTGAAAAACCGATACCGCTCCCGCACAGCCTCCGCATAGGCCCTAAGCACCTGTTCCCTTCCTGCCAGGGCTGACACCAGCATCACCAGGGTAGACTCGGGCAGGTGGAAATTGGTGATGAGTCCGTCCAGCACCTTAAAGCGGTAGCCCGGATAGATGAAGATGTCCGTGTCCCCGCTGCCGGGTTGTACCATACCGCTCTCATCCGCAGCACTCTCTATGGTCCTGCAGCTTGTGGTTCCAACACAGAAGATGCGGCCTCCTGCCGCCTTGACGGCATTGATCCTGTCTGCTGCCTCCGGGGAAACCTGGTATGCCTCCGTGTGCATGTGGTGATCCAGCACATTCTCCTCTTTCACGGGCCGGAAAGTCCCCAGACCCACATGAAGGGTCACGAATACCACTTCCACACCCTTGTGCCGGACCTGTTCGAGCAGCTCTTGTGTAAAATGCAGCCCCGCCGTGGGCGCGGCCGCAGAGCCCTCATATTTGGCATAGACCGTCTGGTATCTGCCTTTGTCCTGGAGCTTGTGGGTGATGTAGGGGGGCAGTGGCATCTCCCCCAGGGCATCCAGCACTTCCTCGAAGATTCCCTGGTATTCGAACCGGATCAGCCGGTTGCCCTCCTCCACCGTTTCCAACACCTGCCCCCTGAGCAGTCCTTCCCCAAAGGTAAGGATTGTTCCGGGCCTGCACTTTTTGCCCGGACGCACCAGGGTCTCCCACAGGTCCTTCCCCCGCCGCTTTAAGAGCAGCACTTCCACGTGGGCGCCGGTACCCTCCCGCTCTCCCAGAAGCCTGGCCGGGATCACCTTGGTATTGTTGAGAACCAGACAGTCCCCAGGATGCAGGTAATCTACCACCTCCCGGAACAAATGATGGGAGATCTGTCCTGTATCCCTGTCAAGCACCAGGAGCCTGGAGGACGCACGGTCCTCCAGGGGATCCTGGGCAATCAGTTCTTCTGGCAGTTCATAGTAAAAGTCACTCTTTTTCAAGTTACCTGTTGCAGGGGCAATCCCTACGCTATCCATCACAGGCCGGCTCCTTTCACAAAAGCCTTGTACCCCCTGTAGGTCTCATACACATCTGCTTTGTTCACAGCCTCCCAGGGGGCATGCATGTTCAGCACCGCCACGCCACTGTCAATCACATTCATGCCATACCGGGCCAGGATATAGGCGATCGTGCCGCCTCCGCCTACATCCACCTTGCCAAGCTCTGCGGTCTGGAACCGGACATCCGCCTCTTCCAGGATCCTGCGCAGGTAAGCCATATACTCTGCATTGGCATCGTTGGAGCCTGATTTCCCCCGGGAACCGGTGAACTTATTGAACACCATACCATTTCCCAGAAAAGCCGCATTCTTCTTCTCGAAGCAGGAGGCATAGGAAGGATCAAAGCCTGCGCTCACGTCTGAGGACAGCATACAGCTATTGGCCAGACATCTCCTAAGGCCCAGGTGCCCGCTCTCCCCTGCCAGTTCCAGCAGTTCAGCCACCGCATTCTCAAAGAAATAGGAATTCATGCCTGTGGCACCTACGGACCCGATCTCTTCCTTGTCCACCAGCAGGCAGCAGACCGTCTTCTCTGTGTCCTGTACGTCCAGCATGGCCTGCATGGAAGTAAAGGCACATACCCTGTCGTCCTGTCCATACGCCAGGATCATACTTCTGTCAAAGCCTGCCTCCCTGGCCTTCCCGGCGGGGACGATCTCTAACTCCGCAGACAGGAAATCCTCCTCCTCTATGTCATAGTTCGCCTTCAGGATATCCAGGATCCCTGCCTTCACCGCCTCCTTGGCCTTCCCTGCACTGTCCTGGCTTCCTGTATCTTTCTTGTCAGTCCCCTGGTCCTGCGCCGGGGCTTCCTTCTCCTCCCCGATCCGGATGGGTTTGTTCCCAACGATCAAATCCAGGGCTTCTCCCTCAATCACCTTGGAAGCCTTCTTCTCCAGCTGCTCCCCGGCCAGATGGATCAGAAGATCTGACACGAAGAATACCGGATCCTCCTCGTTGTCACCGATATGCAGTTCCACCGTAGTGCCGTCCTTCTTCACCACCACCCCGTGAAGGGACAGGGGGATCGCCACCCACTGGTATTTCTTCACGCCGCCATAGTAATGGGTGTCCAGGTAGGCAAAACCGCCTTCCTCGTAGAGGGGATTCTGCTTCACATCCAGCCTGGGGCTGTCAATGTGGGCGCCCAGGATATTCATACCCTCTGTCAGGGGCTTCTCCCCCATCTGGAACATGGCGATGGACTTGTTCATGCACACACTGTAGATCTTGTCCCCAGCTACAGGCTTCCTCCCATTCTTCAGGAATGTCTCCAGTTCCTGGTATCCCTGGGCCTCAATGGTGTTCACAATGGTGTCGATACACTCCCGCTCTGTCTTCCCATTGTCCAGGAAGTCCCTATACTGTCCATTCAGCCGTTCCAGTTCTTCCAACTGCACATCCCCATAGGTCTCCCAAACATTTTTCCTGCTCATCTGTCTTCTCCTATCTGCCTGCCCTACATTAAGCAGGAACTGGTCCGAAATCCCTTAACCTTCTAACGGTTCCCTTCCCTGCCCTGGCAGTACCATTTTTCATTATACCACGCCTTCTTCTATTGTCCAATCCTTTTGCGGTATTTACTATGGATCACGAGGTATGCCGTGACACAATCTGAACCCCAGGATAGATGCCACAAAAGGCTCACAGCAGGACACCATGTAGCGGACCACTTCATATACCTGGTCCAGGTTAAGGTCCTGCAGGAAAACGGGCCGGGGCTTTTCCCGGAAAGGACTCTCCCGCAGATCCAGTATGCTGCCAAACCCCATACCTGTGTCCCTCATCTGCTTCCCCCTTTTGTGTCCGGGTACGCCGGCCCGGATGTTTTGTCTTTTTTCCCAGAGGCATGCCTGTTCACCAGCGCCCGGTTCACGGAGGCGAAATACCGGTTCAGGTAGGCTCCGATCATGATGATATACATACACATATACATCCACAGCAGCACTATAATTATGATGGACAGGCTGCCATAGATACCATAGGAATTCCCATAGGTCACATAGACAGAAAAAGCCCAGGAGAACACACTCCACACCACTGCCGAGAAGATGGCCCCGGGGATCTGTTCCTTAAATTCCAGCTTCCCATTGGGCACATAGGCGTAGACCGCGGCGAACAACAAGGTCAGCACCAGCCACACCAGGATAAACCGGAAATTCATGGCGAAAGATACCACTGACTGAAGCTGTGGAAACCGATGCAGGGCCAGGCTCACCAGCTGGTTGCCAAACACCATGATGAACAGGGACAGCACCAATACCACCAGCATGACCAGGGTATAAAAGGAAGCCACTGCCCGCACCAGGAAATAATTACGTTTCTCCTCCACACCGTTGATGGCGTTCAGCCCACGCATCAAGGCCATGACACCCTTTGCCGCCGACCACACTGTGGCAATGGCCGCTATGGACAGGACACCGGAAGACCTGGCATACACATCCGCGATCAGGCTCTCCACCAGGGGTGCTATCATCTCCGGCAGGATATCTGTCACCAGCATCACCAGGTCCTGTTCCGTAAGGGGTGTGTAGGGAATAATGGTACACACCATGATCAGCATAGGCACGATGGACAGAAAAAAGAAAAAAGCAATGCTTGCCGCAAAGGCACTGATGTTCTGTCTCTTCATTTTCTCTGAAAAATCCCTTAAGACGAAATAAAGCTTCCGAATCATCCCAATCCCTTTCCCTTCCATGCCGGATCTGCCGTCCCCTGCCAATTCCCTGGAGCCTGCCCTTTGCCTCTGGCATTTCCCGTCTCCGCACACATTCCATCCATGCCCCTGGATGCGGTATCCGCACTGTCACCTGGTATAGACATTCTCCACAGTACACCCCTGATAGAAGAACAGCAGGATATCCATGGCAGAATAGCCTTCCTGCGCCATCTGCCTGGCACCGTTCTGGCTCATGCCCACGCCGTGTCCAAATCCCCCTCCCCTTAGGGTATATCCAGTCACTTTCCCCTTCTCCTTTTTGATTTCCATCACGAAGAAGCCGCTGGGCAGCAGGTTGGGACTGGCGATCTGGCTGCCATCCTTCCTATCCACCACGCTGGAGCCATTGTTTAATACATATCGTATATTATGCTCTGTTATGACTTTTATCTTCTGTTTGCCGGCCTCTATGACCAGTTCGTCTGCCACGCCGCCGCTTCCCCGCTTCTCCACATAGAGGTCCGTGATATCCCCCAGCTTCTGGATGGGTTCGCTGACATAAGCCCCGTCCTTCCAGGTGAGTATCAGGTCGCTGTTGGCTGCGTATCGTTTCTGCAATACTGTCAGGATATGCCCCGGATCCAGTTCTTCCACCTGGTAACTCCAGCGGTACCAGCCTTCATAGTACTCGAAGTCATCCGGGTTTTCCCCGGTGATAAAAGCAGCAAAAACTTCCTCCTCCTGGAGGGCCTCCCCGGGATCCGGGCCTGTGACACTGGCCTGGGTCAATGTCTGTTCCATGGCAGTGCGGCTCAAAGGCTTCGACTGCAGATAAGTCAAGGTAGGCGCCACTGCTGTCTTCCACACTGTGGCCTCACTGCCCATGCCACAGGAAGTGGAATAATAAAAGGTCTCTGCCAGTGCGCCCTCCGCCGTGTAGAGAAGCTGGCCGTAGGTCTCCTTCACCGCCGTGGTGGTGCTCTCGTCCTCCAGCACATTGTTATACACCTGGTAGGAGGTGCTGTCATCCACATGTGCCCCGTACTGGGGATATCCGGCATGCAGCATCCGCCCATAGGCGTAGGTCCTGGCGCATACTGCCTGGGCCTTCAGTGCCTCCATGGGATATACGGAAGGCATCTCACTAGGCACCACACTGTAGAGATATTCTTCCAGCAGCACCTCGTTCACCACCGCGATCCCTTCTTCCGTGCGGATCAGTTCCATCTGACCCCGGTAGGAAGGCACTCCCTGGACACGGTTCACATTTTTCAGGATCACTTTTCCTGTGAGCACATCTGGGATGACCCACACCCGGTCCTCCTCAAAATAAGGGCTGTCGTACCCAAAGGTGATTTCCTCCCAGGCCTGGTGGCTCTCGGTCTTCCTGTCCGGATATGTACCATAGACTACCGTAAAAGGGGTGTCGGACGTGAGCACTGGTCCTGTGTGAAGCAGGCTGCTGTAGTCGCTGGCCTTCACTAACACACGGATATGCTCCATGACCAGCTCCTTCACCAGGAGGATTCCACAGATCTCCCCGTCCTCCAGGCAAAAATCGGCAAAATCGTATCCAAAAGGCAGGTCTGCCGCCGTACACATCTCCAGACGGTCATAGAGCCGGTATCCCTTGTAATCCTCCGCAAGGGGGATCCGGCCATACCCTTCCACCTCGATCCCGTCCTGGGTCGCGCTCAGGATCCGGCCATTGATCTTCTCTGCCTTGACCTGGATGTCCGTGACGGCACCGTCTGTCAGCGTCACATCTGCCACCTGCTCCCGCACAGTTCTCTCCGGCCTGTAGGCTACTGTGACGCCGTTTCCATCCATAATTTGCCCATAGGGATAACTCTCCCTCTGTCCGTCCCGGAACAACACGATACCCTCTTCCCCCTCCTCCAGGATCCACACATTGACCAGGGTGCCCACCACCGGTATATGAGGTTCCTCCTGCACTGGCGGCAGTACCTCATCCGGTTCCTGCCCTGCCAGCAGCGAGACCAGCTTCGCCCCCAGCAGCACGATGATCAGTCCGAATCCCAGCACACAGATCCATGCTTTCAGCTGCATCCTCTGCGACCTGCTCCACTCCTTGTTCTCCTGCTCCACTCCCCTGCTCCTTCCTCTAACCTCTGCCAGTCCCCTGCACAGACCTGTGCATCCGGATCCGCAGCAGTTCCGTTCTCATTTTAAAAGAGCAGCCCCTCTTGCAGGACTGCTCTCCTCTTCTGTTTTATTACCCAAAATGCCGCCCCCTGTCTTTTGACTCCTAGCAATGCTAGGTGGGTCACCGCAGCCAAGGCTTTTGCCTTCCCTTCCGATCCTTCCTAGTCAGATAGGAAGTGAGGGCCTGGCAGCCACCTGGCGATATAGGAATCCCGTTTAAAGAAATGTAGGTTCAAAACTGAACAGGAGTTATCGCACATTTCAGGTTATTCTTATTATACCGAATGTGCCGCCAAATTACAACAGAAAATTTTGGTGAATTATCCTGTTTTGACCAGTTTCTGGAAAAACCCTCTGGACAAGTGCAGCATTTTTCTATATAGTTATCTTATTAACGAATAAAACCATAGAAATTGCAGGAGATTAAAACAATGAACAGTTTGAAGACACGACTGGTCGGCATTACCTGTATCATCACACTGCTATGCCTGCTATTCACTGCATCCATCAGCTACAGTATCGCCTCCAGGCACATCCATGCAGAGTCCATGGACAGGTACAACCTTCTCACCGAGGCTACAGCCTCCCAGATCAATGCCTGGCTTGCAGAGCAGGCCCAGCTCGTAATCAACCAGAAAAACGCCATTGAAATTACCGGGAATTACAACATGGACCATCTGGTTTCCTACCTGACCCCCATTGTGGAGGACTATAACGACAACGGGTATATCTATGATCTATACTTCACCTCCACCGACAACCACATGGCCGCCGGTTCCGGATATGTGCCGGACGGCAGCACGGATTTCACAAAACGGGACTGGTACACAGGAGCCTGCGATGCAGATGGACTCTACTTCTCCACCCCCTACCGGGATGCAGACTCCGGCAGGATCGTCATCACCATTTCCCATAAAGTCATGGATGGAGACCGCTTGATGGGCGTGCTGGCCACGGACATCTTCGTGGATACCTTGATCAAGATCGTAAACGGACAGCAGACTGTGGAAGACAGTTATCTCTTTATTGTAGACAGCAATATGGGCATTGTAAACCATCCCAATGAGGCCTACGGTTATGTGGAAGATGCTCCCATCACCCTGGATGCTGTTAAGGGGAATCCCTATCAGAAGCTTGTTACCTCCATGGGACAGGGCATTATCCAGGTTCCCTCCTTGAAGGACTATGATGGTGTCCAGCGCAGCTTTTTCTCCAGACAGGTAGATTGCTGCAAATGGTATGTGGTAGCTGCCATCAGCAACCAGGTCATGAACCAGTCCCACAGTTCCATGATCATCGGCTTCCTGGTTGCCCTGGTCATCTCTGTTGCCTTTGGTGTACTGATCACGGAAATCATGGCCTACCGGATGGTAAAGCCTCTCTCCCTGCTCTCTGCCAAGATCGCTTCCGGGGACTTCTCTCAGGATATACCTGTAAAGAGCCGCGATGAGATCGGGACACTGGCCCAGGGGTTCAACGGACTTATGCAGAAGATGCGCACCCTGTTTGCTATCACTATGGGCAGTGTGAACAGCATCCAGTCTTTTGCCAGGGACTTGAACCAGGTGGCTGACCAACTTGTGTCCAGCGCGGACAGGGTGAACACTGAGATGGAATCCATCTCCGCTGCCATGGAAACCCAGTATGACGATATCGAACAGGGAAAGGGCCAGCTTACCAGGTTTGATGAGAGTATAGAGAGTTTTGGTGAAAACTACCACAGCATGGAGACTACCATAGAGGAAGTGCTGGGCCGGTTAAATGAATCCGTGACTGTGGCAAAGGAACTGGAATCCTCCACCACCGCTTCCATGGAAAACATGCAACTTATCTATCAGGATATCCAGGATCTGGAGAAGCTGTCTGAGAGCATCACGGAGATTGTATCCACTATCAGCAGCATCTCCAGGCAGACCAATCTGCTGGCGCTGAATGCTTCCATAGAAGCGGCAAGAGCCGGGGATGTGGGACGTGGATTCGCCGTAGTGGCAGAGGAAATCCGTCTCCTGTCGGAACAGACTTCCCAGGCCACCACCAATATCTCCGGTCTGATCTCCAATGTCCGGGGACGGATCAGCCAGACAGTCTCCTCCATTGGCGACTCTACCAGGGTAATTGCCAGCAATACAGAGAATTCCCATATGGTCCTGTCTGTTTTTGACCAGATGAAGGAATGCCTTGAGAAAATCGGTGTGATCAACCGCACCCTGTCCTCCTCCATGACGGTCTTCATCCACAGCAAGGAGGGCATCGATGACTCCTTCGGCAGGATCGATGCCAATGTACATACCTGCCTGGCTTCCACAGCCAATGCCAAAACACAGTCCCAGGAACAGACAGACTGTGTGGGCAGCCTGGAAGCCCAGTCCAACACCCTGCAGGAACTGGCCCGCCAGTTGAGGGACAGCACGAAATCCTTCAGGGTGTAGGGCCTGTCCCGTCATTGCCTGCTGTTATGTCATACCATGCAGCGGGCCATGGGCTTCCCGGATCTCACAGGCTTTCCATCAATCAGCACCTGCTTCACCATGGTGGTCACTTCAAAAGGACAGCCATCCGTGATGACAATGTCGGCATCCTTTCCTACTTCCAGGGATCCCACCCTGTCCCCGATCCCCACATGGCGGGCAGGGTTGATGGTGATGGCCTGGAGGGCCTGGAAGGGATCCATCCCGGCCTTCACGGCAAGCCCGGCGCAGAGAGGCAGGTATTCCTGGGGAATCACCGGGGAATCCGTAATGATGGAGACCTGGCAGCCTGCAGCCGCCAGCAGACCCGGCGTGGTCCAGTTCTTATTGCGCAGTTCGAACTTAGAGGCGCTTGTAAGGGTGGGGCCAACTGCCAGGGGTACCTGCTCTGCTGCCAGTTCCTCCACGATCAGATGACCTTCCGTCACATGCTCCAGGGTTATCTTCACATCGAATTCCCTGGCAATCCGCAGTGCAGTGAAGATATCCTCCGTAGCATGGGCATGGGCCTTCAGCGGGATCTCCTTCTTCAATACAGGAACCAGCGCTTCCAGTTTCATGTCAAAAGCAGGTCTCTTCGAGACGTCATCCCCGGCTGCTTCCTTCTTCTCCATATACTCCCTGGCCTTGTATAGCATCTCCCGCAGAAGATACGCCGTGGTCATGCGGCTGGAATCCTTCTTGTCCCGGTAGACCCTCTTGGGATTCTCCCCAAAGGCACATTTCATGGCCACGCCGTCCCGGATCACCATGTTCTCCACCCTTTTTCCCACCGTCTTGATAGCAGTGAAGGTTCCCCCCAACACATTGGCACTGCCAGGTCCCACACAGACACTGGTAACACCAGCCGCTGCTGCCATGGCAAAAGCAGGATCCAGGGGCTTCACCCCATCGATACCCCGAAGCTGCGGACAGACAATGTCGTTCATCTCGTTGTAATCCATTCCCTCGTACCCGATACCATACCCGTCCAGGCCGATATGCCCATGGGCTTCCACGAATCCCGGATATACCTGGAGGCCGGTGGCATCTATCACCTGGATATCCGTCCTTCCTCCCTTGTCCGTACAGTCCGGGCTGCCCTGGCCGCTTTCCTCCGGTGCCCCCAGACCGGCCTGGATTCCCAGATCCTTTCCAATCTCCAGGATCTTCCCGCCTTCTATCAGGATATCCCCGGTAAAGGCTTCTTTTGTGATGGCATTGTGGATCAGCCCGTTTTGAATGCAGATCATAATATGTTCCTCCTTCCAAAATATGCTTTGCCAGGCAGCCCTGCGCCATATAGCCTCACAGGTTCCTCCTGGATAAGCATCTCTCACCGGATATTAGGGATTCCCACTTCCCCTTTTCTCCCGGATCGTCTGCAGTACCCTGCTGTCCAGGCATTTACCCCGGCTCTGGGCATGCATCTGGCAGAAAGCCGTAACCTCCTCCTGGGCAAAGGATTCCATCTCCCTCTTCACAAAACAGCTTGACAGCATATCTGCATGCTGGTCATAGTATTCTGGCGGGGAGGAGACAATCATGCCATAGGCATACCGCCCCACCTTATTCCGAAATTTTCCATCCTGTCCGCAGCCTGTACCCGAAACTGTTTGAAAAGCCCTGGAGAGCATTCCCCAGGGCTTACCTATACGGATCTTTCTTATTGTACGACACAGACAATGCATGAAGATATTTTAGAGTGCAGAAGCCTCGTCAACAAGCTTCTTCAAGGCAGCCAGTGCCTCATCGGGCAGCTTGTCATAGCCTTCCTTCTTGGTCGCGAAGTCTTCCACTGCCTTCACACGGTCCTGCATGGCCTTCTTCAAGGCAGCCACATAGTCCGCATCTGCCAGGTTGGGCGTAAAGTCAGCAGTCCTGCCATCCCAGTCATTCATGATCTCAATGTCCTCGAAGTTCCCCCACTTCTCGAACTTAGCCTTGCCTTCCACGATGGTCTCCAGGATACCCAGGGTATCGGCAGGTTTCACCTTTGTGCCCATGAAATCACCAGTATTCACGATATAGCAGTCCACGTTCTTCTCTTCCACCAGTTTTTTGAACTTCTCATAGTCGTTCACCAGAGGATAGGTCCTAAACGGATTGGCGTAAGGAACGATACGCAGGGCATTCAGGTCTGTGCCTGCTGCCACACGCTCTGCGGTGGAAGTCTTGGTGGCCAGGGTGGCACCCATCACGGAAGCCAGGGCAGAACCTTTCAGCTTCACTACAGGCGGGATGGTGGGATCCTTCATGATCCAGAAGATGGCGTTCACAGGAGCGTCAATCTTATCCACACGGTTGGGACTCCAGAGCTTGGACTTGATGGCACGGCCATTACCGTTCCTAATGTCCTCTGTCACAAGCTGTACCTTGCCCTCATCGTCCAGGGTTGCAGAGCAGTTCTGGGCAGTGAGCAGGAATTTATTGTCAGGGCAGCCTGTGGGATAATCTGCTGTCTTGTCAAAGTAAGTAGGCTCCAGGGCAACAGATGCACAGGTGTCGGTATTGATGATAAAGGCATCATCATGAAGCACCTTGATCTCATACTTGCCGCCATGCTTTGCATGGGTCAGGGTGGACTTGCCGGATCCGGACAGGCCATATACGCTTGCCACATACTTGCTGCCGTCAGCCAGGATATACTCCTTCTGTCCACCATGGCAGGAAGCATAACCGTTTCTATTGGCCAGGGCCCATGCCATGGTAAGGGTTCCCTTCTTGTGCTCGCCAAAATACTTCATGCCAAGGATGGCTGCGCAGTTCTGGTTGGTATCAAAATAGCACAGGGTCAGCGGATCGCTCAGGCAGCTGTAATCCACATCAGGACTCTCTGTGGGTGCCCACTGGGGATTGGAGAAGATATAGATATCCGGCTCCTTGCCATCGCCTACGGGCTTGGATTCCTTGTACATAGCAACATATTTGTCAGACATATACTGGAAGTTCAGCATCCAGTTGTAGAGGATATTCTCCTCCCCTTCAGGAATCAGCAGGTGGGCTTTAACCATGAATTCAGGATCCAGGCCAATGAAGCACTCTGCATGATAGAGGGTCTGCCAGCGGGTCTTATAGATGGCATCCATCACTACCTTGTCCAGCTTGGTAGCATCCACGCCAGGTTCACCCTTGATCCGGCGGGCAGCAGCATAACGGCCCGTCACGGCACCATCATTGAACAGCAGAACCTTGGCATCCTTCTCCAGTCCCTGCTCCTCAGCCCTGTACACAGGCATATCGGTCACAATGGTTCCAGGGGAATTCTTGGCCAGTTCATAGGCTTCCCTCAAGGTATTGATCTTCACGACATTGTTCCCGTAGAAAGCCGCTTCGATGATGGAACGTGTTTTGCTGAAGCCAGGCTTGCCGGCGCCGATTTCAGAAATCGGGTAATAAGCTTTTGATGACATGATACGTCCTCCTTTAGATGTATTTCTTACACTCCAGGGCATACAGCTGCCAGGGGTAGTTTGCCTTACGGTGAATCCTGCCTGTATGGCAGAAATCACCATATCCTTCCTCATTATCGCAAAACTGTTTATAAAAGTCAAGAAAGGGCTGATGAAATTTATATAGATTTTATGGTTTGACAGTTCAGCCAGTGGAAAGCTGTGGGTGAAAATCGTGCTCGCACAAATTTTCATCCGCCGCTTTCCACTGAGGGAGCGCCCGCATATGAGCAAAAGAAGCTGCGTGAGCAGCGGAAAGTGCCGAAAGGCACGTTTTTGCGAATGGGCGCGGCTGAACGCAATTTTTACGTCTACATTTCACACTATGTGAACTGTATCCCTATTTCTGCAATAGGATCGTGGAATCTGCCCTGGTCTCCTTTTTCAACCACTCCCTCTCCTCCTCGTCCAGATACGGGGATACCTTGTCATATACCTGCCTCTGGTAAGCGTATAGGAACGCCCTCTGTGTTTCCGTCATATACCTCTCATCAATGGCTTCCATGTCAATAGGCACCCAGGTCAGTGTCTGGAAATGCATAAACTGGCCGTACTCATTTTTCTCATCATTCTGGGCCACCATCACATTCTCGATGCGGATGCCATGGCTGCCTTCCACATAGATCCCCGGCTCGTTGGTCACATCCATACCCGCCTCCAGGCAGGCTTCCGTGGCACCTTCCCGGTAGCGCCAGGACAGGTTCTGGGGACCTTCATGGACATTCAGGATATATCCCACTCCGTGGCCGGTGCCGCATTTATAGTCCATCCCCATATTCCACACAGGCTGGCGTGCCAGGATGTCCAGGTTCCGTCCGGTACAGCCATACAGCCACCGGGCATTGGTCATCTGGAGCATGCCGGCCGCCACTGCGGTGTAATGCCGCCGGATTTCATCGGATATGGGTCCCAGCACAATGGTCCTGGTCACATCCGTGGTGCCGCCCAGGTACTGCCCACCGGAATCCACCAGCAGCATTCCTTCCGGGGAAAGGGTGGCACAGTGGTCCGGGGTGGCCTCATAATGCATCATGGCCGCATTGGCCTTGTATCCGGCAATGGTAGGGAAAGACAGATCCAGGAACTCCGGAATCTGTCTGCGGAACCACTCCAGCTTATCAGCCGCCGTAATCTCCGTGATCTCTTCCTGGCCGATAGCCGTTTTCAGCCAATGGATAAACTTCGTCAGGGCCACACTGTCTTTTAGGAAAATCTCTTCCATGTGGGACAGTTCCACAGGATTCTTCACTGCCTTCAGCAGTTCTGTGGGATTGTTCTTCTCCACCAGTGTCTGTTTCTTCTCCAGGATCTTGTAGAGGGCATAGCTACAGTAGCGCTTGTCCACCAGCACTTTCCTGCCTTCCTCCAGGTTCTCCAGGAAATCCGTCACGGAACCATATTCCTCCACCTGCACCTTCTTGGACTCCAGGTGATGCCTGGCGCCCACTGTCAAGGCTTTTTCCTGGATGAAGAGAACGGCCTTCTCCTGGGTGAGAAAACTGTAAGACATGGCCACCGGATTGCATTCCACATCGCAGCCCCTTATATTATAGAGCCACATCAAGTCGTCCAGCTTCGTCAGCAGAAGGCTGTCAGCACCCTCTTCCTTCATCTTATCCCGCACGGCCGCCAGCTTCTCCTCCACGCTTCTTCCTGCGATTTCCTCGTCCAGCTTGCGCACTTCCCCGGCCGGGAAAGCCGGCCTGTCTGTCCATATGGTCTCTGCCAGGTCCCTGTCATAGACAAATTTCACCTGCTTGTCTGCCAGCTTCTCCTCATAGCTTTTCCCCTCCCCGGTGGAAATGACCCGGCCATCGAATCCCAGGGTCTGTCCTTCCCCCATGTTCTCCCGCAAAAACTCCTCGATGGTGGGCACCCCTTCATCCATCATGCGGAACAGTTCCACCCCGGTGCCCTCCAGTTCTCCTTCTGCCTGGATAAAGTAACGACCGTCTGTCCAGAGTCCGGCCCCCTCCTGCCATACCAGAAGTGTACCGTTGGAACCGGAAAAATTGCAGAAATATTCCCGCACCTTGAAGTAGTCATTCACATACTCCGAATGGTGGAAATCCGCTGTAGGCATCATATAGAAATCCATACCACTGTCTGCCATCTGCGCCCGGAGGGCTTTTAATCTGTCCTGAATCTTAACATTCTCCATGGTTCATCTCACCTTTCTGTTCTTCCTTCTCTCTCCTGCTCCCTGCAAAGTCCCACTGCCCGGGAAGTACCCACGCGTTCACAGCCAAGAGCGAGAAACATCTCCAGGTCCTCCAGGGTGGACACGCCGCCGGCGGCCTTGATCTTCACCCCGGGACCAATGTGCTGGTGGAACAGTTCTATATCCTCCCTGGTGGCACCCCCCGTCCCAAAACCTGTGGATGTCTTGATATACTCTGCCCCGGCCCTGGTGACAATGTCGCACATGGCAATCTTCTCTTCCCTTGTCAGATAACAGGTCTCGATAATCACCTTCAGGATATGTGCCCCACAGACTTCCTTCAAGGTGCGGATCTCCTGCTCCACCTTCCCATAGTCCCCGTTCTTCACATCGCTGATATTGACCACCATATCGATCTCATTGCAGCCTTCTGCCAGGGCCTGTTCCACTTCCGCCACTTTGGCTGCAGTGACACTGTATCCCAGTGGGAACCCCACCACGGTGCAGATGTTCACTTTATCCCCGTAGGCGTCATGGATCCTCCCCACATAGCAGGGAGGCACACAGACGCTGGCAGTATGGTATGCCACCGCCTCATCACAGAGCTTCCTGATATCCTCCCATGTGGCATAGGCCTTCAGCTGGGTATGGTCCACCCTGCAAAGCATTTCTTCTGTCTCCATTCTCTTTTCACCTTTCCGCTTAGAACTTCTTCTCACACTTTACCCCCAGAAATTCCTTCACCACATCCTTCATGCCGTCCACCTCACACTCCTTGCGGTGGAGCACGGGCGCTGTGCGGATCTCCTCAATGGCCCTGGGTACTTTCACACCAGCCAGACCAGAAAGCGCATCCACCAGGGCAAAATCTTCCATGTTGTCATACTTTCCATCTATGGCATGCATGACGCTTCTGGTGAACTTAAAAGGGCTGGCCGTGGAAGCAATCACCGTCTTCCCCGTATCCCCGGTCTCCTCCACATATTTCCGATATACCGCAGAAGCTACCGCCGTATGAGGATCCAGCACATAGCCGCAGTCCTCATAGAGCCTCTTGATCTCTGCTGCAGTCTCCTGTTCACTGGCATAGTTGCCATAAAAGTCCGAAAGCCCTTCCTGCATCTCTTCCGTGATTTCGTAACTGCCCTGTCCATTTAGGGCTGCCATCATCTCCCGGTTCCTGGCCGCATCCCCCCCGGCAAGCCGGTAGATCAGACGCTCCAGATTGCTGGAGACCAGGATATCCATGGAAGGGGAACTGGTCAGTACGAACTTACGGTTCCTGTCATAGGTGCCGGTGCGGAAGAAATCATATAACACCTTGTTCTCATTGGAGGCACAGATCAGCTTCCCAATGGGCAGCCCCATACACTTCGCGTAGAAAGCCGCCAGGATATTGCCGAAATTCCCTGTGGGCACCACCACGTTCAGCTTCTCTCCCTCTGCGAGTTTTCCCTCTCCAAGCAGCCTTCCATAGGCATAGACATAATAACAGATCTGGGGCACCAGACGACCAATGTTGATGGAATTGGCTGAGGAGAACTGGAAGCCCTTTCCGGCCAGTTCTGCCTCCAGTCCGCTGTCCGCAAACAGTTTCTTCACCCCCGTCTGGGCATCGTCAAAATTGCCGTGTATCCCCACTACCAGGGTATTTTTCCCCTTCTGTGTCACCATCTGCTTCTCCTGGATGGGGCTGACACCGTTCTTGGGATAGAACACGATGATCCGTGTTCCTTCCACGTCTGCGAAACCTGCCAGGGCCGCCTTGCCAGTGTCCCCGGAGGTGGCTGTCAGGATCACGATCTCCTTCTTCACCTGGTTCTTCCTGGCAGCCAGAATCATCAGATGGGGCAGGATGGACAGCGCCATGTCCTTGAAGGCAATGGTAGGGCCATGGAACAATTCCATATAGTAAGCTCCGTCTGCCTCTGCCAGAGGGACGATGGATTCCTCATCGAACTTGGAATCATAGGCCTTCTCTATGCAGCTTTTCAGTTCCTGTTCCGTATAATCTGTCAGATAAAGTTTCATCACCTCATAGGCCACCTGCTGGTATGTCATGTCGGCCAGTTCCTTCAGGCTCTTATCCAGGGCCGGGATATGGTGTGGCGCGAACAGGCCCCCATCCTCAGAGAGTCCCTTTATGATGGCTTCCGAAGCCTTTACCTTTTTCTCATTGCTGCGTGTACTGCTGTATAACATCTCCATATGTATGCCTCCCTGCCGCCTGTAACGGTTCTGCTCTTTAAAGTATGCATGGAATATTCCAAATTATTATATAAAATCTTTTCCCATTGCGCAAGACTAACCGTAACATCCGTTACATCCATTTTCTTTCCATATTCAGCTTCAATGTCTGAAACATCTCATAAAAACGTTCTTTTGTCTGCCTGATGATATCCATGGCAATCACCTTGTTGTAAGAATGCGCAACATTGTTTCTGGCCTGAAGGGCTGCCAGCCACAAATCCTCCTCCAGGATCATGGAAGCCTGATACGCAGTCTTGATCACCTGTTTGGGTGAACCTGTTGCCGCATTCTCATATCCATGCTGTTCCAGGATCTCCTTCATACATTTCCAGGCCTGTTCAAAGCATATCTCATAAAGTCCCACCAGACCTGTGGTTATTACATTGTCAAAAGGTTCCTGGTACTGGTAAATCTCTGCCAGGTTCTGTAATGCTGCACAGAAATTCTCATACTTCCTCATACAATACCCTCCCCTCTCTCTCAATGGCATCCAAAAGCTCCTTCTGGACCGGTCCATTCAGATCCACAATATCATATTTCAGCAAGGTAGAGGTCTCTTCCTCCACATCCAATGCAAATCTGGCAAAATCCCCTCCCCTAACTGCCAGGTCAATGTCACTGGCCCGTATGTAATCCCCTCTGGCCCTGGACCCGAACAGTATGACCTTCGTCACCTGATATTTCCGGGCAAGCCCACAGATCTCTTCTATGACCTTTGGTTTGATTCCTGTATTCTCCATGGCTGACTCCCATACCTGACAGTTACTGTTCACTCCGTTCACAGCAACGTATGCACACATGCCCTGTCTGAACTGTTACCCATTATACTCCTTTTTACTGCCTGTCACAACCAGAATTTCTCCCGGCACACATTCCCCACACCAAATAGATTTTACCTCAAAAGTTCAGCCCATGCCCATTCGCAAAATCGTGCCTTTCGGCACTCCCCGCTGCTTACGCAGCTTTTTTTGCTCATAGGCGGGCATTCCCTCAGTGGAAATCAATGGATGAAAATCCGTGCAAGCACGATTTTCACCCATATGCTTCCCACTGGCTGAACTTTTACTTAAAAAATTCATGTCCTCCATGCTTGAACAGGAATGTGAGCTTCTCATCAAACCAGCGCATCCTGTTGCCCGCATATTTCCTGGCCGCAAAGTACAAAGCACCCTCCGAGATGTCTTCCCCCTTCAAGGCACGTTCCACTGCCTCCCTGGTCCCCTCACTGACCTTCACCCGGTAATAGCTCCCGTTTGACACTGGAGAAAACTGGGTCACTCCCTTCTCCCGCTGGAATACCACATCCTTCACCGTAGAGGGAAACAGGTCACTTTCCACCCGGTTCAGCACTACATTGGCCACCAGAAGCTTCCCCTCCTCGTCTTCATTTCCTGCCTCTGCTTCCACAATCCGCAGGAGTACCTCCAGGTCTTCATCCGAAAGTTCCACCACATAACTGGATTCCATCTGGAAGCATTCCACGATCCTCTGACCGGAAATGGCAACATCTGCGATTCCCACCCCCCGGCGTTCCCGGATCCTGATCCCTTTCCCTGCTTCCACTGCCTGTCTGGCCCTCTCCCGCTCCCTGGCATTCTGCTCCACCTCATCCAGGTCAAGCCGCATTTCCCTGGCCGGCTGGGAGGCAAGCCACACCACCTCCGACTGCCGCATACAGAAGAATCCGGCTATCAGCACCAGGTTCACAAGCAATAACAGACCCATCGCCTTTTTATACATAGGTATACCCCCTTGTCCCAACTGTTCATACTCAATATATGTGGCAAGTCCCAAAAATATGTTATGTCCCCTTTTCCAAACAATGGACCAGTGGTATACTGATAGGGAGTAACCGTTCAGACATATCTCTTGTCCACACCGTGGGAGAAATGATGGGCTGCTGTTCACTGGTGACATTGCAAGGTGTCTTCATACGTCTGTTGCGCGACAAACCAGAGACTGCTTGCAGTGCATCTGTTGCCGTGAACGGGGCGAACAGTAACAATGACTGCACAGTGGGAGGTTTTTTTGAAACATTCATCATCTGGACCTGTAGAAGAAAAAACAGAACACGATCAGAACAGCTATGCCGGTGTCTTCCCCTCTATCAAAAAAGACGGAAGTCCTTCCTACCGGGCTTCCCTGACTTACAGGGGCAAGCATATCAGCCTAGGAAGCTTTTCAACCCCTGAGAAAGCCCACGCGGCCTACCAGGAGGGCACTGCGCTCCTGTCCAACAGGGAATGCACCCTGCTCTCCTATGAGGATAACTCTCCTCTCTCTTTCGGAAAGTGGGTCTGCCTTATCAACTTCCGGGACAACGGACTCTATTTCGGGAATCCCATCTACATGGGAATCCGCATGTTCTACTACTACCTGTCCCCCACCCTGGTACTGAAATTCGACCTGGATGACCTGTTCTACTATTCTTCCCACAAGATCATGCACAGGGGAAACCACTATTTTGTAGCCGATTATGGGATGCAGGTAGGCATCCTCACCCGGTACGGCATCCGTCCCTACGCCCGGCAGGGGAGGGATTTCCTATTCGTAAATGGCGATAACACCGATTTCCGCCGGGAGAACCTAAAGCTCTTAAACAGATACCAGGGTGTCTGCCAGGAATACAAAAACGGACAGTACATATATACTGTCCGCATCCATATTAAGGGAAATTATATTGTGGGGCGCTATGCAACGGAACTGGAAGCCGCCATTGCCTACAACAAAGCCGTTGATATCCTGCGCCAGAAGGGCGTTACCAGGAATTTCACAGTCAATTATATCGAGGGGATCTCCCCCAGCCGCTACGCGGAAATCTACGCCAGTCTGGAGATCTCTCCCCGGATCATGGCATATACACCAGCCCAGGGAAGACATTGAGCCGCCTGCAGGCTTTCAAAACCTTATTTCTCGGAATAGTCCACAAAACTGATATTCATGTTGGCATAGCCGGCAATACCGTCCACACTGCCGGACCGGCTGTACTGCCACATGGAGAATTTGTATGGGTAATCCGGGATATCTGTCTCCTGGGAATACCATACATCGTAAGCCGTCAGCTTGGACAGGTCCACCTGCTTGATCAGCCACTCCTTGTTCCCGTAGAGCAGGGTCTTGTGTCCTGCAGCGGCAATGGTATCTAGAAATGCCTGTGCAATGGCCGTTTTCTCCGACCTGCTCAGCTTATCCGTCCTGGCAGCATCATTGTCGATCCGTTCCATGTCAAAGGCCACTGGATAGGTAAGTTTATAGTCCCCCAGGTTCTGCAGGACCATGTTGGCCTCCTCTATGGCCTCCTCCTTGCTGATGGCCTGGGAAAAGAAATAGACACCTACCTCCAGCCCTGCATCGGTGGCCCGCTTGATATTGTCACTGAAATAGTCATCCAGGATCAGCTGGCCAGTGCCGTATCCCCTGGCCCCCACACGCAGCATCACAAAATGGATCCCTGCCTTCTTCACTTTCACGAAATCCACATAGTCCTGCAGTTTGGAGATATCCACCCCAACATAGGAGGTCTGTTTCCCGTCCTCATAGTACTTCATCAGATCTGACTGGCACACCAGCTTCGTAAAATCATAGTCATGCTTGGGCAGGTATGGACTGATCAGTACCCACTCCAGCTTCCCGTCCGCGTTTTGCACCAGGGTATGCTTCCCATCCGTGGAAGGATCGTTCTCCACCACCTCCTCAGGCTGGGATTCTTCTGTAGAGGGCTTCTCCGACTCCCTGGGAGGATACAGGTCCCAGAAATCCAGGTCATCCGGCCGTAAATCGGAACCACGGGTGTCCTCCCCTGTGTCCGGATTCTGGATCACCGGGGAAGAGTCCTGGGGCCGGGACGGCTGTGCCGATGCGGACTGGGAATGGCTGTTTGCGTTGTTGTGGTTGAGAAATAACACCAATATCAGGATGGCCGCCACAAAGAATGTCACTGCCACAATGGTCATAACGGCAATGGGTGTCATACCCCCATGTTCTTCATACTCTTCCGAAAGCCGCATCTGCTTCACCTCCTGTTCCAAACTTCCAGACATGCCGGCGCAGCCGACACAAACAATGCGTGAAACTTCGGGAAGAATTGCCGTAAGGCAATTCTTCGAGGCGAAACTTAGAAAATCTTAGATTGTGTACTTTACAAGCTTAGATTTTCTTTTCGCCTTTCATACTTTTACAATAGCCTTCTTGGGGCATTTCTCCGCACAGGCGCCACATCCTGTACATTTCTCCTGGTCAATGGTGGCATGGAAATCAGACACCGTCACTGCCTGGCTGGGGCATACCTTTGTGCAGAGCATACAGCCAATGCAGCCTGTCTCACAGGCTTTCATGGTCACAGGCCCCTTGTCTGTGGAACTACATGCCACTGCCAGCTTCGCGTTATAGGGAATTAGGGAGATCAGATGTCTGGGACAGGCTTCCACGCACTTTCCGCAGGCCTTGCAGGCCTCCCTGTCCACCACAGCCACCCCGTTTACCACATGGATGGCATCAAAGGGACACACCTCCACGCAAGTGCCAAAACCCAGGCAGCCACTGCTGCAGGATTTGGGTCCGCCTCCTGGCACAAAACCCATCATCCGGCAGTCCTCTGCCCCAAAGTACTCATAATCCGACTTTGTCCTGTCGCAATCCCCCTGGCAGGCCACAAAGGCTGTAAGCCGCACACTGTTTTCTGCTTCCACTCCCAGGATGGCGGCAATCTTCTTCCCCACAGGATCCCCACCCACAGGGCAGGCATTCACGGCAGCTTCCCCCTTCGTGATAGCAGCCGCCAGGCCTGAGCAGCCAGCATACCCGCATCCACCGCAGTTATTCCCAGGAAGGGCTGCCAGCACGGCCTCCTGTTTCTCATCCACCTTCACTTTGAACCGAATGCCTGCCACTCCCAGGAACAGGCCCACAAAGATACCTACGATTCCCACTACCGCCGTAGCAGTCAGAATTCCTACCATATTCATTCTCTCCTTCCCTACAGCAGCCCGGAAAACCCGCAGAAGGCAATGGCCATAAGCCCTGCTGTCAGCAGCACCATAGGCATACCCTTAAAGGATTCCGGTATATCATTATATTCCAGCTTCTCCCTTATTCCTGCCAGGATTACAATGGCAATGGTGAATCCCGCCGCCGTGGCAAAGCCATTGACAATGCCGGTCAGGATCCCATACTCCTTCTGTACATTGTTGATGGCCACACCCAGCACTGCACAGTTGGTGGTGATCAGCGGAAGATACACGCCAAGGGCCTCATACAGGGAAGGAACGGCCTTTTTCAAGAACATTTCCACAAACTGTACCAGGGCGGCGATCACCAGGATAAACACAATGGCGGCCAGGTACTCCACATGGAACTGCTGCAGCACGAACCGGTTGATCACACCAGCCACTGCACTGGACAGGGTGATTACGAAGATCACCGCCGTGCCCATGCCCGCTGCCGTATTCGTCTTCCTGGACACTCCCAGAAAAGGACACAGCCCCAGGAACTGGCTCAGCACCACATTGCTGACAAGGGAAGAGCCAACCAGGATCACCAATAAATCTCTCACGTTTCCCATTTACTTTCCCTCCTCATCCAGATCTACGATCTCCAGGTCCGGCTGCCTTCGTCTTCCCTGGGAACCGGCCCCTGCATCCGCTTTCCCGGATAGGGACATCTCTTCCTGCTCTCTGAAGCCTTCCCCTGCATCCGTATCATAGAAACGTTTTGTGCAGCCCTGCCTGTCACAGTTCATGCAGTCCTCACTGCAGCCGGAACCGATCTTCTCGAACGCCTTACCTGCTCTCTGTCTGGTCTTCTTCAGATAGTTCTGGAAAGCCACCAGGGCCGCCAGCACGAAAAAGGCTCCCGGTGCCTGGCCAAAGATCCGGATGGGCTGGAAGGAAGCCGGCAATATGGCATACCCGAACACCTCCCCTGCCCCCAGTAATTCCCTGAAAGCGCCGATACAGGTCAAGGCAAAAGAAAATCCAAGCCCCATGCCAATGCCGTCAAAAAGGGAAGGCAGAGGCGGGTTCAAGTAGGCATAACTCTCTGCCCGGCCCAGTATGATACAGTTCACCACAATCAAGGGAATGTAGACACCCAGGGACTTATTCAGTTCCGGCAGATACGCCTCCAGCAGCAGTTCCACTGCCGTCACAAAGGAAGCAATGATCACAATAAAAGCCGGGATACGCACCCTGTTCGGAATCACTTTCCGCAGCAGGGAGATAAACAGGTTGCTCAAAGCCAGGACTGCCATGGTAGTAAGCCCCATGCCCAGACCGTTCATGGCCGAAGTGGTCACTGCAAGGGTGGGGCACATGCCCAGCATCAGCACAAAAGTAGGGTTCTCCTTCACCATTCCGTTATAAAGCCGCTCTCCTGCCCTATTCATTGCCCGCACCTCCCTCCATCAGCATCCTGGCCACCTTCAGTCCGCCATTCACCGCATTTGTCACAGCCTCGGTGGTGATGGTGGCGCCGGTAATGGCATCTATCTCTTCCTCCGACTGAGCCCCGGTCTTGGTATAGACAAAATGCTCCACCTGCTTGTCATGGAACTGGGGAACCAGCACATCCGGCGCTTCCATGCCCAGTCCTGCCGTCTCCGCAATCTCCAGGATGGAAATGTCATTCAGGGTGCCGTCCAGGGCAACCCCCAGATAGATTACAATATTGCCCCCATACCCTTTTGTTGAGGTGGACTCCAGCACATATCCCAGAAGGGTGCCGTCCGCACCCAGTGCCCGGTACACATCCCCGGCCCTCACACCATCCTGTGCCAGTTCCCCGGCCAGCTCCTCCCCCAGGGTATACTCTATCTGTTCGAAGGACCCGGCCTCCTGGAACACTGCCTTACATGCCTCCTGGATGGCTTTCTCCTGCTGCAGGCGGATCGGTTCCTTGGTCAGTTCATAGACTACACCCAGCAGAAGGCCCGACACAAGGGTGATCGCAAAGAGAATCCCTGCCTCCTTCAACATGGTCCCCAGATTGCCCTTATTTCTCACGGCGCTTCCCTCCCTTCCTGTATCCAAAGGCCACAGGCCTGGTGTATTTCTCGATCAGGGGCACCAGAAGGTTCCCCAGGATAATGGCATAGGACACTCCTTCCGCGCCTGGTCCGAAGATCCGGAAGATTCCTGTCATCAGTCCCAGGAACATCCCATACACATACTGTCCCTTGATGGTCACAGGCCTGGTCACATAATCTGTAGCCATGAAAAATGCCCCCAGCATCAAACCGCCACCGGCCAGATGGGCACTGAGATAAGCCGGATCCACTCTATGGCCCCCAAACAGGATGACAAATACCGCGAAAGTCACCAGATATGTTCCAGGAACCCTTAAATCAATAATTCCCAGGAGAATCAAAAGGCAGGCTCCCACCGCCAGGGCAACCAGGGAAGTCTCCCCGATGGTACCCGCCGTCCGGCCTATCACCATGTCCAGTGCGTTAACGCTCTCCCCTGCCTTCAAGGCTGCCAGGGGAGTCGCCCCGGTGTAGGCATCACAGGCAAAGGCTGTCATCTGCACAGGAAAAGAAATGAGCAGAAAGCACCTGGCTGCCAGGGCCGGATTCATGAAATTCTGTCCCAGGCCCCCAAAAAGCATCTTCACCACCAGAATGGCAAACACCCCTCCTAAGGCTGCCATCCAGAAAGGAATGGTCACTGGAAGGTTCAAGGCCAGCAATAGCCCTGTGACTACCGCAGACAGATCCGTAATGGTCATCTTCTTCCTAAAAAGCCCATACAGGAATTCCGTCAGCACTGTGCTGGCCACTGTCACCAGCACCACAAAAAGCGCCCTTATCCCGAAATTGTAGATTCCAAAACCCGTGGCAGGCATCAATGCCACAATCACAGCCAGCATAATGCCACTTGTGGTCATGCCGGAACGGATGTGGGGATTGGATGATACTTTGTATAGTTTACCCATTGCGCCTTCTCCCTCCTACTTTTTCTTCTTGGCCAACTGTATCTTGCGCATGGACTTGATCTCCTGGGTCAAGGGTCTCCTGGCCGGACAGACAAAACTACAGCACCCGCATTCACAGCACTCCATGCCATAGTTTGCCAGAAAAGCTTCCTCATCAGAACGCTCTGCATAATCCGCCAGCTTACTGGGAAGCACCCTGCCAGGGCACACCTCCACACAGCGCCCGCAGTTGATGCAGGGACCCGGTTCCATGGCTGACACATCATCCCTGGACAGTCCCAGCAGTGCCGTGGAAGTCTTGGTGGTGGGCACCTGCAGGTCAAACATGCTAAATCCCATCATGGGGCCTCCGCAGACGATCTTCTCCGGCTCTTTTTTAAATCCACCTGCCTCCTCCAGGAGTTCCTTGTAGCTGGTTCCGATCCGTACCCGGAAATTCCTGGGATTGGCCACGGCATCCCCTGTCACTGTCACGATTCTCTCGATCAAGGGACGTCCCTCCATCACTGCCCGGTAGACTGCCACAATGGTGTCCACATTGTTCACGATACAGCCCACATCTGCTGGCAGCATGGTGGAGTTGATCTTCCGGCCGGTGGTGGCATAGATCAGCTGCCGCTCCCCGCCCTGGGGGTACTTTGTCTTCAGTGCCTTGACGCTGATCCTGGGATCCTCCCCCACAAGCTGCCTGAGCAGGGAAATGCAGTCCGGCTTGTTATCTTCCACTGCCAGAATCCCCTGGGCATGGTCAAACAGGCTTAAGCATATCCGCAGACCGCCGATGAGCTTCTCCGGCTCTTCCAGCATCCTGCGGTAATCTGAAGTCAGGTAAGGCTCGCATTCCGCACAGTTTGCAATGACATAGTCGATCTTCTCCGGCTTCCTGGGGGACAGCTTCACATGGGTGGGGAACCCGGCTCCTCCCATCCCCACGATTCCCGCCTCCCGGATGACTTCCAGGATCTCCTCCCGGGTCATCTTCTCCAGGGGCGCCTGGGGATAGAATCCCACATCCTCATACATGCCGTCATTCTCCACCACAATACTCATGACCATGTCCCCTGTAACCACCCGCCTTGGCTCTATGGCCTTCACCGTGCCTGATACGGATGCATGGATGGGTGCCGAGACAAAAGCTCCCCCTTCTGCTATCTTCTGTCCTGCCAGTACCCGGTCCCCCTTTGCCACCACAGGCTTAGCCGGTGCGCCGATGTGCTGGGACAGGGGGTAGACCAGTTCACTGCCCGGCAACACCTCCTGGATCGGTTTGTCCTTGGACAGATCCTTCCCGTCATAGGGATGGATACCTCCCGTAAATGTCAATTTTGCCATAGTACTCTATCCTTTCCCATTATGTAATCTGGTACAGTCCAGACAGCCCCTCGGACAGACTGTCTGACATCTGACTCAGACCCTGCAGCAATATTTTGACCTGTCGAAATATGCAGAACCTCATCTATATAAATATACTATTTTTTTCAACAAAATACTACTGGAAAATTTAAATTCATGGTATAATCATTTTATGCTTTTTGTTACTGTTCACTCCGTTCACAGCAACCATGCACACAAAAACGTAAAATACAAGCGTTTTGGCGCGTGGCTGCCTCGGGTTTGTCACGCAGAAGGCGCGTGAAAACACCTGGCGGTGGCACCTGTGAACAGTAACTACTTTTTATCTTCTATATGGGAGGTACATTATGAGAGTCACTGAGGAAACCATGGAAAATTTCGCCATATCCTATCCGTTAGAGAGGCTTGCCCCCCTTGAACGTATATTGTTCATCGATATTGAGACCACAGGCTTTGCCGCACGTTCCTCCTATCTGTATCTGATCGGCTGTGCCTATTTCCTGGCCGGAAAATGGCATACCATACAGTGGATGGCACAGAACCCTGACCAGGAAGTAGATGTGCTGAAGGCTTTCTTCGAGTTCTCCAGGCTTTACCGCTACCTGATCCATTTTAATGGCAACAATTTCGACCTGCCTTTCATCACCCAGAAATGCGCCCAGCACAACCTGCCCTATCATTTCGACCAGTTCCAGGGCCTTGACCTGTACAAGCGGATCAGCCCTTACAAATATTTCCTCAAGCTGCCCAACTGCAAACAGAAGACCCTGGAGAAATTCCTGGGGATCCAGCGGGAAGATGTATTTCAGGGAAGAGAACTGATCGGCATCTACCATGACTATGTGCAGAATCCTTCCGAATTCGCGGAGAACGCCCTGTTCCTCCACAATGCAGATGACCTTAAGGGTATGCTTCAGACCCTGCCCATCCTGTCCTATTACGACCTGTTCACCCAGCCTGTGAGGGCCCGGAAAGTCCAGGCCAATTCCTACAAGGACATCCACGGCTACCGGCGCAAGGAACTGCTGATTACCTTGAGCCTGGAACAGCCCCTGCCCAGGCCCGTACTGACCACCATCGGCACCTGCTCCTTCAGGGGGGAGGGAGACGAGGCTGTCCTAAAGGTTCCCATCTATGAGGAGGAACTGAAGTATTTCTATTCCAATTACCATGACTACTACTACCTGCCTTCGGAGGATGTGGCCCTCCACAAGTCCATTGCCGGTTTTGTGGACAGGGAACACCGGCTGCCCGCTTCTGCCGCCAACTGCTACACCAGGAAATTCTCCAACTATCTGCCCCAGTGGGAAATCCTCTTCGAGCCGTTCTTCAAACGGGATTACAAGAGCAAGGAACTTTTCTTCGAACTGACAGATGAGATGAAGAAGAACCGCAAGGCTTTCTCCCTATATGCCACCCATATCCTGCAGACTATGGCATCCACCTATTGATCCCACGAAAAAGGAACCCTTACAGGGTTCCTTTTCTCGTTTATGTATGTTCTGTATACTTCGTATCATACCTTCCGCAGGTGAACCAATGGCCTCACCTGCCTTCATGGATTACACGTTACTTTTCACGGCTCTGCCGTTCAAAGCAACATGATGCACCACGCCGTGAAAAGTAACGATTACACCTTCTGGTAGAAGAAAGAATTCTTGCGGTCGTATCCCATCTCCTTATAGTTGATGATCTGCTCTGTGCTTCCGATAAACAGCACCCCTTCTGTCGCCAGTGACTTACAGAATTTGCGGAATACTTCATCCTTGGCCTCATCCGTAAAATAGATCAGCACATTCCGGCACACGATCATATGATAATTGGATGGATAACTATCCTTTAACAGATTATGTTCCTTGAATTCCACCCTGGCCTTGATCTCATCGGCAACCTTATAAAAGGCACCCATTTTCGTAAAATATTTCTTCTTCAGATCATCTGGAACGGCTGCAATGCTCTTCTCGCCATAGAGTCCAATCTTTGCTTTCTCAATGACCTGTTTATCCAGGTCAGTAGCATAAATCTTGATATTGCTAAGGGGTACATGGCGGGAAAGAGCCATCACAAGTGAATATGGCTCATCCCCAGTGGAACAGGCTGCACTCCAGATCTTTAAGTTCTTACCAAACTTCTTGATCAGTTCCGGTAGGATCTGCTGATCCATCAGCTTCCACTGTTCCGGATTCCGATAGAACTCAGACACATTGATGGTAATATAATTGACAAATTCCTCATAGAGAGCCTTATCTGTCCTCAGTCCCTGCACGTACTTGTCATAGCCTACAATCTTGTTCTTGGCGATCAGCGTATCGATGCGTCGCTTCATCTGTTTCTCTTTGTAACAGTTCAAATCGATCTTCGTCAGTGCCAGTACTTCCTTCTTCAGATACTCATAATCATATACCATGTGCCCCATGCTCCCCTTATGCAATATAATATTCCTGCTTCACACGAATTACTCCGCATCGCTCTCCTGTGCGGCGATCACGGCATCAATGTCTACAGACACTTCATCTGCATCATTGGCAGCTGTATAACGGTCTGCGGCATACATGGCCTTAATGCTCAAGGAAATCTTCCTGTCTGTCTCGTTGAAATCCACCACCTTGGCAGTGACTTCTTCTCCTACATGCAGCACATCCGCAGGTTTCTCCACATGCTCCTTGGAAATCTGGGACACATGCAGCAGGGCATCCACGCCAGGCTCCAGTTCAATAAAGGCACCAAAATCCGTCATCCTGGCAACCTTGCCGGTAACCACATTGCCAATGGCATACTTATCTGCCGCATCCTTCCAGGGATTGGCATCTTCAAACTTCAAGGACAGGGCAACCTTGCTGCCATTGATCTCCTTGATCAACACCGTAAGCTTCTCACCTACCTTGAAGACCTTCCTGGGATGCTCCACACGTCCCCAGGACATCTCGGAGATGTGCAGCAGGCCATCGGCACCGCCCAGATCCACAAATGCACCGAAATCGGTCACGTTCTTTACAACGCCTTCCACCACATCACCCTCATGGATCCTGGCAAACAGTTCTGCCTGCAGTTCAGCCTTCCTGGCTGCAATCAGCTGCCTGCGGTCCCCGATGTATCTCCTTCTCTTGGGGTTGTACTCGCTGATGACAAACTCGATCTCCTGGCCTGCATATTTGTTCAGATCCTTCTCATAAGTATCCGATACCAGGCTTGCGGGAATGAAGATCCGCACCTCATCCACCACCACGCTAAGGCCGCCCTCCAGTACCTGGGTTACGGTAGCCTTGAGTACTTCCCTGTTGTTGTATGCTTCCTCAATCCTCTTGTTACCTCTGTCTGCGGCAAGGCGCTTGTAGGTCAGGACCACCTGGCCCTCCCCATCATTCACCTTTAACACCTTTACCTCCATGGTGTCACCAGGCTTCACCACAGTAGTCAAATCCACGCTGGAATCATTGGTATACTCATTCTTCGTCAGGATACCGTCTGACTTGTATCCGATGTTTAGGACGATTTCATCTTCTTTGACATCGATGACTGTACCTTCGACTACCTCTCCTGCATGTATTGTTTTAATTGAATCTTCCAACATTTGTTCAAAAGTTAATTCTGACATAATTTTGAACCTCCTCGATTAATTTATTTGGGGTGGAAGCCCCCGCGGTAATACCCACCAGTCGAACAGCTTTAGGTAGTTCTAAATGCAAGTCATCCAGTGTCTGTATATAATAGGTATCCGCACACTCCCTGCTGCAGATTTCGTACAGCTTTCTGGTATTGGAACTGTGCTTCCCTCCTATCACAATCATAACGTCAGCCTTTGCTGCAAGCACCCTGGCAGAACGCTGGCGCTCCTCTGTTGCGTTACATATAGTATTCACAACAATAACATTGTAACCTTTTTTCTCAAAAATTTCAACTATAGATTGAAATTTATTGTAGTTAAATGTCGTTTGGGCGACCAGGCACAGTCTTTTGCCCTCCGGAGGCTGGAATCTGGCCGCTTCCTCCACGGATTCCAGCACGGAAACCGCACCGCTGCACCGGGACCTGATGCCCTCTACCTCCGGATGTCCCCCATTGCCTGCAATGACAATGTGCTGTCCTTCCCTGCTGGCATCAGCCACAATCTGGTGAATGCGCTTCACAAAAGGGCAGGTGGCATCTATGCATTCCAGCCCCTTCTGCTCCAGGATATCATAGATTCCTGGTGGCACACCGTGTGCCCGGATGATGACGCTGCCCTCCTTCAGGGATCTCAACCCCTCTTCGGATTCCAGGACCTTCACCCCCTGCTCCTCCAGGCTGCGGACTACCTCCTCATTGTGTACAATGGGGCCATAGGTATAGATAGTTTTCCCTTTTTTTACCTGTTCATACACAGTGTCCACTGCCCGCTTCACACCGAAGCAGAAACCTGCGCATTCCGCCAGTACCACTTCCATAGGACTATCTCCCCCTCTGTCTTATTTCCTGGCAGATCCTGTCAATCACTTCCTCCACCCCCATGGCAGAGGTGTCCACCAGAACGGCATCTGACGCCTGCATCAAGGGGGATTCTTCCCTGTGCATGTCACGGTAATCCCTCTCTTCGATATCGGCCTGGATCCGTGCCAGGTCGCAGGTTTCTCCCTTTCCCACCAGTTCCTCATACCGGCGTCTTGCCCGGACTTCCACTGAAGCTGTAAGATATATCTTCAACTGGGCATGGGGCAGCACCCGGGTACCAATATCCCTGCCATCCATGATACAGTCGTTCTCCTCTGCCAGCTTCTTCTGCAGTTCCACCAGCTTTTTCCTCACCTCTGGAACAGGGCTGGTCCTGGAAGCCGCGTCCCCCACCTGCTCCGTGCGCAGGTAGGCATTCACATTCTCCCCGTTCAGACACACCACCTGGACACCATCCTCATATCGGATGGAAATATCCGCCTCCTGGCACCTGGCCACGATCTGTGCCTTGTCCTCCAGGTTGACCCCACTGCGGAGCATATGCAGGGCCATGGCGCGGTACATGGCCCCGGTATCTACATAAATGAGATGCTCCCTTTTTGCCACTGCCCTGGCAATGGTACTCTTCCCTGCCCCGGCCGGGCCATCTACCGCCACATTATAACTCATGTCTGTCTCCTCCTGTCCCCATACCTTCCATACACTGGCCGGCCAGATACCCTGTGGACCAGGCAATCTGTAGGTTAAAGCCTCCCGTCAAGGCATCCAGGTCCAGCACCTCCCCGGCAAAATACAGCCCCCCCACCTTTCTGGATTCCATGGTCTTAGGGTTCACATCCTTCACGGAAACTCCACCCCTGGTGATGATGGCTTCCGGGAACCCCCTGGTACCCGTCACCCTAAGAGGCAGTTCCTTGATCAGCCCTCCAAAGGCTTTCCGCTCCAGGGCAGTGACCTCACCTGCTTTCTTCTCCGAATCAATCCCGGAGAGCGCCACCATCACAGGAATCAGTTTTGCAGGGAACAGACTGCCCAGGGCATTCTTAAACTGTCTGTTCCGGTTCTCCTGGAACTCCCTGATCAGACGCCTGTCAAGTTGCTCCCTGTCTATGGCAGGCTTAAGGTCCAGATACAGCCTTGTCCCACTGTCTGCTCCTTCCACGCCATCTTCCCGCCTGGCCTGGCCTGTCTGCGCCTGCCAGGCTTTTCCCTTTTTCCTCTGTTCGCCTCCCTGCCCCAGATAGCTGCTGGCAGACAACACCAGGGGGCCGCTAACCCCGAAATGGGTAAACAGCATTTCCCCAAAACCCTCGTACATCTGCCGGCCTCCACAGACCAGCCGCAGGGATACATTTTTCAAGGACAGGCCCATTAAATCCGCACACCATGTTTCTTCTATACATAATGGCACCAGGGATGGTTCTGGCGCAAGAATCCTGTGGCCTGTCTCTTTTGCAAACCGATAGCCATCTCCCGTGGAGCCTGTGGCCGGGTAGGAAAGCCCTCCTGTTGCCAGGATCACTTTATCTGCCTTCCGCAGGGTTCCATCTTCCAGGACCACCCCTGCCACCCGTTCTTCCTCCAGGCACAGGCCTTTCACCCGTGTATGCAGCAGAACCTCTACCTGCCGCCTGGTAAGTTCCCGTCCCAATGCAGCAATCACGTCTGAGGAATGGTCTGATACCGGGAACACCCTGTCCCCTCTCTCCACCTTCAAGGGACAGCCGGCCCCGGCCAGATAATCCATCACAGCCTGATTGTCAAAGCCATAAAAGGCACTGTATAAAAACTTCCCGTTGGAGCGTACATTGGAAAAAAACGTATCTGCCTCCCCTGCATTCGTCACATTGCACCGGCCTTTTCCTGTGATGAAAAGCTTCTTCCCCAGCTTCTCATTTTTCTCCATCAGACACACCTTATGCCCGCATCCCGCTGCGGATATGGCGGCCATCATGCCCGCTGCGCCGCCGCCAACGACAATTACCCTGCTCACCCTGCCACTTTGTTCCCTTCGTCTTCGTCTGAGAGCCACCGCCCTTGGTCCTTAGCCTTTGGTTCCCCTTCGCACTGCTACAAGCATTTGTAACAGCTCAGCCAGATTTACATGGACTAGCCCAACTGCTACAAGCATTTTACTGGAAAGGCATGCATTTTGTCAAGCAGACTTGACGAATGGCAAAAAAAACAGTAAGATACAGGTAACAGTTCAGCCAGTCCATGTAAATGGCAGAAAACCGTGCTTGCGCGAGTTTTCTGCCATCTATATGGACTAAGGGAGCGCAACCTCAACATAGTTGAACTTCTTATGAATAAAGGAAGCCGCCAAGCGGCGAAAAGCGCCATGGGCGCGACTTTACGAATGGCGCTGTCTGAACTGTTACCAACACATTCTGGATGTCCGGGGAAACAGGTGTAAATCCTGTGCGAGCACGTCGCCGTAAGGCATATCCACACTGTAATCCTCACCGGATGCGCCACAATCCGGGAAACAACCATTGGTATCACACTGAGAAGGCCGGATTCCCAGATGCCAAGCCGAAATATCCGGATATCCAGACCCCCCTCTCTGTCGGGGCAGGTGCCAGGTTGCTGGCACAGGTCCTCACAGCATTGCCGCGAGCGCCGGACCTGGGGGATATCTGTACCAAATCTACTATATAAAAAAGGAGAACAAATCATGCAGAATGCACAGAACAGGAACAGAAAAATCCTGTCATTGCTCCTTTGTATGGTGCTGATTGTGGCTATGGCACTGTGTACAACTGGATGTAATGGCAAAGACGGAGGAAGTACCTCCAGTCCAGGGACAGATACCCAGCAGGATGGCAGTGCCTCCTGGCTGGAAGGCGGCAGCCTTGGGGAAGGCAACACACAGTTTGCCTTCACTGTGGTGGACAAGGATGGGAGGGAAGCCCAGTTTGAGATCCATACTGACAAGGAAACTGTGGGAGAAGCCCTCCTGGAACTGGGACTTATCGCCGGAGAGGACGGAGAATTCGGACTCTATGTAAAGACCGTGAACGGTGTTACCGCCGACTATGATAAGGACGGTGTCTATTGGGCCTTTTATATCAATGACGCCTATGCGCAGACAGGTGTAGATTCCACTCCCATTGCGGAGGGCGAAAGCTACTCCTTCAAGGCAGAATAAGTGGTACCCCCATGAAACTGACCATAAAAGAGATGGCTATTTTCTCCATGCTGGGAACGGTTATGTACGTCTCCAAGATCCTCATGGAACTGGCCCCCAACATACACCTGCTGGGTGTATTTACCGTGGCCTTCACGGTATTATACAGGAAAAAGGCCCTGTATCCCATCTATATTTATGTATTGCTGAACGGTATTTTCAGCGGATTCACCACCTGGTGGATTCCCTATCTGTATCTGTGGACCGTCCTCTGGGGGGCAGTGATGCTGCTTCCCAGACATATGTCCCCATGGATCGCCGCACCTGTCTACATGACAGTCTGTGCCCTGCACGGCTTCCTGTTCGGGACACTCTATGCCCCGGCCCAGGCCATCCTGTTCGGGCTGGACTTCAAGGCAACCGTGGCCTGGATCCTGGCAGGCCTGCCCTATGACCTGATTCATGGCATCAGCAATTTCTTCTGCGGGTTCTTGATCGTACCCATTATCTCTGCCCTGCGGCTGGCAGAAAAAGCAGCCGGAGGAAGTCATGACTGACTTCCCCTGGCTGTTTTTTACATTGCTTGACTTCCTATGATACATACCACCTGGTTCTGCTTTTTATACAGGATATGCCCCATTCTTCGTGTCAGCCTGGGTCATGTCCACTTTATCCTGCTGCGCCTGACGATACTTGAAGAAGTCAGTGGCAACCTGGGGGAACAGTGCATAAGAGAGCACATCTTCATCCTGCTGCTTCCATTCCTTCATCTCGCCTTCCAGCTTATCCATCTCATTCTCCAGCATATCAGCGTAACGGCAGGTAATTCTCTCTTCCCCGGGGATAACCTTATCGATGATCTCCTGGTTCATGGGTTTGATGGTCTGGCCATATTCCCCGCGCAGTACTGCCTTGGTCTCCTTGGTGGCCATCTTGTAACGCTCACCCATAAGTACATTGAACACAGCCTGGGTACCCACGATCTGGGAAGAAGGGGTTACCAGAGGCGGCTCGCCCAGATCCTTACGGACCTCAGGAATCTCCCTCAGCACATCATAATATCTGTCTTCCGCATTCTGCTCCTTCAACTGGCTCACCATGTTGGAGAGCATGCCGCCAGGTACCTGGTACAGCAGTGTCTTGATATCCACGCCCATAACCTTGGGATTCAGCAGGCCGCTCTTCAGACATTCATCGCGGTAAGGCCGGAAGTAATCCGCAATCTCCGCCAGTAGGTTCTGGTCGAAGCCTGTGTCATAAGGGGTGCCCCGGAAGGTCTCCACCATCACCTCCGTAGCCGGCTGGGAAGTACCCAGTGCAAAAGGACTCATGGCGGTATCGATCACATCCACGCCTGCCTCTACAGCCTTTAAGTATGTCATGCTGGCCACGCCGGAGGTATAGTGGGTATGAAGCTGGATGGGCAGCTTGGTGTTCTCCTTCATGACCTTGATCAGTTCAGAAGCCTTGTAAGGCACCAGCAGGCCTGCCATGTCCTTGATACAGATGGAGTCCGCACCCATCTCCTCGATCCTTTTTGCGGTGCTTGCCCAGTACTCCAGGGTATAGGCATCGCCCAGGGTGTAGGACAGGGCAATCTGTGCATGTCCCCGACCCTCCTGCTGTTTCATGCGGTTGGTGGCATTCACCGCCTCCTGCAGGTTGCGCAGGTCATTAAGGCAGTCGAAGATACGGATGATGTCGATGCCGTTGGCGATGGATTTCTGCACGAAGGCATCCACCACATCGTCTGCATAAGGCCTGTAGCCTAAGATGTTCTGTCCACGGAAGAGCATCTGCAGCTTGGTTTTCTTGAAACCATCGCGCAGCTTCCTAAGCCTCTCCCAGGGATCTTCCTTCAAGAAACGCAGGGAAGCATCAAAGGTGGCACCACCCCAGCACTCCACGGAATGATACCCTACCTGATCCATCTTCTCCACAATAGGGAGCATGAAATCCGTAGGCATTCTCGTAGCAATCAAGGACTGATGGGCATCACGCAGTATGGTTTCCGTAATTTTAATCGGTTTCTTAGCTTGTTCTGACATTTACGAATTTCCTCCATATTATAATTGTTAAAGTCACTCACCCTCCGCAGGCAGCGGAGGTATGGAATCTGAATCCCTCGCAATGCATTCACGCTTTGCATCCGCACTTTCCTACGCAATGCTTCGCGCTTTGCGCGTATACACTCCATCACACATCTGCCTGTGCAAGCACGGCATCTGTGTGTCGGAGCGTGGTTATGCATTGCTTAAAAGACCCCGAATATGGCCATGAAGGTGCCGGCTGCCACGGCTGTGCCAATAACACCTGCCACATTAGGGCCCATGGCATGCATCAGCAGGAAGTTGGTGGGATCTGCCTCTGCCCCTACTTTCTGGGACACACGCGCTGCCATGGGAACCGCAGAGACACCTGCAGAACCGATCAGCGGGTTCACCTTGCCCTTGGTGAGTACGCACATCAGTTTGCCAAAGAGCACACCTGCCGCAGTACCGAACATGAAAGCAACCAGGCCCAGGGCCACGATCTTCAAGGTATCCAGGTTGAGGAACGCCTCTGCACTGGTGGTAGCACCTACGGAAGTACCCAGCAGGATGACCACAATGTACATCAAGGCATTGGAAGCCGTCTCTGTAAGCTGCCTCACAACACCGGATTCCCTGAACAGGTTGCCCAGCATCAGCATACCTACCAGGGGAGCAGTGGTAGGCAGGATCAGGCATACCACAATGGTAACAATGATGGGGAACAGGATCTTCTCCAGCTTGGAAACCGGACGAAGCTGTCCCATCTTAATCTTCCTCTCCTTCTCTGTGGTGAAGAGCTTCATAATAGGCGGCTGGATAATGGGCACCAGTGACATGTAAGAATATGCTGCCACTGCAATGGGTCCTAAAATGGCCGTCTGCCCCAGCTTACCTGCCAGGAAAATGGAAGTAGGACCGTCAGCACCACCGATGATGGAGATGGCAGCCGCTGCCATGTCATTGAATCCCAGGAAGATCGCCCCAAAATATGCGGCAAAGATACCAAACTGTGCCGCTGCCCCCAGAAGGAAGCTCCTGGGATTGGCAATCAAGGGACCGAAGTCTGTCATGGCACCCACACCCATGAAAATTAAGGACGGCAATATCGCCAGTTCATCCAGTTTGTAGAAATAATACAGCAGACCGCCTGCGCCATTGGCAGCATCCTCTGCATGAAGCATGATGTCGGGATAGATATTCACCAACAGCATGCCAAAGGCTATCGGAACCAGGAGTAAAGGCTCAAACTCATGACGGATAGCCAGATATAAGAAAAAGCACGCAACTGCAATCATCAGATAATTTCCCCAGGTCAAATTGAAGAACGCTGTCTGATGAAGCAGGTTGTTCAGCGTAGAAGCTACATATGCCATTAGTATACCCTCCTGCCCGCTTCAGCGGGCATCTAATTCATATTTGCATGGAACATTCTGATCTTGGCCTTACCTGCACAATTTCAGTAACCATTCAGCCTGCGCCATCTACATGGACTGGCTGAACTGTTACCAGTATCAGACAGCCCCTTAATTCATGGTCGCCAACAAGGCACCTGCCTCCACGGCATCACCCACAGAGACGTCAATGCTTGCCACAGTACCATCCTGGGGTGCCACAACGGGGATTTCCATCTTCATGGCTTCCAGGATCACAACGGCATCACCAGCCTTCACAGCCTGACCCACACTTGTCTCCACCTTGAACACTTTACCTGCTGCACCTGCCTCAATCTTCACGCTGCCTGCTGCACCTGCTGCCTTGGGAGCCGCAGCCGGGGCTGCCTTGGGGGCTGCTTTAGGAGCTGCCGGGGCCTTCGCCGCAACGGGGGCTGCCGAAGAAGCGCCCTCTTCCACTACCACGTCATACACATTGCCATTTACCGTAATGGTATAATTCTTCATTTTCTATTTCCTCCTGATTTTTGAATTTGCTTTATAAGAATCTGTTTCCTGGTATACTCTTACCGTCTTCTGATAGAACGGACCACAAATCCGTCTGTGGATCCAGCACCTTCATATGCCGCAACCGCTGCTGCAATCACAGCCACCAGTTCACAGTCATCTGTCCCTTCCTCCTGGTCGATGATCTGTGCCACCACATTGTCAATGGCTTTCTCCGTACCTGTTCCTGCTGCCTTGGCCGCCTTCTTCGCTGCCTGGCCTGCCTGGATCTTAGGGATTACCCCGAAGCAGGAGATGATGAGGCTGATCAGGATCAGCACCACGAACACGGTGCCCATGCCGATCAGTGTGTTCAGTCCCGCCTTCCCCATCAGTTCCCCGAAGGAGGATATCGGGTTCAAGGCTGCGGACTCCATCCGCATGAACATATCATTGGATAAAATGATCTCTGCAGTTGCACTTTTCCGTTCCCCTGTGACCTCCACATCCACGATGATCTGCTTGCCATCAATCCTGGCCGTTACATCCTCCACTTCCTGAATGGATATAATATTTCCCATGGCTTCGGTGGCAGAGCGGAAGGATTCCAGTGCTGTGGTGAACGCATATCCGTCCACATTGATTCCCTGCTGGTCACCGATCACATACTCGACCTCTTCCATGGTATACCCTTCGATCAGCCTGGCACTTTCTTCATCCATGCTATCTAACAGCATGGGAACAATTCCCTTGGCAGCAAGCTGCCGGGCATAATCCACCTTCTGCTGCTCATATTCTGTCAGGGTCGCTTCCTCTCCGCAGGCGGTCAGTCCGAAGATACAGGCAATCATACATACCATAGTCCAAAATTTCTTCATCTCAACAATCACCCTTTCTATACTGTTCCGTGTTTTTTCACGGGACGGTCCTCGCTCTTGGTAAAGAGCATCTCGAAAGCACTGATGACATATTTCCTGGTGTCAGCCGCCTCCACGATCCTGTCCACATATCCTCTCCTGGCAGCACTCTGGGCGCTCACCTGCAGCGCATCATACTGGGCCGCCTTCTCATTTATCACATCCGCACCCTGGCCTTCATACATGATCTTAGCTGCCAGCTTCCCTTCCATGGAGCCGATCTGTGCCTGGGGCCACGCGAATACCAGGTCCGCACCCACTGCCTTGGAATTCATGGCAATACCTGCGGTACCCATGGCACTGCCTAACACCACGTTCACCTTGGGGACAGTTGCATTTGCAAAGGCGTATGTAAGCCTTGCAGCAGCTTTCGCAATCCCTTTCTCGTTGCACAGGGTGGCCTTATAGCCCTTCACGTTGGTCAGGGTCAGCACCGGGATGTCAAAGGCATCACAGAAATTCACGAACTCTGCTGCCTTGTCGCAGCCCTGGCTGGACAGCACTGCATCCAGCTTCTCTGCTACCTTCCCTTCCTCATCACAGATCTCGCTGCGGTTGGCCACGGCACCCACTGTCACGCCGTCCAGCTTCAAGAAGCCTACCACCATATCCCTGGCGTAGTCAGCCTTCACCTCGAAGAAATCATTGTTGTCAGCCAGAATGGACAGGGCAATGGAGGTATCCCCCACACAACCTGCAATCTCCGGATTCACACGGTTCAGATCGTCTGTACACTCCACAACGTCACTGCCCTCGTTATTGTTGGAAGGCAAAAACTCCACCAGTTCCCGGATCCTGGCAAAAAGGGCTGCCTCATCAGCCACCACATCCACAATGCCGCTTTCCTGTGCCTGGAACGTGGCAGATGCGGAATCACACTTTGTCACCACATTACCGTCCAGGGCATTGGGCGCATTCACGAACAGTTTTCCGTTCTTCTCCTCCATAAAGGTGAAATCCGTCAAGGTGGGGAACAGGGCCAGACCACCTCCGCAGGTGCCCAGGACAGCCGTGATCTGGGGGATCACCCCGGATGCAGCTGTCTGCTTTTTGTAGATCTCCCCGAATGCATGCAAAGCGTCTGTGGCCTCCTGGAGCCGCAGTCCCACGGAATCTACCAGGCCAATCACAGGGGCACCCGTCTTCATGGCCAGGTCATAGAGGGCAGTGATCTTCCTGGCATGCATCTCGCCCACGGTGCCATTCAGTACGGATGTATCCTGGCTGTACACATACACAGGCTTTCCGCTGATCACTCCGTAGCCGGTCACACAGCCGTCAGAAGGAGTTTCATCTGGTTTCAGATTGAAATCCGTGGCACGTGCCGCAACGAGGGCACCGATTTCAACGAAACTGTTGTCATCGAGTAAAGCTGCAATTCTTTGAATCGCTTTTGAAGTAGTACTCATGCTTCTTCGTCCTCCATTTATGATAAAATAAATAAAAACACCCTAATGGAAATCCCGGAACATAAATGCCCAAAGACCCCCATGATTAATGTCTGTAGTAGTATACCACAAAAAAAGCAACTCGCATAGAACGAATTGCATTTTTTTGATGATTTTTCTGGAATATTTTTTTGATTACAAATATTTTTATCCATTTTGACGGGAAGTTTTCCCGCCGGGCAGAAGATATCTTGTAACCACCTGGCGCAGACACCATGCCAGGTCAATTTTCTCCACGGCAGAAGCCGTCACAATGCGCTCCTGCTTGTAGGCCGTATCCCCTACCAGGTAGGTGACAGTCCCCACCTCCATCCCCCGGGGCACCGGTGCATCCAGCAGGCTCTTCACATGGTATTGTACCACCACCTGCTCGTCTTCCCGCATGAGCAGACCGTCCCTGTCTGCTACCATGCCGCCGCTGCCGCCCTCTGGCAGTTCCCCGTCCTGGGCGATCCCCTGTCCGGACAGGAGACCATCCTTTCCCTCCGCACCATTTTCCTCGGTCCGCCCTGCAATCTCCAGTCCCACATATGCCGTTTCCCCCAGCGTCCCGGTCTGTCCTCCTGCTACCAGCACAGGGGACAGCCTCCCCGGGTCAAAGGCAATGCCTTCCTCTGAGAAGCTCCTGTAGAAAAAGTGGTCTATGCCGTACTGCATCAGTTCCTGGGTATCACTCCACTTATAAGTCTTGTGGTTGGGCCAGCCGCAGGCCAGCAGTGCCACCACGAAGGTCCGCCCGTCCCGCACCAGGCTCCCCACATAACAATAGCCTGCCTTGTTGGTGAATCCTGTCTTCCCGGAGAGGGCACCGTCCATCATATGTAAAAAGGCATTGTGGTTGTAACAGGCATAGTCCCTTCCGTTGGCAGAAAAACTGTACTGCTGCGTCCTGGTGATATCCAGGAATTCCTCCTTCCGGGGAGATTTCCCGATGCAGTAGGACATGATCCTGGCCAGTTCTGTGGCCGTGGTGCAATGTTCTTTCTGCACCATGGTGCCGTCATTTTGTGTAAACTCCTGTGTGGCATCCAGGCCGTTTGGTGTGATGAACCAGGTGTTTTCGCATCCCAGTTCCTGAGCCTTCTGATTCATCAGGCGGGCAAATGCTGCCACCGCCTGTTCGCTTTCCTGGCTGGTGTATTCACTGACAGGTTTTCCCTTCAACTCCTCTGGCAGGAACCTGCTTCCCACATGCTCTGCCAGGGCCACCGCGGAATCATTGTGGGATTCCAGCATCAGGGAATACAGCAGGTCTTTCACTCTGTACTGTTCTCCCTTCTTCAGGTATATTTTTACCTTGGGCATGCTGGCGGCATAAGAGGACACAGTCAACAGTTCCTCCGGATCCGCATATTCCAGTACCACAATGCAGGTCATGATCTTGGTGGTGCTGGCCATGGCCATGGGGGTATCGGCATTTTTGCCGTAGAGAACCCTGCCAGAGTCTGCATCCATCAGTACTGCTGCCCCTGCATAGAGGGAGATGTCCTCCGCGGGATCCCTGCTGCCCTCTGCCGCCCCGGTCTCTTCCAGGACCAGGCCCTGGGCAAGGGTCTGCTGCACATCTGCATATGCTGGCTCACCCTGCCATAGTCCCATTACCGCCATCAGTAAAAGGGCACAAAAAAAGCCCCATACTTTATTGTTCATCCGTCGTTCCAACTCCTGGATCAGCGTTTTTAATAATATATGAAGGCTCTTCCTTTTTATGTATTTCAGATATCAAGCTGCAACTGCACTTCTGCCTCTGCCTGTTGTTTGAACTCTTCCATCTGTACAGGTCCCAGCTTGGGCAGTTCTTCCAGGCTGCCTACCCCGAAGCACCTTAGGAACTGCTCCGTGGTGCCGAATAGCAGCGGCCTGCCCGGCGCATCCAGCCTGCCCAGTTCCGTCACAAGGTCGTACTCCAGCAGCTTGTTGATGGCATGGTCACAACTCACCCCCCGGATCCGCTCGATCTCAATCCTGGTGACAGGCTGCTTGTAGGCAATGATGGACAAGGTCTCCAGTACCGTGTCCGTCAAGGTCATCTTCCTGGGTGCCTTGGCGATCTTGATCAGATATTCGTACATCTCTGATTTGGTACTAAGCTGTACGGCATTGTCAAACTGTACCAGGGATATTCCCCGGTCCTCCTTATCATAGCGCTCCTCCATGTCCTTTAGGATCTTCCTGGTAGTCTTCACATCTTCCTCTATCACATCCGCAAGCCTGCCAATCTCCACAGATTCCCCCATGGTGAATAGAACCGCTTCGATGACTGCCTCTGCCCTAGTCTGGTCCAAACTTACACCTCCAAACATTTCGCCTCAATCATGATATCATCAAACAGATTTTCCTGGCTGATGGTAATCTTCCCTGTCTTCATCAGTTCCAGGATCACCAGGAAGGTGACAATGATCTCCATCCTGCTTCCCTGCTTCTCCAGGAGTTTCCGGAAGCTGAAAGTTACGTGCTCCCTGGCATAAGCCTCCACATACAGCATCCTGGCATCCATATCGATCTCGTCCTTCTCGATATTGCCATACCGGCTCCGAATGGGATCGATCTTGTCCTCCTGCTTCTTCACAATGGACTTGAATATCTCATGGAGTCTGTTCAAGGTCATGTCCCCGATCAGTTCCGCATAATCCACAGGCTGCCTGTAGGCCGCCACCTCCTTGGGAAGGCTCTGGCTGCGGTACAGGTTCCTGGCAGCATCCACCTGTCTGTCCCTAAGTTCAAAGGACATGAACTTATACATCTTGTACTCCAGCAGCTTCTGCACCAGTTCCTGTCTGGGATCTTCTTCCTCTCCCTCTTCGTTCACTTCCTTGGGAAGCAGCATACGGCATTTGATGTCAATGAGCGTGGCTGCCATGACCAGGAACTCACTCATCACATTCATGTCGCTCTCTTCCATTTGTCTGATATAGTCCAGGTACTGCTCTGTGATCTCCACAATGGGAATATCATATATATCCACCTTATTCTTGTCAATCAAGTGCAGCAGAAGATCAAGGGGGCCTTCGAACACTTCCAGTTTCACAGGTATCGCCATACTTCACCTCTCAGGAGCGATGTCCATGCGCTCCTTCCTGCAAAGATGGCACCGGTACATTCGCATCAGTCTCCTATTGTACAGGTTTTGTGCTTACTTTTCAAGGAAGAACGTATATTCACCCAGGATACCTTCACACTGCGGGGTACTTTTCATGGCCCTGCCGTTCAGCCAGCGCTATTCATGGCCTGTCAAAATCCACCACCCACAGTTCCCCCGGGTTGAACAGGCGTACTGGGATGGTGTGCATGCCAAGTCCCCGGCTCAGCACCATCACGGACTTCCCCTCCCGGAAGATCCCGCCGTCATATCTGGGAAACAGCCTGTACCCCGGGGATATGATCCCCTTCCCCCAGAAAGGGACTCTGGCCACCCCGCCGTGGACATGGCCCGAGAGAACCAGGTCTGCCCCCCAGGCAGCATATCTCGGAAAGAAATCCGGATTATGGGCAAGCAGTATGTTGTAATACCCCCCCATAGGTTCCCCCAGGATCCCTTCCAGGTAGGCCGGAGCCATGGACGGTATCCGGAAACGCTTGTAATAGAACTTGTCCATCTCCAGACCATATACGGCAATCCCGTATTCCGCAAGCAGCACATGGCTGTTGACCAATGGCTGGATCCCCATGCCGGAAAGTTCCTTTGCATATGCCTCCCCCATGTCACCATATGTCTTCGGATACAGCTTCAGGCGGTGTTCATGGTTGCCGTTCCCGTAATAGACGGGGTACATCCCTGCCAGTTCCTGCAGGAACTGTACTGCCGGGGCGAAACTTTCCCCTGGCCTGGCCGTGAGGATATCCCCGGCAATGAGCACAAAGTCGGGATCCTGTTGACGGATGGCCGCCAGCAGCTTCTCATTGTTCCTGCCATAGCTCTTATTGTGCAGGTCGGACAGTACCACGGCCCGGGCTTTTTTTCTGATTCTCTCGTCCACAGCCTGGTGTTGCACTACCACAAACCGGTTGCTGTCATAGAGCATGACCCAGACCAGGCAGGTCAGGGCCACGCACAGAATTGCTATGATGATATCCAACATATTCCTTCTCCTACAGGAGGAAAAAGCCAAACACCCTCTTCAGGTAGTCTACATATCCAGCCCTTTCCACATCCGATGCGTACAGAATGGGCACATTGCCAATTTCCATGCCATTCAAGAGATATTTCGCCATCCCTGCCTTCTCCCCCGCTGCCACAGGGGCCTCCACACACTGGGGCAGGTCCAGCACCTTCTCCACTGTGGACAGGTCATTGCCAGCCATATCCAGATACCGGAAAGGTTCCTGGTATGTCAGCGCCACCTCCTCTGCCACGCCCCCCTTTACCGCCATGGGGTCCAAAGGATCCTCATTGGCATCCGTATACACTTTGCAGGCCCCAAATCCATATGTAAGCAGCGCCTGGGCATCCTGGAAACGGACTTTATAGTCCGGCGCTCCCATCACCACCGCGATCAGGTCCAGTCCGTCCTTGCTGGCTGTGGCCGCCAGACAGTATTTTGCCTTGCTGGTGGATCCTGTCTTCAGCCCGGTGGCCCACTGATACTGCTTCAGCAGCTTGTTGGTACTGCTCAAGGTGAAATTGGTTGTGCCCTGTTTTGTCTCATGGGTGATGTCTTCCATCCAGATGGTAGTGTAATCAAATACCTCCGGGTACTTTACTGTCAGTTCCCTGGACATGATGGCCACATCCCTGGCCGAGGAATAATGGTTGTCGGAGTCAGACAGGCCGCAGCAGTCTTCAAAATGAGTATCCTCCATGCCAAGCTCCTGGGCCTTCTGGTTCATCATCTCCACAAAGGCGGCCTCACTGCCTGCTATATGCTCTGCCACTGCCACACTGGCATCATTTCCCGAAGCCACCGCAATGCATTTGATCATAGTGTCCAGGGTCTGGATCTCTCCCTGGGCCAGGAATACCTGGGAACCTCCCATGGAACTGGCATGTTCACTGGTAAGCACCTGGTCCGTGAGACTGACCTTGCCCTGTTCTATGGCCTCAAAAGTCAGAAGCAATGTCATGATCTTGGTAATGCTGGCCGGACTCCTGCGCTGGGTGGAATTTACCTCATAAATCACCTGTCCCGTGGAACTTTCAATCAGAATGACCGAAGGTGATGAGATGGTCACATTCGCATCTGCCGGCAATACTGCCACCACCCACAGCACAACTGCAAGAAACAGTGCCGGTATGGATTTCTTCCCAAACATAAAAATACCGCACTCCCTGTTTTTTCTCTCTAAAGAATATGGGAATGCGGCACAACTTATGACTGTCCCTGCCGAAAAGCCTGGTATCTTTCCTTCACCCGGAATGCTTTCCCTAACTGGATGCAGTAATCCACCGCCGCCACAAGCAGCAGGATACACACTACCCACACTCCCAGCGAAAAATCAACCGTATCAATCAGGCGGTATACTGCCCCATGCAGGATATGTACAATTCCAAGGGCGTAAAACCCCCAGGCCACTGTGCTCTCCAGGCAGATGATCCCCTGGAAGTTAAAAGGCTTCTCCTTGTAGTCCCACCACAGTTGCCCAAATAACAGCAGCATCCCCCTGCCCACCAGGTACTCAAAGATGGTGGCCAGCACTGCCCCCATCAGGTAGACCACCACGTACTGCCCCTTAAAGGGACTCATGATCAGGTAGCAGCACACAGCCCCCACCCCATAGATGGGGCAGAAGGGTCCTTTTGCAAATCCCCGGTTCGTCAGCTTCCTGTTACAGAAGGACATATAGATCGATTCCACCAGCCAACCCAGCATGCTGTATACCACAAAGGCCGCCACCAGATGGTATACATCTGTTCCAAACATTCTCATCTCCCACATGGTTCCACCCTCATCCGAACCGGCCCATTGGCCGGCCGCACAAAACTCCCTTAACGACAAAACCCCCGGTAAAGAACCGGGGGCCTGCTTACGTTTAGTTATATTTACGTTTTCTAGCTGCTTCCGACTTCTTCTTCCGTCTTACGCTAGGCTTCTCGTAATGCTCACGCTTGCGGATCTCCTGCTGGATACCAGCTTTAGCGCAGCTTCTCTTAAAACGACGTAAAGCGCTGTCTAAAGTCTCATTTTCTTTTACGATTACGTTTGACATGTTTTCCCGACCCTCCCTTCAGTCCCTCAAGCAACATGACTGATTGGGTTATTATGTACCGCACGAAGCTATACACAAGGACTATTATAGCATAAAAGTCCGGTACGTCAACAGTTTTTTTCATATCTGTCCCATTTTTTTCAATTTTTCAGTGTAAGGCCATTATGAACCCTTTTAGGACAACTGGCCATCCAGGACTGCCCGGGCTTCCCGGATGGCATCAGGGATTCCACCAGGATTCTTGCCGCCGGCCTGGGCCATGGCAGGGCGTCCGCCACCGCCTCCTCCTACTTTGGAGGCGATCCCCTTGATCAGGTTCCCGGCATGCGCCCCCTTTGCCAGGGCATCTTCCGTGGCCATGGCAATCAGGTTCACCCTGCCCTCCTGTGCGGAGAACAGGACCACCACTCCTTCCCCCAGCTTCTCTTTCAACTGGTCACCCAGGTCCCTCAGGCCGTTCATATCCACCCCTTCCACACTGGCGGCCAGGAGCTTTACGCCCTTTACCTCCACCACATTGTCCATCACATCCCCCAGGGCTTCCCTGGCAGCCCTGGCCTTCAGGGACTCCAGTTCTGAGGAAAGAGTTTTCATCTCTGCCAGCAGGTGGCCACACTTTTCCACCAGGTTTGCAGGTGTGGCCTTCAGCAGCTTCGCCATCTCCTCTATGGTATGCTCCAGTCCCTTATAGTAAGCAGTTACCCCGTTTGCCGTCAAGGCTTCGATCCTGCGGACCCCGGCTGCAATGCCGCTCTCGGACAAGATCTTGAAGGCTGCAACGGAACCGGTGTTCGCCACATGGGTACCACCGCACAGTTCCGTGGAGAACTCTCCCATCTTCACCACCCGCACTTCTTCCCCGTACTTCTCACCGAAGAGGGCCATGGCGCCTGTCTTCCTGGCATCCTCCAGGTTCATGACCTGGGTGGACACCGGCAGGTTCTCTGCGATCTGTTCGTTCACAATCTCCTCCACCCTGTCCAGTTCCTCCCTAGTCATGGCTGCAAAATGGCTGAAGTCGAAGCGCAGCCTCTCCCCGTCCACATAGGAACCGGACTGTTCCACATGGTCGCCCAGCACTTCCCTAAGGGCCTTGTGCAGCAGATGGGTGGCACTGTGGTTCTTGCAGGTGGCGCTGCGCCGGTCTGCATCCACCATAAGGGTGGCCATGTCCCCTATCCTGACCATGCCTTTTGTGACAGTGCCGATATGTCCCACCTTGCCCCCCAGGAGCTTCACTGTATCCTTCACCTGGAAGCTGCCGTCTGCCGTGGTGATGAGACCTGTGTCTGCATTCTGGCCTCCCATGGTGGCATAGAAGGGGGTCTCCTCCACAATGACCGTGCCCACCTGACCGTCCGTAAGGGCTTCCACCAGTTCGCTCTCCGTGGTCAGCACACTGATCCGTGACTGGTGCTGCAACCTGTCATAGCCCACAAACCGGGTGGTGACGGAAGGGTCAATGGATTCATAAACTGTCACATCTGCCCCCATGTAGTTCGTCACCTTACGGGCCTTCCGGGCTTTCTCCCTCTGCTGTTCCATGCAGACACCGAATCCTGCCTCATCTATGGCAAATCCCTTCTCCTCTAGGATCTCCTGGGTCAGATCCACAGGAAATCCATATGTGTCATAGAGTTTGAACACATTTTCACCGGACAGTTCCGTAGTGCATGCTGCCTTCATCTCCTCTTCCATCTGGGCCAGGATGCTGAGGCCCTGGTCGATGGTCTTGTCAAACTTGTCCTCCTCCTGGGTGAGCACATTCAGGATAAAAGCCTTCTTCTCCTCCAGTTCCGGATAGCCGTCCCGGCTCTCCTGGATCACAGTTTCTGCCAGATCTGCCATGAATTTATGCTGGATACCCAGGAGCCTCCCATGTCTCGCCGCCCGGCGGATGAGACGGCGCAGCACATATCCCCTCCCCTCGTTGGAGGGCAGGATCCCATCGCTGATCATGAAGGTGGTGGAACGGATATGGTCGGTGATCAGGCGGATGGATATGTCCTTCTTTTCATCTGCCTGGTACACAGTCCCTGCAACCTGGCAGATCCTGTCCCTTATAGCCTTCATGGTGTCTATGTCAAACACGGAATCCACATCCTGCACCACCACGGCCAGCCGCTCTAAGCCCATACCCGTATCGATATTCTTCTGGGACAATTCTGTATAGTACCCATGTCCGTCACTGTCAAACTGGGTGAACACATTGTTCCACACTTCCATGAAACGGTCACAGTCGCAGCCCACCTTGCAGTCAGGCTTGCCGCAGCCGTACTTCTCCCCTCTGTCATAGTAGATCTCCGAGCAGGGTCCGCAGGGACCTGCCCCATGCTCCCAGAAATTGTCACAGGCGCCGTTCTCGTCCCGGTAGAAACGGGTGATCTTCGACCCGGGGACACCGATTTCCTTTGTCCAGATCTCAAAGGCCTCCTCGTCCTCACAGTAGATGGATGGATATAGCCTCTCCGGCTCCATGCCCACCACCTTCGTCAGGAATTCCCAGCTCCAGGCAATGGCCTCGTGTTTGAAGTAATCCCCAAAGGAAAAATTCCCCAGCATCTCAAAAAAGGTCAGGTGCCTAGCCGTCTTGCCCACATTCTCAATGTCACCGGTGCGGACACATTTCTGGCAGGTGGTCACCCTGCGCCTGGGGGGAATCTCCTGTCCCGTAAAATAGGGCTTCAGGGGCGCCATGCCGGAGTTGATGATCAACAGACTGTTGTCATTGTGGGGCACCAGGGAAAAACTCTTCATCCGCAGATGCTCCTTGCTCTCAAAAAATTCCAGGTACATCCTTCTCAGTTCATTTACGCCGTATGGTTTCATGGCTTTTTGTCCTCCAGATCTTTGTCATATATTACAATATTCCGCATTATAGCACAGCTTTTCCAAAATGAAAAGCCTATTCGTCTTCCTCCTCCAGCACCTCGTTCAGCGCCTCCCTGCTCTCCCGGATCCCGTCATGGTCTCCCTTCTTCAAGGCCGCCTCAAATGCGGTGATATACCGGTCCAGCTTCTTCCTGCGTTCTCCCAGGGCTTCCTCGTACATGCGCTCTGCCCGGGCGAGCACCAGCCGGTTCTCCTCGTAGTCCCTGGGCTGGATCTTCAGATAGGCCAGTTCTTCCATGCGCCGCTTCACTTCTTCCTCGGTCATCTGGTTGCTGTCTCCCTTGATAATCAGCTTCTGGATCTCCCCGGTAGATACCACCTTCACCTCCACCTCCAGGAGGGCATTGATATCATAGGTATATGTCACATCCACCGCCTCCCGTCCCTTGGGTCCTTTGGGCACCTGGATCTCCAGTTCCCCCAGAAAGAGATTGTTCCTGGCAAAACGGCTCTCCCCCTGAAGGATCCGCACCCGTACCTGCTCCTGGTTATCCCTGGCTGTGTAGAGTCTCTCCGTGTGGCTGGCGGGGATCACGGTATTGCGCTCAATGATGGGGCAGAACCTGCCGTCCTCGAATTTCCCTTCCTCATATTCCACTACCACTTCCGTTCCCAGGGTGAAGGAACAGACATCTGTGAGAATCACTTCTTTTACCTCTTCCCGGCGCTCCTTCATGGCCGCCTGCAGGGCTGCCCCCAGAGCTACCGTTTCATCCGGGTTCATCCGGGTATCCGGGAATTTCCGGAAGAGACGGATCAGGAAATCCCGCACAACGGACAGCCTGGTGGCCCCGCCGATTAGGAGCACCTCATCGATATCGGAAAGCTTCAGTCCCGCATCAGCCAGGCTCTTCTTCACAGGCTCCCGGATCTTGGCCAGCAGTTCTTCACAGGCTTCCTCATATTCCCTGTAGGTAATCTCCTGCTCTAAGGTCTCCTCCCGGTAGAGAAAATGCATCTTCACCTGGGGCCCGTCACTGATGGCACATTTGGCTACCTCTGCCTGCCGGTAGAGCCTGACCTGCTCCTTCTGTGTCAGTCCCTGCATCTGCAGCTTTGCCTTCTGCAGGAACAGCTTTGCCATCACTTCCGTGAAGTCCTCGCCGCCCAGGTAATTGTCTCCGGCCACGGCCCTGACTTCCAGGATATTGTGGTACAATTCCAGGACGGACACGTCAAAGGTACCGCCCCCTAAGTCAAACACCAGGAACCTGGTGTCCCTTGTCTTGTCATATAGGCCATATGCCACAGCGGCAGCAGTTGGCTCGGAGATCATCCGCTCCACCTTAAGGCCTGCCAGTTCCCCGGCCCGCTTGGTGGCTTTCCGTCTCTTGTCGTCAAAATAAGCCGGTACGCTGATCACCGCCTCTGTGACTTCCTCCCCCAGATACGCCTCCGCATCCTCCTTCAGGGCCCTGAGCACCAGACTGGACAGTTCCTCCGGCCTGTAATGCTTCCCGCTTAAGATGTATTCCCTCTCTGTACCCATACTGCGCTTAAAAGCCTGGGCCACGGAATCGGGATACAGACTCATGCGCTCCCTTGCGGTCTCCCCCACATATACATTGCCATCCCCATCCACGCTGACTACGGAAGGGGTCAGATGCTTCCCCAGCCTGTTGGGGATGATCTTCGCCCCATCCTCCCCAAAATATGCAATCAGACTATTTGTTGTTCCCAGATCTATCCCTACTATCATTTAACTCCTCGTTTCCTCATTGTTCTGTTCCACCACTGCACAGTGCAGTGCCCCATGCAATCTTGTCCCTCCGGGAACGCACTTTCCTACCCGAAGGCAATATGCCGGATGGCCAGCATATATTCGTCTGCCGGCTGTATCTCCAGATTCCTGTCCAGACGCTGTCTGGCCTCTGCCCGCTTCCCCTGCCTGAGCAGAAAGAGGATTCTCACGCCTTCCATCTCCCTGCATATGGCATGGGTACAGAAATGGCAGATCCCACAGGATACCTCCCTGTCCAGGATCCCCTGGAGGGTCGTCTCGTCTGCCTCAAAATAGGCTGCCAGGAACTCCATCTGCAGATGCCCCTTCTCCCGGTTGAAGTACTTGTTCTCCGGGGAAAAGGTCTCCTGTCGCAGCCAGGCCTGGAGCTGCTTTGCATATTTTGCCCCACGCCTCGTATCACCGCAGAGGATACAGGCAAAGATGGCATCGGCTATCTTGCCCTCCCGGCCCACGGCCTGGCTGTAATACTTCATGGAAGCCCGGAACTGTTCCAGGGCTGCCTTGCCGCTGCCCATGACCAGTTCCATCCAGCCCGCCTGGGAGTGGTACAGACAGTATGCGTTGGCCAGGTTCCTGTACTGCTTCCAGGACAGCAGCCGTTTCAGTCCCCTGCCCGCCTTATTATCCAGCGCCTCCTTCCAGGCTGCCAGATAGTGGGCTGTCTCCTCCTTAAGGCCGCACCTGATGCAGGCATCCACCTGTTTCTCATAGGTGGATGTCCTGTCTTCCCCTGCGCATCTTGCATAAAGCCGGCAAGCTTCCTGCGCATCCAGAAGTGACACATGGCATTCTGCCATCTCCTCCAGGAACCACACTGCCGGTTCCTTCACCAGTTCCTGGTACTGCCTGCAGGCCGCCAGGGCCATCTCATAATTGCCCAACAGGGAATACAGTTCCCCCATGTCCGTGTAGATCACAGGGGACATATCCTGGTCCATGTACAGGATCGCCTTCTTGATACAGACCAGGGCCTTCTCATATTCCCCCATATATTTGTACACAAAACTCAAGCCGTTTAAGGCATAGGCATTGGAAGGATTCAGCACCAGGGCCTTCTCGAAGTCCTCCCGGGCTTCTTCATAATGGTGGGCTGCCCTGTGGAAAATCCCCCGCTCCACCAACATATAGCTATCAGGATAGTGATAGAGATATTCCGTTAAGACGGGCAGTCCATTCTGGTAAAATACCAGGTCCCCCTTCTCCACCCTGGCCCGGAATTCCGTCCGGAAATTCTTCAGTTTGTTATTCAGGGTATTGATATCCATCAGCTTTTTCTTCATCTGGAACCGGTGGAACTGGAACTTGTAGGCATCCAGTATCACACTCTTTACCCCGTTCTTCTCCGCATCAGCCAGCAGATTCTCCAGGTCCTCACTATACTCCAGGTCCAGGTACACCTTCGCCATATACTCATAGGCCCTGATGTATCCTGGAAAATACTGGATACACTGGGTACCGCTGCGGATCACCCCGCCAGCATTCAGCTGCCTGCGGTATGCCTCCAGGGATGCGGCATGGGCAGCATAGATCTGGTAATCCTCCACAAGGGTACGGCTGATCTCCAGGCTGCGTTCATATTCCTCCATCTCAATGTACACCTGTGCCAGTTCCAACAGCACGCCGATATCTTTGGGCGTTCCCGAAAGCAGCCCTTCCCCCTCCTTCGCCGCCCTGGCAAAATACTCCTTGTCAGCAAAACCCAGATTGTGGTAGCACTGCATCCTGATCAGATAAGCCTGCCGTATGCGGTCCTTGTCCTTCTCCTCTTCCTCGCTCTCTCCCCTGAAAAGCTTCCGTTCCAGGGACTCCTGCCAGATGTCTGCCATGGTAACGGAAGTCTCATACTCTGCCTCTTCCACATACAGCTTGGACAGCAGGCCATTGTACTCTGCCTCCTTCTCCGGGGGCAGTTCCTTCTCCAGGGACAGGGCCAGTCTTATGCCTTTCGATACCTTTCCGTCCTGCAGATAACACCAGCACAATTCCAAGGCCGGCTTCCAGCTATGGCTGTCTGCATACTCTGTCTCCAGTTCCTTCTCAATCTCCCGGTTCACCTTCCCCAGAAGTTCCATGAAGGTTTCGTCCCCGCCGGCAGACAGTACTTTCTCTGCACACTTTTTTGCCTCCTGGAACTGCTGGTTCTCATAGTACCATTCCGTGAGCCGCACATTTGCCATATAATGGCTGTCATTCTCTGCCTTCAGTTCTTTAAAAATCCCTGCCGCCTTCTTCCGCAGGTCCCCATTGCCTTCTCCCTGCCTCCACAGGTTCTCTGCCGTGTTATAACAGATCATGGCATCTTTCGGGTACCGCTCCCGCAGGGAGAGAAGAAGCGCCAGCCCTTCCTGGATCTGTCCCTGCTTCACCGCCAGGTCTGCCCGGCAGATCTCCATAATAGGATGGCGGATCCCCAGTGCATCCGCATCCTTGATATTCTGGGCCGCCTGCTCCAGGTTACCCTCCTGGATAGCCTGCCAGCAGCGGTCATAATACTGGAGGAACAAGTCATAGGGGGCATCCGGTGCCCCCTCAAACTGGCCAAATTCCACATCTTCCCCGCGCTCGCACTTGTTCTCAATGTAGCGCACGAAATCTGCCGGGAACTGTTCCCGCAGTCCGGCCTCTTTCCCGGTAAGGGACAACTTCCTGTCAAGCAGCTTCCACACATCCGTGGGCAGGCGGAAGTGCTCCATCAAGAAGCGCAACAGTTTCAGCCGACAGTTCTCCTCTTCTTCCAGGGAGATAAAACAGTCCTGTGCAAACAATTCTTCCCAGCAGGACACATCCCGCCTGGTCTCCAGATTGCCGTAAATCTGCGCTGCACGCTCCACCCAGAGTCCGGACACAGAGGTATCCCGTTCCTGCTCCTCCCCGGCCCCTTCCGTCTCCCTGGCATACCGGCAGGCTGCGTCATAGGCTCCCCTCAGCCGCTTGAAGCCTTCCGGGTCATCCTCCGGATTCGTCACGGTCAGCTTCTCCCTGTAGGCGTTCTTGATGGCCTTCTCATCCTTTGTCTCCCCGATCCCCAATATCTGAAACACTTCTATCCTATCCATACCGATACCCCCTGCCCGAAAGGCACAACCCCCGTTAAGACAAAGGAGCAGAAGATCCCCCTTCTGCTCCATTCATGTAGCCTGAATTCCCTTAAAATGTGAACTTATCTGCAAAATAAGCATCCAGACTGGCAATGGCCACCCTCTCCTGCTCCATGGAATCACGGAAACGCACTGTGACACAGCCATCTGTCTCAGACTCAAAATCGTAAGTGACACAGAAGGGTGTCCCGATCTCGTCCTGGCGACGGTATCTCTTGCCAATATTCCCTCTCTCATCGAACTCACAGTTGTATTTCCTGGACAGTTCCCTGTAAATCTTCTCCGCACCCTCATTGAGCTTCTTGGACAGGGGCAGCACGCCAATCTTCACAGGGGCAAGGGCCGGATGGAACCGCAGGACAGTGCGCATGTCGCCGCCTTCCAGTTCCTCCTCATCGTATGCCGCACAGAGGAAAGCCAGTACCACGCGGTCTGCACCCAGGGAAGGCTCCACCACGTATGGTATGTACTTTTCTTTCTTCTCATCATCGAAGTAAGTCATATCCTGGCCAGAAATATTGGCATGACAGGTCAGGTCATAATCTGTCCTGTCGGCAATCCCCCACAGTTCTCCCCAGCCAAATGGGAACAGGAACTCAATATCCGTGGTTCCCTTGCTGTAGAAGCTCAGTTCCTCCGGACTGTGGTCACGCAGCCGCATCTCCTCCTCCTTCATCCCCAGGGACAGCAGCCAGTCACGGCAGAACCCTCTCCAGTACTGGAACCATTCCATGTCCGTACCCGGCTCACAGAAGAATTCCAGTTCCATCTGCTCGAATTCCCTTGTCCTGAAGGTAAAGTTCCCCGGCGTAATCTCATTCCGGAAAGACTTGCCCACCTGGGCAATGCCGAATGGAATCTTCTTTCTGGAAGTACGCTGTACATTCTTGAAGTTCACAAAGATACCCTGGGCCGTCTCCGGACGCAGGTACACGGTACTCTTGGCATCCTCCGTGACACCCTGGAAGGTCTTGAACATCAGGTTGAACTGGCGGATATCCGTAAAATTATGCTTACCGCAGCCAGGACAGGGAACTTTGTGTTCTTCTATAAAATCCCGCATCTGCTCCTGGCTCCAGCCATCCACACTGCCTTCCAGGGCAATTCCCTTCTCCTCACAGAATTTCTCAATCAGCTGGTCTGCCCGGAAACGCTCATGACATTCCTTACAATCCATCAGCGGGTCTGAAAATCCTCCCAGATGACCGCTTGCCACCCAGGTCTGGGGATTCATCAGGATAGCGCAGTCCACCCCTACATTATAGGGATTCTCCTGTACAAATTTCTGCCACCAGGCCCTCTTCACATTATTCTTCAGTTCTACACCCAGGTTGCCATAATCCCAGGTATTGGCCAGGCCCCCGTAGATCTCAGAGCCGGGATATACAAATCCCCTGGCCTTTGCAAGTGCCACAATTTTTTCCATTGTCTTATTCATCTGTCTTTTCCCTCTTTCTGCCTCTTTGTAACCGGTTCCTGTCCCTGGTTACGATCTATATCAGATATGCCTTATACGCCTGTCCTGGGGCAAGCCTGCCTTGGAATTGCTCACTTCAGCAAAATGTATACAGCGTCCTCTGCCTGGAAAGTTCCCACACTTCCGTCCTCATTCATGGAAGCCCCCTTGCTCAGATGGGTCACTTTGGCAGGACAGTATATGACAGCCTGGGTATCAGTAATTATCAGACGTCTGTCACCGTTCTGCTTCAGCCCTTCTTCCGTAAGGGATGTGCCGTCCTTCACGTCCGAGAGTGTCACGCCAGCCAGGTATCCGTGGGCTGCTGCTTCCGACACAGTGCCGTAGAAGAGACGTCTCCCCTCGTACTGTCCCATAAATGCCGTATAGCTGTCTGCATTGTCAAAGCGGTATGCAACCACCACTTTCCCTGCCATATCCTCCACCGGCTCCACGCTTTCCACAGATACGGGAGGCTTCTCCACGCCTTCATAGGCCTGGCTGAAGGTATCTGCCTCTGCCCTGGCCATATCAGCCAGTTCTGCCAGATCATAATAGGCCTTGTCAAACTCTCCCACCACATAGGCGGTGACTTCCCCCTTGTCGGAGATCACAAGGGTGTTCTCCTGCACCACTACAGGTCCCTGTTCCTGACCACAGCCTGCACACAGCATTGCGGCCAGACATAGACCAGCCGCCAGCTTTCCAGCTCTCCTCATTCCATACTCCCTGTCCGTTCTCCGGACTTCCATTTTCCTTCGCTTCTCATCCGTATTCTGTATTCTATCAAAAATAAGAAAACTTTTCAACAAATAGTTTGTAAAACATCCAGACTTTTGAATCTATGGCCCACAAAACGGCCCATATATGCCTCCGCTACCTGTTCCAGTTCCTCCAGCACACCATCCGTCACTGTAAAGGTATACAGTTTCTCAATAGGGCTTCCTGCTATGTACTGCAGTGCATAGACCGTAGACGGATCCAGCTTCCTGTCTGTGGGCGGGCCTGGGAATTCCCCGTTCACGGCAATAGCCCTGCACTCGAAGATGCACCTGACCAGGCTCCTCTGCAGGGACTTCACCCCCAGGGCCCGGAGGGACTGGTACAGCAGCTTCATCAGTTCCCGCTCATCATTGTTCTCCCTGGCATAGAAATCTGCCACCTCCGCAAAATACATTCCATAGCAGGCACCTACGTAATCCGTGCGCAGTTCCTCGAAATAGTTCTGGATGTCTGCCTCTGCCAGGGTGTAGGAATTCCTCCCCTGGTATAGCTTAAAGCTGCCAAAAGAAAAGGGACTGGTGGCCGCTGCCAGCCTGCTGGCAGGCTTCCTGGCTCCTCTTGCAAAGGCGCTCACCTTACCGCGTTCCAGTGTCAAAAGACTGATATGCCTGTCGTACTCCCCCACGGGAGCCTGCTTTAGTACAATCCCTTTGACCCATATATATTCCTGCATGGCTGTTATGATCCATCCAGTCCCTGGAACTGTCCCCGGCAGCGCCAGGGGCATTCCCGGAATCTGCTTCCCTTTCTGACCTCTCCTGTCTCTCACAGGACAGGAAATGTAAATAGTCCTCTATCCGGCCGGTGCTTTCAAACTGTTTCCAGTGTTCTATGTTCATTGCAATTCCCCCTGACTTTCCTTGACGTAACCTCATATCTGAAATCTTTGGTTCCCTGTCTGTCCATAGTCCTAGGGTCTGCAAATTCTCATTTTTCTATTCGCTTCCCGAGATATCTTTCGGGTTGTAGCCAAAATTTTTCAGAAGGAAATCGCTATCTCTCCAGTCCTTCTTCACCTTCACCCAAAGTTCCAGGTTCACCTGCATCTCCAGCATATGTTCTATCTCCGTGCGGGCTGCAGAGCCGATCTTCTTCAGCATCTGTCCGCCTTTTCCGATAATGATTCCCTTGTGGGATTCCCGCTCACAGATGATAGTGGCGTTAATATGGCATATCTTTCCCTTCTCCTTCATGCCCTCGATGGTCACTGCAACGCCATGGGGAATCTCCTCCTCCAGCAGCCTGAGCGCCTTCTCCCGGATCAGTTCTGCCACGATCTGGCGCATGGGCTGGTCGGTCACCGTATCTTCATCATAGAAAGCCTCCCCGTATGGGAGATACTTGAAGATACACTGTACCAGTTCCTCCGTGTTGGTTCCCTTCAAGGCAGACAGGGGCACGATCTCCTGGAAGTCAAAAGCCTTCCTGTAGGTGTCAATGAAGGCATACACGGCTTCCTTCTTCACTTTGTCTATCTTGTTGATCACCAGGATCACTGGTGTCTTCACCCGCTTCAGCTGTTCGATAATATGCTGGTCCCCGGCCCCGATATAGTCGGAAGGTTCCACCAGCCACAGGATGACATCCACCTCTTCCAGGGTCCGCACCGCCACATGTACCATATAATCTCCCAGTTTGTTCTTTGCCTTATGGATACCCGGTGTGTCCAGGAACACAATCTGTCCCTGCTCACAGGTATACACAGTCTGGATCCGGTTCCTGGTAGTCTGCGGTTTGTTAGAAGTAATGGCTATCTTCTGGCCAATCAGCCTGTTCATCAAAGTAGATTTCCCTACATTGGGCCTGCCTATCAAGGTCACAAATCCCGATTTGTATGTCTGCCTGCTATTCCTGTCTTCACTCATATCCTGTAAACCCCATTCTCTCCTGTCAGCACACTTCCCGCCATGCCAGCGCCACCGGCACTAAAACCCATTGTACCCCCCATACAGCAAAAAGGCAAGCAGAACCTTATCGTATCTGCCCGCCTTTTTATTAGCTTTTTTCTTACTTGTTTACTGTTCAAGGTTTTGCTGTTCAAGGCTGTCAGAAGTCTCCCGGGAGTCCTCCCTGGCCTGCCCGGTTCCCGCCGGTGCCTGGGCCTTTGCCGCCTTCTTCCTGCGGCGCACCTTAAGAAGTACCACTGCCAGCAGGATCACCAATGCCCACAGGATTCCATAGGGCAGATGTACCAGGCACCAGATGCCTGCCTCCTTCACATCGTCTGTGATATCCCTGAGGCTCTCCATGAACCCTTCTGCAATGCGCTCTAAATCTGTCTGTTCCTCCACCGGGGTCAGTTCCTGGACCTCGGAGATGTCCATGGAGACGGTGCTGTATTCCACCTGGTTGTCATAAGTGCGCAGCCTGGACTCCATTCCCTCCAACTGGTAACGCAGGTCTGAAAGCCTGGACTCTATGGTCAGGATATCCTCCAGGCTCTCTGCCTTCTCCAGCAGTTCCAGCAGCCGGTTCTGCTCTGTGCGCAGGGCATTCCTGTGGCTCTCCAGGTCCACATAGGCCAGGGTCACGTCCTCCACATTATCAGAATACCTCGTCACATTACCCACATCGGACACCTTGCCCAGAAAGGCTTCCAGGTTGTCCTTGGGAATACGGATCACCAGGCTGGCGGATTTGGCAGAACGGTAATAGGAATACACACTCCCATTGTAGGTATTCTGGTTCTGGATATAGCCCCCCAGATCCTGGACAGTACTTGCGATGGTGGCAAGCAGGCCATCAAATTCCTTGGTCTCCACCTCCATGTCCACGGTCTTGATCAGTTTGCGGTCTGTGGCCTGGCTGCCCATATCTGCCCCGGCCATACCCGGATCCATCTCCATGTCCACGGACTCTTCTGCCGGGTACTCTGTGGCAGTCCCTGCGGAGGAAATGTCCCCATAGATGCCACCGTTGGTATTGTAGACGCCGGGGGCCGCCTCCGGGGAGGCCATATCTGATTTCTGGTCCACGGATGCAGCGGCACCACAGCCTGTGAGCAGAAATGCCGCCAGCATAGCCGCCAGATATCTTCTCCCCCTCATCCTTCCTGTACCTTCCCTGTTCTTCCCTTTCACTTTTCCCATAAGCCCTCCTTTTCCAGAAACGCCTGCCAAAAAGGCCCTGCCAGCGTTCCCGCTCTTGTCACTTCTCACGGCGTTGCCGTTTTGCCTTTCATCTGTATAGACGATGTCTTCTAGAAAAGGTTCTCGGTTTTGAGGAATAAATTCTGTTCTGCCTTAATCTTCTGGGCATTTCCCACCGTACACAGGTACTCTTCTTCCATGAAAGCCCGGATATAAGCTGCACAGGCCCGGATGTCCTCCGGGGATGCCGTAAGGACCTCCTCCCTCTCCCTGTAGAGCATATCCTCTGTCAGCCCTACCATGTAAGCCGTCAAGCCGAACAATCCCTTTCCGGCAGGTGTCATGGGAGTATCCAGTTCACTGACTGCACCGATCACATACTGGGTCATGGTTCTCTCATCCGCCGTAAATGCACCCACCACATCTGCTGCCTGCCCATAGACCTCCAGGGTCTTGCCCAGGTTGGGATCCCTGTAGGAGACAAAATAGCATTCCCCTGATTTGCCAAAATTGCACATACACCCATAGGCGCCGCCCTTCACCCGGATATTCACCCACAGATACTCATATCCCATCATGACCTTCAGCACCCGCAGCGCCCCCTTATAAGGAAGGCCTGCACGCCTAAAATTCCCGGCCCGGCACACATACTGTACCTGTCCGGATGTCATAAAGCCTTCATTCTCCCTGCCAAAATGCGGCACATATGCTTCCCGTTCTACCGGGCAGGTGTAGAGCTTCTCCTTCAAGGATGCCACTGGTGCCTGCAGGGACTCCAGGGCCTTCTCATCTCCCACAAAGTCAACCGTCAGGTTCTCTGGCCGGAAAATCATCCGTGCCAGGGTCTGTAGTCTCTCTACCAGTTCCTCCTTCTCCTCCTCAAAATGCTCCTCCAGCCGGGAGATAAGCCGGTAGAAAGCAATGCCGGACAGTTCCTCCCTGGCTGCCGCCGATGCACTGCCATAAGCCATGGCCCGGCCTACTGCCACAGTGTGGGCGCTGGATGTCATCTGGGCCTGCATCCGGGATTTCCCTTCTCCCAGAATCTCCCGCAATCTCTTGGTATCTGCAAAATGACTGGTCAGCAGGATCTCACCCATCAGCCCTATGGCCTTATCCAGGTTCTCATAGAAGACTTTTGTCTTCACCTCCAGGGTGACTGTATAGCTGTCGGGATCTTCTATCCTGTCATACACATTGTTCACCGCCGCCATGCCGCCTGTGACCAGGTTCATCTCATTGAACAGGTCCCCATAGGCATAATGTGCCGTATCCAGAAGCCCCAGACAGCCCTTCAGCAGCCCCATATAGGGGAAATATGCCTCCGGGATATCCCGGCAGGTAAACAGCAGTCTCAGATATCCGATTCCATTTGTGTACAGGTTGTGATACAGAAGAGGGGTATCCCCCAGTCTGCGTTCCTCATAAATGATGGGATCCGTCTCCTTTTTCAAGTCCTCCCTGTGCAGCATGGGTATCCTGTCCAGATCCTCCTGGGCGTCCGGTGTCTCCCGGAAGGCATCCAGTTTCCCCATCATTTCCCGGACTGCTGCCAGTTCCTCTTTTGTCATGCGTTCCTTTATACCTGCAAGCTTTGCTGCCAGTTCTTCTTCCCTGCGCTCTCCCAGGCCAGCCACCGGCTTTAAGATAACCGTGGCGCTATGGGGGTTGTCCAGCAGGTAAGTCTGTACCAGGTTCTCAAAATACCCTGTGTCCACCTGTTTCCGAAGGGAAGCAAAGGTCTCCTTGGCCTCAATGTGGAGAAAAGGCTTCTCCTCATCATAGAGCCAGCTATCCAGCATCTGCAGGCCATACATCAGTCCCTTGGGATAGGAGCCGAAGTCTGCCTCCAGATACTTGAACTCATAATAATTCAAGCCGGCCAGCAGGGCTTTGCGGTCTATTCCATTTTGGACCAGTCCCTCCAGGACTTCCTTGATCAGCTGGCTGAATTCTGCCTCCTTGTCCGGGTCCGTGCCCCTGGCCACCACGCTAAAGATGGGCTGCCGGATCCCGTTGTCATAATTGCCGTACACATCCTTCCCGATCCCATGATCCACCAGGGTCTGCTTCAAGGGTGCCCCAGGGGCGGCGCAAAGGGCATAGTTCAAGATCTGGAAGGCCAGGTACAGTTCCCGGTCCAGGCTGTCCCCCACAGAGAGGTTCCAGGACAGATAGGTATTCTCCTTCATCTCCTCCTCCCCGTTTACAGGATATTCCCGCTCCACCCGGGCAGGCTCTCCAAAGGGAGGCTCCACCCCAACCTGGGAATCCACATTCAGGGCCTCAAAGCCTGACAGGTAATGCTCGTCTATGAATGCAAGCTTCTCCGCCATATCCATGTTCCCATACAGATAGATGTAGCTGTTGGAAGGATGATAATACGTCCTGTGGAAATCCAGGAACTGTTCATATGTCAGGTCCGGAATCGCCTCCGGGTCTCCACCGGACTCCACACTGTAAGTGGTATGGGGATACAGGGCGGCTGATATCTCCCTAATTAGCACCTCGTCCGGATCGGAGAACGCACCTTTCATCTCATTATATACCACCCCATTGTATGTCAGTCTCCCTTCCTGGTCCAGTTCATAATGCCATCCCTCCTGGCGGAAAATAGCCTCCTTGTCATAAATGCTGGGATAGAACACAGCATCCAGGTATACATGCATCAGGTTCTGGAAGTCCTTGTCATTGCAGCTTGCCAGAGGGTACAGGGTCTTGTCCGGATATGTCATGGCATTCAAAAACGTGTTCAAGGATCCCTTCACCAGTTCCACAAAAGGATCCTTCACTGGGAACTCCCGGGAGCCGCAGAGCACGGAATGTTCCAGGATATGGGCCACTCCGGTGGAATCCCTGGGCGGTGTCCGGAACCCTATATAGAACACTTTGTTCTCATCATCATTGGAAATCAGCGCCACCCTTGCACCTGTCTTCTTATGCCTGCACAGGTAAGTCACACTGCTCAGGTCCACGCTCTCCTTCTTCTCCAGCACCTCATAAGCTGTCAGATCTTCTACCCTCATTTTTTCTCTCCTTTTCTATTCATCCGTGCAAACTTGGAAAATCTTCATTCCCTTCACACTTCCAGACATGCCGGCAAAGCCGACACAAACAATCCGTGAAACTTTGGGAAGAATTGCCGCAAGGCAAATTCTCAAAGGAATGGCAAAGCCATTCCTTAGGTGAAACTTAGAAAATCTTGGCTTGTGTACTTTACAAGCTTAGATTTTCTTTTCACCTTTCACACTTATAGGCTGGCTACCGCCAGCTTGCTCACAGACAATTCCTGTACCACCAGTCCCTGCTCTTCCTTTTTCCCCGGGGGGATCTTCACCAGTTCCTCCACCGGCATCACCCTGGTCACATACGCCCGCTTACCCTTCCCGAAGATGCCCTTCTTCTCCTGAATCAGGTTCACCTTCACCCGGGCCTTCAACTGCCGGTACACCTTCACCGCAGGACTTTTCTCCGGCAGGTAATACAGGTGGGTCTCCAGGGTGTCTTCCGGATCAGCATCCGGCATCACATAGCGTTCCATGACGATGCGGAACTTGAACAGCAGGTCTTCCACTTCCGTCAGTTCCTGGAAGGTATATTTACAGCCCACGTAGATTCTTCCCGTGTCCTGCAGGTGATACTTAAAGTCCTCATAAACTGTCTTCTGCATACTCGATATCCTCAATCTGATTCCCACACAGCCGCAGGGCTTCCAGGATACCCTGTAAGGACATGCCGCTATCCTTTGCAAGCTCCTCCGGTGTCACCTTCCGCCTCATTTCCTCTGCCATGGCCCTGGCTTTTGCGGCCACACGGTTCACCTTGTCTGCCATCTTCTGGTCCTGCCTGTAGCTGTCCGCATGCTCCCTGATCTGTTCCTCCATGGCATCCATGACGCACTTTATCAGCATGCCCGGTGCCTCTTTGGGTGTGTCCAGACCGCCCAGCAGCCGGATGCCCAAAGTCAGCGCCATATTCCCCTCCCCGATCAAGTCCTCCAGCCCCACTCCCTGGCCCACATACAGCCTGGCCACCTGGGCCACCTCCCTGAGGTATGCCTCCACAAGCTTCCGGGATGCCGCCTCATCCCCTGCCATGGCAGACCGGGTAAGTCCTTCGATCTCCCCGGGGCTGTAATCGGGAAGGGCTTCCAGCTCCTCTATGTAGATCTGCAGGTAGTCCTTCTCCTCATCCGACAGCAATGCGTCCGGGTCTTGTGGGGTTCCGATCCCTATCTGATGCTTTGTCAGATAATCAAACACCATCTGCAACTGTGTCTCGTTCAGTTCCAGGGAAGCAAAAGCTTCCCGCACCTGTTCTTCCTCCACACAGTTTCCCTGTTCCCTGGCCTGTCTGCGCACCTGCTCCAGTGTCTGTGCAAATAGTACCTCTCTGTCCATGTGCTTCCCCCTCCCATGTTGCTTTCCTGACTTCTGCCCTATAATCCCCGTACCTGTTTGCTCCGTACAGCAGCAGATGCACACAAAACGGGCAAGGACAGTCCACCCTGACACATACATATCCCTACTTGATATGCTGGTGGGTGAAAAGGTGGTACTGGCAGTACTCATAATTCCCGTTGCACTTGGAGCAGAAACGGAATTCCAATGTGGGATCGTCTTCATCGGATCTACCGCAGATGGCACATTTGTGCTTCGTGACCCTGGCCTGGGCACCTTTCCTGGCATCCTGCCTGAATTCCGCCCGACGCCTGATCTGACGGGGATTCAAGTGGAAATGGCTCCTGGAGCGGAAATAAAAGATAGCAAAATTCAGCAGGGCAGCCCCGATGGCCGCCACTCCGAACCAGGCCCTGGCCTTCCAGTATGTTCCGAAATCCCAGACCAGAAGGATTAAGTCCAGGATGGCCAGCCACTTTGCCTTCACCGGAACCACGAACATCAGCAGAAACTGCAGGTCCGGATAGGTGGCGGCACATGCCAGGAAAATGGACATATTGATATAGTAAGTGCTGAAGGCATGGGCCTGGATGGCAAATATCGCCTGCATCAGTGCCGGATTTCCCCCGCCCACCGCCAGATATTGCAGGCCCATGGCCACAAAGCTGAAGAGTACGGTAAGGAACAGGCCGGTAAAAATGTAGACATTGTACCGCCAGGTGCCCCAGGTCCGTTCCAGTGTGACACCGAGGCTGTAATAGACCACCAGCATAAGGACCGTAAATATGCCGAAACCCTCCGGCGGGGAAACGATCCAGGTGACCAGCCGCCAGACCTGCCCGTGAAGGATTGCATAGGGATCCAGCGTCAAATATTCCATAAAGGCCGGCGCCAGCAGCTGTAACAGATATCCCGCAATATAGCAGATGATCAGCACCGCTGTCAGGTTCGGTATCGCATACTTTCCAAATTTTTTCTCCCACTTACTCATAGATCCATTCCTTTCCCTGTTTCTGTCCAAATCCAGGACTTCTACTTCTTTTCAAAAATACATTTGAATACATTGTAACAGTTCCGTCAGCACCATTCGCATGAACTGGCTGAACTGTTACAATACATTTTATCATCACAGATGCCATAAGTAAACCAAGCATTTCCTATTTAACAGAAAAATCAGTATTTTAATAAACATTTCATAGCTTATATTCGTTGCATTTTGTATTTTTGTGTACTATAATAGCTTCGTGTGTCAGTCCCTGTCGAACTCCTGCCCTTTTTGTACAGGCAGGTATCCGGGAAACTGGCCCCGGTGCATGTGGGTTTACTGTCCACGGCATTACCGGCCGTAGTAACCAATCTTTACTTTGTAATCGTATTAGGAAGGATGATTTTATATGGAACAGATGCAGAAAGAAGCCTCGCTTGGCATTGACATCGGGTCTACTACCGTCAAAATTGCAATTCTGGACGGGGATCACGGGCTGCTGTTTTCCGACTACCAGCGCCATTATGCCAATATCCGGGAGACTCTTTCCTCCCTTTTAGGAAAAGCTTATAGAGAACTGGGGAACCTTACCCTCCACCCTATGATCACCGGCTCCGGGGGGCTGACCCTGGCCAACCATTTAGGTGTTCCTTTTACCCAGGAGGTGATCGCCGTGGCCACTTCCTTGAAGGAACTGGCCCCCCAGACGGACGTGGCCATAGAACTGGGCGGCGAGGATGCCAAGATTATCTATTTTGAAGGCGGCAATGTGGAGCAGCGCATGAACGGCATATGCGCCGGTGGGACAGGTTCCTTCATCGACCAGATGGCTTCCCTGATCCAGACAGATGCTGCAGGCCTGAATGCATATGCCAGAAATTACCAATCCCTCTATGACATTGCCGCACGCTGCGGCGTATTTGCCAAGACGGACATCCAGCCCTTAATCAATGAGGGTGCTACCAAAGAAGATCTGTCTGCCTCTATTTTCCAGGCCGTGGTGAACCAGACTATCTCCGGGCTTGCCTGCGGCAAACCCATCCGGGGGCATGTAGCTTTCCTGGGAGGTCCCCTGCACTTTCTCCCGGAATTGAAAGCAGCCTTTATCCGCACACTGAAACTGGATAAGGAGCATATCATTGACACAGACAATTCCCATCTGTTTGCGGCCATTGGCTCTGCCCTGCATGCAAAGAGGGAGGTATCCTACTCCATGGAGGAGATGGTGGGCAGGCTTTCCTCCGAGATCAAGATGGAATTTGAAGTGGAGCGCATGGAACCGCTCTTTGCGGATGAAGCCGCTTATGAAGCCTTCCGCACCCGGCACCAGAAGCATCATGTAGGCTGCTTTGACCTGTCTGATTACCGCGGGAATGTGTTCCTGGGGATTGATGCCGGTTCTACCACCACCAAGATCGCGCTGGTAGGGGAGGACGGCTCCCTGCTCTACTCCTTTTACAGCAGCAATGACGGCAGTCCCCTAAAGACCGCCATACGCTCCCTGAAGGAGATCTACACCCTGCTGCCAGAGGGGGTGCAGATTGTCCGCTCCTGTTCCACCGGCTACGGAGAGGCACTGATGAAGGCCGCTTTCCTGCTGGATGACGGGGAAGTGGAGACTGTGGCCCACTACCGGGCCGCTGCCTTCTTCAACCCAGAGGTGGACTGCATCCTGGATATCGGCGGCCAGGATATGAAATGCATCAAGATCAAGAACCAGACCGTGGACAGTGTGCTGCTCAATGAAGCCTGCTCCTCCGGATGCGGTTCCTTTATTGAGACCTTCGCCAAGTCCCTGAACTACTCTGTCCAGGACTTTGCAAAGGAAGCCCTCTTCGCCCCCCACCCTATCGACCTGGGTACCCGGTGTACCGTGTTCATGAACTCCAAGGTAAAGCAAGCCCAGAAGGAAGGGGCCTCGGTGGCTGATATCTCCGCAGGGCTGGCCTACTCTGTCATCAAAAATGCCCTTTTTAAGGTAATCAAGGTGTCAGATGCCTCGGAACTTGGCAGGAACATTGTGGTACAGGGCGGCACCTTCTACAATGATGCTGTCTTAAGGAGTTTCGAGCAGATTGCCGGCTGTGAAGCCATCCGCCCGGATATCGCCGGTATCATGGGCGCTTTCGGGGCTGCCCTCATCGCCAGGGAGCGCTTCGAGGAAGGCTATGCCACCTCCATGCTCTCCTATGAGAAGCTCTGCGCCTTCCAGTATGACACCAGCATGGCCAAGTGCAGGGGCTGCACCAACAACTGCCGCCTGACCATCAACAAATTTACCGGTGGACGGCAGTTCATCTCGGGCAACCGTTGTGAAAGGGGCATCGGCGGCCAGAAAAATGCCGGCAATGTGCCTAACCTCTTTGCCTACAAGCAAGAGAGACTCTTCTCCTACCCTTCCCTGGAAGCAGACCAGGCACCCAGGGGAACCGTGGGCATTCCCAGGGTCCTTAACATGTACGAGAACTATCCCTTCTGGCATACCTTTTTCACCAGACTGGGATACCGGGTAATCCTCTCCCCCAGTTCCAACCGCAAGATCTACGAACTGGGCATTGAATCCATTCCCAGCGAATCCGAGTGTTATCCTGCCAAGCTGGCTCATGGGCATGTGGCCTGGCTGATCGCCCAGAAGGTGGATTTCGTCTTCTACCCTGCCCTGTTCTATGAGCGGGATGAGGTGGAAGGGGCCAATAATCACTACAACTGCCCCATCGTCACCTCCTACTCGGAGAATATCAAGAATAATGTGGAGGAAATCAGCAATGGACAGATGAAGCTGCGCAATCCCTTTATGTCCTTTAGGGATCTTGGCACCATCACCGATGCCCTGGCCCGGGAATTCTCGGAGCTTCCACCAAAGGAGATCCGGGACGCTGCTGCCGCTGCCTGGGAAGAACTGGCTGCTGCCAGGAAGGACATGCAGAAGAAAGGGGAAGAGGTACTGGCCTACCTGGCAGAAACCGGAAAACGAGGCATCGTGCTGGCAGGCCGTCCCTACCATGTGGATCCCGAGATCAACCATGGCATCCCGGAACTGATCACCTCCTTTGACATTGCGGTACTCACGGAGGATTCCATCTCCCATCTGGGCTGCCCGGAGCGTCCCCTGATCGTGTCGGACCAGTGGATGTACCATTCCAGGTTATATGCCGCCGCCAGCTATGTGAAGCACACGGAGAACCTGGATCTGATCCAGCTTAACTCCTTTGGCTGCGGTCTGGATGCCGTGACCACGGACCAGGTCAATGACATTCTCTCCGGCTCGGACAAGATTTATACCTGTCTGAAGATTGATGAGGTGAACAACCTGGGAGCTGCCAGGATCCGGATCCGCTCCCTGCTGTCTGCCATCAAGGTGCGGGAAAAGCAGCACAAAGAGCGCACCCTTCGCTCCTCTGCCATAGAGAAAGTTGCCTTTACGGAGGAAATGCGCAAGGATTACACTATTATCTGTCCCCAGATGTCCCCCATCCACTTCGAGATCTTAGAGCCTGCCTTCAATGCATGCGGCTACCATTTCGAGGTATTGGACAACGACAACAAGCACTCTGTGGACGTGGGACTAAAATATGTGAACAATGATGCCTGCTATCCCTCCCTGCTGGTGGTGGGACAGATCATGGAGGCACTGCTTTCCGGCAAATATGACCTGGACAGGACTGCCATCATCATGAGCCAGACCGGAGGCGGCTGCCGGGCCACCAACTATGTGGGATTCATACGCCGTGCCCTGAAAAAGGCCGGCATGGAGCAGATTCCCGTGATCTCCCTAAACCTGGCAGGCATTGAGAGCAACCCCGGCTTCCACTTGAATGCGGATTTGATGCTCCGCGCCGCCGTGGGTGCCCAGTTCGGTGACATCTTCATGCGCTGTGTGTACCGGATGCGCCCTTATGAAGCCACCCCCGGCAGTGTGGATGCCCTCCACCAGAAATGGCTGGAAAAGGTACAGGCCTTTGTGTCGGCAAAGCACATCAACCTGTTTCGTTTTCACAGGATGTGCCAGGACATCATCCGGGAATTTGATGCCATTCCCCTGCTGGATGTGAAAAAACCCCGGGTAGGTGTGGTAGGGGAGATCCTGGTAAAATTCTCCCCTGCAGGCAACAACCACCTGGTAGAACTGCTGGAGGCAGAAGGCGCCGAAGCCGTGGTGCCGGATCTCATCGACTTTATGCTGTACTGTTTCTACAACCAGGTCTACAAGGCCGAGAACCTTGGTACCAGCAGGAAGGCAGCCCGCAACTCCAAACTAGGAATCTGGGCCATTGAACACCTGCTGCGGGGGGCAGCGGCAAAGGCCTTTGAACGCAGCAGACATTTTACACCTCCCACCCCCATCCGGGAGATTGCTTCCTTTGCCGAACCCATTGTATCCATCGGCAACCAGACCGGGGAAGGATGGTTTCTGACTGGGGAAATGGTGGAACTGATCCATGACGGCGTACCCAATATCGTGTGTACCCAGCCCTTCGGCTGCCTGCCCAACCATGTGGTGGGCAAAGGTGTCATCAAGGCCCTGCGGAAGGCATACCCCCAGTCCAATATCGTAGCCATTGACTACGATCCCGGTGCCAGCGAGGTAAACCAGCTCAACCGGATCAAGCTGATGCTGTCCACAGCCCAGAAGAACCTGACAGATTAGAGTAGGGGCAGATTTCCCCCTGCTCGCCGCGCGGCCCGTATGCAGCGTCAGCAGCAAATTTGCTTATGCGGGCCTGCACATAAAAACAGCAGGAAGCAGTTCCTGCTGTTTTTATATGGCTTTTTCAAGAGGCCTGGGATTTGCTGCTCTCCACATACTGCTGCAGCACTGCTGCCACCTCCTCAGGCTTCAGTCCCGTGTCTGCAATCAGACTGTTTACTGTCTCCAGTTCCTTGATCTTCTTCTCCCGGTACATCTCCTCCAGTTCCTTTTTCTCCGATTCCACACGGGTCATCAGGGCTTCGACCAGTTCCTCCTTTGCAGCTATCTTCTCTTCAATCGTCTTGCGCTGTCCTCTTGGCATATACAGTCTCCCTTTCCCATTTTCCTTTTTGTTACTTTTCACGGCCCTGCCGTTCAAAGCAACATGATACACCCCCGTGAAAAGTAACTCCTTTTTCTATCAGTATATGGACAAGACTGGGGAAATATGCATGATTAGGACAAAAGTGCCATAAAATCTTCCCGGCTCATGGCCGCCAGCTGGCCTGCCTCGCCCTGGATCACCTGCTCAGACAAAACCCTTTTGCTCTCCTGGAGCTTCTGGATCTTCTCCTCAATGGTTCCCTTGGCAATCAGCTTGTACACCACCACTCTCTTCTCCTGCCCAATACGGTGGGCCCGGTCCGTGGCCTGGTTCTGTACTGCCAGGTTCCACCAGGGGTCATAGTGGATCACCACATCTGCCCCGGTGAGGTTCAGTCCCACTCCGCCGGCTTTCAGGGAGATCAGGAAGACTCTGGTGTCATCCTCATTGAAGGCTTTCACAAACTGCAGGCGCTTTTCCTTGGGAGTGGCGCCCGTGATAGTATAGAAGCTGATCTTCTCCTGGTCCATGCGTTTTGCAACCAGTTCCAGCATGGAGGTAAACTGGGAGAACAAAAGGATCTTATGTCCACCCTCCACTGCACTGCAGACCAGGTCCATGCAGGCTTCCAACTTGGCAGAACCCCCTTTATAGTTCTCGAAGCACAGCACCGGATCACAGCAGATCTGCCGCAGCTTCGTCAGTTCTGCCAGGATCTGCATTTTGTTCTTCTGGAATTCCTGGGCATCCTGCATGGCAATCTTCTGCTTCATGTGGATCACCTGTGCATCATATAGCTGCTGCTGGGATGACTCAAATTTCACATACCGGCTCTCCTCCATTTTCTCCGGAAGATCCTTCAGCACATTCTGTTTCATCCTGCGCAGGATAAAGGGTACTGTCATTCTCTGCAGCCGTTCCAGGGCTGCCTGATCCTCATTCTTCACAATAGGGGACTCGAATTCATTCCGGAACACATCATACCCAAACAGGTATCCGGGGATAAGGAAGTCAAAAATACTCCACAGTTCACTGAGACGGTTCTCAATGGGAGTTCCCGTCAAGGCATACCGTACATGGCTTCTGACCCCCTTCACGGCCGCGGCTGCAGCGGTGGTATGGTTCTTGATATACTGGGCTTCATCAATGACATGATAGTGGAATTCCTTGTCCTCGTAATGGGCGATATCCCGCTTCAGCAGATCATAGGATGTCACCACCACGTCAAAGTTCCTGTACTGCTCCAGCTTCTCCAGGCGCTCTTCCTGGCTTCCGGTAACTAACAGGAAGGTAAGTTCAGGGGCAAACCGCCCAATCTCTTCTCCCCAGTTGTATACCAGGGAAGCAGGTGCCACCACCAGGGAAGTCCGCACCTTCCCTTCCAGCCTGGCTGCCAGGAACACGGCAATTACCTGCAGGGTCTTCCCCAGGCCCATGTCGTCGGCAAGGATGCCTCCCAGACGGTATTCCTCCAGGGTGCGCAGGAAACGGTAGCCGGTACGTTGGTATCCCCGCATCACCTCCCGCAAGGAAGGCGGCACCTCAAAGTCCGCATCCTTCACCGTCTTGAAATCCTTGACTATCTCCCGGAAATGACTGTCCCTGTTGCTGTAAATCTCCTCGTTTTTCTCCAGAAGCTTGTCCAGGTACATGGCCCGGTACAGGGGCAGTTTCACATCTCCCTTCAGAAGCTCTTTCGGGGACAGGCGCAGGACTGCCATCATCTCCTCCAGGGTGGCCAGGGTATTGTCTTCCAGGCTTAAGAAGTCTCCGTTCTTCAGTCTGTAGTACTTCTTCCGCTGTCTGTATCCCTTTAGGATATCCAGAAGTTCCTCCGGGGGAATATCCTGTGTCTCAATGTGCAGATCCAGTAGATCCCTGGAAACTGATACCCCTACTGACATTTTCAGCCTGCGGTTGATATTCACATTGGTAAACCGCCTGGTGCAACGCACTTCCCCCAGGGACATGAGCAGTTCTACCCCGCCGTTCAGCACCTGGTACATCAGTTCCTCATCCCCACCACAGTCAAGTTCCTGCTTTTCCTCCTCAAAATGCGGAAACCACTTTTTCACCAGATACAGGATCTCCCCTTCCTTGGCCACATCCCGGATCCTGTCATAGGGCAGGTTCTCATCCAACAGGTCAAACAGGGAGAATTCCTTATCCCCATACATGGATTTCACACGGCAGTTCATGTTCTGGTTCCCTGCATCCAGGTAGAATACGAATCTCACCCGGGGCGGCAGATAGCTGGCAATCTCTTCCGTGTCCTCCTCCATAATGTCAATGACATCCTCCAGCTGGGGAAGCACATTATAGTAGAAATGTGCCAGGCTATTCCTGCCCACCGTGAATTCCAATTTGCCACCCTGGCAAAAGTCTGCCAGGGTGCGGATCCTGGCCAGGAAATCCTCCTCTAACCGGCACAGGGCATTTTCCTGTACATAGTAGGCTGTCCTGGCCCCATAGAAGAAAGAAGGCATCCTGCAGGTTACCGTGATGCCATGGAACTCCCGGCGGGTACTTAGGGCATTTTTCCGGATGGCGATGGACACCCTGGGATTCTGGCTCCTGGCCTGGACCTGTCCTTTTCGTTTCCTGTCGGCATCCCTATCCTCATATTCCAGTACATCCTCTCCCATAAGCTGATACAGTTCATCCAGCCGCCAGCCAGACAAAGCCAGTTCACTCTTCCTGGCACCAGTTCTTCTATAGGCACCGGCCGCCTCCAGCCGCCTCTCAAAATCCTGTTCCTCCTTCGTAACCCTTCCGATGAAATCCAGCCACTTTTTCGAACTCTCCTTGAAATTGCTACTATGGTGGCTGATGGGAGTGCTGCTGCCATAGACGGCAGTCTTCCCCTGGCGGACATTATCCCAGAATTCAGCCAGATCCTTGATCACAAACAATTTCCCTTCCCCCACACGGAAGGAGACTATCAGTTCATGGTTCCTCCTGATTAGCTTGGGCACAAGGGTAAGGCTTTCCTTCTTGCCTGTGTTATCCGACAGGAAGCCGCTGGTCCTCTGGGCCGTGTATGCGCTCATTAGGAACATGGCCAGCTTGTCCGTGGCATCTCCCATGTTCCCTTCCTTGACTTTCTGCTCCACCAGGCTGAAAAAGGCAGAGAGATACGCGCAGTATTCCCTTCTGTAATAACCATAGTAGTAATGCCGGCGGCATTCCGTACATCCGCACTCTGCGAAGAGCACCTGGGTCCTGTCAAACACAAGGTGTATGGGGAAAGCTTCCTTCCCCTCCCTCCCCTCTCCTATTGCCTCGCAGATGACCTCCATCCTGTCATCCACATAGCCGGACTCTATATGGTCAAAGGAAACCTTACCCTCTTCCAGAAGCTTATTCCCCTTCCTCATGACGGCAACGGTAAGCCGCATGGATTTACCCACGGCCTCACAGTCAAAATACTGGTATGTCGCCAGTTCTTCCCCAGCCAGACGCTGTCTCCCCCCATCTGTCTCCTGGGACGGCTCAGGCTCCTCCTGCCCATTCAGCACAATATATTCGTCTTCCGACAGGTAATGTGGTCCACAGGCTACGTCTGCAACAGGCCCCGGGCCGGATTCCCCAGGAATATCCTGTATCCCGGCAGAATCAGGTACTTCAAAAATACCCGGTACTCCAAGGAGCTCTGTCCCTTTAGGAATACCCGGCGTCTCTTCCTCCTGCCCCGGTTCCCATATCCACCCCGGCTCCTCCAGGATAGGATCTTCCCTTTCCAGGCTTTCGGCTATCTCCTCCTTATGCCCGGAAGATACCCCTTTTCCAGGAAATGCCTCTTTTCCGGGAAGAGACTCTCTTCCCTCCGAAAGCTTCAGCACCTGCTGTCCGTCTTCTTCCTGGACAATATGCAGTTCCTGACTCACTGGTTCCTTCGTCTTTCCCTTCCTGCCGTCCCTGGGCTTCGCTGGCCCTGCATCCTTTTCTACTGCTCCCTGTATTGCTTGCTCCCTGGCATACATCACTGCTGCCATATGCTTACATTTTCCACCGCCACGTGCCATAGGGCACTGGCAGCTCATCAGCCAGCCATCCCCACTGTTTTTAGAGAGAATCTTCACCTGGTATATGTGCCTGTCCCAGACGGAAGCCGTGCATTTACCCTCTTCTTCCTTCAGTTCAGAGACTCTGCCCATTTTTAACAGGTCCCCACCCTGTTCCAGCACGTTCCTGCCAAATCCGACTTCCCACCTTTGCACGATGTCTCCCCCTCTGTCAAAGCACGGATCCCAGTGCCGCTTCCATTCTCCCCAATGCCTCCTCCAGGGTCTTCCTGGGACACCCCATATTCAGGCGGGCATATCCCTCGCCGCCTGTCCCAAACATTCTTCCGTCATTCAGCCACAGACCAGCCTTCTGGACCAGCCATTCCTCCAGGGCATCACCTGTAAGGTGCAGCCCCTTAAAGTCCAGCCACAGCAGATAAGTTCCCTCCGGCTCCACCAGCCTGATCCCAGGCAGACGCTCCCTAAGGAAATCCCTCACGAAGTCCAGGTTCCCTTTCAGATATACCAGCAGTTCTTCCAGCCACTGCCGTCCATACCGATAAGCCTTCTCTCCCGCCACCAGGCCCATCCGGTTGATCTCCCCGGCTCCTGTCTTCTCCAGTTCCTTCCGGAATGCCTCCCGCATTTCAGGGTTGGGAATGAAGATATTGGACACTTGCAGTCCTGCAATATTGAAGGTCTTGCTGGGTGCCGTACAGGTCACTGTCATCTGGGCGAAGCGCTCCTCCATCCCTGCCAGGACGATATGGCTGTGGCCGGGAAATATAAAGTCATGGTGGATCTCATCGCTGACAATCTTCACCCCGTGCCGGGCACAGGTCTCCCCCAAGCTACGCAGTTCCTCCCTGGTCCAGACCCGTCCTACTGGATTGTGGGGGTTACAGAGGATGAACAGCTTCACATTGCTTTCCTTCATCTGCTGCTCCATCCTGTCAAAATCCATGGTATACCTACCATTCTTCCAGACCAGGGAATTGTCCACCATCGTCCTGTCATTGGCCTTCACCACATGGCTGAAGGGATGGTACACCGGGTTCTGGATCATGACGCCGTCCCCCTGGCAGGTAAAAGCCCTGACTGCCGTAGCAATGGCAAACACAATCCCTGGGGACTTCACCAGCCACTCCCTCTCCACCTGCCAGTTGTGTCGGGTAAGCATCCAGTCATGTACGGCCTGGAAGTAAGAATCCCCTGCCTCACTGTATCCGAAGATTCCATGCCTGGCCGCCTGTACCAGGCCCTCCACCACTTCCCCGGGGGCGGCAAAATCCATATCTGCCACCCACAGCGGCAGTATGTGATCCGGCATGCCATGCTCTGCCATAAAATCATACTTAATGCAATTACTCCCCCGCCTGTCAATGATCTGGTCAAAATCGTATCTTCCCATCATGCTGTATCTTACACCTGTTCCTTCCATCCGTGTCTCTGCAATTCTCTCCTGCCTGCATGCCAAATCCCCACCACAGTCTCATCCATTATTCCCGGGAATCATAACTCAAAAGGCGTCATCTGGTATACGTAGTAGTTGAGCCAGTTGGTGTAGAGATTGTTGCTGTGGGAACGCCACTGGAGCAAGGGACGTGCCTCCGGGTTATCCTCCGGGTAATAATTCTGTGGGATATGGACGGGTAATCCCCTGTCCATATCCCTGTGGTATTCATTGTTCAAGGTATATCTGTCGTACTCGGGGTGTCCGGTGACAAATATCTTCTTGCCAGCCTGGGCAATGGCCAGATACACACCTGCCTCCACAGACTCTGCCAGCACTGTCAGTTCCCCGCAGGCATGGATGGCTTCGGCCGGCGTCTCTGTATGGCGGCTATGGGGTGCCAGGAAGATATCATCGAACCCCCGTACCAGGGGAATCTTCCTGTTGGAGACCCTATGTTCATAGACACCGGACAATTTCTGGGGCAAGGAGCGCTTATTGATGCCATAATAATGGTAGAAGCCTGCCTGGGCTGCCCAGCAGATATGCAGGGTGGAAGTCACATGGTCCTCGGCCCAGTCCAGGATCTCGCACATCTCCTGCCAGTAATCCACCTGTTCAAATGTAATGTCCTCCACAGGGGCTCCAGTGACGATCAACCCGTCAAACCTCTGGTCCCGGATCTCATCCAGGGTAGTGTAGAACTTATTCAGATGACTGGCCGATGTGTTCATGGACACATGGCTTTTCACATTCATGAATGTCACATCCACCTGCAGGGGGGTATTGGACAAGGCCCTGAGGAGCTGCAACTCCGTGTCCTGCTTGATGGGCATATTGTTCAGGATCAGGACCTGCAGAGGACGGATATCCTGGTGCACAGCCCTGGTCTCATCCATTACGAATATATTCTCGTTCTCCAGTATTTCTTTTGCCGGCAGATCACTCTGTGTTTTGATAGGCATATATTTGCCCTCCTTATATAGTATGGAATACATAGAAATCCTTCATCCTTTTTCTATTGATATAAGGCAGGTTCTGCCGGTCCAAGGCATATCCTGCCAGGATATCCGCTGCTATCTGCTTCCAGCCAGGAAAGCCTGGCCGTCATGGCTGTGACTGGCGGTCATGGCACCTGGATCTCATACTGTGCCAGGAAATCCTCCTCCGACAGTATGGGGATCTCCAGTTCCCTGGCCTTCTTGTTCTTAGAGGAAGCGGAGGTCACATCATTGTTGATCAGGCAGGTGGTCCTGCCTGTGACACTTCCTGTCACCTTCCCCCCTTTCTGCTCGATCAGTTCCTTCAAGTCGCTCCTATTGGCAAAATGGGCCAGGCTGCCAGTAATCACAAAACTCATTCCAGACAAGGTCTGGCTGCCTTCCTCCACCTTGGGCAGGGCAATCTCTAATTCCCCTGTGAACCTATGAAGCTTCTCCAGGTTCTCCGGATCCTGCATGTACGCCACAAATGCCGTGGCAATGACCTCTCCCACTCCCTCAATGGCACTTAAGGTCTCCACATCCGCATGGACCAGAGCCTCCAGGTCATGGTCAAAATGCCTGCAGAGCATTTTGGCATTGGCCACACCGATATTCGCAATCCCCAGGCCATATATCACCCGGGGCAGGGTAGTCTTCCTGGCAGCCTCTATGCCATCCTGTAATTTCTGGTAGGACTTCTCCCCAAAGCCTTCCATCTCCAGGATCTCTTCCCGGTATCTGTCCAGGTGGAACAGGTCCGCATACTCCTGAATGAATCCACGGTCTACCAGTTTCTCCAGGGTTGCCTCCGAAAGTCCCTCTATGTTCATGGCATCCCTGTTGACAAACAAGGTAAACGCCTTAATCCGCTTTGCCGCACAATTCTCATTGGTACAGTACAGGGACTGGACTTCGTTCACCTGCCTGATCTGGGTAGGGCCGCCGCACACCGGGCACACTGCCGGAATCTCCAAGGTATCGCTGGAAGTAAGGTTCTCCGCGATCTGTGGAATAATCATATTGGCTTTGTACACCGTAATCCGATCCCCGATTCCCAGCTTCAGCCCCCGCAGGATACTGATATTGTGGACAGAGGCGCGGCTCACCGTGGTGCCCTCCAGTTCCACCGGCTCGAAGATAGCCACCGGATTGATCAGTCCGGTACGGCTGGCGCTCCACTCTATCTCTTTCAAGGTGGTCTCCCGCAGTTCATCTGCCCACTTGAAGGCGATGGAGTGCCTGGGGAATTTTGCCGTCCTGCCCAGGGACTGGCCATAGGCGATGTCATTGTAAGTCAGCACCAGACCGTCCGAAGGAATGTCAAAGCCCTCTATCTTCCCTTCAAATCGTCCCACTGCATCCAATATGGTCTCTTGTGTCACCAGTTCATGCTCCACTACCTGGAAACCCTGGCCTGCCAGGAAAGCAAACTGGTCCATCCTGGAGCCTCCCGCTTCCTCCCCTTGTGCTGACTCCAGGGAAAAGGCGTAGAAACGCACACACCGTCCGGCAGTGATTTCATTGTTCAACTGCCTCACGGAGCCGCTGCAGAGATTCCTGGGATTCTTGTACCGGTTCTCTTCCTCTGGAATCTCACTGTTGATCCGCTGGAAATCGGAGTAGGTAATCACAGCCTCCCCCCGCAGCACCAGCTGCCCTTTAAAAGGAATAGCCAGGGGAATATTGCAGAACGTGCGGGCATTGTTGGTGACGACCTCCCCGATCTCACCATTCCCACGGGTGACAGCCTTCAACAGCTTCCCCTGGCTGTATGTGAGTACGATGGTCAGTCCGTCCAGCTTCCAGCTTAAGACCCCTTCATGCCCCTGGAGCCAGTCCTGCAATTCTTCCCGGTCCTTGGTCTTGTCCAGGGAAAGCATGGCGCTCTCATGGTGCTCCTTTGGCAGTTCGTCCACAGCCTCATACCCTACCTTTACCGTGGGACTGTCTGCCAGTACCACCCCCGTCTCCTGCTCCAGTGCCTGTAGTTCCTCGTACAGTCCGTCATATTCCCGGTTGCTCATGATCTCCCGGTCCTGGGCATAGTAGGCCTTCGATGCCTCCCGAAGGAGGCCGGCCAGTTCTTTCATCCGTTCCAGCCTGTCGCTTTGCATTCCCTATATCCGCCTTTCCCTGTTCCAATCCCTTATTGGTTACTGTCTGTTTCCCCCCAGCAACCCTTCTTTCCCTTCTGTGGCATCCTAACCACCGCTCCTCGTCCTGTGTGGGCCATTGCCAGCCCGCAGTCCCGGCAAAGACGCTCTATATCTGCTTCTTCCAGTTCATAGTATTCCCCGGGCTTCAGATTGCCCAGTCCGATATGCATGATACGGATCCGCTTCAAGGCTACCGTCCGGTAACCAAAGCAGGCACACATTCTCCTAATCTGGCGGTTGAGTCCCTGTGTCAGCACAATCCGGAAAGTATATTTCCCTGTCTTCTCCACATGGCACTTCCTGGTGGTCCGGTCCAGTTCCCTCAGATAGACCCCTTCCCCCATCTTCCGGATGAAATCTGCCGTCACTTCCCTGTCCACCTTCACCAGGTACTCTTTCTCATGCCCGTTCTCCCCACGCATGATCCCCTGGATCAGATCACCGTCATTGGAAAGCAGAAGAAGCCCTTCCGACTCCTTATCCAGACGTCCTGCATATGTCACCCGGACCGGGAAATGCACCAGGTCCCCAAGGGTCTGCTCTGCATGGGGATCCCGCTCCGTACAGGTAATGCCCACAGGCTTGTAGAAAGCCAGTACCACCGTCCCAGCCTGCCCTTCCAGGGGCCTGCCGGATACCAGTACCTGGTCTCCCTCCCCGATGGACTGTCCGGGAGATGGTACCTGCCCATTGACCAGCACCTTTCCCTCTGCAATCAGCCTGTCTGCATCCCTCCTGGAGCAGACACCGCTCCTGGCCAGGTATTTATTGATTCTCATCCGTTCCATGGTATTCTTCCATATCCTCCAGAGGCCTCACCTTCGGAACCCCGTTGCCCTGCACCAGGCCCCTCTTGGCCATCTTGTCTGCCAGTTCATTATAATACACATTGGTGTGGGCAGCAACCTTTGTAAAACACAAATTCAAGTTCTTTCCCCACTCCCGCATGGCCAGGGCATATTTTCTGGTCAGTTCCGTCTTCGTACGCCACACTCCGGTGACCCACTTCTCAATGCCTTCATAGTCATACCGGATCTCCAGGCTCTGGTATCCGCCTGCCATGGCACATTTTACCGCATACATGGCACCCAGCATCTCTCCGGTCACATTACGCAATTTCAGCGACTCCGGGTTATTCCCATTCCCATACTCGGTGAAAATGCGCCCGTCCGGCGTGATGAAGACACAGCCAAAGGCATATTTCCTTAAGGTGTGGTCATAACTTCCGTCCACATAGGCCAGAAGCCTGCCTCCTGCACCTTCCTTCCCAGCTTTTCCTTCCCAGGCCTCTCCCAGGTAAGCACCTGCCTCCTTGCGGGTGGGAAATCCCTTATATTCCGCCCCTGGATAGCCTTCCACTGCAGACCTGCACGCCTCCCAGCTTTCCAGGATCCCCGTGACTTTTCCCCGTCTCACTGCATAATATTTCTTCGCCGCCATATTTTGTCCCCTGTTATCGTTCCGACATCACAGTTCCAAACAAACACTGTCCCATATACAAATTGCCGGCAAGAAAAAAGTTCACCTGCCAATTTATGTATCTATCTGTCTGCAAGGTTGGATTTTCTGAAAGTGGAATAGACGTTTTCTCTAGATCATAGAGACATCTTTATCATATATAGTATTGCTATTCTTGTCAAGGAATTTGTCTGAAAAAGCCCGTTACTGCTCACAGGTGCCACCGCCAGGTGTTTTCACGCGTCCCCAGCGTGGCAAATCCGAGACAACCTGCGCCAAAACGCCTGCATTTGGCGTTTTGTGTGCATAGTTGCCGTGAACGGAATGAACAGTAATAAAAGCCCCGGGGCCGCACCGCCCCGGAGCTTCTTATCCGTCATATTTTCCTTGTTGTCTCTTTGCTGTTCCCCGGGCAATCACGGAAACCCGTACACCAATATGCCCTTATACCACACCCTGGGCCGTCATGGCCTCAGCCACCTTCAGGAAGCCTGCAATGTTGGCACCTGCCACATAATTGCCTTCACAGCCGAATCTCTTCGCTGCATCGTCCAGGTTGTGGAAAATGTTCACCATGATCCCCTGAAGCTTGGAATCCACTTCCTCAAAGGTCCAGCTCAGCCTCTCGCTGTTCTGGCTCATCTCCAGTGCCGAGGTAGCCACGCCGCCGGCGTTGGCCGCCTTGCCAGGACAGAACAGGACGCCGTTTGCCTGGAAATATTCCGTGGCCTCCATGGTGGTAGGCATGTTTGCTCCCTCTGCCACTGCAAAACAGCCATTTGCCACCAGGGCCTTGGCATCTTCCAGGTCCAGTTCATTCTGGGTAGCGCAAGGCAGGGCAATGTCACATTTCACAGACCACACCTTGGAACTGCCTGCCTCATGGTACTGGGCACCGGGCCTGGCAGCCGCATACTCCGTGAGCCTGCCGCGCTTCACTTCCTTGATCTCCTTGAGCAGGGCCACGTCAATTCCGTCCGGATCATAGATCCATCCAGTGGAGTCAGAACAGGTCACAGGCTTCCCACCAAGCTGCCATGCCTTCTGGATGGCGTAGATGGCCACATTCCCAGCACCGGATACAGCAATGGTCTTGCCCTTGATGTCTTTGCCATTGCACTTTAGCATTTCCTCTGTAAGGTACAACAGGCCATAGCCCGTGGCCTCCGTCCTGGCCAGGGAACCGCCATAGCTTAAACCCTTGCCCGTGAGCACCCCTTCGTAGAGTCCTGTGAGCCTCTTGTACTGGCCATACATATAGCCGATCTCCCTGGCACCTGTGCCAATATCCCCTGCCGGCACATCTGTATCTGCACCGATATACTTGTACAGTTCTGTGATGAAGCTCTGGCAGAATGCCATCACTTCCCTGTCTGACTTACCCTTGGGGTCGAAATCGGAACCACCCTTGCCACCGCCAATGGGCAGGCCGGTCAGGGAATTCTTGAAGATCTGCTCGAATCCCAGGAACTTGATGATACCCAGGTTCACGGAAGGATGCAGGCGCAGTCCTCCCTTGTAAGGACCAATGGCAGAGTTAAACTGCACGCGGAACCCGTTGTTCACCTGCACCTGCCCCTTGTCGTCCACCCAGGGTACCCTGAACAGAAGCTGCCTCTCCGGAGTTACAATCCTCTCCAGCAGGGCATCCTTACGGTACTTCTCTTCATTTGCCTCGATCACAACCCGCAGGGACTCTAAGACTTCTTTCACTGCCTGGTGGAACTCAGGCTGCGCCGGGTTCTTGGCAACTACCAGTTCATACACCTCATCAACATATGACATTTTCTCATCCTCCTTTATAAGTTACCTCTCTGGCTCTTCTCATGGAAAAAGGCATGGAATCTACTGCTCCACGCCCTTTTGGCATCAGTATTGTCCACAGATTATTATAACCTGTGGTTTTCCATTTCTCAACACGCTTTATCCCACTAAACTGTAAAAGTTTTTCTCTCTTTTTTAGATAGTTTGCACAATATATCTATTTCCTATTGTGCATTCTGCACTTCTATCCTTAGGAAATATCGTTACTTTTCATGGCCCTGCCACTCAAAGTAACTTGATGCACACATACAGTAGAATGCAGGCATTCTACTGTCATGGATTGAGCAGAATGCGCTCATTTTGGGCAGTCTCGGGTTTTATGTGCAGAATTCGCACAAAAACACCTCGCGGCCCCCGTGAAAAGTAACGAAATATATACCATGCTATAAAAATAGCAGAAAAGATGCTTACCGCTTACAGATAGTGCTTGAGTCTCTCCACATTTTTCTCTTCAAAGTCAATCAGTTCCCTAGCCAGTTCCACTGGCTTCTCCCCGGCATCTCCATGGTGCTTCAATACTTTCTCCATCTCCAGGATCCCATTGGTGCTCCCCTTGATCATCATCTCCGCAATATGGCTTGTGCTGGTATTCAACATGGTATTATAATGAATCCCTGTCCGCAGCATGGCATCTGCCAGTACACTGCCCTGGTAGCTTTCTGCCCTGGCTTCCACCAGCTGCCTTGACGCTTCATTGTGCAATTGTGCATACTTCAACGACTGCCTGGCAATCTGGATGGCCAGCGCCTCATCATGCACTTTGTCAGATATGGTGTCTATGGCCTTCATGGCCATCTCCGTGTTCTTCTGGATCTCCCGGTACACTGCCGCCTCATGTGATTTCATGCTTATACCTCCCGTGCGCTCTAAGAGGGGGTATACACCCTCCCCAGGGTATGCCCGTCACAAATATCTGTTCTGCTGTTCCCATCCGTAAACAGCAGAACAGCCCTTTACAGGTTCTCCTGTAAAAGGCTGTCCATTATCCTGATAATTATACATCCATCTCAATCCTGCCGGGCATATTCGGCTTTCACAAATCCTACCTGGCCGTTGAACTTCACCTTGAACCACTCACCTTCGCTTCCAATCAGTTCCAGGGATTCCCCTCCTGCCAGCAGTCCCAGGATCTCTGCTGTCTGGCTGGCTGCCGCACGCACATTCACACTCTCCAGGGCTGTCACGGAACCAATGGCATCCTGTCCCTGGGCACTCTCTGCCAGCTGCAGGTATTCAGACTTGATGAAGCCGTCCTTTCCCTCATACACCACCTTTGTCCAGCCGTTTTCCCGGACTTCCTGCACCTCCAGCTTGGTTCCTCCCGTCACCTTGCCGATCTTGTCTGCCAGTTCGCTGTCAGACGCACGGACATTCACGGTTGTGGTAGCTGTAGCCGATTTGGGCACACTCTCCGCAGGGTCTGCCGGATCTGACTGGCCGGCCCCAGGATCCGTGCCTTCGTCCGGCTCCTGGCCGCCTTCCCCACCTTCCTGGGAAGGTTCCTGGACATTGCCGGCATTCTTGTCTGCCAGGGTGACACCGATATCCACATCCACCTGCTTCGCCAGTTCCTTCAGATACTTGGCAAGCTGGGGATTGGCCTCCAGCAGTTCATTGTATTCCACTGCCACCCGGTTATTGAACTCTGCCACATCACTCTGGCTGGTCACCTCCCGGATATAGGCCGCCTCCTCCTCGGTGAAATTATCCTCACTCTTAATATATAACATATCCTGGTCATCCCTGCAGATATATAGTGTCTCATACCCAGGGAATCCTGCCTCATGTTCCTTGAAAAACACTTTATAGTAGACATATGCCACCGTGGAGCCTTCCGCAGGTCCCGGCTTCGTAAATACCTGCAGATCCTCATAGTGATCCAGGTACTTGGAGGTCTCCAGCCTCCGGATCATGTCATTTTCGTCCACCTGGTCACAGACTTCCCTTAAAGCATTCTCGTCCCCCAGCCCCACTGCATTGTAATAAGTGGCCACCAGGGAATAGATCTCACTGTCTTCATTCGCCACAAGCGGCACATCCTCCAGGGGAACACCTGTGAGCATCTGCTGTGCTTCCGAACCGCTCTCTGCCGTGCCATCCCCTGCCGCGCTGCTCTCTTCCATACGCCTTCTGTTGGCTCCAAGGGCCACAGATACGGTGACAGCCACTACCACGATCAGAATCACCGGGAAAACGATCTTGCAATGCTTCACAATATAACCCCGGATATCCCTCATGTTATCCCTGCCCATAAATCTCCTTTCCTCACAGACATTCCTGCAGAAACGGAAAAAGCCGCAAGCGGCTCCTCCATTGCATACAGTATTCGCATATCCTTACAAGAAATACTATAAAACGAGGTGATGTAAAGTGCATCCGACAGGAATCGAACCTGCATTAAAGGCGTCGGAGGCCTTCGTTCTATCCATTAGACTACGGATGCAAATTATTACAAAATTGTTACATCACCTCGATTATAGTATCACAAAAAACGTCATCTGTCCAGCAGGAATTTCAATTTTTTTATAAAATTTTTTTCATGTGATTCTTCTCCGGGTCATAACGGTACAGGCTGTCAGTCAGAATATCCTCCGGCGGCACCTGGGTCCTGTTCACCTGGACGATCATGGATTTCAGTCCCTGAGGGTTCTCCTCCCCCTTATCTGGCAGCAGGATCATCTCATGGACAGAACTTGGCAAGAGGAAAAAGCCACACCCCATCTCCCGGGCAACCTGATCCAGTACACCAGGGTAGAGCACACAGGACGCACCGTTTATCTGCTGCCGGTTGCTGAGTACCCGCATGGGAAACAGCGGCACATCCTCCTGGCCGTCATATTCTTCGGGCACTTCCCAGTCACAGTCTTCTCCCATGGCCCCCATCAGGATGTCGTCCATGGGTGCACACATCCAGGGATAGAGCCTGGGGGTGTTAGCCTGGGCGAGACGCATCAGTTCCTCCTTGTCCGTATTCCAGAATTCCATGTGGGAATTCAGCACCAGGATGCTCCCCTCCCCCAGTTCCTTGCTCTGGAAGGCATAGAAGAAACAGATGGCCATATCCAGGTATTCCAAATAGGGAATATCCAGCAGAAGCTCCCGGTTCCTGGCCCTTCCCACCAGGCGGTAGCAGATCCTGTCCCTCACCTGCTCAAAAGACCTGAAAAAATCCATGTCCACATCCCGGTCCGGAGTTTCCCCCAAGTAGATGTCTGCCACCCGCCTAATCACCTCTGACAGGGTCATGCCCCCTTCATAAGCCTCCCAGAAATCGTTTAAATAGATGGTGGGAACCACATTCCGGTCCCGGGCCGTGACCAGCAGCCCGCACAAAAAGACGCCATTGTTCTTCCTCACCTCCCTGTATTCCACATGATATCCCTCCCCCAGTTCTGCCTGCAGGGCCGTGCTTACTTTTCTTGCAAATTCATGAATTTCCATATGCTTACTTTCCTTTTCCTTTCTTATTGGTTTGGTTGTTGCGTTGGTCTGCGGGCAATCCCCAGACACCAGATATTCCGGAATATTCCATGAAAGACGGAACAGAATCCACCGCGAGATGTTGTCACGCATCTTTTGCGTGACAAACCCGAGACTGCCATGCAGTGCATTTGTTACTGCGAACGGAATGAACAGTAATCCATTTTCCTCATTGCTCACGGGAATACAACGGATGAAACAGATAAAACAGATAAACGGATGTAAAGCAAATACAGCAAAAAGACGACAACACCCGGCAGGGCATCATCGTCTTACAAGCACAGTCATACGAAAATGAAAAGAAAGCGTTCGGTAAACCGCCTTTGCCGTCAGCCGGCACAGGGATTTATACGCGGGACAGATACTCACCAGTCCTGGTGTCAATCTTGATCTTGTCCCCCTGTTCCACGAACAAAGGCACTGCCACCTGCGCACCGGTCTCCACAATCGCGGGCTTGTTCGCCCCTGTGGCAGTATCTCCCTTGAAGCCTGGCTCTGTCTCCGTGATCTCCAGTTCCACAAAAAGGGGAGGTTCCACGGAGAAAACACTGCCATTGTGAGAGCAGATCTTGCACATCTCATTCTCCTTCACAAACTTCAAGGCATCGCCAACGGTGTCACCGTTCAAGGCAATCTGCTCATAGTTCTCTGTATCCATAAAATAATACAGATCGCCATCCGCATACAGGTACTGCATATCTTTTCTATCGATACGGGCCTGGGGACACTTCTCAGTGGGACGGAAAGTCTTCTCTACTACGCCGCCACTCTTGATGTTCTTCAGCTTTGTCCTAACGAAAGCCGCACCCTTCCCAGGCTTCACATGCTGGAATTCAATAATCTGGTACACATTGTTGTCGTATTCAATAGTTATACCATTTCTGAAATCACCTGCAGAAATCATATTCTATTCCTCCTAAATTTTTTCACACCACTATTCCCAAATAGTGTAATATAAAAAGGCTCAAATTTCAACTCTTTTTGAAAAAATTCTTAGAACATCTTCTCACACTTCATTCAAGATATATTCTATGGCCTGCAGATACCCTTCTAACCCCTGCCCATAGATCTGTCTGTCACAGACCGGAGCGGTGACAGACACCTTGCGGAACTCCTCCCTCCTGGTGATATCGGAGATATGAATCTCCACCTTGGGTACCACAATGCTGGCCAGGGCATCCCGGATGGCATAACTGTAATGGGTGAAAGCCCCTGGGTTGATCACGATCCCTTCCGTCCCGTCAAAATAGGCCTCCTGTATCCTGTCAATGATGGCCCCTTCATGGTTGCTCTGGAATATGTCAATCTCACAGCCGGTCTCTTTCGCCTTTCCCTGAATCATTCCGCACAGATATGCATAGTCCTGGCTGCCGTACACACTTTTCTCCCGGATCCCCAGGAAATTCAAGTTGGGTCCGTTGATCACCAATAGTTTCCTTCTGCCTTCCTGCATCAATCCCTGTTCTCCTCTCCTGCTTCTTGACGTGTCCCTAATGTATCTTCCATCCTGGAAACGCCCCTTATAGAGCCTGTCGCCCTGTCCTCCTGTGCTGCCTGTCCCATTGCCAGGGCAGGCAGGTTTCCCAGTTCTGTCATGATTTTGTCCAGGATCTGCTCCATGTCCAGGCCATCCCCGTCCAGGATCACATCCGCACAGGATTCATATGCCTCCCTGCGTTCCTCCATCAACTCCCGGATCCTGCCTAAGGGATCTTCACACTGCAGCAGCGGCCTGGTCACGTCCCCCTTCAGCCTGTTGTATACTGTCTCAGGACTAACCTGCAGATAGACCACCATCCCCAGTTCCCGAAGCAGTTCCCTGTTCTCCCGGCGCACAGGCGTGCCGCCACCTACGGAATAGATCCTGGCATAGGGACAGGCAAGAAGCTCCTGAAGAAGCCTTGTCTCCTGCTGCCTGAAATACGCTTCCCCCTGTTCCGCAAACACCTGGCTGACGGATCTGCCCTCCCGGCGCTCTATGAGTTTGTCTGTATCCTCCACAGTCATCCGCAGCCTGTAGGACAGCTTCAACCCCACTGATGTCTTTCCGCTGCCCATAAACCCAATCAGGACGATATTCCTGCCCCGCTCCATTTCCTCAACTTTCCTCCTTCCTGTATGTCATGGCCTTCTCCATCTCCCTGAATGCTTCTGCGGCTAGGTCCCCTCCCACCCGAGCGCCTGTCCACAGTTCATAGGCAATGATTCCCTGGTACAGTAGCATCTTCAAGCCATTGTATGCCCTGCCTCCTCCCTGGCTCACCAGGGACATGAACTTCGTCCTGGCAGGATTAAATACCAGGTCATAGCCCGTGTGTATCTTCCTATAAAATGCGGCATCTTCCACCACCGCGGCATCCACCCTTGGATACATGCCCACATTGGTGGCCTGGATGGCCAGGAAGGAATACCCCTCCGGCAGGGAGCCATACTCTGCCAGGGACATGGCTGACGCCAGGGATCTGCCTGCCATCCGGTTCACTTCCTCTGCAATCCGTCCTGCCTTTTCCAGGGTGCGGTTCATCAGGATCACCTGGGATGCCCCCTTCTGTGCCAGGAGCATGGCCACAGCCCTGGCCACCCCACCGGCCCCCAGGACCAGGACATTCTCTCCCTCTATCTGCACCCCGTCTTCGCACATGGCCCGGTAGAGGCCCGGCATATCCGTATTATACCCCCGAAACCCCTTGGCTGTCCTCACCAGGGTATTCACTGCCCCGATCTGGGCAGCCAGGGGATCCAGACTCTCCAGGAAGGGAATTACCTCACTCTTATAAGGAACCGTCACATTAAGCCCCAGCAAATTCAAGCTAAAGGCCCCTGCCACGGCGGCTGAAAGGCTGCCTTCCGGCACGTGGAAGGGCACATAGACCAGGTTCTTAGAAAGGACCTTGGCCAAAGTATTGTGAATGGCCGGGGACATGGTATGTTCCACCGGATTGCCTATCACTCCGCAGGTTCTCGTATAGCCATCTATTCTCACGCAAATCTCCTCCCTCTTTCCGCTTCTATAGGAAGCCCCATTCCCTTCCGGTCCAGGCCGGATAGTAACATTCCCTATTTTCCCTTCCGGCCCAGGCTGCGGTGATAGAAAAATAAGACAATCCACTCCAGCCTGCGTTTCAGCACAATCTGGACCTCCTCCTTTGGATGAATGGGTTTCACCAGATAAGTGACGATTCCTGCCCGTCTGGCTCCCCATACATCCGTGAAAAGCTGGTCACCCACAAACAGGGTATTCCCTGTATGGCTCCCCATCAGTTCCATGGCTTTCCTGTATCCCTCCCTGCCAGGCTTACCGGCCTTATACACATAGGGGGATCCCACGGCATCCCCAAAAGGCTTCACCCTTGGCTCCTTATTGTTGGACAAAAGCACTGTCTGAAAACCAATCTGCCGAAGCCTCCTGAACAATTCCCTGGCCCGTTGGTCCGCAGGTGCCCCATGGGGTACCAGGGTATTGTCTATATCGAAGATAATACCACGGTATCCCGCCTCATACAGGGACTCATAGGCAATCCCATAGGCATCGTCTGCCTCATGGTCCGGATAAAACTCTTGCAACATTCCTCTTCCTCCCAGCAAGGGTCTGTGTCGTGATCCCTGCGATTCCTGTCATAGCCGGGAACCACATTCCTTTTTATGCTTCTCCCCGGGGCACACCATATGGTTCCTCACACCAGCAGACTGGCACGGTCCCTGATCCCAAATGCCTTAAAATACCTTTCCTCCATGGGAATCCACCTGGTGCGGAAAGCCTCAAGGGCATCCCCGCCATCCCGCCTTGCAATCCGGGCCAGCTGCTCTTTAGGTGACACATCACTGAATACGCGCAGATCCATATAACTGCCAAACAGGGGGTGGCAACTATAGGCACCCTCCACTACCCGGATCCTGCCGGCAGGTACCAGGCGGCTCTCCCCCAGTTCCATCCTGCCGCAGTGAAATCTCCTATAGGAGAATGCCTCCCCCCTTCCCAACTGCGGGAGCACCTCCTGCAGGAATCTCTCGTAATGCACATTTCCTCCCGGCTCCTGCAGCCTCCCAAGGGTGCGCAGTTCCTTTGGCAGGAAAAAATCATCCATATGTACCAGTCCCGCACCAGTGATGGCACACAGCTGCCTGGCCATGGTGCTCTTCCCGGAAGCACAGCGACCGTCTATGGCTACCACCTGTACCCCCCGTTCCGCCATTTCACTGCCATTCCGGCCTGTACCGCCACCCTGGCACAGGGATTCCAGAATGGGCAGGATCCGGGTCAGTTCCCTGTCCACAAGGCGGTAGGAGGGTTTCTCCTTCTCCCGGTAAACTGCACTGTGGTGTACGGGTACCGGCTTGGCATATTGTTTCCGGTAGGCATCAAAATAGGAAACAAAGGATTCCCTGTCAAATCCAAATCCCCCCTCTGCCAGCAGACTTTCCGCTGCCTTGATTCCTTCCCAGAACGCATCCTCCCGGCTCCCCGGCCTGGCATCTGGCCTTTGTCCCCCTACAATGGCCTCCTGCCCACACAGCGGGGTATCTGGCGCCCCATCATCTGCACTGTCCGCTGGAAATACCTTCCCCACTGCCTGGGCAAACATCCTAAAAAGCCATTCCAGGGGCATCCCATGCCATTTCCAGGCTCCCAGGTTCACCCTGCACAGTCTGTCATGGATGCCTTCCCACAACGGCCCTTCACAGGCCTGTACCTCCTCATATTCCGCTTCCAGGTACTTTCTGGCACTTTCCAGGTCAGAGAGCATGTGTTCTGCACCGTATGCCGCCTGGTAGCAGAACTTTGCCACGTCCTGGGGCTGAAGTGCCGGATGCAGGAGCGCCTGCTCCTGCAAATATTCCTTCCATTCCCTACTCCCATCCATACTTCTACCCCATTCCGGCCAATCCTGCAAGCCGTTCCCCCACTTCCCTGACATATTCTCCCAGCTTCTTATTCGCTACCCCCATCACCTGGGCATTGCACCGGCTCATAGGGATCAGCAGCACAGGCACATCACCGGAGGCCACTGCCTCTGCCATCCTGGGTGTCACCTCCCCCATCATGGCATTGGCCATGACGATCCCCATGGGACCTACGATGGCATCCACCCGGGAACTATTATATACCACTGCGTTCTCCCCGGTGGCTCCCAGAACTGTTCCCCCCTTCATCATATTGGAGGTCGCCGTGGCATTGGTTCCCACTGCCACCAATTCTGCCTCCGGATATCTCTCGTGCAGATATTCTACAAGGCTGCGGCCCACCCCGCCGCCCTGACCATCCATCACCATGATCTTCAACTCTATACCCCCTGCCCGCTTAGGCAGCATCCATTCAATATTTGGATGTTTCCTGCTTCCTTCTACCTATGAGATCATATCACTTTTTCCTGCACATATCAATGTGTATTTATATGCCAGGCATCTGTTGCTGTGAATAGGAATAGCGGAAGTAACAGTAATAAATGGTGCAACCCCCGCTCACACGGAAATTGCACCATCTCTATGGAATCCCTACTGTGAAGTCTCTGCTGTTGTGGTCAGTGAAAAATAACCCCAGTCCGAATAGATGTCTTCCCCGTCAACCGTCTTCATAGCCCTCACCCCATAATGATACCTTGTGTCAGGCTGAAGCTTCACATACTTTATGGCCGGATCCGTCACATTGCTGCTGACCCATGTCTGGCTGTGTTCCTCGTCCCGGAACAATACTACCTGGTACTGCGCCGCACCCTCCACCCTGTCCCAGGCAAAGCTGGCGTAGCTGGTACCCACATCTGTGACCGCAAAGTTTCCAGGCGCATGGAGATCCTCCTGGCCTGATTCAGATGATTCCGGCTCCTGGACCGCACTGGTATCTGCCAGAAGGAATTCTGACCAGTCAGATACATATTCCTCTCCATCCAGGACGGCCTCTGCACGTACCCTGATGGCAAGCAAATCCCGTGTGCCATATCTGACAGTCATGTACGGATTCTGGAAGGACGCGCTGGTCAGAAGTTTTGTCCCATCGCTATTGTATATCTCTACTGTATATCCAGATGCATGATCAACGGCATTCCACATGACACCGAGGATACCGTCCTCATCGGAAACCACATGAAGATTTTCGGGCGTTGCCAGCAAAGTCACACTCTCATCCGGATCCTCCCCTGTCCTGTCATATTGTGTGGGTACATAGTCATCCTGGGAGATGCCGGGGATCCAGGTGGTATAGACATCGGTATAGGTGTGCTCTTTCTCACTGTCAAGGGATTTCAAGGATACCTCGCCCACATTCAGGAATCTGTGGCCCGGCTCCCCGTCCTCGTCCTCATTGTCATTCCAGGTGACGTCAACGGCATAGTAACCTCCATCGTCAAGGCAGACCACATTCCAGGCGTGAACCGGGCTTAACGCCACCACTGTCTCCACGCCGGAAGCGTTCATCATCGCGCAGAAAGCCTGGGCATAGCCGGCGCATACGGTGCTCTCCATCATGACGGCAGAATAGAGGGACTGGTCGATCCGGTAATCCCCCATGTATTCCGCATTATAGACAATCCGATCACACAGCAGGTGATTGGCCGCCAGTTCCCTCTGCCAGTTGGTGACCTCATCATCGTTCACGGACCCGATCCATCCGTCCAGCTTGTCAAACAGTTCATTGGTAATCTTCACGCGCTCTTCCCCACTGACTGCGAAATCATACAGATAAGGATATAGTGCTTCCGATGTCTTAAGCCCCCATCCTTCCAGGAAATAGTACTGGGGGTTGTTGTACTTGAACCACCAGAGGATGTCATAGGCCTCCTCCATCTCCAACCCAAGGTCGCTGTACATCACGGCATCCGTGGTGAAACATCCGAACTTTTTGTACTCCACCCCGTCCAGGGCCCCATTATCCAGATACCGTCTGCAGAGTGCATCGAGCCGGTCATAGAAAGCGCCCTGCCCCGGAGGAAGTCCCTCCCTGGCAAGCTGGCTGGTGTATCGTCCCCAGTCCCGGGCTTTCACAGAGGGCATATCTGCCGGGGGATTCTCCCGATAGGCCAGTTCCATCTCTGCCACCATATTGCTGATCTGATCACCAGCCTCTTCCGGAATCTCCTGGAACTGCCCCTCCAGATATCCCTCCTGCAAGACTGTCAGCGGAAGCAGCACCTGGAGTTCCTCCACAGACATATAATTGACAAGCATATCTTCCCTGGACACAGACTCCCCGGACTTACTGCCATCCGGTATAAGGCTCCAGGCATTGCCCTCCAGCATGGTTTCCCCTGTCTCTAAGTCCTCCGGTACCACTTTCCCTGCCACACTGTCCCCGGATGCCAGCATTTCCGTTCCTCTGTCTGCAGTTCCCTGGTCTTTTGGTTCCTTGTCCCCACCTGCCAGGGACACTGCCAGGAGGATACCAAGTACTGCCGCAAAGGGCAGTGCCGCCAGGAGCATTTTCACTATTTGTTTCCCTTTTGTCTCTCCGGGTTGTTTCATTGTGATTTTTCCCTCTCCTTCCTGGTGCATTTTCCCTCACCTTGACAAGTAATCGCCAGGAATTTGTCTTAGGATCCGTCAAAATTTCACCAAAACTCCGGTAAATCCCTGACAGACAAAACCCCGGAACAGTTGCCGGGGTTTTACATCATGCATTTTGTAAAAAAATAATACTAAATTCCACCGGCCCTATGGAAATGATCTCACCGCCCCGGAGCCTGTTCTGCCCCTGGATCCGCATCCCGTCCAACGCCGTTCCGTGGGGGGAACCCAGATCCTCGATATAGACCTGGTCTCCGGTAAGCCTTATGCGGGAATGCAGGGGAGCCACTTCCGGGTCGTCAAACAGGATATCACAGCCAGCCGAACTGCCGATGGTCAGACAGTCAGACAGTTCCAGGAGCGCGGTCTGATTCCTGCACCTTCCCGCATATACCTCCAGCTGTATGGGGATGCCGGAGCCTGCCTTCTGGGAAACCCTTGCTTTCCGGGAAGTGCCTCCACCCCTTTTCCGGAGGACAGCCCATACGGCAATGCCCACTGCCACAACAGCCGCTGCCACACAGATCATACAGACGACAGGCAGCACTCCTGTCCGGGAACTGCTCCCCGTAGGTTCCTGCCCCTCTGTACCCTCCGAAGGTATCATATCCCCCGGTTCTGTTATATCCCCTGGCATCCAGTCCCCCGGTGCCAGGTCTCCCGGTACCAAGTCTCCTGGCGGAACCATGTCCCCCGGCGTCACATCCCCTGTCACTGCTTTATCCCCTGGAAAACCTTCCCCACCTGGTTCCTCTGTCTGCGTCTCTGCCCCACCTGTGCCGGGCAGCCCCGTACCTTGCGGAGGATTCCCTGCACTGGCTGACAGCGGCATCTGCATCATCAGAATAACCGAAAATAAGAATATTCCCTTCTTTATCTTGCACATGGCAATCTTCATCTCCCTATCGTTCCAAATTCTTACGCTGCCTACGCGCCCTGGCAGTACCCTTCCTTTCCACAACGTCCCTACAGGAAGCACGCCTTTGCAACGACCTGCCAGGCCCTTCGGACTATCCCAGCATGAGGGTAAGCATCGTGAGGTTATCATTTTCACCGTTCACCCTCTCCATCATGCGTAAGAGCAGATATTCTGCCCACTGCCTGGCATTCTCGGACTTCAACAGGTCGATGACGATCTCTTCCTCCTCCAGGAACTCCCAGACTCCGTCCGAACACAGGAAGAAGGCATCCCCGGCCCACAACGGCTCCTCCAGGACGCGGACCACAGGTTCGTTATGGTCCTGCCCGCCCACGCTGCGCAGCAGGCGCGGCTGGTCTTCATCAAAGGCAATCTGCCGCCTGGTGATCTCCCCCGCCTTATATTTCTTATAGGCGACCGAGTGATCCTCCGTATAGGCTGTCAGCCTGCCTGCGTGGATATAGTACAGGCGGGAATCCCCTGCATGTGCCCAGGCCGCCCTGTCTCCCAGAATGGACAGGGCCACCACCGTACTCTTAAGAACGGTTCCCTTCTCCTGCTGCAGGGCCAGCACCTGCTGGTTCGCCTGAGCAATCCGTTCCCCGAACCACAGATTCCTGTCTGTCTCCGGGCCTGGAAGCTCCTCCAACAGGATATCCCGGACACAGGCCGAAGCCACTTCCCCGTAGGAATGCCCCCCCAGACCGTCTGCCACCACAAAGATGCCATTGTCCCCTTCTGTCCGGAATCCTACGGAATCCTCATTGTAAGGACGGCCTCCCCGGTTACTGTATGTATACACATCAAATCTCATAGCCTACCCCAATTCCGCACGAATCAGATTTGCCTTGTCCCCCACATAGAAGCTCTCGCCGGGCTTCAGGCGGTAAGGCATATTTGCGTTCAGCTTCTGTCCGCCCAGCAGGAATGTGCCATAGGTGGACCGCAGGTCTGTCAAGATGAATTCCCCTGTGGCCGCATCATAGGAGATGGAGCAATGTCTGCCGCTGACTCCCGCCGTGCCTTCCACATATACCAGCTTGCAGTTGGCTGGATCCCTTCCGATCAACACAGGGGTGGCGCCCACCACAAGGGCCATACCGTTATGCTGCACTGCCATGGAGCGGATAAAGGCCCGCTGGGCTGTCTGGGCAGGTGTGGACGCCTTCCCTGCCTTGGCTTTCCCAGCGCCAGGTGCTCCATTCTTCCCTTTCAGGAAGACCACCGCCACTACTGCTGCCGCTGCAATGACCACCACTGCAACGATGATGATCCATACCGGGAAGCTTCCGCCTCCCTTCTGGCCGGCCAGGGCATAGGGAATGTTGTTCCGATCCAGGAAGGTGACCAGTTCGCTGGCACTGATGGCATAGTAATCCACCTCCATATCCCCTCCCTTCATGATACCGTTTGTGTTTACCCCCACAACAACTCCATCCTCTGTCACCAGGGGACCTCCGGAATTCCCATGCTGGATGACGGCAGTCATCTGGATCCTCTCAATCCCCTGGGCATTGGCCCCGATTTTCGAGATGATGCCGTCCCTCATGGTCATGTCATTCAGACCATGTCTGCTGGCACTCATCAACTCATTGTCCGCATTCCCCGGATAGCCTATGCTATACACCGTATCCCCTACCATGTCCTGGGTGGGCACCTGGATGGCGAGGGCCTTCCGTTCCTTTGTGGCATTCCGAAGCTTTAGGACTGCCAGGTCAACCCTGTCAACATTCCCTCCCTCGCTGCTCATATATGCCACATCATAATTGTCATCATCGTAGTAGATCCGCATTTCACTGCTGTTAAAAAACAAATAGACAGGATACTGGTTGCCGTTACTATCAGTCCATGCACGGCCAGTGTTAATATAACCCCGATTGCCTTCCCCTGTTTCCACATAGGCATCTACCACATGGAAATTTGTGACAATATACATGGGATCCTCTCCCGGATTCCCCACAAAAAAACCGCTCCCTGAAGAATATCCACCATCGATCGCTTCGCTAAGCTGTTTAATCTGTTCTCCATTTGTGGCGCCATAATAGGCTCCCTTTAGGTAGAACTCCACATAGACCGTCCCCTGCCTGGCACCTGTGGCCCCGGTTCCGGTGGCCTCTGCATCCAGTCCGAAAATCCCGGTTCCCAGCAAGGCCAGCAACATGGCCAGCAGCACACATTTTCCTCTTATCCAGCCTTTTCTCATTTTCCAGTACCCTCCTCGCTCCATTTCCCTTATTTACACTTTGTCCAAATCTACAGGACCAAGCCCTGTTTCCAGATCCGCATTTCCAGATCCCTATTTCCACATTTGCATTTTGGGATCCCATTTTCAGAATCCTTTTCGTGTCTGCATCTTCAAGACTTTGTTTTCAAGCCCTCATAAGACACATTTCACCACAACTGCTGTATAATTGTCCTGGTGGGGCCTGGCATGTGCTACAATCCCCGCCTCCAGCCTGGCACACATGGTTTCCACACTCTCTTCCTGCAAAGCCCCCAGGACCTCCTCCGGGGCCAGCACGCCGCCCACTCCGTCTGAACAGGCCAGCAGCACATCCCCCTCCTGTAGAGGCAGGGGACGCACACTGCAATCCACCTCTGCCAGGCCCACCATTCCCAGGAATGCGGTCAGGGCTTCCCCCTCCGGTATATCACTGGGAGAGATGGGCGCCATGTCCCCCTCCCGTATGGCTTCCAGGTATCTGTCGTGGCAGAGATTGTGCTCCACATTCAGCTTAAGCAGAACCCCGTCCCGCAGAAGGTAGAGATAACTGTCTCCCACACTGGCATAGGAAAGCCCGCCCTGGTACAGGATGCCTGCCACAACGGTGCTGCCCCCGTCACCCCCGATCAGCGTCTCCACCTGGGAGGAAGCCTGGAACACACTCCCTTTCAGCTGGGCCACCATGTCACTGCCCCTGTCCATCTCCAGGAAGGACTGCCGCAGGCAGCGGACTGCTGTCTCACTGGCCAGCTTCCCGTCCTTCATGCCGCCCATGCCGTCACACACTGCAAAGAACATTCCCTCTTCCCGGATCCTGGCCACATCGAAGGCATTGGCCACCGTGAAAGAATCCTCCTGGCCGCTCCTGGCACCTATCCCCTGCAGATTGGCGATGGCATAACTCAGTTGCCTGCGCACAGGCTCTCTTTTTGTAATGGGCAGTATCTTTGTATCCTTTTCCCGGTTGCCCGGTCTAAAAAATGCCATCTCGATCCCCTTTACACTTCCCGTTATACCGATGCTGCCGGCACAATCTTAGTAACCTCATTTTTCCTTCTCGCCTTTCACGCCATCCTTCCAGTTGAAGGTGTCATCGCAGAAAGCCACAAAACGGAACTTGCATTCTCCCAGTTCTATGATATCGCCCTCCTTGATCCTGGTGGGGACGTACACCGGCTCATCATTGATATAGATGTTGTTGATGCTTTCTGCCGGGATCAGGTGGAAGTCATTGTGCTTGCCGTCATAGGCAAGTCTCGCATGGTTCTCCCGGGAAATCGTGGAATCCCCTTTGATGCAGATATCCATGTTCTCACCACGGCCAATGGAATTGATCTTCGCCGCAATCCGGTAGTCCTTACCCTTCTCCTCACCTTCCACACAGACAAGCCACCCGGTGACAGGCTCCCTGCTGAAGCTCTTCTGCATCACAGCCACTGTCTTCCCGGTGTCCCTGTCTGAATCCGGCCTGCCGGCCCTGTTATAACTGGCCGGGGCCACAGTGGCTCCGATTTCGGAAGCTGCGGGAATAGGCGCAGCCGCGGGAACCGGGCCTGCGCCCATTCCCGCTCCCACAGTCTTCCCCACTCCGGCGTTCCCCCCGGCTCCGAACACTACCTGGTTCGTGCCCGCATTGCAGTAAGGGCAGGCCTGGTACTGGCTGGTATCATATAGATGCCCGTTTGCACATTCTGTCAATGCCATTTCTATTTCCTCCTATTCATTGCTTTTCAAGTTTCCATCCGCGTCCAGGTTCCAGTAGACCAGTTCTGAATTCAGATTCCCATTCTCATCCGCAGTCACATATGTGAAGAACACATCATAGGCACCGCTCTTATAGGACAGGATACATGGACCATAAAGATTCTGATTTAAGAATACAGGGGTGAATGTCCCGTCCTCGTTTCCCTTTATCTGGAAGAAATAAGTAGAAGCATCGAATCCGGTATCATCCGTATGCGTAACCCCAACCCCAAAATACATATCCCCATTATAAGGATAAACATTGAGAAATGTACCATAGGATTCCCCGTCTTCTATGTTCATGTCTTTTAAGGCTGAGCCGGCGTTCCATTCCACATAGCCGTCATCAATGTTGATCTCTTTGCTGAACCTGACGATATTGCAGGCATACGCACTTGTCTGGTTCCAGGAACACACATATAAATAGTCGCCCACTATGTTGGGACTGAGGAACTGGCAGTTGGTATCACTGTTGTGGATACTATGCCCCCCCTCCTCCAGGGTATCCAGCCGCTTGCGCCGGATCGTTGACTGGCCGTCTGCATTGGGCTCCACATAATAGATCCATCCGTTATCAGAAAGCGTAAACCGAAACGAGTCTTCCACTGTACAGCATACCTTGCTCTCCCCGTCAGCCTTGGAAACACGGTATACATTTAGGTCATCACAATAGATCACGTAATAATCCTGCAGCACATAGAGGCTTTTGATATGGCCGCTGTAAGAATCGTTCAGGACATCAATGCTCTCTGAGTCCTTGACCTCCAGGTCATAGACATAGGCGGCATTGCCATAAAGGAAATACAGCTTCCCATCCTGGGCAGACAGATCCGAAAACGCATTTTTCTGATCCTGGTATATGTATTCCCGGGTACCCGAGCTGGCATCAAAGGATACCAGCGCCTTATAGTTATCGGTAATATAGTAATCCAGCCCTCCCATAGTGGCACAGCTTCCACCGTTCATCAGATTCCGCGGCGAATTGCCCCAGACGTAATAATCTCCCTCCGGGTCAGACTCTGCCGTGGGAGTGGGCGTCGGTTCTGCCGTGGGGGTTGGGGTCGGCTCTGCCGTGGGAGCCGGAGTTGGCTCTGTTGTGGGAAAAGGTGTTGACGCACCATTCCCGGACTGTGTGTCCTCTTCCTTGGCTACAGAAACAGATTCCTGGCTGTCTTTGGTGGAAGAACCTGTAGGTTCTGCTTTCCTTCCTGTGAGTACCAGAACCAGGATTCCCACCAGAAGAACCGGAACCGCCACGGCAATGCCTACCAGCAATCCCTTTTTCCGTGGAGCCTTCTTCCCTCCTGCATCTACGCCTGCCGGTTGAGGAGAACCTGCGACACCTCCTGTCAGTTGGCTACCGGCTGTGGGCTGCCCGGAAGGAGGAATCGCTCCCCCGGTCATGACTGGAGCCTGCGGGATCTGCCCTGTGTTAGGGATGTTCCCCTGCGCCGGCGCGGAGAAGAACGTCTGGGCAACAGCCGAAGCACTCTCTGGAACCGACTGAGGCTGGGATGCTTCCCCCTGCACCACATTCAGCATGGCATTCTTAAATGCCGCCATACTCTGGAAACGGTCTGCAGGCTGCACGCTGAGAGCCAGCAGGATTGCATCCTCCGCAGCTCTGCTAAGCTGCACTCCCAGGGCACTGGGCGGCACCAGGTCGTCCTCATCCATTCTCTCAATGGAATCCGGAGGCCGCTTTCCCGTCAGCGCAAAATAAAAAGTCGCTCCCAGGGAATACACATCCGTAAAAGATCCCTGTTTTCCCCGGCGGGCATACTGTTCCTTAGGTGCAAATCCATGTTTCAGCACCACATCCAGACTCCTGCTCTTGTCTCCCAGGCTATATCTGGCAGCTCCGAAATCCAGAAGTTTCACCACTCCTTCTTTGGTGATATAGATATTATCCGGCGTTACATCCCGATGTACGATTCCTTTGCTGTGTACAGCACCCAGGGCATCCATGACAGGAATCAGGATCTTCGCTGCCTCCTCAAAGGACACTTTCCCGCCACGTTGTTTCAGATACTCATCAAAGCTGGTTCCCTCGATAAAGTCCATCACAAAATAAGCTGTTCCGTTTTCCTCGAAATAGCTGTGTATACGTACAATATTTTCATTTCCGATAAACTGTGCCAGGGTTTCTGCCTCCTGAAGGAAGCATGCCTTCCCGTAGGCATAGCTCTCTCCCCTCTCCCCGGTAAACGGTACCACTGTGGTCTGGCCGGTCCGGGTGGCCATGGCATCCGGGAAGAATTCCTTTACCGCTACTTTCGCCCCGGTTTTATGATCTGTGGCCTTGTAAGTAATACCAAATCCACCCTGCCCCAGTACTTTTTCCACAATATACTGCCCTGCCAGAACCGCTCCTTCTGGCAAGGCTAGTGGGAACTTGTCACTCATAAGAAAATCCTCCGTAAAGCCTTCAACAGATTGGCTACAAAAAAGTGTACTTTTCTGCCGGAAGTCTACACGCATGCGACATGTTTCTGCTCTTGTTATGAAAAAACATCTTTTTATCTCAAAAACATTGACATTTAAACATACATCCCCTATAATTTGAAGAGGTTGCTAAAAAGACAAATGGCAGAAAAGTACACTTTTCTGCCTATTTTGTATTAGATAGATAACCGGAATCCTCATAGGCTTTTGCCCGGTACCGAAAACTGGCCACAGGCATACCGCACGCTTTCGCTGCTGCTGCATTCGTCAGTTTCCCGGCTTCCCACCACTTATATACTTCATGGAAATTATCCGGCAGGGGCGCAGCCGGACGCCCGAATTTCACTCCCCTGGCCTTTGCGGCGGCGATCCCTTCTGCCTGTCTCTGCCGGATATTGCTCCGCTCATTTTCTGCCACAAAAGACAAAACCTGCAATACAATATCACTCAGGAATGTTCCTACCAGATCCTTTCCCCGCCTTGTGTCCAGAAGGGGCATATCAATCACATAGATATCCACACCTTTTTCCTTAGTGAGCATCCGCCACTGGTTCTGGATCTCCTCGTAATTTCTTCCCAGACGGTCTATACTTTTGATATAGAGCAAGTCATCCTTTCTCAGCTTACGCACCAGGCGCCTGTATGCCGGACGATCAAAATCCTTGCCGGACTGCTTGTCCGCATAAATATTTGATTCGGGAACCCCGGCCTCACAAAGGGCCACCCGCTGCCTGTCCTCCTTCTGGTCTTTTGATGACACCCTCATGTAGCCATATACTTTCCTCTCGCCCATACCATTTCCTCCCAGTCTGGTCATTTTTCTATATCCAAAAAGGGAAGCAGACAACATGTCCACTTCCCCATTCATGCACGCTTCCGTCATTTCCCCTGCCGGGGTTCGAATACCTGCAACAGTTCAGACAGGACACCGAACTGTTACCTTCTGCCGCTCCCTGTCAGATCCATCTGTCAGTCCAGGCTCTCCAGAAGCTTAATCAGTTCGGCCTTCCTGGTCTCCACCGTGTAGTTCCTGTAAGCCTCCTCAAACCGATATGTCTCTATCACCAGGTTCAGATCCATATAGATCCGGTATAGCTTCATGCGCACCCTGTCATGTTCGGATATGACCAGCCTGTCACCAGCCCCCTGGCTGTACCCCTCCAAGAACTCGCTTTCCTCCTCCACATTGCTGTAGATTCGGCAATCAAATACCCCGCTGCAAGCAACGGGGTATCAAGCTTGCAACGCTGCAGAGCAACGGGGTATTTGACTCTCGCGGCATTCGCCAACTGGCCGTGCAAGCACGACCGCTTGGCTCATTGTTCGCGGGAATAAAGTCCGCATAGGGATCCCCTTAAAAGGCCCTCTCAAAGTCCATGATGCCGCTGATCCGGTAACAAAGGACAGTTTTAGGATCATCTCCTTCCATCCCTGGACGGCCTCTTTGTAGGTAAGCAGGTAGACAGCATTCATCATGCCTCCATCCAGCGGCGTTATCTGATCCACTTCTGCCCGGGAACCAAAATTCCTTTTCACCAGTTCCCTTATTTTATCCTCTTCTACTTTTGTCTTGGTTGTACTTTCCATTTTAAGCTTTTCCTTCCTGATCCTTCCAGGCCTGCCCTCTTGCCAGTGCCATCAAAGATTTTGAACCAGCTTCTCAATCACACAGCTATGAGGCTTATCCCTGTTGTCCCTGTCATAATTTACCCCCACCAGCAGGATTTCCCCGGCATACCCCTCCAGCGCCTGGCTGTATCTCCTGTCCTTGATCTGCTGTATGGCAGCATCCGCGGACTTATCATACTTCAGTTCCACCACCAGGGCCGGTTTCCGGGAAAAGGGCAAGGGCAGGAATACCACGTCTGCAAATCCATGACCCGCAGGAAGTTCTCTAATGATTCTGTATTCTTTCCTGGCGCTGTAGTAGGCCAGGGTGATGGCACAACCCAGGGAGTTCTCATCATTGTAAGTTAAGACTGAGGCCACTTCCGTGTGCGCCCTGTCCAGTCCCTCTGCCACACGGTTCCCATCACAGCGAAGGGTATCCGAAAGGAGCCTGTCCGAGGCTTTCAGTACCTCCATGACCCTTTCCCATCCGCCCACACTCAGACAGTTCTCAAATTCTTCCAGAATCTCCCAGTTGGGGATGAAGGCTTCCCTGGTCTGGGCATCGTATCCAAGGTATCCCAGATGGATCAGTAGTGTCAGCACATCATCCTTAGTCTGGAAGGAATGCATATCGTTCTGGAAGCTGCGGGTGTTGACAGCTACCCTCCCACCTCCAACCAGGCTCACCACATCCCCCCTAAGTCCGTCATAGTCCATATCCATATAGATCTTCAGCGCCTCATAGGTCTCCGTGGAGGTCCAGTAATTGGAGAATACGCCACTGAGCATGGCAGCTACCACAGACCTGGGATTATACACATGCTTGAACTTCCGGAACTGATACCCGTCATACCAGCTCCCCGTCTCTGCAAAGTCCATCTGGTACTTTTCACAGAGCTGCCGTACCTCGTCCTCTGTAAAGCCTGTATACTCCTCGAAGATGGTCTGATCCGTCATGGAATATTCCCAGAACATGTTCAGTGCGGAGTGCTGGCCATATTTCTTCACAGGCAGGATCCCCGTCATATAGGCCAGGGCCACATAAGGCTGATCCTTCAAGAGATTGCGCAGGAAGTCCAGGTACTCCCTCTGAAGGTCTTCCGACTCCTGCCGCTCCCGCATCACACAGTCCCATTCATCCACCAGGAAGATAAACTTTCTCCCGGTGGCTGCGTAGATTTGCTCCAGTGCCGCTGCAAGAATCGTTTCCTGCTCCGGAAACAGTTCCCCATATGTCGATCTAACTTCCTGCAATATCACACGTTCCAGATACTCCACAAGCGATTGACCTTTCGCACGGATCAAGAAATGCTGCATATTCAAGAGTATCACATTGTACCGGTTCAGATGCGCCGCGAAGGAAGGGATGCTCTCTATCTTCAGCCCTGTAAACATCTGCTTGGAATCGCAGCCACAGCTATAATAGGCTGCCAGCATCCGGAGCGCCATGGACTTGCCAAAACGCCGGGGCCTGCTGACACAGAGAAACTTCTGTTCCGTGCTGACATACCTGTTCGTATGCTGGATCAGTCCTGTCTTGTCCACATAGATCTCCGACCTCAGTGCCTCCGCAAAGCCTTCGTTTCCCGGATTCAAATAGATTCCCATATCATACCCGCCTTCCTTCAAAATAGGGGAAATATTCCAGCGCATCGAAAATATCCTGGAAATCTTCCCTGGGAGCCAGTTCCAGATACCTTTCCAGCAGTTCCTTCTCCTGCTCCCGGTACCTTCCATAAAACAGGTCAAAGAGATTGTGGCCCCGCAGGTAGGTCTTGATTTCCTCTATGTGTTGTCTCACATCTCCCACAGTCTCCAGATCCCGCCCCAGGACCTGCACCAGGTGCCGTCCACTGGACAGATGATGGAGATATTCCTTCCATTTCTCCAGGAATGTCTCATAAAAGGCCTCCTCCGACTCCACAATCCCCAGTCTGGCCATGACCTTGGGATTTAGGAAATAATTCTCAAAAGAATAATACTTGAGGATCAGTACATTTTCCGGCCCCACCCGCGGCAGCTTGTCCATGTCCTCCCGGTTGCGCTCCTCATAGTAGCGGCAGAGTTGGCCTGCCAGGGTGTCCCTGTCCTTGCCATCGCTGTCCCGGATCATCAGGAACTGGTCCCGCAGGTAGATCTGATTCATATATTTCAAGTTGGCATAGGTCTTGATATTGGTACAGCTATTGGTGGTAATGATGGCAATGCGGGACAGATTGCCCTCCTGGTCCACCGTCTCCGCATAATATTTCTTAAGCAGCAGCGGCAGCCGGGATTTGTCCTGCTTTCCCTCCACGATAAACACAAAATTCACATTCATCAAGTCCCCTGCGGTATAGCCCAGGTCATCCAGGATGGCACTGATGTCCGTCTGCCCCCGGATGTCGCTGGAACCATCCTCCCTAAGGATCACCTGCCGGATCTGCCTGCTGTTAAAATTTGGCAGCAGGTTTGGGGAATGGGTGGTGAAGATCACCTGGTTCTTGGCCGCCAGACGATACAGGATGGTCCCGCACACCTTCTGGAGACTGGGATGCAGGAAGATCTCCGGATCCTCGATCATGATGATACTGGACAGGTTCTCCTCGATCTGTGTATACGCTTCCAGAAGGGAGAACAGGTAGATGGACCGCATTCCCTTCCCCATGTGGGAAATGGGCCGAGGCACATTCTGGGCAGGATGACAGATCTGGGTCGTCACCTCCAGGATCTTCTCCACATCCCGGTTCATGAAATACAGGATCTGCTCCCGCCCGCCGTTCTTGTGAAAACAGTCGTTGACCTTGTGGGCAAAAGTGTCCAGGTTCAGCTGGTACAGCTTATAATCCAGCAGTTTGGAGACCTCCATGGCATCCAGCTGGGCCGGACTCTTCTGCTCAATTAAGCCAATACAGTGGAAACAATAGGTGCAGTCCCTGGCCTGGTTGAACATACAACAGCCGGACCGCATCCGCTTCAGGATCTCATCTTCCTGCAACAGCAGCAGGTCGCTCTGCAGCCGCTCCAGGCACCGCTCCGTATCCACATGGTATATCTTCGGGAAAACTTCCCGGATATAGGGATTGTTCTTATTGATTCCGTCCTGGTAGCGGATCTTCCCATCCCTATTTGCCGTCAAGGTAAAAGAAAGCACATGGTCAGAAAAGGAAGGCAGCTTCCGGCAAAAATCCTCCAGCCAGGCTTCCTTTCTCCGGTACTGGCTGACCATGCCGCCCTTCCGCAGCAGATCCAGATCCTCCTCGGTAAGAGCCAGGGATACCTGGATGCGGATTTTGGCCCCGGCCTCCCCAAAATCCTCCTGGGTGATCTGGTAGTCCCCTCCCACTGCCCGGATGGCGTCCAGCACAGTAGTCTTGCCTGTGTTGTTCTGTCCCACCAGGATCAAGGCATTCTCAATATCCGGGATATGCATGTCATGTATGGATTTGAAATTCTGGATGTGAAGGTCTGTTATCTTCATGAGGTTCTCCCGTATCTACGTTACATTCCGCCCACCGGCACAGAATGGATTCTCAACCTGCAAACCTAAGGAAGGCCCACACCGCCTGTGGCAAACGATCCATCAGTCTGTCTCCTCTTCCATGGCTTCCAGCAGGAAGCTCACCGGCCTGAAGCCGTCATTGCAGGATATCATGGCAGACTTCCTGTTTTTCATCCAGCCTCCATAGAAGTCCTCCCCGCCATGGGAAAGTGTCATGACAAATGCCGAGATGCTGTCCCAGGCGCTGTCGCAGAATCCCTCCGGCCTCTTCCAGCCATTGGCCACAAATACCTGTCCCTCCTGCATGTCGCAGGCATGTACCATGGGATTCTCATATTCTTCTATTAAGTCTGTATAACAGGCCGTCCGCATGACGGTTATCTTCACTTTTTTCATAGCTCCTCCTTCTACATCCTTCCTCCCTTTCACTCAAATGTCATGGTAATCTTCGCCGCAAACTGATAGCGGTAGTCCCCCCGCTCCATGGTGGTCTCGTACAGCAGATCCACATCCGGTGTCACAGTCACCACACTGCTGCCCGCAGGGGTCTTCACCGTGACAGGCGCAAACAGGTCCAGCATGTCATCGCTGAGCAGGAAAGTAATCTCTCCACTTACGGTACATTCCTCCACACAGATGGCATTCGCCTCCCGGTCATAAGAGGCAATGATCCTCCCTTCCGTAAGTCCCCTGTCTGTCCGCAGCCAGTAGAAGCTCTCCTTAGTCCGTTGTCCTGCCCGCTGGGAGAGATCCCATACCACCCGCTCTGGAAGAGGATCCCGCACATAGCCTTCCAGGAAGTGGATAGCATTGGCATCCACTTCTATAACCGGGCTCTCCCCAGTCTCCAGCCACAGGGCATTGTCCTCCATCACCTTCTGGTCTTCGCTGGATTTGTCCCGGAAATTGTGTCCCTTTCCCTCATGGACATAGGTCCTGTGGATATAGCCCCCGCCCAGTTCTTCCTGGTACTCATCCAGCAGTTGGCCATATTGGGCGGTAACGATATTTCTGTCATAGGCCGTGTCGTTCTCCCCCACCTGGAGCTGCAGGGGCATATTGTACAGATTCCACAATGGCACCCCGTTGGGATGCCCCGCAGACATATTCGCCGCCGTAAAACGGTCCGTCATCCTGGCCACAATGGCATACACCCCGTCTCCTCCTGCCGAAAAGCCTGTCAGATACACCCTGTCGGGATCCACATCATAGAATGCAATCATATTCTCTATCAGTCTGTCATAGAGCGGATAAGATTCCGGGTTGAAATGGCAGTCCCAGGTATCCCGCACACCCCTGGGATACACATAGATCCCCTCTGTGACGCTATGCCGGTAATAGCTTGCCATGTCCATCCACTGACTGTCATTCAAGGCCGGTGTATCACTCTGCCCGCCCCCGTGCAACGCGATATAGAGCGGATACCCGGACTCTCCCGGCTCCCCGATGACAAAGATTCCATATTTCATGGTCGCATCCCCAAAGGTCATGGCGCGGCCCTCCACTTCCGCGGCCCTGGCTGCATCCCTTTTCCCCTGGTCACAGTATTCCCACCAGATGTATTCCCTGGCAAGACGGATATCCTTCTCATCCTCCAGGGAAACCGGCATGATATAAGGATTCTCCTCCTCTTCAAGAGCCGTTGCCTGGGTATCCTCCCCATGACCTCCTTCCCCGGTATCCCCACCGGCTTCCTCTGTGATCCTGCCGGCCTCCCCTGTGGCCCTGTTGGAATCTTCCCCCGGATTCCAACTGGCATTCTCCCCAGAAACGACATCTGTCCTTTGCTTCTCCTGGGCATCGGCCCCGGAATCTGTCTCCCCGCAGGCTGCAAACACCAGACACAGTAGGAACACCCCTGCAGATATTCTCCACTTCCTCCCGGCATGCTTCCTCTCCCCTGTTATGGCAGGGCTGCTTCATCGCGTAGCGGGATATCCTTTTATCTTATCTATATTGTGTATCAGGTCCTCTTCCTTGTCAATCAAAATATCTCTTGACATTTTCCTGTTTTCTGGTAAGATACTTATAGAATTTGTTCCAGGAAGGAACAAGGCATTTAGATAAATGCAGAATTTTTTTAAACACTGGAAGGAAAACGGACGCCATGAAGGCCTGTCCCTCAGAAGAGGGATGCTTTCATGGCTTTTTATTTTTGGAAAGGAGTTAAAACGAAATGAAAAAAGAAAAACTGATGAACCTGCGTCACTGCGTCACCGCCGCCGTGTGCATGGCCCTCTGTGTGGTGTTGCCCATGGCTTTCCACGCCATTCCCAATGCAGGCACCCTGCTCTCCCCCATGCATCTGCCGGTATTGCTCTGCGGCCTGGTGTGCGGCTGGCCCTTCGGCCTGCTCTGCGGCCTGGCTGGGCCCCTGCTCTCCTCCCTCATCACAGGGATGCCCGGCCCCGCCTATCTGCCCCCTATGATGATTGAACTGGCCGTGTATGGACTCGTCTCGGGACTGCTGATCCATTTTGTCCACACAGGAAAGAAGGTGGCCGATCTCTATATCAGCCTGCTTGCCGCCATGGTGGCAGGACGCGTCCTGGCAGGCCTGGCCAGAGGGCTGTTCTTCGCCCCGGGAGCATATTCCCTGAAGCTCTGGGCCACCGGCTATTTCGTGTCCAGCCTCCCCGGCATTGTACTACAACTTGTGCTGGTGCCGGTGCTGTACCTGGCCCTAAAACGGGCTAAGCTGGTGCAGGAGGCTTGAAGCGGCATAAGCAATACCTTTCCTTGCCTTTCAAATTTTCCTATAAATGAGCAAATGTCACCCATTGTGCGATTTTCTAAATTTGTTCATTTATAGGAGTAACTCTAATTGAAATACCATCCCCAGAAATTACGGTTCACTCCGTTCACAGCAACATATGCATACAAAACGCCAAATGCAGGGAATATAACTCTTAACGGAATACCAGATGGGACTTGGGATCCTCATCTTCAAATTCAAAGATACATTTCTCATATACATTCAGAATGTGGGTATCCAGGTACTTGTCATACCGCTTATGCTGCCTGCCGTAAGTCATGTGGACATGGCCGTGCAGAAAATATTTAGGCCGGTACTTCTCCATAAGCTGCCTAAATACCTGGAAGCCCTGGTGGGGCAGGTCCCGTCCGTCATTGAGCTGGTAAGCAGGGGAATGGGTCACAAGGATATCAAACCCTCTCTTCCTAAAAAGCTGGAACCGCAATTTCTTGACGCGCTGCCGCATCTGTTTCTCTGTGTACTGGTGGGCACCCGGCTTGTACCGCATGGATCCCCCCAGTCCCAGGATCCGGATTCCCTTATACTCGAAGATCTGGTCTTCGATACAGGTACATCCCTCCGGTGGAATTCTCTCATATTTTACATCATGGTTGCCATGCACATACAGCACTGGCACAGAGGACAGTGTTACCAGGAAGGAAAGGTAACGGGGATCCAGGTCCCCGCAGGATATGATCAAGTCGATTCCTTCCAGATAACTTTTGTCGAAGAAATCCCACAGAAGTTTGGACTCTTCGTCCCCAATGGCCATGATTTTCATGCGTAGACTACCCTTCTTTCTTTACCCCCTGCTGGTCAATGACCGGGGCCGCCTGGTCGATCAGTTCTTCCTTCTTGGGAATGGAGCCGATGACATTCTCTGCCAGCCAGTCCATTGTCATAATCTCTTCCGGCGTAAGGACCCTGGTGGGATCATCCGTCACCACACCTGTCTGGGAGTACAGGATCCCGGAAAAAGGATTGAACTGCTCGGAACAGATGGTGGACTTGAGAAGTTCCACCAGCCGCTTTGTGCCTATGGGCAGGTGCTGGGAACAGATCACATCGATCACCCCGGCAGACATGCCCCACCAGTAGTTGATAGGTTTGACTGTGGAGGAATTGTCGTCATACTTCCATGTGCCGTCCATGATGGTCCGGATCAGCTGTGCGTAGAACTTGCCCCAGTGATACAGCGGCATGGCCAGGTTCCTGGGATTCTCCCCCTCCATATGGTAGATGCCGAAGAGACGGGATCCCTCCTCGGGAATCACCATGTCCCTTCCTGAGATACAGGAAGCCCTTGTGGCCCGTATCCGCTCTACAATGTCCCCTTCCTTCCGGGTATACCATTCCAGGTATACCTTCGCCCGGGGATTGATCATCTTGGCCCCCAGGGCAAAAGCATTGATATTGGCAATGGAGCCGAAGATCGGATAATCTGCAATATAAGCCAGGCTGTTGTTCTCTGCCATGGCACCTGCTATGGCACCCATCAGGAACTTCGCCTCATGCATCCTGGAATAATACGTGCGGATATACCGGTGGGATGTATTCAGCGAGCAGTTCAAGATCCGCACCTTAGGATTGGCAATGGCTGCCTTCACACTGGCCTGTACAAAAGCCGGTGTGGTGGTAAAGATCAAGTCACAGCCTGCAGCAAGGGCCTGGACAATCAGTTCGTCTGCATTTTCCGCCGTGCCATTCTCATAGGCCACGGTAGAGATCTCCTCCGGGAACGTCTGCTCCAGATAGATCCTGCCCAACTCATGGGCGTAGGTCCAGGCCGAATTCCCCGGGGTCTTCTCGTATAAGAAGGCCGCCTTCAGCTTGGGGGAACTCACCGGCAGCAGCATGCTCAGAAGGGGTTTCTTCTCCTGGCTGGGCTTCATCTTCAGGTCAATGTCCTGCTTCTTCTGGAGGATCTCGAATTCCTCCCAGCTTCTGGCCATCAATTCACTGAGTTCGTTGGTGGTCTTCTTCTCCACTGTGTCATAGCCAAACAGGGTAATCAGCGCCAGGAAGGCATCCCCAGGTGTAATCTTCAGCTTGCCGCCGCCCCTGGCCCGGTATTCTGCAGCGAAATTGGTATACAGGGCACTGAATGCCAGCAAATCCTCATCCGTCCACGCCTCATCCGGTTCTTTTCCCACGGCTGCCTGGAGCCTGGCAAAGCTGCCCTCCTGGGAGAACCAGATATAGTTGATGGGTGCCTTCTGGTAAAAATCCATGAATTCAAAATAAATCTTATTCTCTTTCTCCTCCGTGCGCTTGGGGACAATCCGGATCACATTGCCGGGGATGGAGACCACCCCGAAGTACTTCATGACACTGACCCGTTTATTTCCTTCCAGCACATAGAATTTGTTCATATATTCATACGCCTTGATCGGCTCCCGAATACCCTCCTCCACATGGCTGGTACTCAGGTTCGCCCACTTGCTGGCAAATTCCGTCCACTCTCCCATAATGGGCATGAAATTGCCGGCAAAAGAATTGCTCCTGCCGTTTGTCTTCGTCCCCACGATCTGGTCCGTGGGAATCTGCACCAGTCCCAGGGGCATCTCATAGTAGGCTCCCTGTTCCGGCATAATGTCATCCAATACCTGAAGGGTAGGCATCTCCCCCCGGAGCATCCGCGCCTGGTAATCCTTCTTGCCCAGTTTCAATGCTTTTTCATAATCTGTCCTAGCCATATTATCTCCCTAAATCTGAAAAACAGTCCATCCACTTTCTTTTACAGAAGATGTACCGGAAGCGGTTCCCCGACCCCGTATCTCCTGCCCTTGTCCGGCAGGCCCTCCCCTTTTGCCGACACCTGTGCCATACCGTTTCTTTCCTTTTCCGATCCGTTCCCTGTGGCAGTCTTCCCGCCAGATGCAGGTTCTGTTCCCGCCTTCTTCCCAGTTCCCGGCTTCTTCTCTGTCTTTGTCTCTGCTGTCTTTGTCGTTTTTGTTGTTTCTGTCGTTTTTTTCCCTGCTGCCCTCTTTTTTGTATTCGCTTCTGCTTCCGCCTTCGCTGCTTCTGTCTCCGGGGCCGTTGTCTTTCCCGCTCCTGCTGTTGTCTCCACAGTTTCTACTGCCATTGTTCTGGCTGTCTTCGTATCTGCCGCCTCGGTGTGCTCCCGGGATGCCACCACAATCTTCTTTTCCTGCTTCTCCTCACTGGCATTTTCTACGGATTTCGCCACCCTCTTGATACTGCCTGCTCCTACTGGCATTTTCTGTCAACCTCCTTTGCCAACTCCATATATTCCCCGGCGCTTCTGGCACTTTTCTTATATGCCATCACCGGCCTGGAATGATCCTGTGCCCACTCAATTTCACTGTCCACCCGTATCACGGTGTCAAATACCGACACCTGGTCATATTCCCCCAGCACATCCAGGGTCTGTTTCCCATAGTTCTTCCTGGCATCCAATTTGGTGATAGCCACCCCCAGCAGTTCCAGGCCCGGTGTCAGCTTCTTCACCTTCTCCAGGAATTCAAACATGTTCGCCACCCCGAACAGTCCCCAGGGACTGGCTTCCACCGGCAGGATGCAATAGTCCGAGGCACAGAGGATATTCATCACCCATCCCCCCAGGGTGGGCGGGGCGTCAATGAGAACATAATCATATTTACCGCTTTCTTTGATTTTTGTCAAGCCCTTAGATAGGATCAGTTCCCTCTGCCACTTGGTGAAAAGTTCGAATTCAATACCGCTCATCAATGTAGAGGAAGGAATCAGGTCCAGGTTCTCATAAGGTGTGGAAATGCAGTAGTCCGTAAGGTCATCTTCTTTCCGGACTGCCTCATAGAGGTTCTTCTCCCCTGCAGCCATCCGGAGTACCTCCTCTTCCGAAAAAAAAGACAGGGACAGATTCAACTGCATATCCCCATCCACCAGAAGCACCCTCTTTCCCATCACGGAAAGAGAGTACCCGATATTCGCACAGGAAGTAGTCTTGCCGCTTCCTCCCTTATTGTTGGTAAAGGCTATCGTTATGGTCTTCTCTGCCATCATTTTCTCTCCCATAGAGACACTTTATGCCCTTCTCTGCAAAATAATTCATCCACTCCTGGCCGGGGCACACATCTGTCACTACCATGTCAATGGCCGCCAGGGTACAGATCTGGGAAAATGCCACATTGCCGAACTTGGTATGATCTGCCGCCAGAATCCGCTGTTTTGCAGATCGCAGCATAGCCTGTTTTACCTCAGAGAACATCTCATTGCCGTCCGTGATCCCTTTTTCCAGGTGAATCCCCTTGCAGGAGAGGATCACCTTGTCCGCATTAAAGCAACTGATTCCCTCCACGGCCTTGGGTCCTACCAGGGCCAGGTAGTTCTCCCGCAGTGTCCCTCCTGTGGAGATCACATCCCAGCCACTCACATCGGACAGTTCCACCAGCACCTCTATGGAATTGGTGATCACAGTCAGCCTCTTCCTGGCCTTCAAGGCCTTCACAATGGCCACTGCGGTGGTGCTGGGATCCAGGATAATATGGTCTCCCTCCTGCACCAGGCTGCTTACCAGCCCAGCAATGACCTGCTTTCCCTGGGTATTGCGCTTCTTGCGCACGATAAAAGGCATGTCAAAGCTGGTGTTCTCGTTCAAGATGGCACCACCATAGCTCTTGGTGGCAAGTCCCTCCCTGTCCAGCCTGTCCAGGTCCCTGCGTATAGTCTCCTCAGACACGCCAAAAATAGTACTCAGCTCGCTGACCACCACTTTCTTCTCATCCTGTAATTTCTCTAAGATCAAGTTCCTGCGTTCTACTGCCAGCACGGATCGGTCTCCCTTCTACGGCCTTCCTACAAGATAGACTTACAGATCTGCGGATCCGGGTGGGCAATCACCGTGGAATCCAGGTACATGCCGCCTTCTGCCACGCTGTCCTTAGCCCTGGCGATGGCTGCCTCCACCGCAGATACCTCCCCGCACAGGAAGACATAGGATTTCCCGCACATTCCCTTGGCAATGCGCAGTTCGATCAGTTCCACCTGGGCTGTCTTGGCCGCCACATCCGCCGCCACAATAATGGCCGCTGCATCAAAGGTCTCCAGCACCCCCAGGGAACTGATATGCTCAATATGGGTAGTCCCGTAGATAGCTGGAAAGATTCCCTCGTGGGGATTCCCCAGCACAAAGCTGTCAATCAGCTGTTCGGGATACCGCGTCTTAGCCACTGCCACGGCGGCATCCACCGCACTTAAATCTCCCGTGATTAAGGCAATATATTTGCCAGGACATACGGTCTGGGCCTCTATCAGCTCCACCGCGGCGGTCTTCACCATATCGTCTGCCGCCGTCACACCGGCAGAAACCGTCTTGAACTCGATCATCCCCAAAGCTCTGCTCATTGGCCCATTCCCTACCTTTCCGCAATCGTAATATACCGGTCTGTGACTTCCTGGACCACGCCGTCCATGGATGCGTGGATCCCTACACTCAGCCCCTTGCCCGGCTGTGCAATGCATTCCCCTGCAGATACCTGCTGTCCTTTTTCCACCAGGGCTACCGCAGGTACGCCGATGTGCTGGCTTAAGAGTATCTTCACCTTGTGAACCTGCCTCTGCTCTTTCCAGTAATCATCTGGCATAAGAGGAGCTTCCACATCATACCTGGACAGCCCCAGCCGTGCCGCCAGGCGCTTCTCCGGTACCTTCCGATACTCCCTGCCCTGCTCTACAGGGGCGGCCTGCACATCTGCCGGCATCTTTACCCCTGCCCTGCGCAGGCCAGCCTTGTACTCTGCAATCAGGCTCCTGGGGGCAAGTCCCTGGGGACAGGAGAAATTCTCGCACAGTCCACAGGAACTACAATACATGGTATTCAGGAACACATTGGCATCCTGGAAATCCTGGTTGGCGGCACTGCGCATAAATTTGTGAGGTTCAATGGGGTGTCCCAGGCCATGCCTGGGACAGAGGCTGGTACAGGTCTCACACTGGCAGCAGGAAGAAGCCGCCCTCTTTAAATCAATGGCAGTATTCCTGTTCTTGCGCTGCACCAGGGTATGGGAGCGTTCCAACACAATGATGGCATTGGTGGTCTTGGTCACCGGTGCCGTCTCCTCCATCAGGTTCCCCATCATAGGACCGCCCACCAGGTAAGCTGGATCCTTTGCCGTGATCGCTCCCGCATAAGCCACCACATCTTTCAAGGAAGCCCCTATGGGTACCCGCACGGTCAGGGGATGTTCCACTTCACCCACCACGGTCACCAGTTTATCCTGCACCGGGACATGGTGTTCCACTGCCCGGTATATATTGTATACAGTCTCTACATTGAAGACGGCCACACCCTCCTCAATGGGAAGCCCCCCTGGACGGATGACTTTTCCCGTGGCCTCATAGACCAGCACCACTTCATCCCCCATGGGATATGCCCCCTCCAGTAATTGTACCCGCATATCCGGGTAAGCATCTATATATCTGTCTATGGCCCGCAAAGTGGCCTTATATTCCTTCTTAATGCCTATGACGGCCTCATGGGCACCCACCACACGGGCGATTCTGTCAAATGTCTCCAGGATCTTCCCCGCATGCTGTTCCAGAAGCTGTCTGTGAAGCTTGAGAAGTGGTTCGCATTCGGCACAGTTCATCAGGATGACTTTCGCCCGCTCATCCAGCTTGGCATAAGTGGGAAATCCTGCCCCGCCTGCACCCACGATACCTTCTCCCTGCAATATCTGCTTCATAGCCTGCATATCCATCTATGTATACACCTCCAGTGCGCCTGGCCTGTTACTGCATGTCATCCATACCCCTGCTGCATGGCAAAATGCACTTTCTGATCTGGGAAATCTTCATTGCCTTCACTCGTCCACGATTCCAACGATTGCAGCATCCACTGGTGCCCCTTCCATTCCTACCCGGGCAGCGCTCCCGGTTGCCACCAGCACGGTCTCCCCGATTCCGGCACCTATATTGTCAATGGCTACAAAACGGGCAGTGCTTCCTGAACCCATGCAAGGAGCATTTCCGCCTGTCATATCTGCCAGCGGCTCAATAATCATGAATTTATTGCCCACCAGGTTCTCACATTTCCGGGTAGACACGATACTTCCCACCACTTTTCCCACCACCATGGCTTCTCTCCTATCTCCAGGGGCCTGACAGGTCTTCCGCAAGACTTCCCGCCATACCTTTCACCTTCCCGGCCATACTTTAGTCTGCCTTGCAGCCGGAACCTGCATGTACCGGATGATGCGTCCCGGAATGGCCCTGCCGTGGACCGGTCACCGGCCCGGACGGGCAGGGCACTCCTGATACGCCTCTGTCACTGTACAATCATTACCTTATCGCCAGTCTTGATCTTACTGGCATTTGCCTCATCCGTATCAATGTGCATCTCCAGGGTAAAACTGTCATCCACACGGATCTTCACCTGGTTAAACACGGTTCCTCTCTCGTTGTCTGCCTTCACGGACACGATATCCCCATCGTGGACTCCTGCCGCCATGGCGTCTGCAGGAGACATATGGATATGACGCATTGCAATAATGCAGCCTTCCTTCAGGTAAATAACCCCTTTGGGACCCACCACTGCAATGGGAGCACTCCCGGTCACATCCCCGGACTCCCTGACAGGTACTGCAATTCCCAGTTTCAAGGCATCCGTGGCTGAAATCTCCAGCTGGGATGCTTTTCTCACAGGGCCTAAGACCCGCACATTCTCAATGGCACGCAGTTTCAGTCCCACCACAGTGACAGTCTCATTGCAGGCATACTGCCCACCCATCAGATCCTTTTTCTTCGTCAGCCTGTAGCCTTCCCCAAAAAGTGCCTCCACATGTTCCTGGGTCAGGTGGATGTGCCTGGCTGACACACCCACTGGCACCTGATAGCCATTGCTCTTCTCCTGGATACCGTTCAATGTCTGCAGAACTATCTTGGTAATCCTCTCAACAGTCTGCTGTTCCATATATACCCCTCCTTCGCCTGCCTCCTATCAAGCCTTGGGCAGAATCATCTCCACATCTGTATGAGGGCGGGGAATCACATGGGTAGCCACCAGTTCACCCAGCTTCGCCGCGCTGGTGGAACCAGCTTCCACGGAAGACTTCACAGCTCCTACATCGCCGCGCACCATCACGGTCACCAGTCCGGAACCGATCTTCTCCGTGCCTACCAGTGTCACGTTAGCGGCCTTGCACATTGCATCTGCAGCCTCAATCGCTGCCACCAGACCTCTTGTTTCAACCATTCCCAATGCTTCCTGTGCCATTTGTTTTTCCTCCTGATCTTCACTTGATCCTACTTGTTTCCTGTACCATGGATCATTCCCCATGGATACATGGCAGGCTGCTGTCCCCTCCGGGCAGCAGGCCCGCTGCTTTTCCTGTTACCTTACTCAGACCTCCTGGATGGTCCTACTGTCCAGTCCGCCCCCGGATTTCTCTTTGCTCATGAACCGGCTTGCGCTTAGTTCCACAAGCTTCATGATTTCCGGATGTGGGTTGGCAATGATGCCGCTGGCCACTGGCTTTTTGATGGCCTTCTGAGCCGCAGTCTCCACCGCCTCTGTGACAGATGCCACATCCCCCCGCACCACAATTGTTACCAGACGGCCTCCCAGCTTTCTCTCCCAGGTGGCCAGTTCCACACCGGATGTCTTGCACATGATATCCAATGCATCCACAGCCGCCACCACGCCGGAGATTTCAATAAAGCCTAATGAAGTATTACTCATCGGTGGGTTCCTTTCCCTTTTCCTATCGCCCAGTTCCTGGTCCGCCTGCATCCCCCGGCTGCATATTCCGGTTCATGACTACTTCCATGCCCCGTCCATACACCTGGGTACGGTACCGTCAGATCTTGGGCAGAATCTTCTCCACATCGGAATGCGGCCTGGGAATCACATGTGCTGCTACCAGTTCACCCAGCCTGCTGGCTGCTGCGGAACCGCTCTCCACAGAAGCCTTCACGGCTCCCACATCCCCCCGGACCATCACGGTCACCAGCCCAGAACCGATCTTCTCGGTACCAACCAGTGTCACCTCTGCGGATTTGGTCATTGCATCCGCAGCCTCAATTGCGGCTGTGAGTCCTCTTGTCTCTACCATTCCCAATGCTTCCTGTGCCATAATCTTCTCCTTTCTCGTGGACAATACTGTCCCTTTCCCTTGCACTTCCCGGTTCCTTACCTGGAGATGCTAATTTTTATCAAATGCGTTGAGTTTCAACATTTTCTCCGTGTCCCCGGTAGGTCTGGCAATGATATGCCGCTGCACCACGCCGGTGAGGGATTGTGCCATCGCCTCCCCCGCTTCCATGGCCGCTTCCACCGCCGCGACGCTTCCCCGGAACTTGACCGTCACCAGAAGGGGTACGGGCAACGAATCTGCATTTGCAGGTTTATTTTTGTCGAAGGTCTCCAGGCTGACATCAGCCGCCTTGCATCCCGCATCTGCTGCCAGGAAGGCGCATGCCAGTCCGTATACCTCCAGAATCCCTACTGCCTCTTCCATACTCACTTCCTCCTGTGGTTCCTTTTCACGTTACTGTTCACTCCGTTCACAGCAACAGATGCACATATACAGTAGCATGTAAGCATTCTACCATCATGAATTGGGCAGGAGCCGCCAGCCTATTTGTTGATGATGGCTATCTTCAACCCCGTCATGGCCAGGTTGGTCTTCAGCGCCTCATTGATCTCTTCCAGGGGATAGGTATGGGTGATCAGCTTATCCATGGGAAGGCCGATCTTCTTCGCACTCTTTAAGAAATCAAAGGTGGTGGCATAATCCCTTAATGTATACACCCAGCTTCCCACTGTGGTAATCTCCTTGGAACAGATATCAAAGTGCGGATTGATGGTGGCATCCCCGCCGTTGATGAAAAAGCCCAGTTCACAGAGTCCACCGCCATTGCGGATGAACTTGTAGATATTGGAGTGGGCAACGGGGGAGCCGGTACACTGGAAAGCAAAATCTGCCAGATGTCCGTCACATTTGGCCTGCACTGCTGCCGTCAAAGCTTCAATTCCCTTGTGGTCCTTGAAGTTCACCACATCGGAAGCTCCCAGTTCTTTTGCAAATTCCAGGCGTTTCTGCTCGCCGTCCACCGCCACGATCTTGTTGATACCCATGGTGCGCAGAATGGAGATGCAGATCAGTCCGATGGGTCCGCAACCCTGTACCACAACCCTGCTGTTGAACCGCAGGATGCCGGTACTCTTGGCCCGCTCCACCGCGTGGATCAGCACTGCGCAGGGTTCAATGAGCACCCTGGAATACAGATCCAGGTCGCTGACATTGAACACGGTAGAACCGCCCCTGACCAGTATGTAGTCGGAGAACCAGCCATTGAGGTGGATGTCGTCATCCGGCAGCAGGCCGTACACATCGGCACCCCCTACATTCTGCTTGTTCAAGTCGAACATGGTGATATCCGGGTTCTCCTTGAAGATCATGCAGGTGACTACCTTGTCCCCCAGTTTCAGATCCTTGCCGGCGCTGTCCTTCTTCACGTTCTTCCCCATCTTCACGATCTCTCCGGTGCCTTCATGTCCCAGGGCAACCGGGATCAGTCCGAAGGGATCCCTCTTGAATTCATGGGCATCCGTGCCGCAGACACCGCAGCCTTCCACCTTCACCAGGATATCGTCATCCCCCACTTCCGGCATAGGGAACTCTTTTACTTCAAAATGCTCTAAGCTTGTGAGCATGGCAACATGGGCTGTCTTGGGAATAGCCCCGCCTGCCGTCACTTTCGTGGAAGTACAGGACCCTGTGCCAGTTCCTGCCATATTGGCAAGCACCTGCTTCACAATCTCTTCTATCTGTGCTGTATCAGCCATTTTCAATCTCCTTTCCTAAAATTTATGTTTCCACATACAACTTGGAACTCCTTAGCGTATGCACAGGCTGTCTGCCATCACACACCTTCTGCTTTTGGTGAAGGACTTCGTGCTGGTCAGTCCCTCCCCGGTACGGCTGGCAATGGTAAAGGTGCAATACCCCTCACCGCCAAAGCCAAGGGCTGCATAGGAGGGCGCGTTCTTCACCAGGATGGCTGTGTCAATCTCCCTGGCATACTTGGTGATGTTGTCAATGTTCTTGGAGTGGATGTGTGCGGAATGCCGGTTGCCATGCTCCAGCCACACAGCCTTCTCAATGGCATCATCAATGTTCTTGGCCCGGACCATACCCAGGATCGGCATCATCAGTTCTTCTGCGATCAGCGGGTGCTCCTTCTCCCCCTCAAACACGATGCATCTGATGTTGTCGGGCACTGTCACCCCAATCATTCCAAGCAGCGTCTTCGCATCCCGGCCCACACATTTGCGGTTCAGCCCCTTTGGTGTCAAGACTGTGGCGATGAGCCTGTCCTGCTCCTCCCTGGAAGCCAGGTAGCATCCCTGCTCTGTGATCATGTAATGCATCAGTTCATCCGCTATGGTGTCCACTGCCACAATCTCCTTCTCCGCAATACAGGGAAGATTGTTGTCAAAGGTACAGCCATTTACAATATCCCCGGCAGCCTTCCTCACATCTGCGGTCTCGTCCACCACTGCGGGAGGATTCCCGGCCCCTGCGCCGATCCCCCGCTTTCCGGAGGAAAGAACCGCCGTCACCACACCGGGTCCGCCGGTGGCAGCAATCAACGGGATATCTTTATGTTTCATCATAATGTTACTGGTCTCCAGGGTAGGCTTTTCCACAGTACAGGCCACATTGTCCGGGCCGCCTGCCTCCAGGGAGGCCTCATTGATCAGGTTCAAGGCATACATGGATGTCCTGATGGCCTGGGGGTGGGGATTGAACACCACCGTATTCCCTGCCGCGATCATGCCGATGGAATTGCACAGCACCGTCTCGCTGGGATTGGTGCAGGGTGTAATGGCACCGATCACCCCGAAAGGTCCCATCTCGATCAAGGTCAGCCCCCTGTCCCCAGACCATGCGGTGGTCTTCAGGTCCTCTGTGCCGGGGGTCTTGTCCGCTACCAGATGGTGTTTCAGGATCTTATGGCCCACATTGCCCATACCAGTCTCATTCACACCCATCCTGGCCAGGACTTCGGCATTCTCATGGATCTTCCTGCGTATATTGCTGATAATCTGTTCTCTCTGGTCCAGTGACATCCTGCGTACTACCGTCTGTGCGGCTTTGGCCGCAGCAATGGCATCGTTCATATCCTGGAACACGCCATGGCTTTTCCCGGCAGGTTCCTGCATATTCAGCTTTGCCACCACTTCCTGTACAATGTCCTGTACCAGGTTCTCATTTACAAGCACGTGATTACCTCCTCAAATATGGATTTCCCATAGGCTGCAAGGTCGGTGTCCTGTCTGGCGCTGCCGCCGCTGACACCCAGTGCGCCAAGGATCACTCCGTTATGCTTCAGTACCTCTCCGCCGCCAAAGATCACGATCCGTCCCTTGTTGGTAAACTGGATCCCATAGAGACTCTCTCCCGGCTGGCTCAAGGCCCCAAGCTTGGCTGTGGACATCTGGAAAGCAATCGCTGTATAGGTCTTGTTCAGTGCCACATCAAAGCTGCCCGGATATGCTCCGTCCATACAGTGGACAGCCACAGGGATGCCTGCCTGGTCGGATACGGCTGTCACCACCCGCATACCCCATTCCTCTGCCTTGGCCTCGATCCGGCTAATCAGCTTCAATGCCAGGGCTAAGGGCATGGCCGTATGGACCAGTCCGCCGTTTGCCTCCGTCAGCCCCACCCGGGTCTGCCCTCCCTGGCCGGGTCTGCCCCCGCCATCTGCCACAGGCATGGCACCGGATATCTGACTGCTGTCCGCTGTCCGCGCAAGAACCTCACGCACAATTGCTTCTATCTCTCTCTTTTCCATACATGGCTCCTGCAGGCCGCTTATCTGCCCAGCTGCTCCAGTACCTTCTTGGTGATCTCTGCCACCAGTTCCGGAGAAGTGGCATTGCCCTTCTTGCTTCCGCATCCACCGCCGCAGGTATGGCAGCTGGGCTTGCCCTCTTTGGCATTGGGGCAGAGATTCGCCGGATGGCGTCCTTTCATGCCGAACTGCCTCCTGATCTCATACAGATCCTCCACCTGCTCCGGCGTGAACTCCTTGGGACCGCCCAGAAGCCTGGACTGATACAGAAGCTGTGCATAGAATTCCACGGATTCCATCTTCAGGTAAGCGCTAAGCAGGGAATCGGAATAGGTCAGCGCGCCGTGGTTCTCCAGCAGCACTGCATCAAAATACTGCACATACTCGGACACCGCATCGGGAATCTCCATGGTGGAAGGCCTGCCGTACTTGGCAATGGGCACGCATCCCAGGGCGATGACAGCTTCCGGCATAATGGGCTGTGTCAAGGGAATCCCCGCAATGGCAAAGCTGGTGGCATACACGGGATGGGCATGCACAACGCTCTTTACGTCCGGCCTCTCCTGGTACACCCTCATGTGCATCTTGATCTCAGAGGAAGGCTTGAAGCTGCCGTTTGCCTGGATCACATTGCCCTGTGCATCTACCTTGCAGATATACTCCGGCGTCATGAATCCCTTGGACACACCTGTGGGAGTGCAAAGGAACTCATTGTCGCTCAGCTTCACAGAGATATTTCCATCGTTGGCAGCCACCATGTTCCGGTTGTAAATCCTCTTGCCGATGTCGCAAATCTCTTTCTTGATTTCGTACTCGTTTTGCATGTTGATTCCTCCTGTATGATTGATGGTTTCTAAAAAAATGGTTACCTGGCTTCATTATAAGCCTATATACCACACAAGTCAACAAATTCATGTTGGATTGTGTTGTTTTCTATTTATTTCTGTGGTTTTTAGGCGAATCCCTCTCCAAACTGATGCCATTCCGGCGTAAGTTCCGGTGTAAACTGGGTTCCCAGTCTCTTCAGTTCCCCCAGTACTTTTTCCCGGCCTGCCGCTGTCTTATACCAGTTTTCCCTGGTCACATTCACATACACAGGCACCACCAGCAGTTCCGTCTCCGGAAAGTTCACCTGGTAGTACATCAGGCATCTTCGGGAATGGTATCCCTTACAGCAGAGGATGGCCCTTTTCGGATAGATTCCCCTTGCATCCAGGACTTTTCTGGAAAACCGGGCGTTCTCGGCGGTAAACTGGGCTTTGGGCTCTGGAAGGATGCTATCCGGATCCACCCCGCTTTTCAGCAGGACATCCGTATAAAACGCACACTCGGTCTCATACTCTTTCCAGTACACTTCTGCCTTGGACTTTGCTCCCAGAAACCTTTCCGTGGTCACGGAGTACCTGCCCGAAGGCACGATATAGGGAGCATATCCCTCTTTCCAGAGCCCGGCCGCCCGCTCCGGCAGTTCCGGATAAGAGCCTCCCGGAATAAAGATAACATCTGCCGGCTGTGCAGAAGTCTCCCAGTCATGCCTGTCAGGCAGTCTGTCTTCCAGGAAAATGAAGTTTGTGATGTCCTCTATGATTCTCTTCTCCACACCTACCCCCATCTGCACTGTTATTTCGCTTTCCCCCGTTTACACGCCCCAGGAGATGTTGGTCTCAAGGTCACCCTCCAATATGGCATCTGAGCTTTGTGCAACCTGTCACTTCCTGGCGCAGCCGCTCCATATGGGACTGCTCCGGCGGCAGGAGATCCGGCAGTTCATATGTCCGGCCCAGCCCCTCATATTTGTCCTGCCCCAGCCTGTGATAAGGCAACAGGTAGATGTCCTCCACACTGGGCAGCCCGTCCGCGAACCGGGCAATGGCCCGGATTTCCTCTGGCGTGTCATTGAAAGTGGGAACCACAGGCACCCGGATGCTGAGCCGGATCTGGCCGGAAGCGGCAATCTTCCCTGCATTCTCCAGCATCAGTTCATTCCCTTTTCCGGTGAAAGCCTTATGCTTGGCACTGTCCATATGCTTGATATCCATCAGATAGTGATCCAGGTAAGGCAGGATCTGCTCTATGACTTCCCATTTTGCACAGCCCATGCTCTCCATGGCGGTATTGATCCCCACAGCTTTGGCCGCCCGCAGCAGGTCCCTGGCAAATTCCGGCTGGCAGAGGCTCTCCCCGCCAGACAGGGTCAGCCCGCCCCCGGAACGGTTGTAATAGGGCCTGTCCTTCTCCACGGTCTCCATGACCTGGGCCACCGTCACGTCCTGGCCGATTACCTTTTTCCTGCCCTGGACTGTCATCTCCTGGATGCGGTACTCCTGGGATTCCGGGTTGCAGCACCATTTACACCGCAGCACGCAGCCCTTCAGGAAACAGATGGTACGGATACCTGTGCCATCGTGGATGGAGTAGCGCTGTATGTCGAAGATCCGTCCTTTTGTCTGTAAATAATCCGTCATCATTTTCATCTCATCCTGCCGCACAAACGGCATTTCCATCTTTCCTATTCATAGCCTGCACAATGCCTCCAAAGCAAGCGCAAACAGCTTCTCCCTTGCGGAAACATTATTGTTCCAGTCTCTGTCGTCATAGTCCTCCGCGCCTCCGGTCAAAATATCCCCGCTGTAGAGGATCTGCCCGAAGACCTTACCACGGAACTGGGCGATGGCCACCATCTCTTTGGTCTCCCGGTAGAAGCCATCCGTTGACCAGGTGGCGCATTCTATGTAAGGAATACCGTGGCCGGACAGGACTTCCCTAAACCGCAGGATAGGCCCGGACTGTAACTCAATGAACCGCGCAGGCGGCAAGTATTTGTAGGATGCCCCCTCATCCCGCAGGGCCCACACCGGGATGATTATGGTTCCCTCAGGGATATCGTCCAGCACTCCGCAGCCGCCGCAGCAGACAATCACCTCCACGCCGGAGCCGTAGAGCATCTCCGTCATCATGGCAATGGAGCCTGAAGCCACCACCGCCTGTACGGCGCAGACTTCCGTCCCCTCCACGCTGAAGCGGTACACATGGAAATCCTTCATCTCCGAGACATAGGTGCCTATCTTTTCGCCTCCATACTGCTCTACCGCGCCCTTAAGCACCTCCTCGAAGAACGTGACCAGGCAGAGCCTGGGGAAACGCCCAAATCCCCCTGCGCCCTGGCCCTCCCTGTCCGCTTTGGATGCTTCCCTGTCCGGATTGATGACCGCGATTTTGTCCGTGCTATATTCCAGAATCGGAAATTCGCTTTTTACAATCATTATCCTTCATGTCCCTTCCTAGAGCCCCTGCTCCGTCCTGCGGATGATATCGTCCTGCAGGGACTTGGACAGGGTTGTGAACAAGGCACTGTACCCGGCCACGCGCACCACCAGGTGGGCATACTGCTCCGGATGGGCCTGGGCATCTAACAGGGTCTGCCTGTCCACCACGTTGAACTGCATGTGGCTGCCCTTCTGGTCAAAATAGGAACGGATCAACGCCACAAAGTTCTCCAGTCCCTTCTCCCCGGAAAGGGCCGTGGGATGGAACTTCTGGTTGAACAGGGTGCCGTTGGATGCAATCCCGTGATCCAGCTTGGCCACAGAGTTCGCCGCCGCGGTAGGGCCATGCACATCCTTTCCTGCAGAGGGGGACACCCCATCTGCCACGGGGGTATGGGCCAGCCGGCCATCCGGAGTGGCCCCTGTCTGGGCACCCAGAGGTACATTGGCCGACACCGGGTATAATCCGGCCTGGAACTGGCCTCCCCTGGGATTACGGTATTGCAGAAGCGGCCTGGTATAGGTGTATGCCACATCCCTGGCAAACATGTCCACTTCCTCGATATCGTTGCCGAACTTGGGCACCTGCCCGATCAGTTCCAGGATCTCCTCGTAACGCTTCTTCTCTTCGGGAGGTAACTGGGTCTCCATCACTGCCGTGATCATACCTGCTACCTGGGATTCGTCCACGGCCAGGCCACTGTGCTCCATCTCCTTAAGGATCTGCGTGACGATCTCCCCGGCACTGATGGCATCAAAGCCCTGTCCGTAGTTCATGGCAAGGGCCTTCTTGTACTCTGCCATGGTCACCTTCTTCTCCTCATATACCAGCTTCTTGATGGCATACAGGGAATCTGCCATATTGGCGATACCGAAGCCCTGGGGGCCTGTGAAATTATAGACCGCACCACCTTCCTGTACCGTCTTGCCCCTCTTGATACAGTCATCTACCATACAGGAGAGAAAAGGCAGCGGACAGCGGGTGGCATGGGCCACATCAATGGCATTGTCTGCATTTACCAGCAGGGAGATATTGTATTCCTGCTGCTTCTTGTAGGCATCATAGAACTCCTCAAAGGTGGCCATGTCCTCCACCCGGCCTGTCTCTATGCTGATCTTCTCTCCTTTATCCCATCCATTGGAGAATACCAGTTCCAGGGGACGGCACATATTATAGAAGGCTGCATCATGCCATCCTTCCGTCTTCCCGGCCTTCTGGGGTTCCACACAACCGATGATATTGTATTCCCTGGCGTCCTCCAGGGTAAGGCCCCTGCTCAAAAGGGAAGGAATGATCACCTCATCATTGTAATAGGCCGGCAGGCCGATGCCTGTCCGGGTTAGGTCTGCCGCCTTCAGCAGAAGCGCATGGGGAGACTTGTTCCACACGCGGATGGAAAGGGACGGCTGGGGCAGGAACACATGCTTGGAAGCCGTGATGCACATGAAGGACAGGTCATTGGTCACGTCCACACCGTCCTTGTCCTGTCCGCCCACAATCAGGTTCTGGAACAGGCTGTACCCTGCAAACCCTTCCGCACTGGCAGCGTCACGGCATTTGTTCAGATCATTGAGTTTCACCCAGATACAGTCGATCAGCTCCTGGGCGAATTCCCTGGTCAGCCTCCCTGCATCCAGGTCAGCTTTATAATAGGGATACATGTACTGGTCAAAACGGCCGGGAGAAATGGAATGGCCGCTGGACTCAATCTGCAAAAGCTGTTGGACGAACCAGAAACTCTGGCAGGCCTCATAGAAGGAGGTGGCTCCCTTTGCAGGCACCTTCCTGCAGTTGGCGGCTATCCGGAGCAACTCCTGTCTCCTGGCAGGATCCGTACAGGCGCCTGCCTCCTGCTCAGCCAGACTGGCATAGCGGACAGCATAGCGGATCACGGCCTTGCAGCTGATGATCACAGCCTGCAGGAACTGGCTCCTGGTGCAGTAGTCTGCATCACCGGGATGACACCTTCCCAGTTCCTCTTCCACCTGGGCCAGGATACCTTCGTATCCAATGGCCAGAACCTTGTCATACTGCACCGTCACATGGCCCACCCCATTGTAGAAATAGTTTCCAGGGGTAAACATATTATGTTCTATGGCCTTCCTGGTCTCCTCCGTCATCAGGGAAGTGGCCAGTTCGCTGGTGGTCTTCCCCTCCCAGTAGGCATCTGCCTCCAGAAGCTCCTTCTTGGTCTGCTCCGCTATATAAAAAGGATCTGCCTTCCTGGTGGCAACCGTGTCAAACTCTGCCTCCAGCCATTTGTAGGAAAATTCGGGATAGGTCTGGCATCCCCTGGGCGCAATGGTGGTGCTGCCCACGATCAGTTCCCCCTCCCTGATAATGATGGGAATGTTGTCAAGAATGTGTGCAAACGCCATAGCCCGCCGCATGATCACCGGCTTGTCCTCCGTAGCCTTGTAGGACTCCGTGATCAGCCTGGCCCTTGCCGATTCGATCTCCGGCATCTTCGCATACAGATGTGCCACCAATTCGGGTATCCTGTCTGTCTTCGGTATCTCCTGTGTATAATAGTCTGCCATTGCCGCTCCCTTCCGTTATGTACCTGTCCTGTATCTGCTCCTGCCCCTTGGTCCGTCATCCTGTCCCCTGGCCATCCTGGCAGGAAATCCACTCAAACCCTATGATATCTAGTATAGGCCCATATGTCACAGATGTCAATAAATCTGACGGCTTTTTTTATTCCCTTTGTGTTGTTTTCCTTTGATTAATATTGTTTTTATGTGGTAGTTTGTGGTTTTATGCCTGCAAAAAGGCAGCAGGCCAACTCTCCATTTTCACCAGCCTACTGCCATTCTCCTCTTATGCCTTTTCCCTTTTATTCCGTTTTCCTTCTATACCTTTTTTCTCTTGTGCCGCTTCCCCACTAACCTTTCCCTGTTACCTTTCAAGGCTGCCATTCCTGCCCATAGGAACCATACCCGCCATAACCATCTGCATCGCCATGCGGAATCCCGTATAGAACCCCAGTTCTGTCTCCCGACTGTTCCTCTTCTCACAGAGAGTCTGTAGCTGCTCGTACAACTCCCACTGTTCCCCCGTAAGCTTGCTGCACAAGGCATCCTGCAGCCCAATGACTTCTTCCAGGTTCGCACGCAGGTCCTCCCCAGTTATCTCATTGGCCGGTTCCAGATTCCCATAGTAGAACTGCTCCAGAAAATCATTGGATGCTTCCACGGTCATCCCTGGAAATTGCTGCGCCGGTTTTTCAAGCGCATCCGCGATCCTGCCCAGTTCATGGACCAGTTTTGATAGCTGTCCCTCCAATCCGTCCATTACTGTCTTCGTTTCCTGTAATTCTGCCATAATATCCTCCTTCTTGTATTCTATATTTAATATTATAATACTTCTATAAGATGGCAAGACTACTATAACAAGCATTATGCGAAAATGCAAGTAGATAACTCCATTTTCTTGAAAAACAGATAAAATTCGCTACTATCCACAGCCATGCTGCGGGGAACAGTATCATACATGTCCCTCCTTGAAAATGGATTAGCCCAATTTGCAGGAAACACACGTTTCTATATTTATATCTCTGCAACTTGTTTAGGGTTACAAAAGTACTGTATCAACTATAAAATAATGGGGATAATATACCATTTACCATACCACTTTACCAGGAATAGGAGCAAAGCAATGGAAGAAAATTATGGTCATCTGGAAATTCGGCTATCAGAACTGATGAAGCAGAAAAAACTTAGCAAAAATAAGCTGTCCCACAAAGCCGAGATGAACTGGAAACAGATAGATAATTACTGCACCAACAACATCACCCGGCTGGATACCTATGTCCTGTGCAAACTCTGCACTGTATTGGAATGCGAGATACAGGACCTGCTGGTTTTCCATCCATCCGCGCAGGAATGATTCCTAACCCTTTTCCCAGGGACAGCCAGTCCCGGCTGCCCCTGGCACCTGCCAGCCATATGACTATTATACCCCATATCCTGCCATCTGTCATTGGACGGTTAGTCCAAAGTCCCGTTTTTTCCCGGTGTCCTGTCCCTGCTTCCAGGCAGGGCATATTCCCCATACGTACGAAGGCGCATTCCCCTGTCCCCGGAATCCTCCCTTTCCTGTAGAACAGCCCCGAACACCTCACATTCTGACACCAGCAGTTCCTCCATGTGTATATGGAACAGTCCCGCTAAAATGTACAGATGGTTCACCGTAGGCAGGGCCTTCCCCTGGATCCAGCGGTATACCGGCTGGGGACAGGCCAGTCCCAATGTCCCCTGGATATCCTTGACAGTGTATCTGCCCTGCCGCATAAGGTGCCTTAGACGCTTTCCCGTCCTCTCCATGCTAATCACCCGTTCTGAACCACATTTCAGAAAAATATTCATGCCAGCTTTCCTCCCTGTATGCCTGCTGTGTTTCCTTACCTGGTATCCTTATTTCATTATACCACCAAACATATGTTTCTGTCATTGGACTGTTAGTCCAAATTTTTACATTTTTTACTGCCTTTCCCAGTTTGAAAAATTTCCCCTTCCCTTTTTCCCTTAACTGTGTTATAGTGAGTGCATGGAAGCATAGCTCAGCTGGGAGAGCGCTCGCCTGACTAGCGGGAGGTCAAGGGTTCGAGCCCCTTTGCTTCCATT